>JBASCW010000023.1:0-148328 GCA_049651845.1 Burkholderiales bacterium | reverse complement strand
AGCCCGGCGAGCGGCATGCGCGGCGGCACGACCGCGCCCGGGATCGCGGTGGCGATGCGCGCGCAGCGGCGCCGCTCCTCCTCGCTGCCCCAGGGCAGCACGGAGCGCAGGCCTTGCTTCTCCAGTCCCTGGCCAAGCGAGCGCCAGCGCTCCTCGGCCCAGAGCTTGTCGTCGCGGCTGGTCATGGTCAGCAGGAGGGCATAGGGCGCTTGCGCACGCAGCGGCGGCTCGCCCTCGGCGCGCAAGCCGTAGTCGCAGCCCGCCGGCACGGCGTAGCCGAGCGCCGCGGCCGCGAGGCGCCGGTTGCGCTCCACCGCGTGCAGGTTCGCCGCGACGGCATGCGTCGTTTCGTAGAAGCGCGCGGCGAACGGCTCGCGCGCGCTCGCTCGATCCAGGCCGTGGCGGCGGCCGCGCGCCATGGCGGCCAGCAGCGCGCTCTTCACCAGGCCCTGGCTGTCGATCACCGCGTCGTAGCGCTCGGCGCGCAGCGCGCCGCGGAACGCCGACATCTCCGACCAGGTCGCGGATGAGAGGAGCGCGCCGCGCCAGCGCCGGATCGACACCGGGATCACGCGGCGCACGCCCGGGTGCAGCGCGGCCACCTCCGCGAAGGAATCCTCCACCACCCAGTCGATCGCCGCATCCGGCACGCAGCGCGCGACGTCGCTCACGGCCGGGCAGTTGTGCACGACGTCGCCGAGCGAGGAGGTTTTGATGAACAGGATGCGCGGCACGTGAAGGAGGACGTCCTGCGGCGCGGAGTTCGCCCGGATCGCGTGGGCTAGAATACCGCTTTGTTTTCTCGGGATTTTAACCCCTTTCCGCCGTGCCGCTCTCCGTCGTCCTGATCACCCAGAACGCCGCCGCGCAGTTGCCCGAGTGCCTCGCCAGCGTCGCGTTCGCGGACGAAGTGCTGGTGGTGGACTCCGAGAGCAGCGACGGCACGCGCGAGGCGGCGGAGCACTACGGCGCGCGCGTGATGGCGAAGGAATGGCTCGGCTTCGGGCGCCAGAAGCAGTTCGCCGTGGAGCAGGCGGCGCACGACTGGGTGCTGTGCCTGGACGCCGACGAGCGCGTCTCGCCCGAGCTCGCGGCGAGCATCGTGCGCGCGCTCGAAGCGCCCGCGGCGCCTGTCTACCGCATGGCGCGCTGCAACCGCTTCCTCGGCCGCTGGCTGCGCCACGGCGAAGGCTATCCGGACTGGAGCCCGCGCCTGTTCGACCGCCGGCAGGCGCGCTGGAGCGACGACGCGGTGCACGAGAAGGTGCTCTATGCGGTAACGCCGGGCACGCTCGAAGGCGACCTGCTGCACGAATCGGCCGAGGACCTCGGCCGCTACCTCGAGAAGCAGAACCGCTACTCGAGCCTTGCCGCGGCGGAGCTGCACCGCCAGGGGCGCCGCGCCGGAATTCTCGAGCTCGCGTTCTCGCCCGCGGTGCGCTTCGTCAAGTTCTACTTTCTGCGCCTGGGGCTCCTGGACGGGCTGCCGGGCCTGGTGCACATCGCGATCGGCTGCATGACGAGCTTCCTCAAGTACGCGAAGCTCATCGAGCTGAACAGGGCGCAGAGCCGATGACGCCGCTCGAGGCCCGCCGCGTCTGCGATTTCCACGACGGCCTGCAGAAGGGCGAGGCCGCCTCGGAGCTGTGGCGCGCGATCGAGGACAACCACCGCAACAACCAGCTGCTCTGGGGCGAGGAGGACCTCGCGCGGCGCCGGCTCGCGCCGGACGCCGAGATCGCGGGCAACAAGCGCGCGATCGACCGCTACAACCAGCAGCGTAACGATGCGATTGAGCGGATCGACGAGCAATTGTTCGGTTTTTTCTTTGCGAAGGACTTCCCTGAAAAGGCGAGACAAAACAGCGAAACCCCGGGCGCGATGCTCGACCGGCTGTCGATCCTGTCGCTCAAGATCCACCACATGCGCCTGCAGACGCAGCGCACGGACGTGGATCGCGCGCACGTGGACGAATGCACGCACAAGTTGAATCGCTTGATGGAACAGCGTGCCGACCTCGCCGCCTGCCTCGACCGGCTGCTCGCCGAGTGCGCGCGCGGCGAGTCGCGCTTCAAGATCTACCGCCAGTTCAAGATGTACAACGACCCGAAGCTGAACCCCGCGGTCTACGGCGAGTCCGCGCCGGGCAAGAGCAGCGCGGGCTGATGCGGGTCGGCCTGCTGGTCGATTCGCTGATCGGCGGCGGCGCCGAGCGCGTGGTCCTGAACCTGGCGGCGCAGTTCCACGCGCGCGGCCACGACGTGCACGTGATCCTGGTGCGCGACACGGTCGAGTTCGCGCCCGAGCCCGGCAGCTGCACGGTACATGCGCTGAGCGACACCGGCGAGCTCTCGCGGCTGCGGCCGCTCAACAAGTGGCTGCTCGCCCGCCGCCTCGCGGACGCCGTCCGGCGCATCGAGGCCGACGGCCTGCACTTTGACTTTTTCCTTTCCAACGCCGAGGACTCCAACCGCATCGCGCTGATCGCGCGCTTGCCGCGCCTGTACATCGTCTGCCACAACTCCGTGGCCCACGCGATCGAGCAGAAGGTACGCACGCGGCGCGCCTGGAAGCGCGGCATCCGGCGCTGGCGCTGGACGCGCCGCATGCGCGGACTCTACGGCGGCCGCGACCTGATCACGGTGTCGCAGGCGATCGGGCGCGAGATCACGCAGGAGCTCGGCATCGCGCCGCGCAGCCTCGCCACGATCTACAACCCGTTCGACTTCGAGGCCCTGCGCCGGCTGGCCGCGCAGCCCGCGGCGCTGCCGGCGGAGCCGTACCTAATATGCGTGGCCCGCTTCCAGAACCGCAAGCGCCAGGACGTGCTGCTGCGCGCCTTCGCCCAACTCGATCCCGCCTACCGGCTGGTGCTCATCGGCGGCACCTACACCGACTCGGACCGCGCGTGGTTGCGGCAGCTGGAGGCGCTCGCGCAGAGCCTCGGAATCCGCGAGCGGCTGCTGCTGCCCGGCTTCCAGCCCAACCCTTATCCCTGGCTGCGCGGCGCCCGGCTGTCGGTACTTTGCTCCGACAGCGAGGGGCTGGGCAACGTGCTGGTCGAGTCGCTGGTGCTCGGCGTGCCCGCCGTGAGCACCGACTGCCCCCACGGCCCGGCCGAGATCCTCACCGGGCCGCTCGCGCGTTTCCTGTCGCCGCCCGGGGACGCGGAGCGGCTCGCGCAGAACATGCGCGCGGCGCTGGAGAACTATCCTGCCGTGGGCGACGGCGAGCTCGAGCGTTTCCGCACCGGCGCCGACCAGTACCTCGCGCATTGCGGCGGGCACTGAATGCTGCACGTCCACCAGATCAACCTGCAGGGCATCGTCGGCGGCGGCGAGATCTACACGCGCAGCTTCACACGCGCGCTCGCGGACGCTGGCGCGCGCGTGAGCCTGTACGTGAATCCCGCCAACCGGCTCTGGGATGGCCTCGCCGGCGAGCGCATCGAGTGCATCCCGGTGCCGGACGAGGCGGAGCTGCAGATCCTGCTGCCGGCGCGCGCCATGGTGCTGACGCAGGGGCCGCTCTCCAGGCCTACGCTCGGTTGGCTGGCCCGGCAGCACGTGCTCACCGGTTTCGCGCACATGCCGATGTACCAGCGCAGCCCAGATGAGTTCCGCGCCTACCGGCTGGTGTTCTCCGTATCGCGCTACTGCATCGAGCTGCTGCGCCGCGCGGGCATCGAGCAGGCGTATCCGGAACCTGTCTATGGCGCCATCGACCTCGCGCGTTCGGATGAACCGGTGGTGCTGCGCTCGCCGCTGATCGTGGACCGCAAGAAGCCGCGCGACGTCCTGCTCGGGCGCCTGGAGAAGCTCGTGGGCGTGCGCGGCGCCGGCACGCCGTTCGCGAAAGCGCCGGGCCTCACGCTCGGCATCGTCTCGCTGCTCTCGCCGATCAAGCAGTTCCCGGCCCTCTTCTCGATCCTCGCGCCCGCGCTCGCGCGCCGGCCCCAGGTGCGCCTGGAAATCTTCGGCAACGGCGGCTACGGCCAGATCCGGCACCTGAAGCGCGCGCTCGCGCCGCTCGGTGCGCGCGCGCGCTTCTGGGGCTTCCAGCCGAACGTGGCGGCGATCTACCCGCAGCTCGACTACCTGATGACCGGCTTGCCCGAGAAGGAGGCGCTGGGGCTGAATGCGCTCGAAGCGCAGGGCTGCGGCACGCCGGTGCTCGCGCCCGCCGCGCCGCCGTTCACGGAAACGGTGGTCGACGGCGCGAGCGGCTTTCTCTACCGCGATCCGCGCGAGGACGGCGGCCGGCACTTCGAGAAAATCCTCGATGCGATCCTCGCGGGAAAGCCGCGGCCCGATCCGCGCGTCGCCGCGAAAGCGCACCTCGAGCAGTTCACGCACGCCGCGTTGGTCGAGCGCGCGCGCCGGATGCTCGCCGCGTTGTCGGGCCTGGAGTAAGCGCCGGCACGCGCCCGGCTCACAACCTTGCAAATCCTCCATCTCATGGAGCTTTTGCAAGGATGGCCGGATGCGGCTTCGAGACGGTAGCGGGCGGCAGCGGAAGAAAGCCGCCCTTCACCTCAGGCGGCGCAGCAACTCCGGCAGCCCGAGCGCCACGGCGTGCGCGCCGAGCGCGTAGGTTTCGCTGCCGGGGTAAACCACGAACAGGCGCTCCAGGCGGAGATCGTGCTGGGCAATCGCCATGGACTTGGTGAGCCGGGGTGCGTCCGCATGCTTCACTTCGACGCCGTAGCGTTTGCCGCCCCGCAGCAGCAGCAGATCGAGCTCGGCGCCCGATTGCGTCCCCCAGTAGTAGGCATTGCGCTCGCCGGCTGCCGCGAGCGCCTGCTCGATGACGAACCCCTCCCACGAGGCGCCGGCCTTGGGATGCTGCGCCAGCGCCGCGCCCGAACCGATGCCGAGCAGGGCGTGCAGCAGGCCGGAATCGCGCACATAGACCTTGGGCGCCTTGATCTGGCGCTTGCCCAGATTCTCGAACCACGGCTGCAGCTGGCGCACGACCAGCGCGCCCGCGAGACTGTCGGCGTGGCGCTTGACGGTTGTATGCGCTTCGCCGAGCGCGCGCCCGATCTCGGACGCGTTCCATATCTGGCCGTGGTAATGCGCGAGCATCGTCCAAAGGCGGCGCAGCGCGGGCGCCGGAATGTTGATCCCGAGATTGCGCACGTCGCGCTCTAGAAAGGTGCGGATGAAGTCCTCGCGCCACGCCAGGCTCGCCGCCTCGCCGCGCGCGAGAAAGGCGCGCGGGAAGCCGCCGCGCTGCCAGAGCCGGCGTAGCGCACCTTTCCCGACCTCCTCGAGCGTGAAGCCCGCCATGTCGACGAACTCGACGCGGCCGGCGAGGCTCTCGGAGGCCTGCCGCGTCAGCTCGGGCGAGGCGCTGCCGAGCAGCAGGAAGCGTGCCGGGCCCGGATCGCGGTCGGCAAGCACGCGCAGGACCGGAAACAGCTGCGGGGCGCGCTGGACTTCGTCGATCACGACCAGGCCGCGCAGCGGACCGAGCGCCGTAAGCGGCTCGGCAAGCATCGCCGCCGCGACCGGATCCTCCAGGTCGAAGTAGGCGCCGCGACCCGCCGTGGCGAGCGAACGAGCGAGCGTCGTCTTGCCGCACTGGCGCGGCCCGGTCAACGCCACCACGCGGCTGCGCCGAAGCGCCAGTACGACCCTCGAGGCCAGGCGTTGGCGCTCGATCCGAGTTCCCTTCATCCTTGCATTTTGTGCATGTGTCGCACAAAATGCAAGGATGAGAAGGACCCGCCCAAAACCTGGGCTACAGTAGCGCGATGTCCGCGAGTATCGTCCCGGTGATCCTCTGCGGCGGCGCGGGCAGCCGCCTGTGGCCGGTGTCGCGCCAGCTGCTGCCCAAGCAGTTCCTGCCGCTCGTCACCGGCCGCACCCTGCTGCAGGACACGGCGCTGCGCGCGCGCGCGGCCTCAGGTAACGCGACGATACTCGTCATCTGCAACGAGGCGCACCGCTTTCTCGTGCAGGACCAGCTCGCGGAAATCGGCATATCGGGCGCCGACACACGCATCATCCTCGAGCCCGCCGGCCGCAGCACCGCCGCCGCGGTGGCCGTGGCCGCGCTCGCCTGCGAGAAAGAGGACCCGGTGCTGCTGGTGCTCGCCTCGGACCACGCGATCCGCGGCGAGGCGGCGTTCAACGATGCGGTGCACCGCGCCGCCGAGGTGGCGCGCGCGGGCATGCTCGCCACCTTCGGCATCAAGCCCGCGCGCCCCGACAGCGGCTTCGGCTACATCGAGCGAGGCCAGCTGCTGAAGGACAGCGGCCACGCCGTGGCGGGCGACGCCTACAAGGTCGCGCGCTTCGTAGAAAAGCCCGCCGAAGCGGAAGCCAAGCGCCTCATCGACACCGGGCGCGCCTACTGGAACAGCGGCATGTTCGTCTTCGGCGCGAAGCGCGTGCTGGATGAGCTCGGCCACTACCGGCCCGACATCCTCGCGGCGGCGCGCCGGGCGTTCGCGGAATCGACCGAGGACCTCGGCTTCCTGCGCCTGGGCAAGGAGGCCTTCCTCGCCTGCCCCGCCGAGGCCATCGACCGCGCGGTGATGGAGCGCACCGCGCACGCGGCGGTGATCCCGGCCGAGTTCGAATGGAGCGACGTAGGCTCATGGGGCGCGCTCTGGGAGCTCGCCGAGAAGGACGGCGCGGGCAACGCCGCGCGCGGCGACGTGCAGCTGCAGGACACCAAGGACACGCTCGTCTTCGCCGACCGGCGCCTGGTCGCCACGCTCGGCGTCGAGGGCCTGATCATCGTGGATTCCGACGACGCGCTGCTGGTCGCCGACCGCTCGAGGAGCCAGGACGTGCGCGACGTGGTCGAGGACCTGAAGCGCGCCAACCGCTCCGAGCACCTCTCCCACACGCGCGTCTACCGGCCCTGGGGCTACTACGAGCAGGTGGACGAAGGCGAGCGCTTCCAGGTGAAGCGCCTGATGGTGAAGCCCGGCGCCGCATTGTCGCTGCAACTGCACCGCAAGCGCGCCGAGCACTGGGTGGTGGTCTCGGGCCGCGCGCGCGTGACGCGCGGCGAGGACACGCTGTACCTGGAAGAAAACCAGTCCACCTACATCCCGGTGGGCACCAGGCACCGGCTGGAAAACCCGGGCAAGGAGCCGCTGCTCATTATCGAGGTGCAGTCGGGCAGCTACCTGGGCGAGGACGACATCGAGCGGTTCGAGGACCGCTACGGGCGGTAGGCCGGCTTGCCGAGCACCCGGCGATAGACCGCGAGCATGCCCTCGCGCAGCGCGGCGAGCGAAAATTGCTGCTCGGCCCGAATCGCGGCGGCGGCGCCGAGACGCTCGCGCAGCGCCGGATCATCCAGCAACTTGTTCAAGGCCGCGGCGAGCGAGCGCTCGTCGCGCGGCGGAACGGCAAGCCCGGTCACGCCGTCCTGGTTGACCCAGTTCACGCCGTTCTTGAGATCCGCGCACACCACGGGCTTGCCGCAACCCATCGCCTCGACCTGCACGATGCCGAAGGCTTCGGAGGGCTCGACGGAAGGCAGGCAGAACACGTCGCAGGCCTGGTAATAGGCGCCGAGATCGGCCTCGGGAATCGGACCGGCGAACACGACGCGCGCGCCCGCTCCGGACTGTGCCGCCGTGCGCTTGAGATCATCCGTCAGCGGCCCCCGCCCGCCCAGCAGCAGCACTGCATCCGGCACCGCGGCCATCGCGCGCACCAGATACTCGAAACCCTTGTAGTACACGTGCCGGCCGAGCGCGAATACGATGCGTCCGCCGTGCCGGCGGCGCAGCTCCGCGGCGAGCGGGTGCGGTCTCTGCAGCGGCGCAAGGTCAAAACCATAGGGAACGACCGCGCGCTGCTCCGGGCGGGTCAATGCGGCGAGCTGGGCCATGCTCTCGAAGTGCGCCGGCGTCGCGGCGACGACGGCGTGCGCTCGCGCGACGAAGCGCCGCAGCAGCGGCAGGTACGGCTTGAGCAGATTCTTCTGCCGCACGATGTCGCTGTGCCAGGTGATCACCGTCCGCACTGAGCGCGGCAGCGCGAGTGCGGCAAGATGCGACATCGGATCAGGAAAATGCAGGTGCGCGATCTGGAAATCGTGACGGCGGTGCAGTCGGCGCGCGGTCCACGGCATCGCCGGGCACAGCGGCACACTCGCGACCGTCGCGAGCGCGCGGGTGCGCACAATCTTGCAGGGCCAGTCCGCACCGACCGGTCGGAAGCCACGGCCGGCGACCAGATTGACACAGATCGCACTTCCCTCAAGCGCGCGCACAAGATTCTGCACCACGCGCTCAACGCCGCCGAAGTTCTCGTCGGCGTAACGGCCGAACTGCAGCACGCGGATAGAATCAGCCGCCACGGCGTGCCCGGATTGTTCCCATGCGGCGCAGCAGGTGCCAGGCGAGGACGACACGCGAGCCGATACGCGTGGCCAGAGGTCTGCCACTCTTCCCTCCCGCGAAGGAGGCCGTCGCGCCATGGCGGCGATACATCAGCAGCGCGCGCGCGAGGAAGAGCGGCTTCCCGGTGAGCTCACCGAGCATGCCGATCCAGTAGTCGTGCGCTACCGCGGCGGGGATGGGCAAGGCAAGCTCGAGCAGGCCGCGGCGGAAGGCCATGCAGCAGCCGAGATAGCTGTTGCGCAGGAAGTTACGCACGAGGCCCGGGCGCGATCCGAGCAGAGCGAAATACGACTCGTGCAGCAGCCTGCCCTCGGCATCCGCCACCCGGCAGTCGCTCAGCACCAGGGCATGTGATGCAAGCGCATCGCACATCGTCGCGCGCTTGCCCTCCAGCCAGACGTCGTCCTGGTCGGAGAGAAACACGAACTCCCCGGTCGCATGGGCGAGCGCATTCTCGAAGTTCGCGGTCACCCCGCGGCGCGGATTCTTGAAGACCCTGATGCGCCTGTCGCCGAAGCCCCGGATCTTCTCCAGCGTGCGGTCGCTGGAATGGTCGTCGGACACGACGATCTCGTCCTGCGGCCCGAGCTGCGCCAGGATCGAGGCGACCTGCGGCTCGATGAAACGCTCGCCATTGCAGGTCGCCATGCACACCGAAGCCCGCGTCCCGGACGGCGTCACGGCGAGATTAGGTCGCGCACCGCGGTGCGCCACCCCGAGGAGTAGCGCGAATAGCGGCCGTTCATGTATTCGGCCGCGATGGCCGGCAGCCTCAGCAGGCGCGCCGGCGGCAGCGCCACGCGGCGCTCGAGGTGCGCGATCTTACCCTCGATTCCCGGGTCGCCGCGGCCGAGGCGCTCGCGCAGCCGGTTCATCAGCGCGAGCACCCTGCGGTTCTCGGCGCGGCGCGGCCTTTGCAGGCTGCGGTAATGCTCAGCGAGGTTCCAGCGCCGGGCGCCGATCTGGTTGGCGGCGTGCTGGCGGTAGCGGATCAGGCGTTCCGGGACGAAGCGCAGCGCGCCGTGGGCTGCGGCGAAGAGCGCGATCCACTCGTCGTGCACCACGCTGTCCGGCATCGGCAGCAGCCGGCTCTTCCAGCCGGCGCGCAACGCAAGCGTGGCCCCTGCGACGACGTTCCGGCGCAGCAGCACGGGCAGGAGCCGCCCCGCGCGCGCCGCTTCGCGCTCCGCATCGCTCACCCGAAGCACGTCGAGCAGGCCGTAGCCGAGCGGCCTCAGATCCTCGTCCACGATCTCGGCGTCCGAAAATACCGCGGCCGCCTGCGCATCCGTCCGGAAGACCGCTTCGAGCTTTTCCAGCTTGTCGTCGCGCCAGCAGTCGTCCTGATCGCTCAGGGCGACGAGGTCAGCATCGCAGAGCGCGACGGCCTGCTCAAAATTGCGCAGGTAGCCGAGATTGGCGGGATTGCGCACGATCCGCACCTCGAAGGGCGCCTGCGCCGCCCAGGCTTCGAGCAGGGCCGGCGTGCCGTCCCGCGACGCGTCGTCGCACGCGACCAGCAGGTCCGGCCGCCGAGACTGCGCGGCGATGCTTTCCAGCTGCGCGCGCAGATAACGCTCGCCGTTGTAGGTGCACAGCGCGACACCGAATTTCATGCCGTGCGCTCGGCCAACGCCACGAGGTCCTCTCCGGCATCGGCGTCCGCCAGGCTGACCATGAATTCGAGAAATTGCACCGCTTGGCCGGCGATGCGCAGCGCCGCGCCGGGGCGCGCCGTCATGTCGAAGCGACCCGAACCGCGGATGGCCCGGCTGCCGCGCCACGCGCCCCTCGCGTCGCGCACCGACGTGAAGACGCGGAAGTCCGCAAAGCCCGCCTTGCGCAGCAGGGCGGAGAGCGCATCCCGGTTGAACAAATGCAGGTGGCGCGGCGGGTCGAGCGCGAACCAGTACTGTCCGAACCGCCGGTGCAGCAGGCTGCGGCTGTTCGGCGTGGCAATGGCGAGCCGTCCTCCCGGCCTCAGGATCCGCCTCGCTTCGGCGAGCCAGGCAAGCGGATCGTGCACGTGCTCGAGGGAATGGCACATGGTCACGGCGTCGTAGGATTCGGCGGCGAACCGCTGCTCCGGCAACCCGCCCTCGTGCATGACCAGCCCGCGGGCGCGCGCGGCGCGTACCGCCTGCACGTCGAAATCCAGGCCTTCCGCGCGCCAGCCGAGATCGCACATGCGCCCTACCAGCTCGCCGCCGCCCGCGCCGATGTCGAGCAGCCGCCCCATCGCGCGCGGCTCCAGCCACATCACCGAAAAATCCAGGTCGGTGCGCCGCCCCGGATAAAGGAACGGCAGCAGGCCGAGCAGCTTCCGGGCCGGGCCGATGCCGCTCCCGTAGCCCCACATGGCGGCAAGATAACCACGCCGGGCAGCGGCAAAGAGCGCGGACAATCCATGGTGTGGCAGCGGTGCGGCATGCGTGTAGTACTCGGCGTATGCCGTCCCGATATCCTCGGCAAGCGGCATCGGGTCCAGCCAGATCAGGCCACAGCCGTCCTGCGGGCACTTCGCGAGCACCCATTCACCGGGCGCCGAGAACAGGCGGTCGCGCAGGCCCCAGTAGAGCGGGCTCCCTTCGGTGCCGCAGACCGCGCAGCGCGGCGCGGGCGCCGAGCGTATGACAGCGGTCAGGCACCCTCCACGGGCAGGTGGCGCGCAGCAAGCACGAACAGCATGATCGCATCCACCACGCACCTCGCGCACCAGGCGATCGCGGCGCCCTCAATCCCGTGCGTGGCGATCAGCGCGAAGAGGAGCACGAGATAGGGAAGCAACTCGGCCAAGTGGAGCTTGCCCGGCAGGTCGGCGCGGCCGCGCGCCTGGAGCAAGGTGAACGGGACCTGCGCCAGACAGTTGATCGCCACGCCGAGCCCGAGCCAGAGCGCGGCGGCCGAGCTCTTCGCCGCGTAATCCCCGCCCAGCCACAGCTCCAGCCATTGCGGCGCGAACAGGCCGACCAGCAGAGCCAGGGGAACTGCGGTTCCGAGCAAAGAGAGAATGCCCTTGCGGTAGAGGCTGCGCAGCTCGCCGGGCCCGGCGGCCGCAAATGCCGGAAAAAGCGCGCCAGCCAGGGCCGCCGGCAGCACCCAGAGCCGCGTCAGCACTTCATAGGGTGCGGTGTAGTACGCCACCGCGGCCATCGAGATCTGCGCCCCGATCACGAAGCGATCCACATAGACCATTAGCGAGCCGGCGATGTTGGAGGTCGTCACCCAGGCGCCGTAGCCCAGCACTTCGTCCGCAGCTGCGCGCGTCGGCATGCGCAGCCCCGCCAGCGATGGGAGCAGCCTCGCACATGCCGCCCAGTGCGCTGCCAGGGTGACAACGCGCAGGACGAGCAGTGCGCCGCAGAGCGCGTCCAGCCGCGGGCTCGCATACGCGACCGCCAGCGGCGCGGCGAAGGTCAGGACCCCCACCGGGATGCGGATGGCATTGACCCAGCCGAACTCGCGATCCCCTTCCAGAAGGCCGCGCAGCGCCGCCGTAAGCGTGACGAACGGCAGGCAGGCGCCCAGCAGCTGCATCGCCGGCACCGCTTCGCGCGCGAGCGGCGCCGGCAGCGAAAGCACCCGCGTACATAGCCAATCCGCGGCGGCTATGAGCGCCGCACCGGCCGCCACGCCGAGCGCGAGCGTCAGGGTGAGGGTGCTTCCCGAGAGGGCCGCGAGGCGCTCGCCGCGCGGCGCGCCGGCGCTCTCGGCCACCATCCGCGACAGCGCGCGGCCCAGGCCCAGATCGAAGAAGCTGAAGTAGCCGACCAGCGCCCAGGCCAAGGCGAGGAATCCGAAGCGCTCCTGCCCGATGGCGCCGATCAACGCGGGAACGGCCGCGACCGCGGCGACCAGCGGCGCGGCATGACCCGCCAGATTCAGCAGAGCGCCGTGCGCAACCCTCAATTCCGCCTCGCACTACATGGTTCGCCGCAATGGCAAACGCGGGAATCGAGACCCGACGAGCAATAAGGAACACCCGGTATCATGCCGGCGTCGCCACGGAAAAGGATGGACCGGGTGCAAGCCGAACTCGATGCGGGTGCGTCGCGCAGTGCGACCCTATCAATTCTCCTCCTGCTCACGTTGCTGTTTCTGGCGGTCCATGGACCCTTCGTAAGGTCAAGCAGCCTTGCCGCGCTGGAAGGTTCCGATGTCATTCAGGGTGATTTCACATATTACTTGGAAGGGGCGATTTCGGTCTTGCAGACCGACCCCTACGAGAAATTCAACGGCAAGCATCAGCCAATCATGTCAGCCAAGCCAGTACCGCCGGGCGCATTGCCGGCGTACACGTCACTCGCCAGCGCCCTTTATCCCTATCCTTCGTTCAAGTTCGGCTACTCGCTGACGGCCGCGGCATTGACCTGGCCCTTCGACCAGGCACTGTTCCAGAGAAGCATTCCGCGATTGGCCGCGACCAACCTGGTTCTCGGGATCGCGGTGCTTATGCTGATCTTCTTCACGATCAAGCTGCATGCCGGAAGCCTGGTCATTCCCTCCGCCGTCTCGCTCTTCTACATCTTCGACGTCTTCAACCTATACAACAATTATTCCTATCAGTCGCACACCATCGCGGGAATTTTCTACGCGTTGCTTGCCTACTATGTATTCGCGCGCGGCCGGGAGATCGGACCCGCGCGCTTCTTCGTCGTCGCGAACCTGCTCGTATTTTCGCTTCTGGCCAGTTCGCACGTAGTCCTCCTGAGCATGATGCTCGGCGGCCTGATGTTTCTCTGGGTCTGCCTGCGTGAACGCACATGGCGGCGCCGATTCGTCTTCACCGTGGCTGGTGCTCTTGGCGCAGCTGCCTGGCCGGCCTATATCCGCTTCGTGGAAATCTACGTAGGCTTCAAGGAGTTGGGCTTGCCGGGCTTCTTCCATCAGTTCAGCAGCTATAGGCACACCGTCTCGAGCCTGATCAGCACGTACCCGCCGCTCGAGCGCCAACTCTGGGATTTGCGACTCTGGAATCCTTTCATCGTCCTCATCGCGCTTCTTATCGCCGCGATGTATCTCGTCCGCCGAAAGGCGATTGGCGTCGGCTCCGTCGGTACCGCGGTGACCGCGTGGGCCGTCCGATCCTGGAACGACAAATCCCTTCTTCTGATCGCAGCAGCAGCCGGCTCGCTGGCCGGAACCGCTTTTTATTCCCAGCCGATCGTGCGCGCGATCGTTCCGCACCTCTATTTCCTGAACGTAGTATTGGGCATCCTCGTGGGACAGGCGCTGATCAGGCGCCAGCTGACGGCCGTAGTGGCTGCCCCTGCTGTCGCATTGTGTCTCGTGCTCAATTTCCTGATGTTTGGTGCCACGATGAGGGACCGCGTGCCAGAGCGCTACGTCACCTTTCCCCCCTATGCCCCGAGCGCCCATGTTTACCGGGTCAGCGAGTGGGAGCTGATCTGGAAGACCACCGAGGACTACTTCCGGGACGCGGCCTACCTTTCCCACGTCGTCCCGCGCGGGCAATTGGGCCAGCATTCCATGTCGGCAGCGCAATTTGTCGAGCACGTGAGAAAGCGGATTGCGAATGGCCCCCTGGAGAAGCATCTGGATGAGCTATGGGTGCAATTCGACCCGATGGAACTTGTTCAACTGTACTCGAATACGCGTCGCTACATCCCGCGCTTCACGCCGTTGAAGGCGAATCTCCTCGATTCCGATACCGTCTTGAAAGACTACCGGCTGATGAACGAAATTCTCGGCATGCTGCGCAGCGGGCAGCTTGGGCCGCAGGGCGTCATCATCCGCCCGGTCTTCTATTGGAACCCGGTCATCTTTGACCAGGAATACAACTACATCTACGGCTACCAGGATCACATCAAGACTTACATCCAAGGCGCGCCACTGGCAGACATCGATTTCAGATCGATCTACTACGTGAAATTCTCAGCGCTCGCGAACGCGCTTGCCCAGAAGTAGCCACTGTGGCACCTAAAGCCTCTCTACCCTCCTGGGCCAAGCTTCCAGAGATCTTTGATCGCCCGGAATAGACGCGCCACGATCCGCCCTTTGCGAGTAAGCCGGTAGCCATCGTCTGTTGCGGAAATGTATCCCGCAATAACCATTCGATCGAGTCGTCGCTGGATCGTTGGTCTTGTTTCCGGTTTCAAATCGGAAACGGGAACGCCACGAACTCCTGAACGAACAATGTCAATAAGCATCCCTATGGAGAGGGAATCTTGAATTGTGTAGTAGAACGGCATATAGAGGAACCACAGACAGCCAAACGAGATGACCGACGCCACGCTCTGCGCAAGCGGAAAGTTTACCTTGAGCGAGCCCGAAGCAATCTGTATTTGGGCCAAGGCAAGCAGCATCAAAACTCCAAAAACTAACGTGAGCCCGAAAAGGACGCGGCTACGACTCCTCAATCTCCACACGCCGAACAGAAGCCAGTGCGAAATCAGGAACAGCGCAAAAGCCAGGATCCCAATCTGAGCGCCCTTTGTCACGAACTCGCCTTTGCGCTGAGAGGCAAGCCAAGCACACGTCTAAGATACATATAGGCAGTACCAAAGAACCGACCCCTAGGTGTTAGGTAAGCCTGTTCTCCTTCGACGAGAATCATGGCGTGCTCCTGCAAGCCACCCACTCGTTTCTGAAACATCCAATCAACACCTTTTCCATCGCTATACCGAAGGATCACTTGATCCGTATCGAGCGCCTCAGTCGGGCTCGAAAGAATATCAATCAGTATGCGAAGAGAGAACCCACGCTCCGTAAGGTTATAAAGCTGGAGCAAGCCCCCGAAGATCGCAACTGAATAAAGCGCAAACACCCAGCGGAAATCATTCGGCATCGCGAGGTCAGGCCAAGAGGGCAAGTACCGTAACTCGGCCGGCGTAAGCGTGTAAGCAAAGTACAGGACCGGAAGGATCGTCACGTAAATACGCACTATCAATGCGGCGCGATCGCTGACGGATTGAGTCCGGAAAATCAAGGTGACGACTGCCATATGAAACGCGCATGCCATCAGTACAAACACCAGGACTTTGATCACGCCATCTCCGCTTTAGGAATTGTTGAGCCACCGCGTCTTCTAAGAAAGGCGAACAGGCCCAGCAAGAGGAGAAAACCGCTGCCAGCAATAATCCACGCAGTAAGCGTTCTGACGAAAGGAATGAATCGCAATTGCACGTCGGTCACGTTGGGCGGCACCTCAATGCCGCGCATTATTGCGTTTGTCGGGTAGATCCGAAGCTCCCGCTCGCCAGCGTAGGCTCTCCAACGGGGATGAAACATTTCGTTTATTACGAGAAACCTCGGTTGATCGGAAGGTTCCATCTGAAGCATCACGTGGTCACCATTGAAATCCGCGCGCATCTTCCCACTTGTGGCGTATGTGCGGATGCCGTCTAGCCCCTCCACGTAGCTCTCGAGAACCGCCATGTTGGTGATTTTGCTGCGAAGGGTTGCGTCTCGATACCAGATTGCAGCATTCGCCGCATCACTCGCGGGACGAATAGTTCCGACCCAAAATACGCGCGGCATTACCGGCAAAGGATTCTCCATCACATCAATCTCATCCGGATGTATGTCGGAACCGCCGCGCCCTCGGTTGAAGTAGAGCGCCTCGTTCAGTTTGATTGCGTACTTGACATTGAGCGCAGAGAGGAATGTCCAGTCGATTTGGTCTTCTGAGGTGAATTGAATGGTCCTCAGGCCCTGAACATCTTTGGGCCACGGGAGTGCAAGCATGCGCGTTGGCAACCCGTTGATATAGCCTTCGAGCAATCGGAACCCCCAGAATTGCGCGATGTGGGGCGCGATTGAATGCGGGAATTGGGCTGGCGGCGCGATCACTACGCTACGGTAGTCGCGAGCTTCGACTTTTCTATGCATCGCTGCGAGCGACTCCGGCGTTGGCAGCCTAAAGTCGTTGGGGCCTGCCGATAGAAAATAGTACGCAAACATCGGCGGCGGTAGTTTGGTTTGCGACCCATTAATTCGCTCGTATGCCATGAGGAACGAAGAGGCCACCATCGCGATACCCAGGAGCCAGCTGGCTGTCGTCCTGCGCAGTGGCATCGAATCGCGTGCCAGCGCAAATGCAATGATCCCAATGAACAGCAACAGTTCGATGCCCACTGACACTATCGAGACTGTGGCGACGGCGTATCGTGCGCCTTCCCATCGAAATGACTCTGGCAACTTGAGCAGATCCGTGACAGTCCACGCAAGGGCTGGAACAGCAATGGCGATTGATATGCCGCCGACGATCGCCGTCCCTAGCGCCACCACTGACTGGAGCGCAGAAATAGCGCTCGATTGTGTTTCATTGCGTGCTTCGTGAAGCAGTGCAGCGACGAGCACGCACAGCGGCAGGAGCGCGACGATGCTGAGCTTGCCGTGGAGAAGACTTTGTTTGAGAAATAGGTAGTAGAGGAGATGTTGCAGCGGAAGGACCGAGAGGAAGGCAGCAACGGCTACGAAAAATAGGAAAAAGAACGGAAAGTCATCCCGCCGCACTGGAATGAGCGGAAACCATGTGCCGTCGGACGACCGGATAAGCCTTGTAATTACTAGAAGAGTCGCAAAACCAGCGACGCAAAGACGGATCCCTTCGTAGGGATTGAAATCCGGATTGATCGAGCTACCTTCCTGGACGACATCGCCAAAGATGCCGTCGCGAAATATGCGGAGGATTTCGATCGGAGCAACGACAGTAAATCCGGACGCACGATAAAGCAGTCTCAAATCCTCCGCGACGCTTCCCATACGCGGGGCGGCGAGCGCGAGCGCCGTAACCACGGAAGCAGCCAAGATCGCCGGTATGGTCCATTGGTGAGAACGATATCCGCGCCATAGGGAATATGCCCCGAATAGAATCAGCGCATAGGCGATTACCTGCAAGAAGCTGACCCAGAACAGCAATCCCAAGAGAAGTGACATACAAAGGTAGCTCAGCGCGTAATTCCGGACGGCGCAGCGCCGAATAACGAGCATTACTAGCGGGACCAAGAGCATCCCGAAATAAACATCGTCAACGGACAGGTTCAGAAAGATCGAATATGGTGAGAGCGCATAGAGCGCCGCCCCCACAAATGAGGGAAATGCAAACCCAACGAGCTCCTTTACGAACGCGTATGCGAACCAAGCACCAAGGATCAGCAGGCCGCACGAAGCCCAACCAAATCCAGAATAGAGATTCCGATAGGGAAGTAGCGCCCCAACATATGCCATTGGCAACGGGGCCATATGAGGCAGTCCCCACGTGGATATTCCTGTGAGAGAGCGTTCGTTCCACCCTTGCACCGAGCCCTGCTGCAACGTCTCAACGTGAAATTTGCGCACATTCATGAAGGTTGCAAGGCGATCAACCGATCCGACCGTCGTTGTATGACCCAACATATGCGGCGCATATACGCCCAAACATAGAAATGCGAGCGCAACCAGGGCCGCAAAGTCCCGGAATCTAGACTTTGTCACGACCATCCCATGCGTTCGCACTCCTCACCATTGCAGCTTCTGCTGGTCATGCCGTTCTTCCGCATAGCCTGAGTGCAAAGCCCATTGCCTTTCTTCACGATTCAGTTCGATTGGCGCGCAGCCGGCGGTACTGCGCCAGGACTAACGACATATAGCGCACCGTTGACCGAGCCTTGGTCCGGTTGGGCCCGCGGATACGTGCTCGTCACAAATTCGCGAACTTCTGGAGCGGTTTCCTTTGGATCTAAGTAGGCGAATATTTTGAAATTCTCATACCGCACATCTTTGTCCAAGTACCGAGCTCTGAAAGCCTCGATCTCCAACAGTTTTCTCCTAAGTACTTGCGGATCCTTGCCATAGGGGACCAAGTGGCGAGACGCGTAGTACTCGATCACTGGATACGCCTCAAATTCGGCACTCCCTCGCCAGCTCTCAGGCACCAAGACAACGTCGTCTGGCGCCGTGTTCCTGGCTATCAAGGTGGCGTTCCGAAATCGCTCCCGCCATGTAGCCTCATCGCCGGCCGTAATGAATGCGATACGGGACTCAGCACTCTTAAAGCCGTTTGGAAATGCCACTAAGTATGGAATCATCCTTGTCAGCGGAGACATCATCCACGCAATCAATCCACAAGAGATTAGTACGGTCAAGAATGCGAACAGCCTCGCAGTAAGACTCTTCGCGGCCCGAATGAAGACTTCCTGCCATGTCCGAATAACGCCTCTCCCTAGCGCAATCAAAGTTAGCCCGAAAATAATTGCAACTATGGGCTCAATCTGATTGGCCGCATAGAAAGGAATGTAGTTGATCGAGTGAACTGGGAATGCAACGTAAAAGGAAATTGAGGCAAGAAGAAGCGCAAACATGAATGCACTTCTTGTTCCACGGATCGAGCTGCGAATCTGCGCTAGCCAATTCGTGGACAATACGCGGTCGACGCCAACGAATAGACGCCCTCGCGATGTCCACGATGCCAGCACCAGGACGATTGAGAGTGCAAGCGCGATGGATAGTCCTCGTCCCCATACGGAACCCACATAACTCGTCGCCGTATTCCAGAGTTGGCCATACAAGGTCGCAAAACCTCTCGAATTTTCTACACGATGGACTTCATTCGACACATCAAAGCTGCGGTGCAGGAGAACTCCAGCCCAATCGTTGATCACACCACGAACAGAACCCCATTCAGCCCAGACTTGAACGAAATGCAGCAAACCGCCGATCCCGACGGCGAAGGCGACAACGAGGAAGGATCTGAATGCAAGGGTCTTCCTCCAGCCGTTTACAACGACAAGAGCGAGAAAAAGGACCTGGAAAAACAGAAGGAACTCGACTGAATTCAGCGAATTTACGAATATGACCGCCGCGAAGCCGATCAGCAGCAGCCATTGCCTGCGAGTGAATACGTCGACGTTTCTGTCAAGAGATGAAGCGAGCTTCCAAAGCAGCAACAGGCCTGCAGCTCTTGTGAATTCATCGATCGGCTGATTGCACAGAGCGTCCGCGTATTCCAGGAACCGGATGGTCACCACATAAAACATGCAAGACGCCAGTCCGACCCATGGGTCAAATATCTCGCTGAGCAGGAGATACCAGCAGACCAGCGCAAGAAGGGAAAAAACGACCATCATGATCCTCGCCGGAATCAATGGGTCGTCGAACGCCAAGGCCAGTACGCCTATGAGCGTCGCGTGCAGAGAAGGGTAGTGCGTGTACCGTCCATTTGGCAAGTTGTTCGGGATCAGATCGTGCGGCAGGCCCGGATTGATCAGAGGCAAGAAGTTATTTGCAATAAAGCCCGTACGCGCAAATGTCTTTCCTGCATTTAGCATTTGCGCGTCGCCGTAAGCCCACGCGCTCCATCGCTCATCATATTGACTCCGCCCAACGAGATAGATTGCGAGCAGCAGTAATAGAGTCGCTGCAACCAGGAGCGCAATTCGATTTGATGTCGAAGTCAAAATATTGTGGCGAGAACTACGCTTTCAGCCCTTGCGATATTTGCTGTTCAGTCACGGCTAGCACATTTTCACCTTTGGCAAAGGCTCTGTACCACTCCATCGTTAATCTCAGCGCGTCCTCCATCATGAGTTGAGGTTTCCAGCCGAGCCGGTTCCTGGCCTTCGTGGAATCGAGGGTGAGGTAGGCGGCTTCGTGCGCTCCATCGTCGAGCGGCGCGTGGATCCAGCTCGCACCCTGCCCCCAGAGTTCGCACAGGCGCCCGACAACCCTGGAGACGGGCCATTCGCTCGCCTCGTCCGGCCCGAAATTCCAGGCTTCGGAGAATTTCTCGCCTTCGTTCGTCAGCTTTTCCGCGAGCAGCAGATAGCCGTGCAAGGGATCGAGCACGTGCTGCCACGGGCGGACCATCGCGGGATTTCGGACCTCCAGCGCCTTCCCCTCCAGGATCGCGCGCATCGCGTCCGGCACCAGCCTGTTTGCCGCCCAGTCGCCGCCGCCAATGACGTTGCCCGCCCTGACGGTGGCGATCGCGACCTTCCGCGCCCCGGCCGATGCCGGCCCATGGAACGAATGCCGGATTGCGGCAGTGACGATTTCCGCGGCGGCCTTGCTCGCGCTGTACGGATCGCTGCCGCCGAGCCGGTCGTCTTCCTTGAAGCGCATCTTCGCGCCGGCGTTCTCGTAGCACTTGTCGGTCGTCACGACCACGGCGGCGCGGACCGACGGCGCATGCCGCACGGCCTCGAGCAGGTACGCGGTTCCAATGACATTGCTGCCGAAGGTCTCGGCCGGATTGCGATAGCTTTCGCGCACCAGGGATTGCGCGGCCGCGTGCACCACGATTTCCGGCTCCGCGTTCCGCACCAGTTCGCGCAAGCGGTCGAGATCCCGGATGTCCTGGAAGTCGGTCTGTGCGAACTCGCCGACCTTCGCCAATTCGAACAGGCTGGGCTGCGTGGGAATGTCGCGCGATATGCCGTGCACCCGGGCTCCGAGCATCCGCAGGAGGATGCACAGCCACGTGCCCTTGAACCCGGTATGCCCGGTAACGAGGACGCGGCGGCCGCGCCAGAAGTCGCGCGACGGCATCTACTCGACGCCGACCCAGGCGCCCGAGGCGCGGTCGAACCTGCGCACGGGCCGCGCCGGATTGCCCGCGACCACGGTAAACGGCGGCACGTCGTCGCGGACGAAGGAATTCCCGGCGACGACGCAGTGCTCGCCCAGGCTCAGCTCTCCCGCTGCCGAGTAGATGATCGAGTTCGCGCCCAGCCACGATCCGTCGCCGATCCGCACGCCGCCGCGGCTCACGACGCCCTGGCGCGATACGGGCACGGCCGGATCCTCGTAGGCGTGCGCGTGGTCGAGCACGGTCACGTTCGGGCCGAACAGCACGTCCTTGCCGATATCGATCCGCCGGGCGGCGGAGATGGTGCAGTTCGCGCCGACGCGGGTGCCGCCGCCGATCGACAGGTAGACCCGCTCTTCCACCGCCGGCAGGTCGAACAGCGGAACCACCAGCCACGCGCCTCGCTGCACCAGCACGCCGTCGCCCAGGGAGATGTAGCGGCAGCCGTCGACGACCGCGCGGTGATCGATGTCCACGCCGCGGCCCCTTTCCGCCAGCGGGTGGCGCAGGGCGGAAACAATGCGCGAGTAGACCTTCAGCGCGATGCCCTTGAACAGCAGTTCGCGCCACGAGTAGCCCTTGGCGGCGAACGCAAACGCATTCTTCGCGCTCGGCTCGAGATAGCGATGCGGGTTGCTCATGGCGCCGGAGCCTTTTCCGCCAGCACGATGACGTTCGCGCCCCGGTCGAACTGATTGGCATAGAACGCGAGGTAGATGGCGCCGGAAATGAGCTTCTTGGCGACGCCGTACTTGCCCATGCCTACCGATTTCTGCGCCTTCTGTGGCAGTAGGCCGAGCATGAGCTTGTACAGGCTGTGGACGGGAAAACCCCATTCCCTCTGCGAAACGATGCGCAGCCCGGCCGCCGAGACCTTCGAGCAAATGTCGTCGCGGCTGTAGTGACGGAAATGCCCGACCAGCTTGCTGGTGGAGTTGTAGGCCCCGCCCGGCACCGTGATCAGCACGTAGCGCCTTGCCATCTGCGCGAGGTGCCGGATGGCGCTCACGTCGTCCTCGAGGTGCTCCAGTACCTGGTTGCAGAGCACCAGGTCGAACTGCCGGCCGAGCGCACCCCGGGAGAGATCCAGGGGCGCGAAATCCACGGCCGGATCGGCGCCCACGTACTTGCGCGCCACGTCGAGGATCGGCTCCGACAGGTCCGAGCCCGTCACCCTGACCGAAGGAAAGTGCTCGCGCAGGTCGCGCACGTTGAGGCCCATGCCGCAGCCCGCATCGAGGATCGACTCGATCGGCATTACTCCTTCGATGAGCCGGACGATGTTGCGCTTGAGGTGGCGCGCGGTCGGGTTGAACCGCTCCATGTCCGCCCATTCGCGCAGCCACAGGTTCTCGTAGAACCGGACGCTGTCTGCAGAGGCGAGTGGCATGTCCGGCGGCATCAGCGATTCCTGTGCATGCGCAGAGAATTCCTAGAGGCGAGCCTGCTCGACGTAGCGCGATACCGCGTCCTGCCAAGCCGGGAGCCGCACGCCGAGCGCGGCGGCGCGCGTGTTCGCCAGCACCGACTGGCGCGGCCGCAGCATGTCGCCCGTGCGGCTGCCGCGGTCCACCGGCGTCAGGTGGCAGTCGATTTTCAACGCGCGCACCGCGTACCCGGCAAGCTCGAACCAGCTGCAGGCGCCCTCGTTCGTCAGGTGGTACACCCCGGGAAAGAAGCCCGGCAGGCCGATCAGCCTGAGCAGTGCCGCCGCAAGGTCCCCCGCGTAGGTGGGGCTAAAGGTATTCTCGACCGCGACTTCGAGCCGCCCGGTCTTGCGGGCCGCTGCGACGCACTTGCTGATGAAATTGCCGTCGCGCGACCGGCTGTAGGCGGTGCCGAACACCGCGCTCGTGCGCACCACCGCCGTCCCCTCGGGATACTCGGCGAGGGCCGCGCACTCGCCGGCGCGCCGCGTGATGCCGTACACCTGGATCGGCCGCGGGCAATCGTCCTCGCGGTAAGGCTCGGCGCGCGCGCCGTCGAACACGTAATCGGAGGACAGCGACACGAGTTTCGCACCCCGCGCGCGGCAGGCGCGCGCGAGATCGCGGATCGCCACGCAATTGATCCGGAAGGCCTCCTCCGCGTGCGTTTCGCAGTCCACCACGCGATGGTACGCCGCGCAATTCACCACCACCTGCGCCCCGGTTTCGGCGAGCTGCGCCGCCACGGCCGGCGCGTCGGCGAGGTCGAGCGCGCTGCTGGGCGGCGCGAAGGTCGCATGCGCCGGCGGCGCCTGCCGCACCAACTCGCTGCCGACCTGGCCGGAACCGCCGATGACCAGGATCTTCACCGGCCGCTCCCGAAGTCCGGATAAGCGGCGTCGCGCGCCGACAGGATCGGGCGCCCGATCGGCCAGCGGATGCCGAACGCCGGATCGTTCCAGCGCACCCCGTCCGCGGCCTGCGCGACATAGCGGTGGGACATCAGGTACTGCACGTCGGTGCCGTCCTCGAGCGTCTGGAAGCCGTGCGCGAAGCCGGGCGGGATGGCCAGCGCGAGCCGGTTCGAGGCGCTCAGCTCGACCGCGTGCCAGCGGCGGAAGCTCGGCGACTCGGGACGCAGATCCACGATCACGTCGAGGAGCGAGCCGGCGAGGCAGGAGACGATCTTGCCCTCGGCGTGCGGCGGCCGCTGGAAGTGCAGGCCGCGCAGCGTACCGCGGCGCCGGTTGCCGGAAACGTTGCATTGCACGATCTCGAAGCGCAGGCCGCGCGCGGCGAGCTCGTCGACGCAGAAGGTGCGCGCGAAGAAGCCCCGCTCGTCGGTAATCGGCTCCGGCTCGAGGAGGAGGGCGCCCTGCAGCGGCGTATCGGAGATGCGCATCGCGCTAATCCACCGCCACGCGCGGCACGAAGGTGACGAATTTCCCGCCCCAGCGCCGGATCTCCGCCATCTGCTGCTTGATCTCGGCGGCAAGGTTCCACGGCAGCACGACCAGGTAGTCCGGCCTGCGCTCGGCCACCGCTTCCGGCGGCAGGATCGGCAGGCGCGACCCCGGCAGGAAATGGCCCTGCTTGTGCACGTTGCGGTCAACGACGAAGTCGATCAGGTCGCGCCGAATGCCGCAGTAATTGAGCAGCGTGTTGCCCTTCGCCGCCGCGCCGTAGGCGGCGACGCGCCTGCCCTGCTCCTTCAGCCCGATCAGGAACTGCAGCACGGCGCGCTTGAGGCGCTTGGTCTCCTCGCGGAAAACCTCGTACGTCGCAGCGCGCTCGAGGCCGAAGCGCGATTCCTTCTCCATCTGCAGCCGCACCGCTTCCGCGGTCGGGCGCCGGCTGCCCGCATTGCAGGCGTAGACCCTGAGCGACCCGCCGTGCGTCGGGATCGATTCCACGTCGAACGCCCGCAATCCGTGCCGGGCGAAGAACGCTGCCACGAACGACAGGCTGAGGTAAGAAAAATGCTCGTGGTAGATGGTGTCGAACTGCAGTTCGGCCAGCAGGTTCAGCAGCGAGGGAAATTCGAAGGTCGCGACGCCTCCGGGCTTGAGCAGCAGGCGCACGCCGGCGACGAAATCGTTGATGTCGGGAACGTGGGCCAGCACGTTATTGGCGACGACGAGGTCGGCCGCGCGGCCGCCGCGCGCGAGCTCGCCGGCCAGGCGCTCGCCGAAGAAATCGCAGAGCGTCGGCACGCCGCGCGCGACGGCGACCTTCGCCACGTTCGCCGCGGGCTCGATGCCGGTGACCGGCACGCCGCGCGCGACGAAGTACTGCAGCAGGTAGCCGTCGTTGCTGGCCAGTTCGACCACGTGGTGCTCCTTGCCGAGCGAAAATCGCTCGGCGGCCATCGCGACGTAGTCTTTGCAATGCGCGAGCCAGCTGTCGGAGTACGAGGAGAAATAGAGGTAGTCGCCGAACAGCTGCTCGGGGCGCGCGATGCTGGGCGCTTGCATCAGGTGGCAGTCCTCGCACCAGTACGTCACCAGCGGCAGGCACGATTCCGCGTCGTAGTAGCGCTCCGCGGCAATATAGGAATTGGCGAGGGGCTGGACGCCCAGGTCCGCCACCTCGATCAGGCGCGCCGAGGCGCAGGCCGCGCAGGCGAAGCGCCCATGCAGCGGCGCCGCCGTCGCCGCAACGGAGGGCTGCGTCAAGGCCAGGTTTTCCACGGCGCGCGGCCCGACGCCCAGAGCTTCTGCAGCTGTTCCTTGTCGCGCAACGTATCCATCGCCGACCAGAATCCCGAGTGCTCGTAGGCCGCCAGCCCGCCCTCGGTGGCGGCGCGCTCGAGCGGCTCGCGCTCCAGCACCGTGGCGTCGCCTTCGATGTAGTCGAGAATCGCCGGTTCCATGACGAAGAAGCCGCCGTTGATCCAGCCGCCGTCGCCGGCCGGCTTCTCGACGAAGCTGTTCACCCTACCGCGCGGACCGATCGACAGCGCGCCGAAGCGCCCCATCGGCCGCACCGCGGTAATGGTCGCCTTGCGGCCCTGGGCCTGGTGGAAAGCGAGCAACGCCTTGATGTCGACGTTCGAGACGCCGTCGCCGTAGGTCAGCATGAAGGTCTGACCGTCGAGATAGCGCGCGACCCTCTTCAGCCGGCCACCCGTCTGCGTTTCCTCGCCCGTATCGATGAGCGTCACGCGCCACGGATCCGGCCTCGCGTCGAGCACTTCCAGCGCCGCGCCGTCGCGGAAATCGATCCGCACGTCGCTGTTGTGCAGCCGGTAATTGGCGAAGTATTCCTTGATGACATAGCCCTTGTAGCCCAAGCAGATGACGAAGTCGTCGAAGCCATGGGCCAGGTAGCCCTTCATGATGTGCCACAGGATCGGATAGGCGCCGATCTCGACCATGGGCTTGGGCCGCGTCACGGTTTCCTCGCTCAGGCGCGTGCCCAGCCCCCCCTGCCAGTATCACGATTTTCATGTGCGTTTCCCGTCCAGCATGGATTTGGCCTCGTCGACGATGAAGCGCGCGCGCCGGATGCCGTCCTTGTAGATCCGCGCGGCATAGAGGCCGATGAAAGCGGCCGCAACGATGAGAAAAGCCCAGTCGAGTGCAAACAGCGCGGACAGGTTCACGCCGTAACCGACCAGCGCGGCGAGGCTGGCGGCAAGGTTGACCGCCGCCAGCGGCAGCCCGAGATAGGCGATGGCGCGCAGCGGAAAGGTGGAAGCGCTCAGGATCCCCGCGATGGCGAACTGCGCCATGCGGCCGAAACTGTAATGGGTGTCGCCGAAGGCCCGGCGCTCGCGATCGTAGGGAATTCCCTTGCGCGGAAAGCCGACGAACGCCAGCTCGGCGCGAATGAACGGGAACGTGGTTTCGTTGGCGAGCGCCGCATCCCTGAGGCGGCGCGAAAAGAGCGAGAATTCCGCCATGTCGACGATGAAGTCGGCGTCCGCGATTAGCCTCGTCACGCGATAGAACAGCCGGCGCATCCAGACCAGGCCGATGAATTCGGGCCGCGCGCCGCGTATGCCGTAGACCAGGTCGTATCCGGCCTCCCACTGCTCGATGAATTGCGGGATCAGGCGCGGCGGGTCCTCGCAGTCGACGTCGATGATGACAAAAGCGTCGCCCTCGGCATGGCTCAGCGCCGCGAGCAGCGAACCCTGGTAGCCGAAATTGCGCGACAGGGTCAGGTAACGGACCGCGGAATCCTTCGCCGCCAGCCCGCGGATGAGCTCGAGCGTGCGGTCGCTCGACGCATTGTTCGAAAACAGCAGCGTGAAATCGTAGCGCTCCCGCAGGGGCGCGATGACCCGCGTCACCTCGCCGTAGAAGTGCTCGATGTTCAATTCCTCGTTGAAGACCGGGCAGACGATGCAGATGGTGCGCCGCCCGCCGGCGGAACCCGGTCCGGTCATTTCACATCCCCCTTGCCACGTCGTTGCCGTGCCGCTTCGCCCACCGTGCCCGCAGCGCGACCGCCAACGGGACCGCCACGAGCCAGATCAGCAGCGTCGCGATCAGCGCGAGCTGGTCCGATACCGGTTCTGCGTCGCCCGGCTCCCTGCCGGAGGGCGGCGCCGCCTTGATTTCCATATTGTACGAATCCGACAGCAGCGGCACGAACAGCGCGCTTACCTTGCCGGAGAATCCCGAACCGCCGGCAAGGCGCTCGAGGTAGGCCGCGACGCTTTCCTGGAGCGACGGGCTGGCCATGTGCTGCGCGCGCAACTGAATGCGCTCCACGAGTTCCTCGGGCAGGATCCCGGCCATCGGCGGATGCAGCGCCACCGCAAGCTTGCCCCTGGCGAGGTCGGTCGCATCCACGGTGACCGGGATGGCGATCCGTGTCGTGGCGATGCCGATGCTCGCGTCGATCTCCGCCTGGTAGTCGAACCGCAGGCCTTCCCGCCTCTGGAACGACAGCGTCGCATATTTCACGCGCACGGCGCGCCCTTCCTTGAGGATCTTCGGCTTGGCCGACATCGTCAGCGCGTAACCGCTGTTCTCGAGCGCCATCGCCGCGTAGGCGGGCGTCTCGAGCAGCTCGGCGAACGGCGCAAGGCGCGGGTTCACGGCGAGTTCGAGGCGCACGCCGGGCGCAGCCGCGGGCTTCGCGGCAGGAGATGCGGCCAGCGCCGCGGCGCACCCGGCGACCAGCAGCACCGGGACCCATGCCGTGCAGTACCTCATTCGAGCTTCGACCTCGCGCGAAACATCGCCCAGATCATGACCGGGGCGACGAACAGCATCGCCGCGTAGGCGGTGAAGATCATGCGCGGCTCGTAGTGGCCCATGTAGACGGCGACGTAGGCGAGCGCGGCAATGCGGACGAATACATAGAGCAGCGTTATTCCCAGGGCCATGCCGACAACAGGCTGGCGCCGCGCGAATCCGCGCATCAGCGCCAAGGTGAACGCTACCACGGCTGCGCCGACGACGATGTTGGCGAGCAGGCTGTAAGCCCATGCGACCCACTCCCGCGCGCCGGACAGCGCGGCTTTCGCGCCGGGCGCCCAGGAACCGAAATAGGAGGCGCTTTCCGCGTGCGTGAGCGTAGCGAACGCCCGCGCCAGCGGCGGCGGCGCCGTAGGCGGTATCGCGCTCTGGTCGCCGCTCTCGAAGCCGCGCGGGAACAGCATCGCCGTCATGCGCCGCAATTCCGCGAGGTAGGCGCGCGTCCAGCGCAGCTCCGGGGGCGGGATGACGCCGTTGCCGTTCCTGACGCAGCGGAATCGTCCGTCGCTGCAGGCCCGCTCGATGTCTTCCCGCACCGCGCGGAAATACGCCTGCGCCTCCGGCAGCGACGGGGTCAGCCCGGCCTGGAAGGCCGCGTCCTTGATCCAAAAGAGGAACCAGCCGGTCGACCATTCGCTGCACACGCCGAGCCAGCTGCAGGAATAGCTCGCAGGCCCGGGCGGAGGAAGCCTGTCCACCACCGGAGCGAAGCGCGGCACCTCGGCGCGCAGGCCACGCAGCGCCTCCTGCGTGATCATCACGTAGCGGTTGTCCTTCGCGGTGCGGATGGAACGAAACGCCGCCACCAGCTTCGGGAACTCGCCTTCCCCGTAGTCGTGCATGATCCGCTCGCCATAGTGGCGCTCGATGAACGACCGGGTCGCCCAGCCCGCGCCCCAGACGCATGCGGCGGGCAGGAGCGCGATGACGATCCAGCCGCGCCAGCGCAGGCGCTGCCCGGCGCCGCGGCGCGAGGCAAACGCGAGCGCCGATGCCGCCATCGCAAGGAGGATGACCAGCAGCAGCGGATCCTCTTCGCGCAACAGGCTGGCAAACGCCAGCGTCGCGGAAAAAAAGAGAAGCTGTGCGTAAGCAGTGCGCCCGGCCGAAGCGGCGCGGATCACGAAGACAGCCGCCGCGAGGAGGACCAGCAACAGCGGCGTGGCGATGGGTTCCCTGAGAATCCGATGCCACTCGACCGAAAAGCTGTAGGGGTTGAACAGGTACAGCGCGAAGCCGGCCAGCGAGACGAGCGCGGGCACGCCCACGCTGCGCAGGGCGGCGAGAAAATAGGCCCCGGCACCGGCATAGAGCGCGTGCAGCAGGACGAAATGTGGGATTCCCAGGCGGTGTTCCATCGCCAGCCAGAGTGACAGGCCGGGAAACTTGACCAGGATGCGGGAGTCGTACGGCCCGAATCCGCTCCCGCCGAGCAGCGCCAGCGCGCGCGTGACGTAGAGGCTGTCGTCGTGCGGCGCGTAGGTCACCACGACGCCAAGGTCCGCCACCAGCGCTAGCCTGGCCAGCACGAGGATCGCGGCGGCAAGCCAGAGCCAACGCGCAACAAGGCTTCGCGAAAGCCAGGGCAAGCCCACCCCCTGCGTGTCGCCGCGAGTGGAGCCGGCCGATCCGCTAGCCATCCCGGCTCAGGGCCCCGCCTGCGCGCCGGCCCATGCCGAGCCTGAGGCGCCAGAAGCCCCGCCACAGGCTCAGCAGCACGCTGCCGATATTGCGCAAGCTGACCGCCTTGGAAGCGCCGCCGGTGCGCTCCTGGATCGCGAGACCCACCTCGAGGACCGTCATGCCGTCGTAGATGGCGGCGAGCAGGAGTTCGGCCGCGAAACCGAAGCCCGACGCCTGCACGGGATTCGCGCGCAGGAACGCGGTGGGATAGATCGTGAGGCCGTTGTAGTACCGCAGCCGCTGGCCGTGCAGCAGGTTGAGGACCGACGTATACCCGGTCGAGATGAAGCGCCGGATGCCGACCCGCTGCTCCTTGGCATTGAGCGGGTACGAGATCACGACGTCGGCCTCGCCGAGGCGGCCGAACAGCCCACTCACGGACTCAAGCGGCCACGAATTGTCGCCCGGGATGAAAACGAAATGCGCTTTCGACGCTTGCTCCACGGCCGAGCGGTACGCCGTGCCGAGCCCCAGGCATGCCGGATGATGGATCACCTTCGCCGCCGGGTCCGCCGCCGCCAGCCGGTCCGCGATTGCCGGCGTGCGATCGGTACTGCCGTCATCGACGACGATCACCTCGTAATCGATCCGCGCGTCGCGCGCCGCGCGCGCGACGACGTTGACGGATGCTTCCAGATGACCCTCTTCGTTCAGGGCCGGGACGAAGATCGTCAGTGAGCGCTCGGCTTTCAACGGCGGATCGGCGCTTCCGGTCCGACGGACCGGCGCCGGGATTGCAGATCGTAGACGTCGTAGAGATCGTTCGTCCCGATGACGCGATACTGCGATGCCAGCCGCTCGCCCAGTTCCTCGTTGCAGCCCGACCCGCCGCGCATGACTCCGAGGTAGGCATCCTTCGGCCAGCAGGTCGCGAAGCCGGGAAAGACGCGCGATTTCTTGAAGTAAATGAATATCTCCGGCCGTTTTTCGTTCCAGTATTTCTGGCGCCGCATCTGGGCCATCTTGCAGTCATCGCGATTCAGGCCGCCGTCCGCCGGGACCGAGTCGCGGCCGCAGACGCCGTAGCCCGGGCTGTGCGCGAAAAACCCGATGGCCGGAACGTTGATGTTCGTCATGAAGAGCCGCCCCTTGTAGTCCTGGAGCGCGATGAGAGGCTCGAGTTCGTTGCGTTCGGTCGCCCGCCCGAAGGTTTCCGCCAATTCGTCCGCCGCGCGGGTGCAAATGGCGGCCATGGTCGCGATGGCCGCAAACAGGAAAGCGCCCCGCGCAACGGCGCCGATCGTCACCCAGTGGCCTGCCAAAGAGCCGCCGTCATCCTGCGCGGACCGGAATCGCACCCAACTGAGAACCACCAGCACCGCAGCAATTGCTGTGCCCGCCGCCGCCGTCACGACACGCATGGCGATTCGGTCGTGCTCGATAAAGGCATCGACAGCCCTTGTGACTGCCCAGATGAAAATCCGCACGCTACCGTCGTGCGTTGCAATCGGCCAAATGACTGCGAATCCGACCGCCGTAGACGCCGCCAGGCCGACCACCAGCCATGTCAGCATCCAGGTGCGGTTCCCTTTCGCAAAGTAGAACGCAAGGCGCCGCACCAACTCCGCCTCGAGAAGCGGCTGCACCAGCAGGAGCAGGCGGCCGAGCAAGGCGGTAATCGGCACCGCCGTCAGCAGGAGATTGATGCCGCCGTAGGTGCTCAGGTTCACTTCCTGGGTGTGCGCCGGGAAAAGCAGGATGACTGACGTAATCGTTGCTGCCGCCCAGCCGAACAGGCGCAATATGAATCCGGCTTGGGTGCCGTTGCCGTCGAACAGCCCGGAAGTCGGATAGGCGACGTGCCGGAATCCCTCGAAGCGCGTTGCCAGCCGCGCCGCAATGGCTCCAGTCGCGAGAAAAGCGATGAACAGTGGTGCAATCAGGAACGCATAGCGGAACCTGAGATTGCCGATCAGCGTCCAGCTGAGCAGACCCGCCTGCGCCCGCTGCGCGCCATGATGCACCAGCCCTGCGTCGAGGTAGAAGCTGCGCAACTCTTCCTGGGTCGGTACGCCGACGGTGCGGTTGCCGATGGTGTAGATCAGCTCCCGCGCGAACAATTCCGGGCCAAGGTAGATCAGGTTCTGGAGCAGGTGCGCCCCGATGCCGGCGAAGATGGTGCAGACCATCAGCACGAACTGGCGCCGCGGGATCGGCGTCAGCCGGAACACGTAGAGGAAGATCCAGGCAAACAGCGCCGCCGCCAGAAGGATGTACTGGATGTAGATGGAGAGCAGGAAGGTGGCCGCGAACGCCGCATACACCCGCCAGCGACCGCCCTGCCGGTAGTACTCGATCAGCCAGCACATCGGCGCGAAGCACAGCAGCAGGAAGATGCTGTGCACTTCCGTCTGCAGATGGTTCATCGCGATGAACGGACCCGCGATGACCAGCGCCAGCGCGGCGCCGGGAATGCGCTGTGCGCCGAGGATGAGCGACACGAAGCGCACGTAGTAGTACATGCCCGGCACCGCCAGCGCGCCGAAGAGGATCCGCGTCCAGTGGTAGTCGCCCCCGGTCAGCGCGAGAAACGCGGCGCTCATCAGGTCGGGGCCCGGCGGCATGTGGTTGTACACGAACGGGTGGTCCGCCGCGTACATGCTCGCCGAGTAGTCCTGCAGGAAAAATGTCTGCAGGAACCCGTATTCGAGGTAGTTGCGCGCCGCGATGTTCGTGTAGGCCCAGTCCTCCACATTGGAGAACTGGTTGAAATACGGATACTTCAGCGCCAATGACACATGCAAGGCAAACAGCAGCGCGACCATGCCGACCGCCAGCACCGTGGCGAAGAGATCGATGACGCGGCTGGCCGCGAGCCTGTTTCCTCCTGATCCTGTGCTTGCTTCTATCACCTGGCAGTCTCCGCAACCATCGAGGGCGAATACAGCGTCCGGTCCAGCTCGGTCGGGCGCATGTGCACGCCCCATCCCGCCGCCCGACACTCGGATAAACGCGATTCGTATTATAATTCAGCGGTTTGAACCCATTGCCTTCAGTACCGGGCAAACCTACTGTGGAGTGACGAGCCGCGGATGAAATCCGAACGGCAGGTGCAGGCGAATCCGCGCGCTGCCCGCGACAAGATCCTCACCATCGACCAGCTCGCGGCGGTTGCCGCCGAGGCGCGCCGTGGCGGTCGGAGCGTGGTGCTGGCGCATGGCGCATTCGACCTGCTGCACCTCGGCCACGTCCGGCATCTCGAACTCGCCCGCCAGCAGGGCGACGTGCTGATCGTCACGGTGACGGGCGACCGGTTCGTCAACAAGGGCCCCGACCGGCCGGTGTTCACGTCCTCCTTGCGCGCTGAGATGCTCGCCGCGCTTTCCTGCGTTGACTGGGTGGGCGTCAACGAGGCGCCGACCGCGGTGGAGGTGCTGCACGCCGTCAAGCCCAACGTGTACGTGAAGGGCTCCGACTACGTCGAGTCCACCGAGGACATCACCGGAAGGATCGTCGACGAGCGCCATGCCGTGGAAGCGCACGGCGGCAGGATCCATTTCACGGACGACATCGTCTTCAGCTCGTCGTCGCTGCTCAACCGGCATTTCGACGTCTCCGACCCGGATACGCGCGCCTACCTGCAGAACATGCGCGAGCGCAACGTGCTCGGCAAGCTGACCGAGATGATCGAAGGCATCGCCGGACTGAAAGTGCTGCTCATCGGCGACACGATCATCGACGAATATCAGTACGTGCGGCCGCTCGGCAAGTCGCCTAAGGAAAACCTGATTCCGACGCTGTACCGGGAGCGCGAGGTTTTCGCCGGCGGCGTCATCGCCGCGGCCAACCACGTGGCGGGCTTCTGCCGCAACGTGGAAGTGCTCACCTGCCTGGGCGATTCGGACGAGTACAACGAGGTCGTGCGCAATGCACTCAAGCCGAACGTCCGGTTGACGGCGATTACCCGGCACGGGGTACCGACCACGCGCAAGTGCCGCTTCATCGAATCGGGCTACTTCCGCAAGCTGTTCGAGGTCCAGTTCATGGAGGATTCGCCGATCACCGGCGATCTCGAGGCCTCGTTCGTCGCCGAGATCGAGCGCCTCGCCCCCTCCCACGACGTGGTGATCGTGACCGACTTCGGCCACGGCCTGATTTCGAAAGTGGCGACGCAGGCGATCACGGGAAATGCGCGCTTCGTTGCCGTGAACGCGCAGAGCAACAGCGCCAACATGGGCTTCAACCTGATCACCAAGTATCCGCGCGCGGATTACATCTGCATCGACGCCCCGGAGGCGCACCTGGCGGTTTCGGACAAGTACGCCGACATCGGGGAAATCGTCACGACGCAGCTGCCGTCGCGCGTGAAATGCGGACGCATCATCATCACCCACGGGCGCAGCGGCTGCGTGACCTACGACGGCGGCAAGGGCGAAGTGCACCGCATCCCGGCCTTCACGAGCGAGGCGACCGATACCATGGGCGCCGGCGACGCTTTCCTTGCCATTACCTCGCCGCTGGTGGCCGCCGGCGGCGACATGGAGCTGATCGGCTTCGTCGGCAACGCGGTGGGCGCGATGAAAGTAGGCATCATCGGCCACCGCCAGTCGGTGGAGAAGGTGCCGCTGCTGAAGTACCTCACCGCCCTCCTGAAGTAGCGCGAGCCCGGCCCGACCGATGAAAGGCGAACTCGAAGGCTACTTCCGCACGCTCGGCACGCTGGGCGAGCGGATCCAGGCGAGCGACCGCGCGGGCGCGGCGCTGCCGCTGGCGGACGCGACGGCAAGGTTCCTCGCCACCGCGGAGCGCACCAAGCGCGACCGGACGCGCATCTTCTTCGTCGGCAACGGCGGCTCGGCGGGCATCTGCAGCCACATGGCCACCGACTGGATGAAGAACGGCGGCTTCGCCTCGGTGTCGCTGAACGACGGGACCACGCTGACCTGCCTGGGCAACGACCTCGGCTTCGAGCAGGTATTCGCCAAGCAGGTCGAGATGCACGGCCGCGCCGGGGACCTGCTGGTCGCGATCTCCAGCTCCGGGAATTCGGCCAACATCCTGCGCGCCGTGGACGCAGCGCGCGCGGCGACGATGGACGTGGTCACGCTGTCGGGCTTCGGCCCGGACAACAAGCTGCGGCAACTGGGCGACGTGAACTTCTACGTGCCCGACGGCCGCTACGGTTTCGTGGAGATCTCGCACCTGTCGATCTGCCACGCGGTGCTCGACATATCGATGGGCATGAGACTGGCGGAAAAGGCGAAAGCATGACGGCGAAGGTGCACTCCAAGAAACCCGACACCGAGCAGGCCGCGCAGGGCGCGGCATTGGGCGAAGCCGAGTTGCGGCAGATGTACCGCGACATGCTGCGCATCCGGATGGTGGAAGAGGAAATCGCCGTCCGCTACCCCAAGGAAATGATGCGCTGCCCGGTGCACCTGTCGATCGGCCAGGAAGCGGTGCCGGTGGGCATCAGCCGCCTGCTGCGGCCGTCGGACCAGGTGGTCTCCACGCACCGCTGCCATGCGCACTACCTTGCCAAGGGCGGCAATCTCGCGGCAATGCTCGGCGAGCTGATGGGCAGGCAGACCGGCTGCTGCGGCGGGCGCGGCGGCTCGATGCATCTCTTCGACTCGAAGGCGGGCATGCTCCTAAGCCTGCCGATCGTGGCCGCCTCGATCCCGGTGGGCGTGGGCGCGGCGCTGGCGCTGAAGCAGCGCGGCACCGACGGGGTCGCGGTGATCTATCTCGGCGACGCCTCGCTGGAGGAAGGCGTGTACCACGAATCCGCCAATTTCGCGGCGCTGCATGCGCTGCCGGCCATCTTCGTCTGCGAGAACAACCTGTACTCGGTCTATACGCCGCTGCGCGAGCGCCAGCCCGACCGGCCGCTCGCCGAGCTGGGTCGCGCGCACGGCATGCCCGCCGAGAGGATCGACGGCAACTACATCGAGGCCGTCCATGGTGCTGCCGCAGCCGCGGTCGCGCGCGCGCGCGCCGGCCGCGGCCCGTCGTTCATCCAGGCCGATACCTACCGCTGGCGGGAGCATTGCGGCCCGAACTACGACAACCAGATCGGCTATCGCACCGAGGCCGAGTTCCAGTCGTGGAAGGCGCAGGACCCGATCGAACAGCTGCGGCGCAGACTTTCTTCGTCGGGCAAGCTGTCGCCCGCCGAGGAGGCGCGCATGAAGCAGGAGATCGCCGCGGAAGTCGAGCGCGAGTTCGACGCGGCCGAAAAAGCGCCTGCCCCGGATCCCGCCACCATCGCGGCGCGCATCTATGCAGGCTGAGCGCGTCATTTCGGCGGCGGAGGCGATCCGCGAGGGCCTGGACGCCGCCCTCGCCGAGCATCCCGAGGCCTACCTGATCGGCGAGGGCGTGACTGATCCGGGCGGCATTTTCGGCACCACCAAGGGCCTGCTGGAGAAATTCGGCCCGCAGCGCGTGATGGACATGCCGGTGGCCGAGAACGGCCTCACCGGCATCGCGGTCGGCAGCGCCCTGATGGGCCAGCGGCCGATCATGACGCACCAGCGGGTGGACTTCGCGCTGCTGTGCCTGGAGCAGCTCTTCAACACCGCGGCGAAAAGCCATTACGTGACCAACGGCCACCACCGCGTGCCGCTCACCGTGCGCATGGTCATCGGCCGCGGCTGGGGCCAGGGCCCGCAGCATTCACAGTGCCTCGACACCCTGTTCGCGCACATCCCCGGCCTCAAGGTCGTGATGCCCACGACGCCGGCGCAGTTCAAGGGCATGCTGCTTTCCTCCATCGACGACGACAACCCGGTGGTGTTTCTCGAGCATCGCTGGCTGCACTACGTGACCGGCGCGGTACCGAGCGGGGCCGTGCGCGTGCCCCTGGACGGCCCGCGCATGGCCCGCAACGGCCGCGACGTAACGATCGTCGCGTCCTCCTACATGCTGCTCGAGGCGCTGCGCGCCGCCGACGCGCTGGCGCGTTCGGGCTGCGAATGCGAGGTCATCGACCTGCGCGTGCTGCGCCCGCTCGTCATGAAGCCGATCGAGGAATCGCTGCGGCGGACCGGCAAGCTCATCGTGGTCGATTCCGGCTGGCGCACGCTCGGCCCGGGCGCGGAAATCGTCGCGCGGCTCGCCGAGACCCACTGGAGCGCCTTCAAGCGCCCGCCGCTGCGCATCGGCCTGCCCGACCACCCGACGCCGAGCAGCCTCGCGCTCGCCGAGGTGTACTACCCGGATTCCACGCACATCATCGACGCGGTGCACGCGCTGTGCGATCTCGCGCCTGCAGCAGTCGAGGCGGCGAAGCAGGAGGCGATGGCGGCGCGCAAGGGCGTGCCGATCGACAAGCCGGATCCGTCATTCAAAGGCCCTTTCTGACGAGACCGCGATGCGCGTACGCTATTCCTACCTCGCCCAGCAGTTCGGCAACTGCGAAGACCTCTGGCAGCAGCTCAAGGCCTTCGTGCCGACGGGCGACTTCACGCTCGGCAAGCCGCTGCAGGAATTCGAGCAGCGCTTCGCGCGGCTAATCGGCGTCAAGCACGCCATCGGCGTCAATTCCGGCACCGACGCCATCAAGCTCGGCCTCAAGGCCGCGGGCGTCGGGCACGGCGACGAAGTGATCACGACGGCCAACACCTTCGTCGCCACCGTCGGGGCGATCTGCGAGATCGGCGCGCGCCCGGTGTTCGTCGACTGCGACGACACGTTCTGCATGGACACCTCGAAGCTCGAGCGCGCGCTGACGAAGAAGACGAAAGCCATCGTGCCGGTGCACTTCACCGGCTACATGACCGACATGCGCAAGGTGCTGCCGTTCGCCAGAGCCCACAACCTGGCGGTGATCGAGGACGCGTGCCAGTCCATCCTCGGCGCGATCGACGGCAAGAACGCCGGCTCCTGGGGCCTGGCCGGGGCGTTCTCGCTGCACCCGCTGAAGAACGTCAACGTCTGGTCCGACGGCGGGCTCATCACCACCGACGACGACGAGCTCGCGCGCAAGCTGCGCCTGATGCGCAACCACGGCCTGGAGGATCGCGACACGGTGGTGCTGATGGGCTACAACTCGCGCCTGGACACCATCCAGGCGGTGGTCGGCAACTGGCTGATCCCCCACGCCGTCGACATCGCGAACCGGCGCATCGAGAATGCGCGCCGCTACGACCAGGGCCTGGGCGCCGTCAGGCAGATCCGCATCCCTCCGCGCCCGGCGGAAATGCGCGTCGTGTACCACCTCTACATCGTCTTCGCGGAGCAGCGCGACGCGCTGCTCGAGCATTGCATCAAGAAGGGCATCGAGGCCAAGGTCCACTATCCGGTGCCGATCTACCGGCAGCCCGGGCTCGCCCATCTCGGCCACCGCGAGGGAGATTTCCCGGTGTCGGACAGGCACACCAGGAACATCATCACCTTCCCCTGCGACCAGCACCTGTCGCACGAGGAAATCGACTATGTCATCGCCACGGTCCGCGACTTCTACCGTGGCCGGTGAGAGCGCCGCTTTGCGCCGCGAAGTTCCCTACGTCAACATCGGCGCGCAATACGAGGAGGAGCGCGAGGCGCTGCTGCCGGTCATCGAAGTGGTGCTGCGCTCGGGCATCTACATCGGCGGCGAGGCGGTCGAGCGGCTCGAAGGCGAATTGGCGGCGTTCACCGGGGTAAAGCACGCCGTCGCGCTCAATTCCGGCACCGACGCCCTCGTGATCGCGCTCGCGGCGCTCGGGGTCGGCTCCGGCGACGAGGTGATCACCCCGCCCAACTCGTTCGTCGCCTCCACCGCGGTGATCGCGCACCTGCGCGCGAAGCCGGTGTTCGTGGACGTGCTGCCCGACCAGAACATCGACCCCGCGCAGATCGAGGCGGCGATCACGCCGCGCACGCGCGCGATCATGCCGGTGCACCTGACGGGCCGCATGGCGCGCATGGACGAGATCATGGCGATCGCGGCGCGCCACAAGCTTGCTGTCGTCGAAGACGCCGCGCAGGCCATCGGCTCGAAATACGCCGGCCGCATGAGCGGCAGCTACGGCGACGTCGGCTGCTTCTCGGCGCACCCGCTCAAGAATTTCAATGCCTGCGGCGACGGCGGCTTCCTGACCACCAACGACGAGCGCATCGCCGCCGCCGCGCGCTCGATGCGCAACCACGGGCTCATCGACCGCAACACGGTCGAGCGCTTCGGCTTCGTGTCGCGCATGGACACGCTGCAGGCCGCGATCCTGCGCTACCGCCTCACGCGCCTCGGCCGCATCACCGAGCAGCGCCGCGGCAATGCGGCGCTCTACGACCGCCTGCTCCAGCGCAAAGCGGTGTTCGTCCCGCCCGAGGCGCCGAAGGAATTCAACACCTACCATACCTACGTGATCCAGGCCGACCGGCGCGACGAGCTGCAGAAATACCTGGCGAGCCGCGGCGTGGGCACCGCCATCCATTACCCGGTGCCGATTCACCTGCAACCCGCGGCGCGCGACCTGGGCTGCCGCGAGGGCCAGTTCCCGGCCACCGAGCGCCAGGCGCGGCGGATCCTCACGCTGCCGGTCAACCAGACGCTGTCCGCCGCCGACGTCGAGCACGTGGCGCGCTGCGTCAACGATTTCTTCAACAGCTAGTCTTTTCCCGGAAACCACCATGTCTCGCATTCTTGTCACCGGCGGCGCCGGCTACGTCGGCCACGTTCTCGTTCCGCAGCTGCTCGACGATCGTCACGAAATCGTCGTCTACGACACCTTCTGGTTCGGCGATGCGTTGCCGGACAATCCCAAGCTGAAGCGGGTCAAGGCCGACCTGCGCGACGTCAAGGCGTACGCGGAAGCGGTCAAGGGCTGCGACACGGTGATTCACCTCGCCTGCATCTCCAACGACACCTCGTTCGCGCTCGACGAGAAACTGAGCACGACGATCAACCTGCACGCCTTCAAGCCGCTGCTGAAGGCATCCGAGGACGCCGGCATCCGGCTCTTCATCAACGCCTCCACCAGCTCGGTGTACGGTGTCTCGGACGCGCCAGAAGTGTTCGAGGACCATCCCAAGGTACCGCTCACGCTCTACAACCGCTACAAGTGGGAGTGCGAGGAGGTCCTCGCCGCCGCCGATCCGAAGTTCACCTGGGTGACGATCCGCCCGGCCACCGTGTGCGGCTACTCGCCGCGCTGCCGGCTGGATCTATCCGTCAACATCCTCACGAACCATGCGGTGAACAAGGGCAAGATCACCGTGTTCGGCGGCGCGCAGAAGCGGCCGAACCTGCACATCCAGGACATGGTGGACGCCTACAAGCTGCTGCTCCGGCTGCCTGCCGCGAAGATCGACCGGCGCACCTACAACTGCGGCTTCCAGAACCAGACCATCCAACAGATCGCCGAATCGGTGAAGAAGGTGGTGGAGAAGGAATTCCCCGAGCGAGCGCCGATCCAGATCGAGGTCACCGAGAGCGACGACAAGCGCAGCTACCACATCAACTCGGACAAGATCCGGCGCGAGCTCGGCTTCAGCACGAAATACACGATCGAGGACGCGGTGCGCGATCTCTGCAAGGCCTTCCGCCAGGGCAAGCTGCCGAATTCTTTCGACGACGACGCCTACTACAACGTCAGGAAGCTGAAGGCCCTGAAGGTCTCGTGATCGGCGGGGCCGCCGCATCCGGCGCCCCGCTCCGGCGCCTCGCCAGGAACAGCGCCGCGCCGGGCAGATAGGCGAGAAGCACCGCCGCGCCGAAGCTCACGGAAACCGTCAGCGCGGCCTCCGGCGACACGCCGAACAGCGCGAATGCGACCACGAAGGCGCCCTCGCGCAATCCCCACCCGGCCACGGAAATCGGCACCATGGAAATGAGGAACACCACCGGCGCCGCGGCGAACGTCGTCAGGAATCCGATGCCATTGCCGTAACCCAGGCCGATCGCCCAGATCGCCAGGACGTTCATCGAAGTCACCGCCAGCCCGAGCACGAACGCCTTGAGCGCCTTCTGCGGGTGCGCGGTGAGGTATTTCGAGATGGATGCAAACTCGGCGATGCGCCGCAGCGTTTTCGGCCGGTGGCCTGCAATCGGGCCGAGCCTGCCCAGCATGAAGAAGACGAGCGTCGCCGTGATGCCGATGCCGAGCAGGACCAGATAGCCGCCCCACATGCGGGGATCGGTGATCGCGGCGTAGAGCGCCGGCGCGCTGAGCAGCACGAGCGCCATCATGCCGAAGAACCCGAGCGCCCGGTCCACCAGGACCGCCTTCGCCGAATGGGCGAGCGGCAGGCCGATCCTGACCATGTGCCAGACGCGCATGGCATCGCCGCCCAGGAAGGATATCGGCGTGTGGCTGAAGAACCCGCCGTACTGGCAGGCAATCCAGGCGTCGCGCATCTTCATGGAGCGGCCCAGGAGCCGCACGCAGTAGCGCAGCCGCATGGCCGCGATCACGGTCTGAATCGAGAGGACCAGGACGCCGGCCGCCAGCGCGACGGCAATCTGGCCGGGGCTGAGCTTCGATGCCAGTTCCGCGACGTCGACCTTGGTAAACACGAACCAGAACAGCGCGACCGTCGCCGCGAGCTTGAGCAGGGTGCCCAGGTGTTTCACGATTTGGGCGCGAGGTAGCGGAACCAAGTGGTCGTCGCCTTGGCGATCGAGTCGGCGTCCCAGAGCGGGGCGTTGCGCCAGTACTCGATATTGGCGGCGACTTTCGCCACGCCCTCCTCGAAACTCACCTTGGGCTCCCAGCCGAGGTCGGCCTTGATCCGGCTTACGTCGGCCCAGGTGCAGTCCGGCTCGCCGGGTCGTTTCGGAATGTGCATCTTGTCCCCGCCGAGAAGCTCCACCAGGCGGTTCACGGACTGCGGATTGCCCGCCCCGACGTTCCAGACGCGTCCCGTGAGCGGGGTCTCGGCAGCGGCGAGAAATCCCCGCGCCACGTCGGTGACGTACAGGAAATCCCGCCGCTGGCTGCCGTCGCCGACCACCGTGTAGGGCTTGCCCGCCAGCTTCTGCCGCAGGAATACGCCGAACACCGCGCCATAGGCGCCCGAGGTGCGGGAGCGCGTCCCGTAGGCATTGAAGATGCGCACCGAGTTCACCGGCAGGCCGTAGACCTGGTGCCAGTGGAACGCGGCCTGCTCGCCGAAGTACTTGGAAAGAGCGTACGGATACTGCGGCGAAACAGGATGGCTTTCGCCGGTCGGCACCTTGGCCAGGCCGTAGCAGGAGGAAGACGCGGCGTAGACGAACTTGGCCGCGCCCGCCGCGCGCGCGCATTCCAGCATGTGGACCGTGCCCTGCACGTTCGCCGACATGTACTCGAGCGGATGCTCGATCGACGGCACGATGTCGCCGATGCCGGCGAAATGCACGACGTGCCTGACGCCGCGGAACAGCGGATCGTCCGGCGCATAGCTGCGGATATCGCGCTCCTCGACCACGACCAGCGGGTTCGCCGCGTGATGGGCGAGATTTTCGCGCCGGCCGCCGACCAGGTTGTCGATGACGCGCACCGCGTAGCCACGCTCGATGAGAAGGTCGACCATGTGGCTACCGATGAAACCGGCGCCGCCGGTGACCACGGCAATGGGATTCGAACTCATGCATGCTCCAGGTAATCGGCATAGGCGAGCTTCAGGCCGTCGCGCAGCGACGTGCGCGGCGACCAGCCCAGCCCGAGGAGGCGCGACGAATCGAGCAGCTTGCGTGGCGTGCCGTCGGGCTTGGATGCGTCGTAGACGAACTCGCCCCGGTAGCCCAGCACTTCGGCGATCAACGACGCGAGCTCGGCGATCGACTGGTCGGTGCCGGCGCCGATATTGATCAGCGGCGCCTGTGCTGGGTCGACGAGCTTGCCAAAGGCCGCTTCCGGCAGGCGCATGAGGAACGCACAGGCTTCGCCGAGGTCGTCGCTGTAAAGGAACTCGCGCCGCGGCCGGCCGCTGCCCCAGAGCGTCACCTGTTTGGCGCCCGCCTGCCTCGCCTCGTGGATCTTGCGGATCAGCGCCGGCAGCACGTGCGAATTCTGCAGGTCGTAGCTGTCGCCGGGGCCGTAGAGGTTGGTCGGCATGGTGGCGAGGTATTTCGTGCCGTGCTGGCGGTTGTACGACCAGCACATCTCCACGCCCGCGATTTTGGCAAGCGCGTAGGGCCGGTTGGTGGGCTCGAGCGGCCCGCTGAGCAGGTGCTCCTCCTTCATCGGCTGCGGGCAGTCGCGCGGATAGATGCAGGACGAGCCGAGGAAGAGCAGCCGCTTCACGCCCGCGCGCCAGGCTTCGTGGATGACGTTGAGCTGCACGCCCAGGTTGTCGTGGATGAACTCGGCCGGGTAGGTGTTGTTGGCGAGGATGCCACCTACCTTGGCCGCGGCAAGGAACACGTACTCGGGACACTCGCGCTCGAAGAAAGCGCGCACGGCGGGCGCGTCGGTGAGCTCTAGCTCGGCGTGCCGGCGCAGAATGAAATTCGTGTGGCCGGCGCGCTCTAGCGCGCGCAGGATCGCCGAACCTGCGAGTCCCGTGTGGCCAGCTACGTAGATCTTCGCGCCGCGTTCCACCGTCTATTCGCGGCCCTGCTGGGCGCGGTAGCCGTGCCGATGCAGCAGCGCGTCGCGCCTGGCGATCTTCAGGTCCTCGCGCGCCATCTCGGCGACGAGCGCCTTGAAGTTCACGCGCGGCTTCCATTTCAGCTGTCGTCGCGCCTTGGCCGCGTTGCCGAGCAGCGTGTCCACCTCCGCGGGGCGGTAGTAGCGCGGGTCGATGGCGACGATCGCGCGGCCCTTGGCGTCGTAGCCCTTCTCGTCGGCGCCCTTGCCCCGCCAGCGGATCGTCATCTTGAGCTCGGCTGCGGCCGCTTCCACGAACTCGCGCACGCTGCGCTGCTCGCCGGTGGCGATGACGAAGTCCTCGGGCTTGTCCTGCTGCAGGATGCGCCACATCGCCTCCACGTAGTCGCGCGCGTGGCCCCAGTCGCGCCGCGCGCCCAGGTTGCCGAGGTACAGGCATCCCTCCAGCCCGAGCTTGATGCGCGCGAGCGCGCGCGTGATCTTGCGCGTCACGAAGGTTTCGCCGCGCAGCGGCGATTCGTGGTTGAACAGGATCCCGGTCGCCGCGAACAGGCCGTAGGCCTCGCGGTAGTTGACCGTGATCCAGTGCGCGTAGAGCTTCGCCACGCCGTAGGGCGAGCGCGGGTAGAACGGCGTCCTTTCGCTCTGGGGCGTCTCCCGCACGAGGCCGAACAGCTCGGATGTCGATGCCTGATAGAACCTGGTCTTATTCTTCAAGTTCAAAATCCTGATGGCTTCAAGTAGCCGCAAAGCGCCGATGCCGTCGGCGTTGGCCGTGTACTCGGGCTCCTCGAAAGACACCGCTACGTGGCTCTGCGCGGCGAGGTTGTAGATCTCGTCGGGCTGCGACTCCTGCACCACGCGCAGCACGCTCATCGAGTCGGTCATGTCGCCGTAGTGCAGGATGAAGCGGCGCCCCGCGACGTGCGGGTCCTCGTAGAGGTGGTCGATGCGCGCGGTGTTGAACAGCGAGCTGCGCCGCTTCAGGCCGTGCACCACGTAGCCCTTCTTCAGCAGGAATTCGGCGAGATAGGCGCCGTCCTGCCCGGTGATGCCGGTGACGAGCGCCGATTTGTTCTTCTTCATGCGAAGTCCTCTAGAGTCGCCAGCACCGGTAGCCCTGCGCGCGCAAGGATTCCAGATCCAGCACGCCTTTCACGTCGATCAGGCAACCGCCCGGCGCGAGCCGCGCGGCGATATCCGCAGCGCCCCGTTCCAGGTAGTGCCGATGCGCGACCGCGAGGATCAGGGCGTCCGCGCGCGGCAGCGCCTCCCAGGCTTCGAGCTCGACGCCGTATTCGTGCCGCGCCGCGTCCGCGTCCGCGAGCGGGTCGTGCACATGCACGCGCGCGCCGCGCTCCACCAGCGCCCGGCAAAGCGTCGCCGACTGGGAATTGCGCAGATCGGTCACGTTTTCCTTGAAGGTCAACCCTAACATGTTGATGGTCGCACCGCGGATGGGCTTGCCCGCAAGCTGCAGCTGCTGGGCGGTCTTGTCGGCGAGGAACGAAGCCATGTCGTCGTTGATGCGCCGGCCCGCGAGGATCACCTGGGGATGGTAGCCGGCCATCTCGGCGCGGTGCGTGAGGTAATACGGATCCACGCCGATGCAGTGGCCGCCCACCAGGCCGGGCTTGAACGGCAGGAAGTTCCACTTGGTGCCCGCGGCCGCGAGCACCGCCTGGGTGTCGAGCCCGAGGCGGTCGAAGATGATCGCCAGCTCGTTCATGAGCGCGATGTTGAGGTCGCGCTGCGTGTTCTCGATGACTTTCGCCGCCTCGGCGATTTCGATGCTCGGCGCGCGGTGCACGCCCGCAGGGACGATCTCTCCATACAGCGCAGCCACGCGCTCCAGCGTCTGCGCCGAGTCGCCCGCGACTACCTTCACGATGCGCGCGAGGCTGTGCTCGCGGTCGCCGGGGTTGATGCGCTCCGGCGAGTAGCCGACGTGGAAATCCTGCCGCCACTTCATCTTTGACGTTTCCTCCAGCGCGGGCACGCAAACGCCTGCCGTCGCACCAGGGTAGACCGTGGATTCGAACACCACGGTCGCGCCGCGCTTGAGGTTCGCGCCCACGGCGCGCGAGGCCTCTACGAGGAGCGTCATGTCCGGCTGCTTCGCCGAGTCCACCGGCGTGGGTACCGCGACGATCACCACATCGGCTTCCTTGAGTGCCGCCGGGTCGGCAGTCACCGTGAGGGATTTGGCCGCGCGCAGTTCTTCGCCGCCGATTTCACCTGTGCGATCCTCTCCGCGCGCGATGGCCGCCACACGCTCTTTCGAGCGGTCGTAGCCCACGGTGCGCCGGCGCTTGCCGAACTCGACCGCGAGCGGGAGCCCTACGTAGCCCAGCCCTACCACGGCGACCACCATGCCTGTGCTCATGCAGCCGATCCGCTGGTACCTGCATAGTGCGCGCGATACCAGGCTACGAAGCGCTCTACGCCCACCTCGATCGGGGTAGCGGGCGCGTAGCCGATCTCGGCACGCAGCTTCTCGGTAGATGCGTAGGTCGCTTGCACGTCGCCCGGCTGCATCGGCGCGAGCTCGACCTGCGCCTTCGTCCCGAGCGCGCGTTCGATCGCGTGCACGTAGTCCATCAGCTTCACTGGCGAGCCGTGTCCGATGTTGAACAGACGCGCCGGGCCACCCGGGTGCGGCTTCTCGACGAGCGCGGCGACCGCCTGGACGATGTCGTCGATGTAGGTGAAGTCGCGCTGCATGTCGCCGCCGTTGAAGACGCGGATCGGCTTGCCCTCGAGCATCGCGCGCGTGAAGAGGAACAGCGCCATGTCGGGCCGGCCCCAGGGACCGTAGACGGTAAAGAAGCGCAGTCCCGTGCAGAGAATGCCAAACGATGCGCTGTAGCTCTCCGCCATCAGCTCGTTGGCGCGCTTGGTGGCCGCGTACAGGCTCACGGGCCGGTCCACGCGGTGCTCCTCGCGGAACGGCATCTCGGTGTTGGCGCCGTAGACGCTCGAGCTGCTGGCGTAAACGAGGTGCGCGATCTTCGCCGCGCGGCAGCCTTCGAGCACGTTGAGGAAACCGGCCACGTTGCTGCTCACGTAGGCCATCGGGTTCTCGAGCGAGTAGCGCACGCCCGCCTGCGCGGCGAGGTGCAGCACCACGTCGAAGGAATGCTGCCGGAACAACGCCGCCATGGCCTGCGTTTCCGAGATGTCGATTTTCTCGAACGAGAACTTCGGCAGCGGCCGCAGCCGCTCCAGGCGCGCGCGCTTGAGCCCCGGGTCGTAGTAGGCATTCAGGTTGTCGATGCCGAGCACCTCGTGGCCGCGCTCGAGCAGGCGCGCGCAGGCGTGCATGCCGATGAATCCCGCCGCGCCGGTGACCAGCAGCTTCACGCCCGACCCTGTCCAAACCAGAGGAAAGGCGTTGATTTTACTAGAACCTTTCGCCCGCGCTGCGCGCCGGGCCGGCACGCGGTCTCCTAACGCAATGCCGCGCGGATGTATCCGTGGAGCACTTCCGCCCGCCGCGCGAAGCTGTGCTCCCTGCCCGTTCTCGCTTTGGCTGCGCGGCCGATGCTCGCGGCTTCAGCGGGATGGGCGAGCAGCCACGCCGATTTCTCGACGCATTCTTCGATCGACTTGAAGGTGACGATCTCGCGATCCGGCTCGAACAGGTCCTTGAGGTTCTCCTTCCAGTCCGTGACCAGGCAGCCGCCTACGCCGGTGGTCTCGAAGAGCCGCATGTTCGATGCGAACGCCGTGGACGCATCCGCATGCACGTTGAGCACGCCCCGGGATTCCGCGATCGCCTGGTACATGTCCAGGCCGAACAGCGCCGGGCGCAGACGCGGCCTGAGCTTGGCGCTCACCGGGCGCGCCGGCTTGTGGCGCCAGGATGCCGCCGGACCGATCCAGGGAAGCCGTGCAATCGCCGAGACCGGCAGGCCGGCCGCCTGCAATCCACGCGCGGCATGCCAGGCGCCGATGCGCTTCAGGGCGCGCCAGTCGTCGCGCCGGCCGAACTCGTAGCTCGGCGAGAAAATCTCCAGCGCCAGGCCGGCATCGATCAGTCGCTCGAAGGTGATTTCGCGATTGCGGTGGAACGCCGAGTGCGTGACGATCTGGCCGAAGAACGCCAGATCGTGCCGCTTGGGCCGCTCGGCGACAAACGGCAGGACCTTGTCATTGAAGGCGTGCTGCAGCAGCTCGGAACGGTAGCCGCGCGCGCGCAGCCACTGGACGGATTCCGGCGCGCAGGAAAGCACCAAGTCGAGCTCGCGCGGCACTTCCGATTCGGGCACGGTGCCGCCTACCCATCCGATCGTCAGCCGCAACCCGGGCGCCGCCTGCCTGATCCGGCGCAACAGCGCGCCATCGGCGTGATCGAAGAAGAGCACGTCGGGCCCGTATTCGGCGACCTGGGCAACGGTGATCGCATCCAGATCCGCGCCCGCCGCAAGCGCGGCGTTCCGTTCCGCCGCCCACGCCCGCTGCAGGGCCGGGACATTGCAGAGGATCTCCCGGACTTCCACGCCGTGCGGCGCCAGCGCGCCTGGCCAGGCGCCGACCCACGCAAACGCGTGCTGGTCGAACGCCGCCATCTGCTCGCCGTAGGAAGCCGTAGCCAGATCGGGGCGCGCTTCATAGAACGAGCGTATGTAGGCTGGATAAAGCGGCGTGAGGTAGAGCAGCTTCAATCAGACCAGCTCGTCGAGGAAATACGGGACGTTGCGATTGCCGCCGAGGACGCCGAAATGCCGCAGGCGGCTGAACGCGCGCTCGGCCAGGTGGCCAGCACGCTCGAGCGCGCCGGGCGGCCCGTCGGCGATGCGGCCGTGCGGATCGAATTCGATGCCGCGCGCCGCGAGCCGCCGGCCGATGTCGTCCAGGTGCCGCAGGTAGGGGCGGTAGAAGATCTCGACCACGCCCGTGCTCAACTCGTAGCTCGTGCCCGTGAGCCGCACCCGCCCTCCCGTGCTGAGCTTGAGGCCGTGAAAATGAAAGAAGACCGGCTCGAAACGCCGGCCCGACGCGATCTGGGTGCCGGTGTGCGGCGCGCGCTCGTCGAAGCGGTACTGCTGCACGTTCCAAGGCGCGAGGCCACCGCCCAGGTGCGCGAGCACGTGCACGCCTTCGAACCGCTGCGGCCAGTCGTCCAGGTACTTCTGGTCGCCGCACTTGCCGGCCGCCGGGTTCAGCTCGCACGACTCGAGGCACGCCTCGCGCCACCAGCGCAGCGCCTTGCGGCCGCGCTCGCTGTTGCGGAAGGTCACGAACTGGACGCAGTAGATGCCGGAGGTCGCGCTCAAGTCGTTCTGCGGCGAGAACCGGTGCTCGGTGATGAGGACGTCGTCCGCGCCGAGCTCTTCGAGCAGCGGGTCCGGCGACGCGTGAAAGTGGATGTCCGCATCCAGGTAGGTGCAGACCGCGTGGCCGAAGCGCTCCATGACGTAGAGCACCGTAGAGGCCGTGCAAGTCCAGCAGTATTCGGCGCCCGACCGCGTCGGCTTCACGCGCAGCAGCTCCTGGTCCTCGAACTCCTTCAGCGGCACGATCACGACGTTGGGCAGCGCCAGCGCCTCCAGGGTGCGCAGCGCCCGATCGTCGAACGGAAAGACATACAACGTGAATTCGCGGCACCGGCGCGCGAGCGACTCGTACATGGCCAGCCCGCGCGACAGATAGCCAGAGTCGAACAGCGTGCAGAACACGCGTGCCGCGGACGCCTCAGCGGCGCTCAAACAGCCAGCCTCCATAGGTGGCCTTGGCGTCGCCCAGGTCCACGATCTCGCCGGCATGCGCGGAAAAATCGAACAGCTTGCGGTAGCCGTCAGCGAACGCCTCCACCACCGCGCCGCGGTTGAACATCCAGCACGGGTAGCTCGCGTCGTAGATGTGCGGCGGAACGGTTTGAACCGTGAGCCGCGTCGGCGCTTTTTCCAGGACCACCACACGGTCGAGCACGATGAGCGCCGGCGCAAGGGCCTTGATCCTGGCGATCAGCTCGAACGGCTCCGGTAGATACTGCACGACGCCGCACAGCATGACGATGTCCGGCGCCGGCGCCGCGGTCGCATCCTCGATCGAATCGAAGAAGCGCAGATGCTCGTCCTCGAACAGCCGACGGCCTGCCGCCGCGACATGCGGCTGCTCCACGATGTGCCAGCGCAGGCTGTCCAGGTGCGCAAGGAACTGCCGGTTCTGGATGTAGCTGGTTCCCAGCGCGCCACCGAAATCCAGCACGCAGAGCCGGTTGCGGTTGCGCGACGCGGCGTAGAGCAGCGATGCCAGCAGCGGAAACGAATGCTCGATCTCGTCGAACAGCACCGTGTCGCGCTCGTAGGCGGCCTCGCCGCTGCGCACCGCCGTCATCGCGCGCGTCGCCTTCTCCAGGATCAGCTCGGCGTCGTAGCCTTTCGAGTCGCGCGCCGCGCTCTGCCAATCCGGATAGTTGCCGCTGTACTGAATGCGGCCGCGCGGCGCCGAGCCCGACAAGCGCGCCAGATAGGACAGAAGTCGTGGCATGGGCAGTATCCTACGCGGTCCCGCGCCCTAGCCCTTGCGCAAAATCTCCCGCAAGGTGTCGCAGACCATGTCCTGCTCGCCTTCGCCGAGCGTGGGAAACATCGGCAGCGAGAAGATCTCCTTCGCGGCCGCCTCCGTGTGCGGCAGGTCGCCCTCCTTGCCGCCCAACCCGGCATAGCCCTTCATGGTGTGGATCGGCCAGGGATAGCTCACGTTGAGGAGGATGTCCTTCGCGGCGAGCGCCTTCAGAATTGCATCGCGCTCACGGTGACGCACGACGTACAGGTAGTACGCATGGAGGTTACCCGCCGCCGTCGCGGGCAGCGCGAGCCCGGCGCCCGCGAGCAGTTCGTCGTAGCGGCTCGCCAGGGCTCGGCGGCGCGCGATGTAGCCCTCCAGCCGCGGCAGCTTGCGCAGCAGGATCTCGGCGTGCAGCTCGTCCAGCCTGGAGTTGTAGCCGTGCTCGACCGCATAGTAGGCGCCCTCATTGCCGTACATGCGCAGGCGGCGCACCCGCTTCGCGATCGCTTCGTCGGCGGTGGTCACCATGCCGCCATCGCCGTAAGTGCCGAGGATCTTGGTCGGATAGAACGACCAGGCAGCGAGGTCGGACATCGTGCCGGCCTTGCGCCCGTCCTGCAGGGCACCGTGGCACTGGGCGCAATCTTCCAGCACCTTGATGCCGTGCTGCGCAGCGACGGCGCTCACCCCTCTCATGTCGACACATTGGCCGAACAGGTGTACCGGCAGGATGCAGCGCGTGCGCGGGGTCACAGCTGCCGCAAGCAGCTTCGGCTCCATGAGATAGGTCGCGGGATCGATGTCTACGAATTTCGGCGTGGCCCCCGCCGCGACGATCGCCGATACCGTGGGAATTGCGGTGTTCGCCACCGTGATCACCTCATCCCCGGGACCGATGTCGATCGCCTTGAGCGCGAGAAAGAGCGCGTCGGTGCCGCTGTTGACACCGATACCGTGCGCCGTGCCCAGCCACGCGGCGAACGCCTCCTCGAATGCCTTGACGCTCGGTCCCATCACCAGCCGGCCGGAGCGAAACACCTTGTCGATGCCCGCAAGAATCTCCTCGCGTTCGGCTTCGTATTCCCTGCGGTAGTCCCAGACTTGGACCGGCATCGTCAGCCTGTGCCGGCTATGGTACGCATACTTTCGAGCAGTTCGGCGTCCGCGCGAAGCGCCTCCGGAAACCCGTCCCACTGTCGCACTCCGATGGCCCGGAACACCGCGCCAAGAAAGCGCTCGAAAGCGTCGGCGGGCGCAAGCGCGATTTCCGAAGCCACGTTCGCCCGCCGCAGCAGCAGCCGGTTGCCCGCTTCCGGCGCGAGGGTGAACGCGCGGTCGAGCTCGGCTGAGACACCCGGGCCCAGCGCAAGGATGCGGTTCTGGTACTCGGTATCGAAGCCGAAATGGCCGGCGAGCGATCCGCCGCCGTCGTAGGTCATGAGCACGCTGAACGCGGTGTCGATGCCGTCCGTTCGCCGCGAGAGCACCTCGCAGGAGACGTTGCGCGGGGCTCGCCCGAACAGCACGCGGCTGGTCGCGGCGGCGTAGGGCCCGAGGTCGTACAGCGCGCCACCACCCCGGTCCCTTCGGTAGCGGAAATCGGCGGGGTCGAGAGGGGGAAATGAAAAGACCGCAACCACCCGCGTCGGTTGTGCGCCGGCGCCGCCGAACGACCTGCGCAACGCCTCGATCTGCGGGTGATGCGTGAAGACCGTGGCTTCGGCCAGGCAACGTCCCCGCTCCCGGGCGAGCGCTGCGAGCCGCCGCGCATCCGCGGCCGTGAGGAAGGCCGGCTTGTCGACCACGACGTGCATGCCCTGCGCGAGCGCGCGTTCGGCCCAGAGCGCGTGATCGCTGTTCTCGAGCGAGACATACGCGAGACCGGCGCCGCTCCTGGCGATCGCGTCCTCGTAGTCGGCGAATACCTGGGCGCCGGCCGCTTCCTGCGGTGCCGGCCGCCAGCGGCGCGAGGCGACGGCGATAGCGCTCACCTGCGGCAGTGCGCGCAGCGCCGGCAGCACGCGGCGCTGGCCGATGCGCGAATGGCCGATCAGCAGCACCTTCACGCGCGCGTGCCCCTGACGTCCAGGCAGGCGATCAGTCCGCGTGCCTCGATGTTGAGGTAATTGTTGTAGCGCAGGAACTCGTGGATCTGGCCGAGCGTCATCCAGACGAATCCGCGCGGCACCTCGAGGCGCTCGGCCTCGGGCAGCTCGACCACGATGTTGCGGGTCTGGTAGTGGAAAAAGCGGCCGCCTTCCTCCGACTGGATCTGGTCGTAGCGCACTCGCTGCGGCGCGGGCGCCGTGAAATGCTCCAGCAGCGGTACCCGCTGCGCGCCGCTGCCGGGAAGATGCTGCACGGTCGGCGCCATCTCGAACATGTCGAACACGCCCGGCTCCATGCGCGCCTGCACGAGGAAATGCAGCACCCCGCGCAGCCGCTGCGCCAGGAATCCACAGGTGCCGGCGGCGCAGGGCCGCACGATGGGCTGGCACCAGTCGCGCACTTCGCGGCTGTCGGCCTCCACGGCGATGCCGACCACCTCGAAGTAGCCGCAGTCCTCACGGTGGATGGACGACTCGTCGCGGCGCCAGCCCGGCAGGTCCCGCAGCGGCAGGGTCTTCACCTCGATCTCGGCGGTCGCCTTGAGCTCGGTCAGCCAGCTGATGATTTCGTCGTTCGAGTGCACGCCGCCGTCCCGCTGCAGCGCGGAGTGGAACAGGGCCAGCTCGAAATCCGCGCCGGCGCCCTGACGCAGGCCCAGCTTGCGCGCTTCGCCGGCATCCGCGGCGAGCGGAATCGCGGAAAGCACGGTGCGGCTGTCCATGTTGACCAGGTTGCTTTCGCGCAGCATGCGCTTGATCTGGCCGAGCGTGAGCCAGCAGAAATCCTCGTGCGCGGGCACCTCCTCCTCGGTCTCTACGATCATGTTGCGGTTGCGCTTGCGCAGGAAGAACGAGCCCTGCTCCGACTGCAGCTGGTCGACCAGCACGCGCGCGCGGCGGCGGTCCTGGAAGTATTCGAGCAGGCGCACGCCCGCACCGCCGTGCACCTGCGTGTAGTTGCTGCGGGTCGCCTGCACGCTGGGAGAGAGCTGCAGCAGGTTGACGTTGCCCGGCTCCATCTTCGCCTGCATCAGGAAATGCAGGACGCCGCCGAAGCGCCTGGCCAGAATGCCGAGCAGGCCGACCTCGGGCTGGTTGATGATGGGCTGGTGGAACACGGTCGGCTCGGGATACGAGCTCGCCACGCGCAATCCCTCGACCGAGAAGAAGCGGCCGCTCTGGTGCGCGAGATTGCCGGTCTGGGCGTCGAAGCGCCAGCCCGCGAGCTGCGCGAGCGGCACCCGGCGGATGGCGAAGCGATGCGCGCGGCGCCGCGCGTCGAGCCAGCCCGGAATGTCGCGCGTGGCGACGTGCGCGCCTTCGGCGGCCAGCGCGGATGCGAAGAAGCCGCCTTCGACGCTCATGCGGGCCGCCCGACCGCGGCGCAGAACTCCTTCCAGGTGCGGATCGACCTGGCGCGGTCGTAATGCGTGTCGGCGATCACGAGGCACACGGCCGCTGGCGAAAAATCGTGCAGCCGCACCCAGGTCATGGGCGGCATGTACAGCCCCCTGTTGGGATCCGAGAGCAGATGGTGCTCGGTGGCCCGGTCGTCGGACAGCTCGATCCTGAACTTCCCGGCGACCGGCACCACGACCTGCTGCGTATCGCGATGCGCGTGGCCGCCGCGCTCCTGGCCGGCGGGAGTGCCGTGCATGTAGAAGATGCGGCGGATTTCGAACGGGATGTCCTTCGCGCCTTCGACCGCGGTGAGCACGCCCCGCGGCTCGGCCACATGCGGCAGCTCGATCCAGCGCACCTCGGCAAGGCTCATGCCGCCGCGCTCGCGACGGTATCGGGATTCTCGAATGCGAACTTCGGGTAGTCTTCCAACTGTTCGAGGCAAGCCCGCCGAAAAGCATTGATTTTACTAGAATCTTTCAAGACATGAGCCAGACCTTCCACATCCGGCCGGCGAGCGAGCAGCCGCTGCTCGACCTGCGCGAGCTGTGGCAGTACCGGCATCTGCTGCGCGTGCTGGTCTGGCGCACGCTCAGGGTTCGCTACCGCCAGATGGCGATCGGTGTGGGCTGGGCGATCCTGCAACCCGCGCTGCTGGCGATCATCTTCACGGTCATCTTCGGGCACTTCGGCAACATGCCCACCAACGGCCAGCCCTATCCGCTGTTCGTGGTAAGCGGACTGTTCATCTGGCTGTTCGTCTCCCAGGCCTTCACCCAGGCGAGCGGCGCCATCATCGCCAACCCGCACCTGATCACGAAGATCTACTTTCCGCGCGTGATCCTGGTGCTCGCCGTCATGATTTCCACGCTGCTGGATTTCCTCTGCGCGTTCCTGCTGCTGGTCGTGTTGATGATCTGGTACGGCAGCATGCCCTCGATCGGCGCGCTCTTTTTCGTGCCGATGCTCGCGCTGGCGGTGCTGACCGTGTTCGGCCTGTCCCTCTGGGTCAGCGCCCTCAACGTGCCGTTTCGCGATGTCGGGTATCTCGTGCCGTTCATCCTGCTGATCTGGATGTTCCTCTCGCCGATCATCTATCCGAGCAACCTGCTGCCCGCGAAGTACGCCTTTCTGTACGCGCTCAATCCGATCGCCGTGGTGATCGACTCGGCGCGCTGGGCGTTTGCCGGCGGCGAGCCGCCCGCGCCGGCGGTGGTGGCCGTGTCGTTCGCGACTGCGATTTTCGTCTGCGCGACCGGGCTGTGGTATTTCCGGCGCCAGGAGGCGAGCTTTGCGGACGTCGTCTAGGACGTAGAGGGCAAGGTGCCGGAAACCGCCATCAGCGCGAGGGGATTGGGCAAGCGCTACATCGTCAACGAGCAGCGCCATCCCGGCTCGCTCTACGAGAGTGCGGGGCGCGCGCTGCTGGCGCCGTTCCGGCGCCGGACTGCGCCGGCGCAGATCTACCGCCTGCCCACCGAGATCTGGGCCCTGCGCGATGTGAGCTTCGAGGTCAAGGCCGGCGAGGTGGTGGGCGTGATCGGGCGCAACGGCTCGGGTAAGAGCACGCTGCTGCGCATGCTGGCGCGCATCACGACGCCGACCGAAGGTGCCGCGACCCTGCAGGGCCGTGTGGGCGCGCTGCTCGAGGTCGGCACCGGCTTCCACCCGGACCTGAGCGGCCGCGACAACATCCTGCTCGCCGGCACCATGATCGGCATGACGCCCACGGAAGTGCGGCAGCACGAGGACGAGATCATCGCCTTCTCGGGCGTGGAGGAGTTCATCGACACGCCGGTGAAGCACTACTCGAGCGGCATGTTCATGCGCCTGGCGTTCTCGGTGACCGCGCACCTTGAGGCCGAGATCCTGCTCATCGACGAAGTACTTGCGGTGGGCGATGCCGCCTTTCAGAAGAAGTGCAAGGAGAAAATCCGCGAGCGCGCGCGCGCCGGCCGCACGGTGCTGTTCACGAGCCACGACATGGACGCGGTGCGGCTGATCTGCAATTCCTGCCTGGTGCTCGACCGCGGCCGCGTGCTGCACGACGGCGATATCGAGGCTGCCGTGCTCGAGTACGAGCGCCTCAGCCTGGCGACGGCGCGCCCGGCTTGAACTCCCGCACGGCGGCGACGATGCGCTGCTGCGTCGCCTCGTCCAGGTCGGCATGCATCGGCAGGCTGATCACCTCTTTCGCCAGCTGCTCCGACACCGGATACGAGCGGCCGGTCTGCGCGGCCGCGTAGGCAGGCTGCTGGTGCAGCGAGAGCGGATAGTGCACTGCGGTCGGGATGCCGCGCGCCTTCATGTGCCGCTCGAAGGCGTCGCGCTCCTGCATGCGGATCGTGTATTGCGCATAGACGCTGCTTCGATCGCCCCTGACCTTTAGAGTCTTTGCATTGCAGGACGAAAGCAGCGCATCGTAGTGAGCCCCGATCTCGATGCGCTGCCGGACCTCCCAGTCAAAGCGCTCGAGCTTGGCGAGCACCACCGCGCACTGGATCGAGTCCATGCGCCCGCCCACGCCGATGCGCGTGTGCCGGTAGCGGCCCGACTGGCCGTGCACGCGGATCTCGCGCATCGCCTGCGCGAGCGCCGGGTCGCTGGTGAACAGCGCACCGCCGTCGCCGTAGCAGCCGAGCGGCTTGGAGGGGAAGAAGCTCGTCGCACCGATGGTCGAGAGGTTGCAGCTCTTGCGACCCTTGTAAGTGGCGCCGAAGCTCTGCGCCGCGTCCTCGATGACCGGCAGCCGGTGGCGCGCGCCGATGGCGTTGATCTCGTCCATGTCGGCCGGCTGGCCGTAGAGCGACACGGGCATGATGGCGCGCGTGCGCGGCGCGATCGCCGCCTCGATCTTCGCCGCGTCGATGTTCGCCGTCTCCGGCTCCACGTCCACGAACACGGGCCTGGCGCCGATCAGCGCGATCATCTCGGCAGTCGCCGCGAAGGTGAACGGCGTGGTGATCACCTCGTCACCCGGCTTGACCTCCAGCGCGAGCAGCGCGATCAGCAGCGCCTCGGTGCCCGAAGCGACCGCTACGCAGTGCCGCGCGCCCGTCCACGCGGCGAGGCGCTCCTCCATCTCCGCGACCTCGGGCCCGAGGATGTACTGGCCGTGCTCGAGCACCCGGCGGATGCGCGCGTCGATGCTTTCGCGCAGCGCCCCGTATTGCGTCTTGAGATCGACGAAATCCATCGGCGAATCTTAAACGAGCGCACGGGGCGCGCTAGTCGAGCGCGCGCAGCACCGCGGCGAGGCCCTCGCGCCAGTCCGGCAGCACCACGCCGAAGGCCGCGGCCAGCTTCGCGTTGCTGAGCCTGGAGTTCCTCGGCCGGCGGGCGGCCGTAGGATAGGCGCTGCCCGGGATCGCCAGCACCGGTGTGGTTATCCCCTTCGCATCGAGGATCGCCTTCGCGAAGCCATGCCAGGTAGTCTCGCCGCCGGCAGTCAGGTGGTAGAGCCCGCCCTGGTCCGCGAGGCCCGGCATGGCGAGGATCCGCGCGACGGCCGCAGCGATGTCCAGGCTCGAGGTCGGGGCGCCATGCTGGTCGTCCACGATGCGCAGCTCCGGCCGGGTCATCGCCGCTGCGAGTATCGCGTGCAGGAAATTCCGGCCCGCGGGCGCATAGACCCAGCTCGTGCGGAACATGAGGTGCCGGCAGCCGCTCGCGGCAATGGCGCGCTCGCCCTCGAGCTTGCTGCGGCCGTAGACATTGATCGGGTTCGGCGCATCGCTTTCCACATAGGGTGCGGCCCTCTCACCGTCGAACACGTAGTCGGTAGAGAAGTGCACGAGTAGCGCATCGGCAGCCTTGGCCGCGCGCGCGAGCGCGGCCACCGCGCGCGCGTTCACGTCAAATGCGGCCTGCAGCTCCTGCTCGGCCCGGTCCACGGCAGTATAGGCCGCCGCGTTGACGATGACGTCCGGCTTCTCGATGCGGATTTTCGAGCCGATCGCATCCAGATCCGATAGATCGAAGCCTGCGCGGTCGTAAGCGTGCAACTCGCCGAGCGGCGCGAGCGCGTGCTCGAGCGCCGAGCCGACCTGGCCTCTGCGGCCGCTGAGCAGGATCCGCACTTGGCGATCAGAGCGAGTGGTTCACAACGCGCGCTTTTCGATACTGTCGCGCAGCGCCTTCAGCGCAATGCCGGTTTCGGGCGCACCGCTCAATTCAAGCAGCGGTGCCAGCTCGCTCTCGATAAGGCTCCAGTCCAGCGATGGCCGCTGGCGCACGATGACATGCTCGAGATCAACCCAGTCCTGGCCGCGGCCGGCGAAGGCCTTCAGGACGATTAGGTCCTCCGCCGAACACGTGCGCAGACGCAGGCCGGCGCCAAAGTCGAAATCGCTCGCACGCCCTACGCATCGGCGCTCGTATTCGAGCGAGCCGAGCGATACGTCGATCGCAACGCCTTGGGCGGTTTTCGCGAGGATCACGCGGTTCTTCAACGCGAACGCCCTGGCCTCGGGCAATCGCCCCGCAAAGGCCGCGAGGACTTCATCGACGGCCTCGGCCTCCGAGCCCAACGGCACGAGCAACGTCACATCCACGTCGAGGGTCAGGCGGGGCTGACCCCAGCGCTGCAGGGCAACACCGCCGATGATGCAGAACTCGTGTCCGGCGCTACGCAGAAATTCCTGGACTTCGCGCGCCGCCTCGAAGACCGGCTTTACGGCTTGCGGTGCGCCCTGGCGAACCATCGTTGCTGTTCTACAAGGCCGGATTCGGTTCTGGCCGGCCAATCGGCCGGGTTCCAGCCTGTGAACAGAGCCTCTACATGCGCCCGCACGTCGGCATCGGTCATCGCTTCGAGCTCGCGCCGCTTGATGGCCGATAGCAGCGGGCCAAGCTCTTGCCAGTTCCGCACCCAGGCACGCAGCTGCGCATCGCTCATATTGCTGATTTTACTCCGTTTTCAACCTATTCGAAGACTTCAGCCCGTGCGAGCGGCTTGCCGCAACGATCCTTCTCGCTCAGCACCGGCTCGTCCCCGGGTTTTCCGGACAACGGCCACTCGATGCCGAGCGCTGGATCGTTCCACAGCAGCGTGCGCTCGTGCTCGGGCGCATAAAAATCAGTCGCCTTGTACTGTACCTCGGCGTGTTCCGAGAGAACCAGAAAGCCGTGCGCGAAGCCCGCGGGGATCCAAAGCTGGCGCGGCGTAGCGGCCGTGAGCGTCATTCCGGTCCAGCGGCCGAAGCTCGGGGAGCTGCGGCGCAGGTCCACCGCCACGTCCCAGATCTCGCCCGCGGTCACACGGATCAGCTTGCCCTGCGGCTGGCGCAGCTGGTAGTGCAGGCCGCGCAGCACGTTCTTCGAGGAGCGCGAATGGTTGTCCTGAACGAAACGGGCCTCGATGCCGAGCGCGGGAAACTCGCGCGCATTCCAGGTCTCCATGAAGAATCCCCGCGCGTCGCCGAAGACCTTGGGCTCCAGCACCAGCACGTCGGGGATCGACGCGCGCTCGACCTTCACGGCAGCGGCTTCTCCGAGACGATGCGCTGCAGGTAGGCGCCGTAGCTGCTCGCCGCCAGCTGCGCTGCGAGCCGGCGCAATTGCGCCGCGCTGATGTAGCCCATGCGCCAGGCGACCTCTTCGGGGCAGGCGATCTTGAAGCCCTGCCGGCGCTCGATGGTCTCGATGAAATGCGCCGCCTCGAGCAGCGAGTCGTGCGTGCCGGTGTCCAGCCAGGCGTAGCCGCGGCTCATCGGCAGCGCCTCGATCTCGCCCCAGGCGAGGTATTGCCTGTTGACGTCGGTGATCTCGAGTTCGCCGCGCGCCGAGGGTTTGAGCTTCGCGGCAATATCGACGACGCGGTTGTCGTAGAAGTAAAGGCCGACCACGGCATAGCGCGACCGGGGCCTCGAGGGCTTCTCCTCGATGCCCTTGATTCTGTTCTTGCGATCGAACTCGACCACGCCATACCTCTGCGGGTCGTTGACCGGATAGGCGAAGATGGTGGCGCCGTTCCTGCGCGCCGCGGCCTTCTTGAAAAGACCCCGCAGGTCGTGCCCGTAGAAGATGTTGTCGCCGAGCACCAGCGCCACCGCATCCTTGCCGATGAACTTCCTGCCCACGAGAAACGCCTGCGCGATGCCGCCCGGCCTGGGCTGCACCGCGTACGAAAGCCGGATTCCCCAGCGCTTGCCGTCACCGAGCAGCTGCTGGAAGCGCGGCGTGTCCTGCGGCGTAGAGATGACGAGGATCTCGCGGATGCCCGCCATCATCAGCGTGGACAGCGGGTGGTAGATCATCGGCTTGTCGTACACCGGCAGCAGCTGCTTGGAGACGACGAGCGTCGCCGGGTAGAGGCGCGTGCCGGAGCCGCCGGCGAGGATGATGCCCTTCATGCCCCCGTGCCCTTGCGCATGCGCGCGAGGTCCGCGTCGACCATCATCGTCACCAGCTGCTCGAGGCTCGTCTTCGGCGACCAGCCGAGCTTGAGCTGCGCCTTCGACGGATTGCCGAGCACGGCCTCGATTTCGGCGCGCCGGAAGAAAGCCGGGTCCACCTCGACGTATTTCGTGTAGTCCATGCCGATGTGCGCGAACGCGATGCGGCAAAAATCGTGCACCGAAGCGTTGCGGCCGGTGGCGATCACGTAATCGTCGGCGGTGTCCTGCTGCAGCATGCGCCACATCGCGTCGACGTAATCGCCCGCGAAGCCCCAATCGCGCTTCGCGTCCAGGTTGCCCAGGCGCAGCTTGTCCTGCAGCCCGAGCTTGATGCGCGCCACGCCCATCGCGATCTTGCGCGTCACGAACTCGGGCCCGCGCAGCGGCGACTCGTGGTTGAAGAGGATGCCGCTCGAGCAGTGCATGCCGTGGCTCTCGCGATAGTTCACCGTCAGCCAGTGGCCGAAGGCCTTGGCGACGCCGTAGGGACTGCGCGGATGGAAGGGCGTCGATTCGTCGTGCGCCCCGGCCTGCACGCGCCCGAACACCTCGCTCGAGGTCGCCTGGTAGAGGCGGATTTTCGGATCGGAATTGCGGATCGCCTCGAGCACGTTGGTCACGGCCATGCCCGAGACCTGCACGGTGACCGTGGGCAGGTCCCAGGATTTGTCCACGAAGCTCTGCGCGGCGAGGTTGTAGAGCTCGGCGGGCTCGGCCTGCTCGATGGCGCGCATCAGCGACGAGATGTCGGTCACGTCGCCGACCAGCAGCTTGACGTGGCCTTCAGCGCCGAGCTCGCGCAGCCGCCAGAGCGCGTCGCTGCCGCGCCGCGCCACGAGGCCAAAGACCTTGTAGCCCTTGTCGAGCAGCAGGCGTGAGAGATAGGCGCCGTCCTGGCCGGTGACGCCGGTGATCAGTGCGTGTTTCTGAGTCATCGCTTCCCCAGGTACCAGTCTACGGTCTTGCGCAGGCCGGACTCAAAGCTTTCCATCGGCCGCCAGCCGAGTTCGCGCGCGATCTTCGCGCTGTCGATCGCGTAGCGCCGGTCGTGGCCGGGTCGGTCCTTCACCATCGCGATCAAGTCGGCATAGCGGCCGCCTGCCCGCGGCCGCGCCTCGTCCAGCAGCGCGCACAGCTGCCTCACCAGATCGAGATTGCGCATCTCCGCGCCGCCGCCGATGTTGTAGGTCTCCCCAGCCCGGCCTTTCTCGAGCACCAGGCGAACAGCCTCGCAATGATCGAGCACATAGAGCCAGTCGCGCACGTTCTGGCCGTCGCCATAGACCGGCAGCGGCTTGCCGGCCAGCGCCTGCGCGATCATGAGCGGGATCAGCTTCTCCGGATACTGGCGCGGGCCGTAGTTGTTCGAGCAATTGGTGGTCACCACCGGCAGCCCGTAGGTGCGATGGTAGGCGCGCGCGAGGTGGTCGGCCGCGGCCTTGGAGGCGGCGTACGGGCTGTTAGGCTCGTAGGGATGCGCTTCGGTGAACGCAGGCGCTTGCGCCTCGAGGGAGCCGTACACCTCGTCGGTGGAGACCTGCAGGAAACGGAAGCGCGCCTTCTCTTCGCCTGTCAGTTCGCCCCAGAACGAGCGCGCCTCCTCGAGCAGGCTGAAGGTGCCGACCACGTTGGTCTGGATGAACTCGGACGGACCCTCGATGGAACGGTCGACGTGGCTCTCGGCGGCGAAATGCACGATCGCGCGCGGCCGGCGCTCGACGAGCAGCCGGCGCACGAGCGCGCGGTCGCAGATGTCGCCCTGCACGAACTCATGGCGCGCGTCGCCCTTCACGGGCGCGAGATTCTCCCTGCTGCCCGCGTAAGTGAGCTTGTCGAGGTTGACGATCGGCTCGCCGGCCGCGGCGAGCGTGGAAAGCACGAAATTGGAGCCGATGAAGCCGGCGCCGCCCGTGACGAGGAGCATGCGCCGATTATCGCATCCTGCTGCATAATCCCCGCGCATGGCGCCTGCCGCGGCTTCGCCGCTGATCCTCGTCGAGCTCAACGAAGTGAACTTCGAGTTCGTCGAGCACTATGCCGCGCGCGGACAGCTGCCGGCGTTCGCGCAGCTGATCGGCGAGCACGGCTACGCGCGCACGCGCTCCGAGGAAATCTACGAACAGATCGAGCCCTGGATCCAGTGGGTCACGGTGCACACTGGCAAGCCGTACGCCGAACACAGGGTGTTCCGCCTCGGCGACGGCCCGCGCGCGGGCCTTGTGCAGGTCTGGGAGCAGCTCGAACGGCGCGGCCTGCGCGTCGGCGCGTTCTCGCCGATGAACGCCGGCAACGCGCTCGCGCAGGCAGCCTTTTTCGTGCCCGATCCTTGGACCCGCACCGGGGTCGAGGCGCCGCCGCTGATGCGCGCCGCATACCAGGCGATCTGCCAGGCGGTAGGCGACAACGCCGAGGGCCGCATCACGCCGCGCTCCGCGCTGCAACTCGCCGCCGGACTGCTGTCGTACTCGCGCCCGCGCAACTGGCCGCGCTACCTGGCCGAGGCGTCGAAGGGCCTGCGCAACCACTGGCCGCGCGCCGTGTTCCTCGACCGGCTCCTCGCCGACTGCTTCATTCGCCTCTGGCGGCGCACGACGCCGGACTTCGCGAGCGTGTTCTTCAACGGCGCGGCGCACATCCAGCATCACTACCTCTTCAATTCCGCCGCCTATCGTGGTCCGCACCGCAATCCCCCCTGGTATCTCCCCGCGAACGTGGACCCGGTCCTGGAGATCTATCGCCTCTACGACCGCGTGCTCGCCGATTGCCTCGCGCTCGAGCCGCGGCCGCGCCTGATGCTCGCGACAGGATTGCACCAGGATCCCGTGGACGAGCCCGTGTTCTACTGGCGCCTGCGCGACCACGCGGGATTTCTCCGGAGGCTCGGCTGCGGCTTCACCGGAGTCGAAGCGCTGATGTCGCGCGATTTCCTGATTGCCTGCGCCGACCGCGAGCAGGCCGCGGCCACGGCCGCGCGCTTGGCGTCGGGTCGCGCCCCCGACGGCTTGGCGCTCTTCGAAGTGGACAATCGCGGCGAGACGCTGTTCGTCACCCTCACCTATCCGCGCGAGCTGAAGCCGGGCCAGTTGGCAATCTTTGGCGGCGTCACGCTCGACGATTTCGCGCAGCAGGTGGTCTTCGTCGCCATCAAGAACGGCCACCACAACGGCATCGGCTATTTCCTCGACAGCGGTGCGCGCTCGACCCCGGCAGACGAGCCGATTCCGCTCGCCGACCTGTGCCGGCGCGTCGTGCAGGCATTTTGACGATGCTCGAGCAACTTCCGTTCGGTGCCAATCGCCTGGCGTTTTTTCTCGCGCTCGCGTTCGCATTGAGCGCGTTCAGCGCGCTCGCGCTCGCGCGCATCGCGCTGCGCATCGGCCTTGCCGACCTGCCGGGTGGCCGCAAGCAGCACGACGGCACGGTGCCGGTGACAGGAGGCCTCGCGATGTTCGCGGGCTTCACCGTAGCGGCGCTCGGCTCGGGCCTGGTGGTCGGGCCGACGCTGGCCCTGGTCGCGGCGCTCGGCTTGCTCGTCGCTGGTGGCGCCGCAGACGACATGAAGGACATCTCGCCGCGCTCGAAATTCTCCGTGCAGCTCGTCGCGGCGCTGTTCATGACTTCCTGGGCTGGCGTTCAGGTGGCGCAACTGGGCAACCTGCTTGGCCTCGGCGCGGCCGGCCTGCACGGCTGGGCGATCCCGTTCTCCGTCGTCTGCGCTCTCGGCGTGATCAATTCCATCAACATGATCGACGGGCTGGACGGCGCGGCCGGCGGCGTGGCGCTCGCTGCCTCGCTGTGGCTGGCCTGGTGCGCCGCTGCGCAGGGGTTGGGCGTGCAATGCGTACTGCTGCTGCTGCTCGCGGCCGCGGTCGCGGGGTTCCTGGTGTGGAACCTGCGCGTGCCGGGCCGAACGCAGGCACGAGTGTTCATGGGAGATGCGGGCAGCATGATGCTCGGCATGGCGTTGTGCTGGTTCGCGATCGACCTCACGCAGGGCGAAGGCCGCACGCTGCCGCCGATGGCTTGCGTCTGGCTGCTCGCCGTGCCCTTGCTCGACATGGCGCGCGTGATGTTCCTGAGGTTGCGCCGCGGCGCGAGCGTGTTCGAAGCCGACCGCGGGCACTTTCACCACCTGCTGCTCGCGCGCGGCTATTCCGTAGCCGCCACGGCCTGGATCCTGACCGGCGCCACGGTTCTTTCGGGCGCCGCCGCGGTCGGCGCCTGGAAGCTCGGCGTGCCCGATTGGGCGATGTTCTACGCTTTCCTCGCGCTGCTCGCCGCCGTCCTCCTGCTAGGCCGCGGCGGCCAGCTCGCCGCAGGCGGCGAGAACGGGCTCGAGCGCTAGATCGGCGAGATCGCGCGAGTCGGGCCGCACCACCCGGTGCGGCACGCCCCAAGGGCGCCAGCGCGCCACCGGCGAGTCGCCGAAGAGCGCCACCGCCGGCTTACCGAGCGCCGCGGCGAGGTGCATCGCGCCGCCGTCGGGGCAGACCACGCGGTCGGCCAGCGACAGCGCCGCAATCAGCGTTCTCAGGTCCGGCGTTTCTACAGGTAAGACGCTCGAATTCTTCGAAGCGCGCAGCAGCGCGGCCGCGGCCTCGTCGTCGCCGGGATGGCGCGGATCATCCTTCGCGCCGGGCGACCAGAGCAGCATGACCTTCTGCGCTGCCGAGAGTTTCGCGATCAGCCCGGCATAGCGCTCGAGCGGCCAGCGTTGCGCCGGCCTGCGCGCACTGATATGAACAGCGACGAAAGGTCCGTCGCCAAGCCGCTTGCGCAATTCACGGACTTTCTCCTGATCCGGGACAACGAGCATGGGACCCGGCCTGCCGGCCACGCCCAACGCCTTCCCGACTGAGTAACTCCGCTCCACCTCATGCATGTTTGCCGGAACGGCAGCCGGCGCGGCGATGACCTGGCCGGGCTTCAGGCTGCGCGCGAGCTTGAGTGACTGCGGCGAGGGCGCGGGGACCAGCACGCAGTCGAGCTTCTGCCCGCGCAGCCGGGACATCTGCGCGAGCCGCGTGCGCAGGTGCGACAGCAGCCCGCCGCTGCGATGCTTGAGCTTTTCGTAGACGTGGATTTCGTCCAGCGCCGGATTGCGCGCCAGCACTTCGGCGTTGTAGGTCGTCACCAGCGCGCCCAGCCAGGCCCGTGGCAGCTTCGCTCGCAGCGCGGCGATCAGCGGCGTCGTGCAGACGAGATCGCCGATGTTGTCCCGGCGAAGGATCAGGATGCGCGGGCCGGGCGCAGCGTCGACAGCCATAGCGCAATCAGGATTGCCGCAAGCAAGCCATGCTCGTGGTGTAGCGTGGTGTTGACCGCGCCAACGCCAACGGTGACGAACCAGGCGCTCGCCGCGCCGCCCCAGAGGAGCCATGCAAGGTCCGCGTCCCGGACCCCCGGCCGGCGGCGCACGAGGGCCGCGAGCGCCGCGAGCAGCACGGCCGCGAGCGCGGAAAATCCGACGATGCCGCGTTCTGCGAGCGTGGTGACGTACAGGCTGTGGCCGTGGGAAGAAGGGAAGTAGCGCGAGCCATCGAAGGGCTTGCCCGCTTCGGCGCGCCAGACGCGCACGCGCTCCGGGGTGATCAGGCCGTAATTGTCCTTGCCTACGCCGAACCAGGGGTAGCGTTCCCAGCCCGCAAGCCCGCTGCGCCAGATGCTGTCGCGGTAAGACAGCACGTTCTGCGCGGCCGCGTTGTCCACCTGCTTGCGCACCACCTCGGCGCTGGAGAAGTAAAGCGCCGCCGCCGCGAGTGCGACTGCCACCGTACTTGCGGCGAATGGCATTCGCCACTTCGGCCACCAGGCGAGCGCAAGCGCGAGCAACAGCAGAAAGCCGATGCCCACGGCAGCGCGGCTCGCGGTGAACATGAGCGAGACGAACACGAACGCAGCCGCAGCGAATGCAAGAGCCCGGCGATCCGCCGGCCATGTGCGCCAGCACGCGAACAGCCAGCTCGCGCAGACACCGAGCATGATCGCGAGGTAGATCGCGGTGTGGTTCACGTGCCCGACCGAGTACAGCTGCAGCGTGCCGCTCTTGCCGACGCCGCTCCAGAGCCGCCAGTAGCCGAGCGCGAGCCCCGCGAGCGTGGATGCCACCAGCATCCCGAGCAGCCAGCGCTGCTCGCGCTCTGCATAGCCCGCGCGCGAGACCATCCAGAACAGCAATGCCGACGCCGCCACGTCGCCCGTCTTCGCCCAGGCCCGTCCTTCCAGGCCGGCGAACGCTGCGGCAAGGTACGAGGCGCCGATCCACAGCAGCACGAGCGTATCGGACGTGCGCCACGAGCCGCCGAAGTCGCGCGCGCGCGCGCGGTTCACGACCCAGGTCAGCGCATAGGCCACGAGCGCGAAGTTCTTCCAGAACTCCTGCAGCGGCAGGAACAGGCAGAACGCGAGCAGCAGCCCGGTCTCGACCGGAAAGCGGAACTTCTTCAGCTCAGCCAGCATTGCGCGCGCAGTCTAGCGCGGCCCGCGCCACGTCATCGGCGTCGATCGCGTGCATGCAGCGCGGCGCCGGGCACTCCCGCAACGTGCGCTGACAGCGCCGCACCCACGCAATCTCGCGCTTGAACAGCACACGCTGGTCGCGGCACGGGAAATCGGCTTGGGTCATTTCCCGGAATGACGCATCCTTCCAGAACTCGCCCTTGCCCACGAGCACCGCCGATCCCGGGCCGTACAAACAGATCGTCGGCGTGCCGGTGAGCTTCGCAAGATGCGCCACGCCCGTGTCCACCGTGACCAGCAAATCGGCCTTCGCGACCAGATGCCACAACTGGGCGAGATCGAGCCGGCCCGCATAGGACGCGAACCGTCCGGCCGGATCGGCTTCATCGACAAGTCGCGCCTCTGCCGGTCCGGCGCTCCAGGCCACGCCGTACCCCTGTTGCGAGAGCCGCGCCGCGAGGTTCGCCCAGCGATCCGCCGGCCAGTACTTGAGCGGCGTACTCGCGCCCAAATGAAGCACGCAATATTTCCCGCTCGGCAAGTTGAACGGCGCAAATGGCGGTACGGGCCAATCCTGCGCCCGGTAGGCGTGCGGTGCAGGTCCTTCAGCGAGCGCGGCAACCATGTCCGCCCACGCGGCGGGCGTTCCCGGATACGGCCGCAGCTCATCGGCCGGCCAGCTCTTGTACGCGGGCCGGCCGCCCGCGTGCGCGACGATCCAGCGCGCGCCGGCCGCCGCGGCAAGCCAGCTATGGCGATTGTCGCCCGGCACGTACGCCAGATCGAAGCCACCGTAGGCGAAAAGTGCGTCGAGCGTGCTCGCATCGCGCGGATCGAACACCACCAGCTCCACGCCATAGGGCCGTCCCGCGTACAGAAGCGCAACGTCCCGCCGGACGGTCATCGCGATGCGCGCCTGCGGATGCCGCTCGCGCAGCTTCGCGAGCAGCGGCGTCAGCATCAGCGTGTCGCCCAGCAGTAGATCGTGCGCGACGAGGATCTTTCCCGGCGCGGCCGGCCGCTCGCGCGGCCGCAGGTGCAGGAACCGGTTGGCGATCGCGCGCGGCAGCACGCGCAGCCGTCCCGCCAGCCGCGACCTGCTGCTAGAAGATTCCGGAGACATTCCGGTAGATGTTCTCCATGCGGTCGAGCATGCGCTCGTAGGAGTAGCCCTCCACGCAGTGCTTGCGCGCCGTCTCGCCGAGTTCCCTGCGCAATCCCTCGTCGCCCGCCAGGCGCTCGATCGCCGCGGCGAGCGCGGGCGCGTCCTGCGGCGGCACCACGAGCGCCGTGCGCTCGTGCTCGGCGAGCTCGGGGATGCCGCCGATCGCCGTGGTCACGCAGGGCAGCTCGCAGAGCATCGCCTGCACCAGCGCCTGCGGCACGCCTTCGTTCGCGTACGAGGGCAAAGCGAAGATGTCGAGCGCGCGCAGCCAGGGCAGCACGTCGGCCTGCTGGCCCTGCATGCGCACCCGGCCGCGCAGGTCGAGCTGCGCGATCTTCGCTTCGAGCGCCTCGCGCTGCGGCCCGTCGCCCACGATCACCAGTTCGATGCTCTCGGGCAGGCGCATCATGGCCTCGAGCAGCGAGGCATGGCCTTTCCAGCTGCGCAGCGTGGCGACGATCCCGACCAGCGTCTTGTCCTGCGGCAGCCCGAATTTCGCGCGCATCGCCTTGCGCTCGCCCGGGCGGTAGCGCCCGGCGTCCGACCCGGTCGGCACCGATTCGATGCGGCTGGCGCGGAAGCCGTTTCGGTCGACCAGGTCGCGCTTGATCGCTTCGCCGGTGGTGACGACATAGGCGGCCGCGCGCATATAGAGCCAGCGCGACAGCGGGCCGCGCGGAACCGGCGCGGAGATGTGGCGCGTGCGCACCATGCGCGTGGGCCGCCCCATCGCCGTCTGCACCAGCGCCACCAGCCAGGAATCGGTCGAGCTGTGCGTGTTGATGATGTCGCTCACGTTGCTGCCGAACCAGTGGTGCAGCGCGCCGAGGCCGACCGGTCGCTTGCGGTCGATCGGCAGCGGCGCCGCGGGCACGCCCCAGCTCGCCGCTTCGGCGCAGATGCGCGCCTGGGGCGCGCACAGCAGCTTCACGTCGTGGCCGCGGCGCATCAGGCCCTGCGCTTCCGCGAGGATGCGGATCTCCTGCCCGCCCCAGCCGAGCGAGGACTCGGTGTGCACGATGCGCAGCGGCTTCATGCTTTGGCGTTCTCGACCGCTTTCTGGTTCCGGTAAAGCTTCTCGTAGACGCCGCCGCGCGCGATCAGCTCGTCATGCGTTCCGGACTCGACGATGCGCCCGCGCTCCAGGACCAGGATGCGGCTCGCGCGCTCGATGGTCGAGAGCCGGTGCGCGATCACCAGCGTCGTGCGCCCGCGCATCAGCACGTCGAGCGCGTCCTGGACGATGCGCTCGGACTCGGTGTCGAGCGCCGAGGTGGCCTCGTCGAGGATCAGCACCGGCGCGTTCTTCAGCAGCGCGCGCGCGATCGCCAGGCGCTGGCGCTGGCCGCCCGAGAGGCGCATGCCGTTCTCGCCGATCAGCGTGTCCAGGCCTTGCGGCGTCTCGCGGATGAAATCCATCGCGTGCGCCGCCTCGGCCGCCGCGACGATCTCCTTCTCGCCTGCCGTGCCCATTGCGCCGTAGGCGATGTTGGCGCGGATCGTGTCATTGAACAGCACCACGTCCTGCGACACCAGTGCGAGGTTGCCGCGCAGGCTTTCCAGCGTCAGCGTCTGGATGTCGCGGCCATCGAGCAGCACGCGCCCGCCGTCGGGCGAGTAGAAGCGCGGCAGCAGGTTGGCGAGCGTGGTCTTGCCGCCGCCCGAGCCGCCCACCAGCGCCACGGTCTCCCCCGGTTGCACTGTGAAGCTCACCGAGCGCAGCGCGGGCTCGGTGCGCGTAGGGTAAGTGAGGCTCACGTCGCGGAACTCGATTTCGCCGCGCGCGCGCTCGATCACCGCGGTGCCCTCGTCCTTCTCCACGGGCGTGTCGACGAGCGCGAACACGCTCTCGGCGGCCGCGAGGCCGCGCTGCAGCGGCGCGTTCAGCTCGGTCAGGTGCTTGAGCGGCGCGAGCAGCAGCAGCATCGCGGTCATGAACGCGGCGAACTCGCCCATGGTGGCACGCTCGGCGATCGATTCCTGCAGCGCGACGTAAACGATGATCGCGACCGCGAACGCGGCGAGCGTGTGCGTGACCGGCGTGGTCAGCGCCGCGGGCACGGTCTGGCGCATGTTGAAGCCGCGCAGGCGCTGGTTGGCGCGCGCGAAGCGCCGCGACTCGTAGTCCTGGCCGCCGAAGATCTTGACCACCTTGTGGCAGCCGATGGTCTCCTCGAGCACGTGCACGATCTCGCCCATCGCAGTCTGCGCCCCGCGCGCCATATTGCGCAGCCGGCGCGACAGCAGCCGCACGAACAGCGCGATCGGCGGCACGATGGCGATCGCGATCAACGTCATCTTCCAGTTCAGGTACAGCAGGAAGCCGAACAAACCGATCACCTTGATCGTGTCCTGCACCGCCACCGTGAGCACCGTGGTCGCCGCGGCGGTCACGCCGCCGACGTCGTAGGCGACCTTGGACAGGATCATGCCGGAGCTGTTGTCGTCGAAATAGCGCGCCGGAAGGCGCACCAGGCGGTCGAACATCGCTGCGCGCAGGTCCAGTACCACGCGGTTGCCAACCCAGGCCATGCAGTACGACGACGTGAAGGACAGGATCCCGCGCAGCACGAAGATGCCGACGATCGCCGCGGCGAAGACCAGCGGCGGCAGCGACTGCGTGCCCGCGCCGAAGCCGCGGTCGAGCAGCGGCTTGATCAGCGCCGGAAACAGCGGCTCGGTGGCGGCCGCGGCGATCATGCCGAGCACGGCCACCGCGAAAATGCCCGCATGCGGCCGCACGTAGGACAGCAGCCGCAGATACAGGCGACGGTCGTGTGATTGGCTCATGCCAGGCTTGCGTAGAGCGCCGTCAGCTTGCGGGCCATCTGTTCGATTCCATAGTTTTCGGCCGCAGCTCGGGCCGCATCGCCCCGGAGTCGCGCGGCATCGCGCATCCGCTCGGCCAGCCCGGCGACATTGCCGGGCTCGCAGGTCCAGCCGCTTTCCCCTTCGCGCACGACCTCGGCGGCGCCGCTGCGCCGCCCGACGATCACCGGGAGCCCCATCGCCAGCGCCTCGAGCGCGGTGTTCGGGAACGGGTCGTAGCGGGTAGGGAGGATAAAGCAATCCGCCGCTGCGTAGAGCGGCCGCACGTCCTCGCGCCCGCCGAGCAGGCGTACGCGTGCGCCCAGGCCGGCGGCCTGCGCCTGCGCGGCGAACCGCGCCGCATCGCGGTCGCGCCCGGCGACCACGAGCCTGAACGGGGCCTTGCCGCAGGCCGCGAGCGCACGGATCGCCGCATCCAGCCCCTTGCGCCAGAAGCCCGAGCCCACGAAGAGGAAGACAAAGTCCTTTTCGCTCGCGCCCAGTTCCGATCGCGCCGCCGCGCGCAACGTCGCTCGCTGGCGCGGATGGAACTGCTCCAGGTCCACGCCGTTGTAGATCACGTGCAACTTCTGCGCGGCGACGCCGAAGCGCCGCTCGATCTCGGCGCGCACCATCGCCGAGTTGCAGATCACCGCGCGCAGCGCCGGGTGCTCGAACATGCGGCGCTCGGCCGCGCAGACGTAGCCGTGATGGGGATTGAGCGCGATCGCCGCCCGCCCGCCCGGGCCCGAGGCCGCGCGCCGGATCTCGAGCCATTCGGCGTGCACGCCGTCGCCGGCGCGGTAGACGCTGCAGCCGGGGATGCGCTCGTGCGACTGCACCAGGTCGAAGCCGCCCGCCTGCCAGGCTGCGCGCGCGGCGCGCGCGAACGAGGCGTCGCGCCAGGCGCTGCCGACGTAAAACGGATCCACCGCGATGAGCTGCCGCGCACCCCAGCCTTCGGCGCTGCGGGCGATGAGCGTGATCTCGGCGCCGGCACGCTCGAGCGCCGGCAGCGCGCGCTCGATGAAGCGCTCGGCCCCTCCGTAAGGGTTGTAGCGCTGACGGACGATCGCGACTCGCACCCGCTCAGCGTTCCAGGCTCAGCAGTTCCTGCGCTGCGGCATAGACCTCGTCTACGCCGAGCAGCGTGAGGCACTCGCTCACCTTGCCGCCGCCGCAGCCGTCGTTGCCGCAGGGACGGCAGGGATGGTTGGTCGTCACGACACGGTGCATGACGCGCCACGGCCGCCATTCCAGCTCGCCGCTCGGCCCGAACAGCGCGACCACGGGCGTGCGCATGGCCGCGGCGAGATGCATCGGCATCGAATCGACGCCGATGAACAGCCGTGCGCTCGCGGTAAGCGCGCCCAGCTCCTTGAGCGAGAGCTTGCCTGCCAGGTTCACGGGTCTGGATTTGGTCCCGGAGACGATCGCCTCGACGAACGACCGCTCGTCGGGGTCCGGCGCTGCGGTGAGGACAATGCGATGCCTGGAGGCAAGTCGATCGATGAGCTCGGCGTTGCGCTCGGGCGTCCAGCATTTGAAGCGCCAGCGCGAGGCCGGGTGGATGTGGACAAAGCCCTGCTCGCCGATGCCTTCGGCGGCGAGCAGCGCCGCCACGCTCGCTTCGGCTGCGGCGCCCGGGACAAACTGCAGGCGCCGTTCTTCCATGCCGGGCTGCAAGCCGATGCGGCGCAGCGCGTCGAGATTCGCCTCCACCCGGTGGCGGCGGCCGTTGCGCGCAAGCGGATAGAGGTGCGTGAAGCTGCGAGCCCAGAACTGCCCGCGGCGGGGCACCACGGGCGCGACGCGGTAGCGGGCGCCGAGCGCGCGCGCGAGCCAGGCGCCGCGCGGCTGCTCGGTCAGGTGAACCAGCAGGTCGTAGCCGCGCGCGCGCAGCGTGCCGAGCAGCCTTGCTTCCGCGGCGAGCCGCCTGAACGCGCCCTCGTCCTTCCAGCGCCGGCCTACGGCATGCACCCGGGCGAGCGCCGGATGACCCTCGAGCATCGGCGCGGTGTCGTCGTAGACGAGCGCGTCGATCTCCGCTTTCGGCGCCTGTACCTTGAGCGCAGCAGCAACCGGTGAGGCGAGCAGCACGTCGCCGTGATGCCGCAGCATGATGACCAGCGCGCGCGCGATCTCCCCGAGCGGAACCGCGTCCTTCAGCATCGGGGGAAGATAGCAGAATTGCTACCTGCCCTCCGGGACGCTAGTCGAGCTTGAACTCCGCAGCGAGCGAGACGGTGCGGCCAGGCAGCGGGTAGACCGCGTAGCGGTCGGCGATGAACGCGCTGCGCACCGCGTAGGTGAAGTAGTCCTCGCCGAGAAGGTTGTTGACGGTGAGCGCGAGCCGGCCCCAGTCGAAGCTGTGCCGCAGCTTGAGATCCACGGTGGTGAAGCTGGGGATCTTCACTCCCAAGGTGTTCGGCTCGTCGTTGTCCATGATCTGGCTGGAGAGCGCGGTGAGGCCGCCCGAGAGCTGCGTCCTGCCGGTGATGTCCCAGGCGAGGCCCAGGTTCAGCTTGTGCGCGGGCACGAGCGGCACGCGCTTGCCGGCGACGCTCATGTTGGTACCGATCGCGAAGGGGCTGCCGGCGAGCGTGCCTTCGAGGAACTTCGCTTCGGTGTAGGCATAACCCGCGCGCAGGCTGAGCGCGGCAACGGGCCGCCAGCCGCCGTCCAGCTCGACGCCGCGGCGCCGCGACGGCGGCAGGTTGGTGTTGCCCACGCCGGTGGAAAACGGATCGAGGTGGATCTCGTCGCGCACGTCCGACTGGAACAGCGTCGCGCGCAGGGACTGCGCGGGCGCACGCCACTCGGCGCCCGCCTCGTAGGTAAGCGCGCGCTGCGGGCGCAGGAACTGGAACTCCGGCATGAACAGCGCGTTGTTCTCGTAGAGTTCGTCGACGTTGACGAAGCGGTAGCTCTGGCCGGCGCGCCCGAAGGCCGCCCAGGCAGGCGTGAATGCGTGCCGCAGCCCGATCTCCCAGGCATCCTGGCGCTGGGTCTGGCGCGCCTCGGGTGCCGCGGAGTTGAAGAAGAAGCCCGGCGCGGCCGGATCTACAGTGTCGGTGGCGGCATAGCGCACGCGCTCAGTGCGCACGCCCAGCGTCAAGCGCGTCGCCGCCGAGAGATCAATCAGATCCTGAAGATAGAAAGCCTGAGTGTCCTGCGAGGCGCGGATCCGGTTGATCGGCTGGCTGACATGCTCGGGCCGGTCGCTGCGACGGGAATCGTAGCGCCAGGCGGCCATGTCGATGCCGACGGTCAGACCGTGGCGGGTGCCGCCGATCGCGAACGGCAGGCGCAGGCGCGGCGTGAACGAGCTCACCTCGAGTCCGTCGGCGCGGTAGATTGGGAAACCGCTCTGGTCGAAATACGAGCGCTGGTCCTTGCTGCGCCAGTCCAGGCCGATACTCAGGTCCGCCTCGCCGAAGCGCTGGCCGAACACGAGCCCCGCGCGCTTGCCGTCGCGGCTCGAGTAGTCGAGCGGCGTCTGCGCGCCGCGCGGGTCGTCGCGGTACTCGTCCAGGCCGATCGAGGGCTGGACGCGGCGCGCGCCGGGCAGCCGCAGCTCCTGCGCATCGGAGCCGGCGCGGAGGTCGAGTGTCGTGTCGCCCAGGCTCCAGCGCAGGCTGGCGGTGTTGTTCTGCTGCTCGTTGCGGTTGTTGGCCCGGTAGCCGTCGGTGGCGAAGCCGTAGACCGACGCGTTGATCCCGAAACTGGACCCGGGCTGTCCCGACGCATAGCTCGCGTAGACCTGGCCCTCCTGCGTATCGAAGGTCGCGGCGCGGCCGAGGACCTCGAGCGCGGCGCCCTGCTTTAGCGGCGAGCGCGTGACGATGTTGATCACGCCCGCCGAGGCGCCGTCGCCGTAGAGCACCGCGCCAGTGCCGCGCAGGATCTCGATGCGCTCGATGCCGGCGAGCGGGATCGCGGCCCACTGCACGCTCGTCAGGTCGATGTCGGTGACGCGCCGGCCGTCCACCAGGATCAGCGTGTTCTGGCCGCCGGTGATGCCGTAGCCGCGCAGGTCCACCGAGGTGCTGGAAGCATTGTTGCCGAAGAAGTCCTTCATGGTGATGCCGGTCTGCTCCTGCAGCAGCTCGGGCAGCGTGCGCGCGGCGCCCTTCCGAATTTCTTCAGCGCCGATCACGGTGGTGCTCGCGGGCAGCCGGCGCGCGTCCTCCGCGAAGCGCGTCGCGGTCACGGTGATCGCGTCGTCAGACTGTGCAACGGTGGATGCGGCGAGACCGGCCAGCACTGCCGCGAACAAGGTCGTGCGCATGGAACTCTCCTCCTTGGCGTCGTCCCCGACACCATCGCTAGGTTGATAGAGCGCTCCAAGGCCGGTCTCCGGACTCGCGAGTGGTGGCCGTGGCCACCGGGTGCACGCCTTCCCGTGAATTGACAAACCTCCACAGTGGCGGGGTGTGCACCCCCTCGCTTACCGTTGCGGGGGCAGTTCCGGAATTGCGCCGACGCTGGGTCGCGCGCGCACCGGATTCCCGTTTCATCCTCGATTAAGGCATTGATCGAGGACACCTTGCAGCGGATTGCGGAACGAATTATAGCGCCGCAGCAATGGTCAGGAACCACTTGCACAAACGGGGCCTATTCCTTGACGCTATGGCAGTTTTGAAAGATAGTGCCAGCGTGGACGCGGAGTTCAACTCCCTCGAGGCCAAGGTCGCGCAGTTCGTCGGCCTGTGCGAGCGGTTGCGCGCCGAGAACCACGACCTGCGGCAGCAGCTGGCGAGCGCGAAGAACGACGCGAAGCGCCTGAACGAGCGCATCGAGGGCGCCAAGGTCAAGCTCGAGAGCCTGCTCGCGCGACTGCCCGACTGATCGGATCCACGATGGCCGAGAGCGCGAAGACCATCGAGATCAGCATCCTCGGCCGCAACTACAAGATCGCCTGCGAAGAAGGCGAGCGCGCAGCGCTCATGGAGGCGGTCGCCTACCTCGACGCCAAGATGGGCGAAATCAAGAAGGCGGGCAAGGTGAGCGGCACCGACCGCATCGCGGTGATGGCCGCGCTCAACATCGCGCACGAACTGCTGAGCCTGAAGGTCGGCAACGGCTTTGATATCGGGCAGGCGAAGCGTAGAATTTCGAGCATCGAGGCGAAGCTCGACGCGGCGATCGCCCAGCAGGACAAGCTGTTCTAGCCGCCGTTTGCTTGCAGTCGAAATCCGGGGACAACGCTCTACGTCCCCTGCTGTGTACGACAGGGCCCATATTTTCCGAACCGATAGCTTCCCCAGGTTGCGGCTGCCAGTGCCACTGTTGTGATCGTCCCTCGCCGGGTTTTCCGACTTGGCGCGCCGGACGAACCTGATGTGGCCGGTGCGCGACCACCCTGATTGAGCAGGGTTCGGAGGCCGGGCCCACCGGCACGAGCGGGGGACTCCAACCTGCCATGAACCATTGGCTCATGAAATCCGAGCCCGACGAGTGCTCGATCGACGACGCGCTCGCCGCGCCCGGGCGCATCACGCCCTGGACCGGGGTGCGCAACTACCAGGCGCGCAACACCATGCGCGATGTGATGAAAATTGGCGACGGCGTGCTGTTCTACCACTCGAGCTGCCCGGAACCCGGCATCGCGGGCCTGGCCGAAGTCGCGTCGGCGCCCTACGTGGATCCGTCGCAATTCGACAACAAGGGCGACTACTACGACGCGAAATCGAAGCGCGACGCGCCGCGCTGGTTCTGCGTCGACGTGCGCGCGCTCAGGAAAACGCGCCTGATGCCGCTCGCCGAGATGCGCGCCCTCGCGGGCCTCAAGAAGATGCTCGCGCTGCGCCCAGGCAACCGCCTGTCGATCACGCCGGTCAGTGCGGCGGAATGGAAACTCATTTGCAAGCGCCTCGGTTGACGAACGACAGCCTGCTGCGGGCGCTCGCGCGCGAGCCGACGGGCTACACGCCGATCTGGCTCATGCGCCAGGCCGGCCGCTACCTGCCCGAGTACAACGCCACGCGCGCCAAGGCAGGCAGCTTCCTCAAGCTCGCCCACTCCCCGGCGCTGTGCTGCGAAGTCGCGCTGCAGCCGCTGGAGCGCTACCCGCTCGATGCGGCGATCCTTTTTTCCGACATCCTCACGGTGCCCGATGCGATGGGACTGGGCCTGTATTTCGCCGAAGGCGAGGGCCCGCGCTTCGAGCGCCCCTTGCGCGAGGAGGCCGCGATCCTGCGCCTGGCCGCGCCGGATCCGGCCGCCGAGCTCGGCTACGTGCTCGACGCGGTACGCGAGACCCGGCGCGCGCTCGCCGGCCGCGTGCCGCTGATCGGCTTCTCCGGCAGCCCGTATACGCTCGCCTGCTACATGGTCGAGGGCTCGGGCAGCGCCGACTGGCGCCACGTAAAGGCGCTGCGCAAGTCGCGCCCGGACCTGCTGCACCGCGTGCTGGAGGTGAATGCGCGCGCGGTGACGGACTACCTGAACGCGCAGATCGAGGCCGGCGCGCAGGTCGTCATGCTCTTCGACACCTGGGGCGGCAGCCTCAACAGCGCGGACTACGAGACCTTCTCGCTCGCGTACGTGCGCAAGGTGCTCGCCGCGTTGCGTCCGGCGCCGTCGATCCTGTTCACCAAGGACGGCGGCGCGTGGCTGGAAAGCATGGCGGAGAGCGGCTGCAGCGCCGTGGGCCTCGACTGGAAGGTGGATCCTCGCGAGGCACGGCGCCGCATCGGCGACAAGGTCGCGCTGCAAGGCAATCTCGATCCTGTAGTGCTCACGCGTCCGGACGCGACGGTGCGGGCCGAGGCGCGGCGCGTGCTCGATGCGTTCGGCGCGGCGCCGGGGCACGTCTTCAATCTCGGGCACGGCATTACTCCGCAAGCGAGGCCGGAAGCGGTTGCGGCGTTGGTAGACGAAGTGCGCGCTTACAGCAGGAAACTCCGGGTTGCCGGCGGCTAGTTATCCACACTGGCTAGCCAGAGGGAAAAATCGCGTTTCTCCGAGTGAAACGCACCCCTTCGATCTCGCAACCCCTTGATCACGGAATGGAAAACGACTTGCGACTGATCGGCAATTCCAGCGCCGGGTCGTTTCTGTGGATAACTTCCATCTGGGCGCCGCAATTACTCACAGCTTTGTCCACAAACCTTTTGCAGCGATGAAAATCTTCTGCAAATGAGAGTGTTGCGCGTAGCCCTTGAAGTACCAGTCGCAAAACTCTTCGACTACTTGTGCGACGCATCGGTGCCGGCGGAGGCTGGTGATCGCGTCGCCGTGCCCTTCGGATCGCGCGAACGGGTCGGCATGGTGGTGGAAACCGTCGAGGGCAGTGGCGTCGCGAGCGCGAAGCTCAAGTCGGTGGCGCGCGTGCTCGAAGGCGCACCGCGCCTTCCTGCCGATTGGCTCGAGCAGATGCGTTTTCTTGCCGCCTATTACCAGCGGCCGCTGGGCGAGACGGTCGCTGGCGCCCTGCCACCCCGGCTGCGCTCGCTCAAGGCGCTGCCAAAGCGAAAGGCGGTGCCACAAGAGCACGACACGAGGGCGCCGGAAACCTTCGTAGCCGGACCAACGCCGAACGAGGCGCAGCGCCAGGCGATCGAGCGCATCGGCGCGGCATTGGGCGGTTACCGGAGCTTCCTCCTCCACGGCATCACCGGCAGCGGCAAGACCGAGGTCTACCTGCGGCTCATGGCGGAAGTGGTCGCTCGCAAGCGGCAGGCGCTCGCGCTGGTGCCCGAAATCGGGCTCACGCCGCAGCTCGAAGCGCGTTTTCGCCAGGCCTTCCCGCAGGCGCGCATCGCGGTGCTGCACAGCGCGCTCGAGGACACGGCGCGCACGCACGCCTGGCTCGACGCCGCGCGCGGCGATGCGCAGATCGTGCTCGGCACCCGGCTCGCGGTGCTCACGCCGATGCCCAGGCTCGGCCTGGTCGTGGTGGACGAGGAGCACGATGCCTCCTTCAAGCAGCAGGAGGGCCTGCGCTACTCCGCGCGCGACGCTGCCATCCACCGGGCGAAGCTCGCCGGCTGCCCGGCGGTGCTCGGCAGCGCCACGCCCTCGCTCGAGACCTGGCAGAACGCGCGCGCCGGCCGCTACGAGCTCCTGCAATTGCCCGAGCGCGCGGTGCCGGGCGCCCGGCTGCCGACGGTGCGGACGATCGACCTGCGCGCCGAAAACGCCGAGCACGGCCTCGCCGCAACGGTCATTGACGCGATGCGCGCGCGCCTGGCGCGCGGCGAGCAGAGCCTGGTCTTCATCAATCGCCGCGGCTACGCGCCGGTCCTCGCCTGCGACGCCTGCGGCTGGGCCGCCGGCTGCCGACGCTGCAGCGCGCGGCTGGTCCTGCACGCTGCCGACCGCCGGCTGCGATGCCATCACTGCGGGGCCGAGGACGCCATTCCGCGCGCCTGCCCGACCTGCGGCAACGTCGACCTCCGGCCCCATGGGCGCGGCACGCAGCGCATCGAGGAGGCGCTCGGCGGCTACTTTCCCGGCGCGCGCATCCTGCGCATCGACCGCGACAGCGCGCGCAAGCGCGGCGAGCTCGCGCGCACGCTCGCGGGCGTGAGCCGCGGCGAGGGCGACATCCTGGTCGGCACGCAGCTGCTCGCCAAGGGCCACGACTTCCCAAAGCTCACGCTGGTGTGCGTGCTGAACGCCGACAGCGCGCTGCTCTCGACCGACTACCGCTCGGCCGAGCGCCTGTTCGCGACGCTGCAGCAGGTGGGCGGGCGCTCGGGCCGGCGCGAGCAGCCCGGCGAGGTGCTGGTGCAGACGCGCTTTCCGGGCCACCCGATGTACCAGGCGCTGACAAGCCACGACTACGCGGGCTTCGCCGCCGCGCAGCTCGCCGAGCGCGAGGCGGCGGGCTTTCCGCCCTTCGTCTTCGAGGCGGCGCTACGCGCCGAGGCCAGGAAGCTCGCCGACACCATGGCCTTCCTGCGGGCTGCCGCGCGCCTCGTGCCCGTGCCCGAGAGCGTGCGCGTCTACGACCCGGTGCCGCACGTCATCACTCGGCGCGCAGGCTACGAACGCGCCCAGCTCGTCGTGCAGTCGCATTCGCGCCCCGCGCTGCAGGCCTTCCTCGCTGAATGGAACGCCGCGCTGCCGGCGTCGTCGCCGCGCGGCATTCGCTGGCACCTGGACGTGGATCCGATCGAATTCGATTGATAATCGGGGTCAGAGCCCGATTTCAGGGTCGCATCTTATAATTCGCGCCCTTTCATGGCCGACCCAAAGGACATCTTCAAGCGGATCCTCGACGAAAAGGGGCGAATCATCGCGCCCGGGGTTTCCGTCGATGCCCTGATCGAGAGGCCGAAGAATCCAGAGCACGGTGACCTGTCGAGCAATCTTGCGCTGCAGCTTGCGAAACCGCTCAAACGCAAGCCGCGTGATGTCGCGCAAGCACTCATGGACGCCGCGCTACCTGATCTGGTTTCCAGCGGGATTACGACGCAAGCTGGAGTATCGATAGCCGGGCCCGGGTTCCTGAACGTAAGACTGAACCAGTCCGTCAAGCTCGAGGCCATCAAGCAGGCGCTCGAGCAAGGCATGAACTTCGGCCGCGCAAAGACCGACAAGCCGGAAAAGGTCCAGGTCGAGTTCGTCTCCGCCAACCCGACCGGGCCGCTGCACGTGGGGCACGGCCGGCAGGCGGCGCTCGGCGACGCGCTCGCGGCGCTGCTCGAAGCGCAGGGCCACGAGGTGACGCGCGAGTTCTACTACAACGACGCCGGCGCGCAGATCGACAAGCTTGCCTGGTCGGTGCAGGCGCGCGCGAAGGGACTCAAGCCCGGCGAGCGGGGCTGGCCCGAGGAAGGCTACGCGGGCGACTACATCGAGGACATCGCGAAGGAAATCACCGATCCGGACGACCTGGATGCAATCCGCCGGCACGCGGTGGCCTACCTGCGCAAGGAGCAGGACGCGGACCTGCAGGCCTTCGGCGTGCGCTTTGACGTCTACTTTCTCGAATCGAGCCTCTACACCGACGGCAAGGTGGACGAAGTGGTGAAGGGCCTGGTTGCGAGCGGCAAGGCCTACGAGAAGGACGGCGCGCTGTGGCTGCGCACCACGGACTACGGCGACGACAAGGACCGCGTGGTGCGCAAGTCCGACGGCAGCTGCACCTATTTCGTGCCCGACGTCGCCTACCACGTCACCAAGTGGCAGCGTGGCTTCCGCAAGGTGATCAACGTGCAGGGCACCGACCATCACAGCACCGTGACGCGCGTGCGCGCCGGCCTGCAGGCGCTGGGTCTCGGCATCCCGCGGGGCTTTCCGGACTACGTGCTGCACAGCCTGGTCAAGGTCGTGCGCGGCGGCGCCGAGGTGAAGATCTCCAAGCGCGCGGGCTCCTACGTCACGGTGCGCGACCTCATAGACTGGGTGGGCCGCGACGCGGTGCGCTTTTTCCTGGTCTCGCGCAAGGCCGACACCGAGTTCACCTTCGACGTCGACCTCGCGTTCGCGAAGAGCGAGGAAAATCCGGTCTATTACGTGCAGTACGCGCACGCGCGCGTCTGCAGCCTGTTCGCGAAATGGGGCGGCGATCCGGCGCGCCTTGGCGGCGCGCCGCTCGCGCGCCTCGTGCACGAAAAGGAGCTGCGCCTGGCGCAGCAGCTCGCCGAGTATCCGGCGACCGTCGCCGCGGCCGCGCGCGAGCTCGCGCCGCACACGATCGCGTTCTACCTGCGCGCGCTCGCGGGCGAATTCCACAGCTACTATAATGCCGAGGAGATTCTGGTCGAGGACGAATCGCTGCGCCTGGCGCGCCTCGCGCTGTGCGCCGCGGTCCGGCAGGCGCTGGCCAACGGCCTCGCGCTCCTCGGCGTGAGCGCGCCGGAGAAAATGTGAGGCACAAGCAAGGCGGCAACTTCCTGATCGGACTGTTCATCGGCCTGGTGCTCGGCCTGGCGATCGCGCTCGGCGTCGCGTTCTACCTCAGCAAGACGCCGCTGCCCTTCCTCGGCAAGGCCAAGCCCGCCGCGACCAAGGAGGGCGAGAAGGCGCCCGGCGAAGCACCCAGGGCGGTTGCCGGCATGCCGCAAAGCGGCGCATCGTCCAAAGGCGCCGCCGACAAGGACCGGCCGAAGTACGATTTCTACAAGATCCTGCCCGGCGGCGAGGAGTCGGTCACCGAGAGCGAGCTCAAAGCGGCCGCGAAGGCCGCGGCGAAGGCTCAGCCCGGCCAGCCCGAGGCCGCCAAGGACGTGTTCTTCATCCAGGCGGGCTCCTTCCAGAATCCCGCCGACGCCGACAACCAGAAGGCCAAAATCGCGATCCTCGGCTTCAGCTCGAGCGTGGAGCCCACCTCGCTGCCCGACAAGGGCACCTGGTACCGGGTGCGGCTGGGCCCCTACACGTCGCTCGACGAGCTGAACCGCGTGCGGCGCGTGCTCGCGCAGAACGGAATCGATGCGAACCTGGTCAAACTGAAGGACCCCGCGAGCAAGGATAGCTGAGGACACCTGGAAGGAACGCCATGAACCTGACCCGACGCACGCTCATCGCAGCGATCGCCGCAAGCGCGGCGCCCATCCCGGCCGTCCTGCTTGCCCAGCCGGCCGGCGACCCGGGATATTCCGTGCTCGAGAAGCCGCTGCCGGTCGACAACCCGGCCAAGATCGAGATCGCCGAATTCTTCTGGTACGGCTGCATTCACTGCTACAACCTCGAGCCGGCAATCGAGCTCTGGGTGCCGAAGCTGCCGGCGGACGCGTATTTCCGCCGCATCCCGGCGGTCTTCAACGAGCGCTGGGGGCACGATGCGGCGATCTACTACGCCTTCGAATCGCTCGGCGTGCTGGACAAGCTGCACCGCCCGCTCTTCGACGCGATCCACAAGGACCGGCTGAACACCGACAAGCCGGCGGCGCTCAACGAGTGGCTGGGCCGCAACGGTGTCGATCCGAAGAAGTTCGAGGAAACGATGAAGTCCTTCGGCGTGCAGAGCAAGATGCGGCGCGCGGCGCAGCTGACCGGGAACTCCAAGATCACCGGCACGCCGTCGATGATGGTGCAGGGCCGCTACACGATCAGCACCGAGCAGGGCCGCTCGCAGCTGGGCATGCTCGCCAACGCCGAGCGCCTGATCCCCGTGGTGCGCAAGTCGCTCGCCGGCAGCAAGTAGCCGCTTTACCCCTCTGCCCCACGTGCGCCGCATCTTCATCACCGGCGCCTCCACCGGCATCGGCGCGGCGCTCGCGCGCCACTATGCGGGCGCGCAGACCGAGGTAGGCCTCTTCGCGCGGCGCCGCGACCTGCTCGACGAGCTCGCGGCGAGCCTGCCCGGGCGCAGCGCCGTCTACGCGGCCGATATCACCGACCTGCCGGCGATCAAGGCCGCGGCCGGGGACTTCCTGCGCCGCTTCGGCACGCCGGACCTGGTCGTCGCGAACGCCGGCATCTCGGTGGGCACGCGCGGCGAGGACATCGAGGACGTGGACAAGCTGCGCCGCGTGCTGGATGTCAACGTGGCGGGCCTTGCGGCGACGCTCGCGGCGTTCGCGCCGGCGATGCGCGCCGCGGGCTCGGGTACGCTCTGCGGCATTGCCAGCGTCGCGGGCTTCCGCGGCCTTCCGGGTGCGGGTGCCTACAGCACGTCGAAAGCGGCGGCCATCGCGTGGCTCGAAGCGTTGCGTGCGGAACTCGCGGGCAGCGGCGTCACGGTAGTGACGATCTGTCCGGGCTACATCGATACGCCCATGACGCAGGTGAACAAATACCGCATGCCGTTCCTCATCAGCGCGGAAGACGCCGCGCGGCGATTTGCACGCGCCATCGAGGCGAAACGTCGTCTTGCGGTCATCCCCTGGCAGATGGCGCTCGCCTCGCTCGTGCTGCGCGCCCTGCCCGGCTGGCTCTACGACCGAATGGCCGCGCGCGCGCCGCGCAAGCCGCGCAACCTGCCCCTCTAGACGGTGCGCCCTGAACAGGATCGTCTGCCTCGTCCCCTCGATCACCGAGCTGGTCTGCGCGCTCGGCCTCGCCGACCAGCTCGTCGGCCGCACCGGCTTCTGCGTCCACCCGAAGGAGACGCTCAGGCGCGTCCCCAAGGTCGGCGGCACCAAGTCGGTGAACCTCAAGAAAGTGCGCGCGCTCGCGCCGACGCACGCGATCGTCAACGTGGACGAGAACAGGAAGGAAACCGCCGAGGCGCTCGCCGAGTTCGTGCCGAACGTCATCGTCACGCACCCGCTCGCGCCCAGCGACAATCTCAACCTCTATCGCCAAATCGGCGGCACGTTCGGCAAGGAGCGCGAAGCCGAGGAACTTTGCTCCCGGTTCGATACTTCCCTCCGGGAGATCGAAAAGCTCAGATTTCCGCAAAGAAGGGTCCTCTATCTGATCTGGAAGGAGCCCTGGATGACGGTGTCGCGCGACACCTACGTCTCGCGCACGCTCGCGCTGTTCGGAATGCATACGCTTCCTCGACGCTCGGACGCGCGCTACCCGAAGTTGGTGGATCTGCACATGGCGGGGACGGACCTGATCCTGCTCTCGACGGAGCCCTACCGTTTCACGGAGGAGCACAGGCAAGCGATCGAAACGCAAACGGCGCTCCCCGTCCATCTGATCGACGGCGAGATGACGTCCTGGTACGGGCCGCGCGCGATCGCGGGCCTCGCCTACCTCGCCGAGTTCAGCTCGCGGCTTTCTTCGCGCTGAGGCGCATCATCACGTAGCTGCCCGGCGCGTCCTCGAGAATCTTGAGCGCGCCGTCGCCCGGCGTGCGTGCGGGCACCTTCTCGCTGCCGTTGCGCGCGTCCATCCAGGCCTGCCAGTCGTCCCACCAGGAGCCGTGATGCTGGGTCGCGGTCTGGAACCATTCGTCGCCGGTGTCCGGATTGGTCTCGTTGGTCCAATAGCAGTACTTCTTCGCCGCGGGCGGGTTGACGATGCCGGCGATGTGTCCCGAGCCGCCAAGCACGAAGCGCACCTCGCCGCCCAGGTACTTCGCGCCCTTGTAGGTGGTCTTCCAGGGCGAGATATGGTCCTCGGCTGTGGAAATGAAGTACGCAGGCACCTCGACCTTCGACAGGTCGATCGGCACGCCCGCCAGCGAGATGCCGCCCGGCACCCCGAGCAGGTTCTTCATGTACATGTTGCGCAGGTAGAAGCTGTGCATGCGCGCCGGCAGCCGCGTCGAGTCCGAGTTCCAGTACAGCAGGTCGAACGGAAACGGGTTCTTGCCCATCAGGTAGTTGTTGATGACGAAGGACCAGACCAGGTCGTTGGCGCGCAGCAGGTTGAAGGTCGAGGCCATCTCCGAGCCCTCGAGGTAGCCGCGCTCGTTCATCTTCTTCTCGAGGTTCTGCACCTGGGCTTCGTCGATGAACACGCCGAGCTCGCCGGGGGCGGAGAAGTCCAGAAGGCTCACGAAGAAGATCACGCTGTTGACGCGGTCGATCTGGCCCGTCTGCGCGAGATAACCCAGCGTCGCGCCCAACAGCGTGCCGCCCAGGCAGTAGCCGATGAAGTTCACCTTGCGCTCGCCGGTCGCCCGCTCGACCGCCTCCAGCGCCGCGAGCGGCCCCAGCTTCATGTAGTCGTCGAAACCCATCTGCGCGAGGCGCGCGTCAGGGTTCACCCAGGAGATCACGAACACCGTGTGGCCCTGGTCGAGCGCCCACTTGATGAACGAGTTCGACGGCCGCAGGTCGAGGATGTAGTACTTGTTGATCCAGGGCGGGATGATCACCAGCGGCGTGCGGTAGGCCTCCGCCGCGGTCGGCTGGAACTGGATCAGCTGCATGAGCTCGGTCTGGTAAACGACCTTGCCCGGCGTGGTGGCGACGTTGCGGCCGAGCTGGAAGGCCTTCTCGTCGGTCATGCTGATGCCGCCCTTCTCGATGTCGGCAAGCAGGTTGCCCAGGCCCTTGAGCAGGTTCTGGCCGCCGCTGGCGAGCGTCTCGCGCAGCACCTGGGGGTTGGTGAGCGCGAAATTCGAGGGCGCGAGCGCGTCCACGTACTGGCGCGTGAAGAACGCCACCTTCTTCTCGGATTCCGGCGGCAGGCCCTCGACGCCCGCCACGGCGTGCCGGATCTGGCGCGCGGCGATGAGGTAGGACTGCTTGATGTAGTCGAAGATGAAATTCGAGCTCCAGTCCTCGTCCTTGAAGCGGTTGTCGCCCTTCGCGGGCACGGCCACCGGCGCGGCCTGCAGGCCCATGAGCTTCATCCAGCTCTGCTGCCAGAGCTGCATGTAATCGAGCATCAGGTTGGTGGAGAACGCGGCGAGCTTGGCGGGGTCCGCAAGCATGCGCGAATACAGGTCCATGTAGGCCTTGGCGATGCCGAGCTCGTCGCTCGCCGCGCTGGCTGCGGTCGCGGCATGCTCCTTGCCCGCGTATTCGGCGAGAATGCGCGCCGAGCGCTCCGCGACGTCGTGCAGCACGCGGGCGGTTTCCTCGGGGCTCGGGGGCTTGATGTCGCGGTTCATCGGTTCTCCTCGCCTAGCCGGGCGCGAAGCGCGCGACGCCGTCGGCGCCGATCGTGCGCGCTAGCTGTCCATCGTAATGAAGATAGTGCAGGTGCGCGATCGCCTCGCCGAGCGCGAAGAAGATCTGGCTCGTGTCGAGCTTGCGGCGGAACAGCACTTCGAGCACGTCGGCGGCGGCGCGCGGCGCCTGCTCGCAGGCCGCGCGCAGCTCGGCAAGGCGCTCGGCGTGATGCGTCTCGAGCTGCGCGACGCGCGCGTGCGCGCCGCGAAACGGCAGCCCATGCGAGGGCAGCACCAGCACGTCCTGCGGCAGCGTGAGGTAGCGGCGCACCGAATCGAGAAACAGGCGCAGCGGGTTCGACCAGGGATCGACGGGCCGCACCGCGACATTGGTGGAGATGCGCGGCAGCAGCATGTCGCCCGAGATCAGCACGTTCAGCGCTTCACAGTACAGCGAGGCGTGCTCGGGCGCGTGGCCGTAGCCGATCATCACGCGCCAATCGCGGCCGCCAACGGCGATCGTCTCGCCCTCGAACAGACGCCGGTGCGAGAACGGAAACTCGGGAACCATCTTCTTGTAGAGGCCGCCGCGCGACAGCAGCACGTTGGCCTGCGCGACGTCCAGCCCGTTCGCGACGAACAGTTCCTTCTGCGCATCGGGCGAGTAGCCGGCCGCGCCGTGGCGCGCGGCATGTACGGTGAGGTATTCGCCGCGCGTCATCCAGAGCTGCGCGCCCGTGCGCTCGCACAGCCAGGCCGCGTTGCCCGCGTGGTCGGGATGGTAGTGCGTGACGAGCACGCGCCGCACCCGCTTGCCGCCGATCTTCTCCGCGAAGATCCGGTCCCAAAGTGCGCGCGTCGGCGCGTTGCCGAGGCCCGCGTCGATGAGCAGCCAGCACGGGTCTTGCTTCGTTCCGTCTTCCAGGAGCCAGAGGTTGATGTGATCGAGCGCGAACGGCAGCGCCATGCGCAGCCAGTGCAGGCCGGGCGCGACCTCCATCGTCGCGCCGGGCGCCGGCGGTTCGGCGAAAGGGTATTCGGGTGCGGCCATGAATCAGACTAGAATTCCCGCACCCTACCATGCCTGCCGAGAAGGAACGCTCGGAGTTTTCCATCGGCGAGCTCGCCACCGAGTTCGACGTCACGCCGCGCGCGATCCGCTTCTACGAGGACCACGGCCTGCTCGCGCCGCGACGCGCGGGCCAGCGCCGCATCTACTCGCCGCGCGACCGCACGCGCCTGAAGCTCACGCTACGCGGCAAGCGCCTCGGCCTCACGCTCTCCGAGATTCGCGAGCTCATCGACATGTACGAGCCCGGGCGCGACGAGCGGCCACAGCTCGAACGCTTCCTCGCGGTGCTGGAGTCCCACAAGGCCGGGCTGGTCCAGCAGAGAGCGGACATCGAGGCGCAATTGTCCGAAATTCTCGCCTTTGAGAACAAGCTGAAGAAGCGGTTGAAGCGCCGGCTAAGTTGACGTTTACGTAAACGTCAATTAGCCTTACGAGTTAACCCGATGAACGCGCCCGCGCCCCGCTTTCAGCCCCAGGATCCGCAGTTCGCCGCGCGCGTGCGCGCGAGCTTCGGCCGCCAGAAGGCGATGGCGCTGATCGGCGCGACGCTGGCGCAAGTCGAGCCCGGCTACGTCGAGATCGCTCTGCCGTTTCGCGACGATCTCACGCAGCAGAAGGGCTTTGTCCACGGCGGCATCCTCGGCATGATCTGCGACAGCGCGTGCGGTTACGCGGCGTACACGCTCATGCCGGCGGACAGCTCGCTGGTCACCGTCGAGTACAAGATCAACATCCTCAATCCGGCGATCGGCGCCCTCATCGCCAGGGGCCGTGTCGTCAAGCCGGGACGCACGCTCAGCATCTCGCGCGGCGACGTCTATGCCGGGGAAACCCACGTGGCGGCGATGCAGCAGACGCTGCTCATGCTCGCCGGCACGCCCGACACGCCCGCATGACGTTTCTGCGCTTCGAACACGGCGACACCGTCGCCATGCTGCGCGAGTCGGTGCGTGATTTCGCGGCGCAGGAGATCGCGCCGCGCGCGGCCGAGATCGACGCCACCAACCAGTTCCCGTTGGACCTGTGGCCCAAGCTCGGCGCGCTCGGCCTGCTCGGCATCACGGTCGAGGAGGAGTACGGCGGCACGCAGATGGGTTATCTCGCCCACATCATCGCCATGGAGGAGATCAGCCGCGCCTCGGCCTCGGTGGGCCTTTCATACGGCGCGCACTCCAACCTGTGCGTGAACCAGATCCGCCGCAACGGCAGCGACGCGCAGCGGCGCAAGTACCTGCCGAAGCTGATCTCCGGCGAACACGTCGGCGCGCTGGCGATGTCGGAGCCCGGCGCGGGCTCGGACGTCGTTGGCATGAGGTTGAAAGCCGAACGACGCGGCGACCGCTACGTCCTGAACGGCAACAAAATGTGGATCACGAACGGGCCCGACGCCGATGTGCTGGTCATCTATGGAAAGGGTGAAGGTATCACTGCCTTTATCGTCGAGAAAGGCATGAAGGGCTTCAGCACCGCACAAAAGCTCGACAAGCTGGGCATGCGCGGCTCCAACACTTGCGAGCTCGTGCTTCGGGATTGCGAGGTGCCAGCCCAGAACATTCTAGGCGAGGAAGGCAAGGGCGTGAAGGTGCTGATGTCGGGCCTCGACTACGAGCGCGCGGTGCTCGCGGGCGGCCCGCTCGGCATCATGGCCGCGTGTCTCGATACCGTGCTGCCCTACGTGCACGAGAGGAAGCAGTTCGGCCAGCCGATCGGCGAGTTCCAGCTCATGCAGGGCAAACTCGCCGACATGTACACCACCTTCTCGGCCTGCCGCGCCTACGTCTACGCGGTCGGCCAGGCGCTCGACCGCGGCGAGACCACGCGCAAGGACGCCGCGGGCGCGATCCTCTACGCGGCCGAAAAGGCCACCTGGATGGCGGGCGAGGCGATCCAGGCCATGGGCGGCATGGGCTACATCAACGAGACGCCGACCGGGCGCCTGTGGCGCGACGCCAAGCTCTACGAGATCGGCGCCGGCACGTCCGAGATCCGCCGCTGGCTGATCGGCCGCGAGCTGTTCGGGGAAACGGCGTGACCGGCGTCAACGAGCTGTTCGCGCGCAACCGCGCCTGGGCCGCGGGAATGCGCGCCAGCGACCCGGCATTCTTCACCGGGCTCGCGCGCCAGCAGACGCCGGAATACCTCTGGATCGGCTGCTCGGACAGCCGCGTGCCCGCCAACCAGATCACCGGCCTTGCGCCGGGCGAGGTGTTCGTGCACCGCAACGTCGCCAACCTCGTCGTCCATACCGACCTCAACTGCCTGTCGGTGCTGCAGTTCGCGGTGGACCTGCTGCACGTGCGGCACGTGATCGTCTGCGGCCACTATGGCTGCAGCGGCGTGCGCGCGGCGCTCACCGGCCAGAAGGTCGGCCTCGCCGAGAACTGGCTGCGCCACGTGCAGGACGTGCGCGCCTTCCACGCGGCCGAGCTTGATGCGATCCGCGATACCGACGAGCGCGAGCGAAGGCTCTGTGAGTTGAACGTCATCGAGCAGGTGCGGCACGTGTGCGAGGCGACGGTGGTGCAGGATGCCTGGCTCGCCGGCCGGCCGCTCGCGGTGCACGGCTGGATCTACGGCCTGGAAGACGGCCTGCTGCGCGACCTCGGCTGCACGAAAGAACACGCATGAGCGGAATGAAGGAGCGCACATGAGTGCGTTTGTCGAAACCTACCGCGGAGCGGTCTATCCCTGGCATTGCGACCACATGGGCCACATGAACGTGATGTGGTACGTGGGCAAGTTCGACGAAGCGACCTGGAACCTGTTCGCGGACTTGGGCGTGACCGCCGCATTCCTGCGCGACAATGCGCGCGCCATGGCCGCGGTCCAGCAGAACATCACCTACAAGCGCGAGCTGATTTCGGGCGAGATCGTGGCCGTGCGCTCTGGGCTGCTCGAGATCCGCGACAAGGTCGTCAAGTTCGTGCACGAGATGCGCGAGGCGCAGACGGGCGAGATCGCTGCGGTCTGCGTGATCACCGCGGTGCACATGGACAGCGATGCGCGCAAATCCACCGCCTTTCCCGCCGAGTTCATCGCGCGCGGCAAGGCCATGCTCTGCGAATACGGGGTCGAACGGTGACGCTGCAGACGCCGCTCTCGGCGAAGCTCGGGCTCGCCGTGCCGATCATCCAGGCACCGATGGCCGGCGGAGCTTCCTCGCAGGAGCTCGTCGCCGCCTGCTCTGCGGCGGGCGTGCTCGGCTCCTTCGGCTTCGCCTATACCCAGCCCGAGGACATGAAAAAACAGTCGGCCTTCGTGCGCTCGAAAACCGACCGGCCGTTCGGCATCAACTTGTTCACTTCGTCGCAGCCCGATCAGATCGACGCACGCGCGCAGCGCGGCGCACTGGATGCGGTGGCCGACTACTACAAGGAACTGGGCCTGCCGCCGCCCGAACCGGTGAACGCGCCCTACGCGCCGGATCTGAACGCACAACTGGATGCGGTCGAAGCCATCGTACCGCGTGTGTTCACCGCCCATCTTTCCGATCTTCCCGTAGAAAGAATAGGCAGGCTCAAAGCCAAGAACATTCTCGTCGGCGGCAGCGCGACCTGCATCGCGGAGGCGCGGCGGCTCGAGCAGCTGGGCTTCGACTTCGTCATCGCGCAGGGCGGCGAGGCGGGCGGCCATCGTGGCAGCTATCTGCGCGATCCCTACCAGTCGCTGACCGGCACGCTGGCGCTCACGCGCCTGGTGCTGCGCGCGGTCCGGCTGCCGGTGGTCGCGGCGGGCGGCATCATGGACGGCGCCGGCATCGCCGCGGCGCTCGCACTCGGCGCGCAGGCCGCGCAGCTTGGAACGGCGTTCATCCCCTGCCCCGAGAGCGGCGCGGCGCAGGTGCACAAGGATCTCCTGCTGGAGTCGAAGGAGGACGGCACGCTGCTGACGGAAAAGTTCTCCGGCAAGCCCGCGCGCGGCCTCGCCAACCGCTTCATCGCCGAGATGGCGGCGAAGCACGCGCCGCAGCTCGCATTCCCGGCGCAGAACGGCGTCACCGGCAGGCTGCGCCAGGCGTCGGCCAGGGCGGGCAAGCCCGATTTCATCGCGCTGTGGGCGGGCCAGGCTGCGCCGCTCGCGCGCGCGCTGCCGGCGGCCGAACTGATCCGGCTCTTGAACGAAGAAGCGATTGCCGCGATCCGCGGCGCCGCAACATTGCTGAAGGACTAGACCATGAACACCGATCCCGTCGTCATCGTTGCCGCCGCCCGCACCCCGATGGGCGGCTTCCAGGGCGAGCTCAAGGGCTTCGCCGCGCCGGAGCTCGGTGCGGCCGCGATCCGCGCCGCCGTGGAGCGCGCCAAGCTCAAGGCCGCCGATATCGAGGAAGTTCTCATGGGCTGCGTGCTGCCCGCGGGCCAGGGCCAGGCGCCCGCGCGCCAGGCCGCGCTCGGCGCCGGCCTGGAGCTCTCGACCGGCTGCACCACCGTGAACAAGATGTGCGGCTCGGGCATGAAAGCCGCCATGCTCGCCCATGATTCGCTGATTTCCGGTTCAATCGGCATTGCCGTGGCCGGCGGGATGGAATCGATGACCAACGCGCCCTACCTGCTGCCGAAGGCGCGTTCGGGCCTGCGCATGGGCCACGGTCAGGTGCTCGATCACATGTTCTACGACGGCCTGGAGGACGCCTACGACAAGGGGCGCTTGATGGGGACGTTTGCGGAGGATTGCGCGCAGCGCTTTTCCTTTTCGAGGGAATCCCAGGACAAGTTCGCGATCACCTCGCTCGAGCGCGCACAGAAGGCCAACAAGGACGGCTCGTTCGCATGGGAGACCACGCCGATCGCCATCAAGTCGGGCAAGGAACAGCGCTTCATCGAGATGGACGAGCAGCCGTTCAAGGCGAACCTGGAGAAGATCCCGACACTCGGGCCCGCGTTCCGCAAGGACGGCACGGTGACCGCGGCCAATTCCTCGTCGATCTCCGACGGCGCCGCGGCGCTGGTGCTGATGCGCCGCTCGACCGCGGAACAGCGCGGCTGCGCGCCGATCGCCACCATCGTCGGCCATTCCACCCATGCGCAGGCGCCCGCGCTGTTCACGACCGCGCCCGTGGGTGCCATAAGGAAGTTGCTCGAAAAGGCAAACTGGAAAGCGCAGGAGATCGACCTGTACGAAATCAACGAGGCCTTTGCGGTTGTGACGATGGCGGCGATGCAGGAGCACAAGCTGCCGCACGAAAAGGTCAACGTGCACGGCGGCGCCTGCGCGCTCGGCCATCCGATCGGCGCCTCGGGCGCGCGCATCCTGGTGACGCTGATCGGCGCGCTGCGCAAGCGCGGCGGCAAGCGCGGCGTCGCGTCGCTGTGCATCGGCGGCGGCGAGGCGACTGCGATGGCCATCGAACTGGCATGACCGCGAGCAAGTCCGCGCTGCAAAGGCTGCTCGGCCGCTCGCGCTTCGTCAGGGGCTACGGCTTCAAGCTCGCGTCGATCTCGAACGCCGAGTGCACCATCGCGATGCCGTTCCGGCGCGCGCTCGAGCGCCCGGGCGGCACCGTCAACGGGCCCGCGTTCATGGCGGCGGCAGACTGCGCGATGTGGCTCGCGATCAAGCGCCACATCGGCCTGGAGCACGACGCGGTGACCTCCGAGCTCAATACCGCGTTCCTCAACGCTGCGCGGCGCGAGACCGTATACTGCACCGCGCGCGTGCTCAAGCTCGGCAAGCGCATCATCTATGGCACCGCCGAGTGCCACGACCGCCGCGGCAAGATCTTCACGCACCATACCGTCACCTACGCACGTATCTGAGCGTCGCCTGACATGAGCCTCGCCCCGCACCACGAGCAACTGCGCGACGCCGTGCGCCGCTACGCGCGCGAGCGGCTCGCGCCCAACGCGGCGCGCTGGGACCGCGAAAAGCTGTTCCCGCGCGACGAGGTTGCCGGCCTCGGCGCGATGGGGCTGTTCGGCATCGCCATTCCCGAGGCGCAAGGCGGCGCGGGCATGGACGCCACCGCGCTCGCGCTCGCTTGCGAGGAAATCGCAGCTGGCGACAGCGCGACCTGCACCATCGTGATGGTGACGAACCTGTTCGCCAACATTCTGCAGGGTTACGGGAACGACGCGCAGAAGCGTTCCTTCCTCGCGCCGATCGCGCAGGGCAAGGCGCTCGGCGCCTTCTGCCTCACCGAGCCGCACGCGGGGTCCGACGCGGCCGCGATCACCACGCGCGCGGAGCGCGACAGCGACGGCTACGTGCTGAACGGCGTAATGCAGTTCATCACCTCGGGTAAGCACGCCGACCTCGCCGTGGTGTTCGCGGTCACGGACAAGGCGGCGGGCAAGAAGGGCATCAGCGCCTTCGTCGTGCCGACGTCGGCGCCGGGCTACCGCGTGGCGCGCCTGGAGGACAAGACCGGGCAGCGCGCCTCCGATACCGCGCAGATCGTGCTCGAGAACTGCAGGGTGCCGTCGGCAAACCTGCTCGCGCAGGAGGGTGCCGGCTACCGCATCGCGCTGGCGAACCTGGAGACCGGCCGCATCAACGTCGCCGCGCAGGCGACCGGCATGGCGCAGGCGGCGCTCGGCGCCGCGCTCGCCTATGCCGCCGAGCGCAGGAGCATGGGCAAGCCGCTGATCGGGCACCAGGCGGTCAACTTCCGCCTCGCCGACATGGCAACCAGCGTGGAGGCCGCGCGCCAGCTTTACCTGCACGCCGCGCGCCTGAAGGACGCGGGCCGGCCCTGCCTGAAGGAGGCCTCCATGGCGAAGCTGTTCGCATCCGAGACCGCCGAGCGGGTCTGCTCGGACGCGGTGCAGATCCACGGCGGTTACGGCTATGTCGCCGACTTCCCGGTTGAACGCATCTGGCGGGACGTGCGCGCCTGCCAGATCTACGAAGGCACGAGCGACATCCAGCGCCTCGTGATCGGCAGAGCCCTGGAAGGCGCGTGAGATGCCGGTGATCCATAGCCAGCTGAATCCGCGCTCGGAGGAATTCCGCGCTAACGCCGCGCGCATGCACGCGCTGGTGGAGGACCTGAGAGCCAAGGCCGTCGCGGTAGCGCTGGGCGGCGACGAGGCGGCGCGCAAGAAGCACGTCGCGCGCGGCAAGCTGCTGGTGCGCGAGCGCGTGCGCGCGCTGCTCGACCCGGGCTCGCCGTTCCTCGAGGTCGGCCAGCTCGCCGCCTGGGGCATGTACGGCGGCGACGTGCACTCGGCCTCGGTAGTCACCGGCATCGGCCGCGTCTCGGGGCGCGAATGCATGATCGTGGCCAACGACGCCACCATCAAGGGCGGCACTTACTATCCGATGACGGTGAAGAAGCACCTGCGCGCGCAGGAGATCGCGATGCAGAACCGGCTGCCGTGCCTCTACCTGGTGGATTCCGGCGGCGGCTTCCTGCCCGAACAGGACAACGTGTTCCCGGACCGCGAGCACTTCGGCCGCATCTTCTACAACCAGGCCAACATGTCCGCGGCCGGCATCCCGCAGATCGCCTGCGTGATGGGCTCGTGCACCGCGGGCGGCGCCTACGTGCCGGCGATGTCAGACGAGACCATCATCGTCAAGGGCCAGGGCACGATCTTCCTCGGCGGGCCACCGCTGGTGAAGGCGGCCGTGGGCGAGATCGTCACCGCCGAGGAGCTGGGCGGCGCCGAGGTGCACACGCGCGTCTCCGGCGTAGCCGACCACTACGCGCTCGACGACAAGCACGCGCTAGCGATCCTACGAAGAATTGTTGGAAATTTGAACGTTGTTAAGAGAGTTTCTTTAAAGACCCAAGAACCCAAAGACCCGTTGTACCCGGCCGAGGAGATCTACGGCATCGTGCCGGCCGACGCGCGCAAGCCCTACGACGTGCGCGAGGTGATCGCGCGCGTGGTGGACGGCTCGGAGCTCGACGAGTTCAAGCAGAACTACGGCACCACGCTGATCACCGGCTTTGCGCACATCCACGGCTATCCGGTGGCGATCCTCGCCAACAACGGCATCCTTTACTCGGAATCCTCGCTCAAGGCCGCGCACTTCATCGAGCTCGCCTGCCAGCGCAGCATCCCGCTGCTTTTCCTGCAGAACATCACCGGCTACATGGTCGGCAAGAAATACGAGGCGGGCGGCATCGCCAAGGACGGCGCCAAGATGGTGACCGCGGTCGCCACCGCGCGCGTGCCCAAGTTCACCATGATCCTCGGCGGCTCGTTCGGCGCCGGCAACTACGGCATGTGCGGGCGCGCCTACTCGCCGCGCTTCCTCTGGATGTGGCCGACCGCGCGCATCTCGATCATGGGCGGGCCGCAGGCGGCGAGCGTGCTCGCCACGGTCAAGGGCGATTTCAAGTCGAAGGAAGAGGAGGAGGCGTTCAAGGCGCCGATCCTCGAGCAGTACGAGCACCAGGGCCACCCTTACTACGCGAGCGCGCGCCTCTGGGACGACGGCGTGGTGGACCCGGCCGACATGCGCCGGCTGCTCGGGCTCGCGATCTCGGCTTCGCTCAACGCGCCGGCCGAGGAAACCAGGTTTGGTGTCTTCAGAATGTAAAGGCCATGTCAGACAACCTCATCGTAGAGAAGAGAAACACGGTCGCCATCGTCACGCTCAACCGCCCCGACGTGCGCAACGCGTTCGACGATGTCTCGATCTCCAATTTGACCAAGGTTTTTCTGGATCTGGATCGGGATGACGCCGTTCGCGCCGTGGTGCTTGCGGGCGCGGGCAAAGCGTTCTGCGCGGGCGCGGACCTCAACTGGATGAAGCGCATGGCCGGCTACGGCTACGAGGACAACCTCAGGGACGCCAGCGCTCTCGCCGAGATGCTGAAGACGCTCGACCGGATGTCCAAGCCGACCATCGCCCGGGTGCACGGCCCCGCCTACGCCGGCGGCGTGGGGCTGGTGGCCGCCTGCGACATCGCGATCGGCTCGCAGAACGCGGAGTTCTGCCTCACCGAGGTGAAGCTCGGCCTCTCGCCGGCCACCATCAGCCCCTACGTGGTGCGCGCGATGGGCGAGCGACTGGCGCGGCGCTACTTCCTCTCCGGTGAGGTCATCGACGCGGGCGAAGCCTACCGCCTGCGGCTGCTCTCCGACGTCGCGCCGCCCGAGGAGCTCGACGGCGCCATCAACGCCCTGCTCGGCCACCTGGTGGTGGGCGGGCGCGAGGCGCACCGCAAGATCAAGGACCTGGTGCGCGCCGTCGCCGCCGGACCGATCGACGATGCGATGGTCGCCGACACCGCGAAGCGCATCGCCGAGATCCGCGTCTCGGCCGAGGGCCGCGAGGGCATCGCCTCGTTCCTCGAGAAGCGCAAGCCCGCCTGGGTGAAGGAGTTCGAGGCAGTGCGCGTGAAGCCGCCGCGGAAAAAGAAGTAGGGTGTTCGGCAAGATCCTCATCGCCAACCGCGGCGAGATCGCCTGCCGGGTGATCGCGGCGGCGCGCGCCCTCGGCATTCGCAGCGTCGCGGTGTATTCGGACGCCGACCGCGACGCGCGCCACGTAGCGCTCGCCGACGAGGCGCGGCGCATCGGCCCGGCCGAAGCACGCGCGAGCTACCTCTGCATCGACGCCATTCTCGCCGCCGCGCGCGACACGGGCGCCGAAGCGATCCACCCGGGCTACGGCTTTCTCTCAGAGAACGAGGAGTTCGCGGCGGCCTGCGCGCAAGCCGGCATCGTCTTCGTCGGCCCCTCGCCCCAGGCGATCGCCGCCATGGGCGACAAGGCGGCGGCCAAGCGCCTCATGGCGAAGGCCGGCGTGCCGCTCGTGCCCGGCTACCACGGCGAGAAGCAGGACGCGGCCTTCCTGCAGAGGCAAGCCGACAAGGTAGGCTACCCGGTGCTCATCAAGGCCGCCGCGGGCGGCGGCGGCAAGGGCATGAAGGTCGCGGCCGATTCCCAGGGCTTCGCCGCGGCGCTCGCCTCGGCCAAGCGCGAGGCGAAGTCCGCCTTCGGCGACGACCGCGTGCTGCTGGAAAAGTACCTCGAGCGCCCGCGCCACATCGAAGTGCAGGTGTTGGGCGACATGCACGGCAACGTCGTCTACCTGTTCGAGCGCGACTGCTCGGTGCAGCGCCGCCACCAGAAGGTGCTCGAGGAGGCGCCCGCGCCCGGCATGACGGCCGGCCGCCGCAAGCAGATGGGCGAAGCGGCGGTGGCGGCGGCGAAATCGATCCAGTACACCGGCGCCGGCACGGTGGAGTTCATCGCCGCGCAGGACGGCACCTTCTACTTCATGGAGATGAACACGCGGCTCCAGGTCGAGCATCCGGTGACCGAGATGATCACGGGCCTCGATCTCGTGAAATTGCAGATTTCGGTGGCGACCGGCGATCGGATTCCTTTTTCTCAGACTGAAATTCAAATGAGCGGGCACGCCATCGAGGCGCGCATCTACGCCGAGAATCCCGCCAAGGGCTTCCTGCCCGCGACCGGTACGCTGCGGCACCTGCGCGAGCCTGCCGCCGGCGAGTTCGGGCCGCACGCCCGGCCCCTGCGCATCGATTCGGGGGTGCGCGAGGGCGACACGATCTCGCCGCACTACGACCCGATGATCGCCAAGCTCGTGGCCTGGGGCGAGAACCGGGCGATCGCGCTCGGCCGCCTGCGCGCGGCGCTCGCCGGCTGCGAGATCGTGGGCGTGACCACGAACGTCGAATTCCTCGCGCGCACGGTGGCGAGCAGGGCCTTCGCTGCGGCCGACCTCGACACCGACCTCATCGAGCGCTCGCGCGCGGAGCTCTTTCCGCCCGAAGTCGGCGCAAGCGACGAGGATCTCGCGGCCGCGGCGCTGGCCGAGCTGCTCGCCGAACAGGCGCAGGCCACCGCAGCCGCGCGCGCCTCGAGCGACCCGCATTCGCCGTGGCACATCGTGGATGGCTGGCGCCTGAACCTCGGCTCGCACCATGAATTCGTGTTCGCAGAAGGCAAGCGCAGCCACCGCATCGAGGTTCACTTCACGACGAGCGGATTGCGGTTTTCGAGAGACGGCAAGGCCCAATCCCTTGCGGGCGCGGAAGAGAACGGCGTGCTGCAGGTGATGCTCGGCGGCGGCACCTTCCGCGTGCGCGCGGTGCGCGACGGCACCCAGTGGCACCTGTTCCGCGATGGTGCGTACCGCGTGCTCACGCTGCAGAGCGCGCAGACGGCGCCGGAGCCCGACAGCGCGCTCGGCTCGCTCGCCGCGCCGATGCCGGGCAAGGTGCTGCAGGTGCTGGTGCAGGCCGGCGCCAAGGTCGCCAAGGGCGCGCCGCTGGTGCTGCTCGAGGCGATGAAGATGGAGCACACCATTGCCGCGCCGCACGATGGGCGCGTCGCGGAAATCCATTTCCGCGCTGGCGACCAGGTGAACGAGGGTGCGGAACTGCTGCGCCTGGAGCAGACCTGAGCCGTCGCGCGCAGTAGAATCCTCCCGTAACCATCCGGTTAACCAGGGAGGAATCATGAGGAAGTTCTTGCAGGCAGCGGCCGTGCTCGCGGCGTTGTTCGCAGGCGCCGCGCAGGCCCAGTATCCGCAGCGTCCGATCCAGCTGATCGTGCCTTGGGGCGCGGGCGGCGGCACCGATGCCACGGCGCGCATCATCGCCAGCCTCATGGAGAAGGACCTCAAGCAGCCGATCAACGTGGTCAACCGCACCGGCGGCTCGGGCGTGGTCGGCCACGATGCGATCGCGAAGGCTGCGCCCGACGGTTACACCCTCGGGCTCATCACGGTAGAGATCACGATGATGCACCACGTCGGCCTGACGGCGCTCAAGCACACCGACTACGCGCCGATCGGCCTCGTCAACGCCGATCCAGCCGGCATCCACGTGCGCATCGATTCGCCCTACAAGAGCACCAAGGACCTGATCGCCGCGATCAAGGCCAGCCCGGGCAAGCTGAAGGCCTCGGGCACGGGCCAGGGCGGCATCTGGCATCTGGCGATCGCCGGCCTGCTCAAGGACCAGGGCATCGACCCGGGCGCGCTGCCCTGGGTGCCGTCCAACGGCGCGGCGCCGGGCCTGCAGGACCTGGTCGCGGGTGGCGTGGAGGTCGTGCCCTGCTCGATTCCTGAAGCGCGCGCGATGATCGACGCCGGCAAGGTGCGGGCGCTTTCGATCATGGACGCGAACCCGCCGACGCTGTACCCGAACGTGCCTACGCTGCAGAAAGAGATCGGCAGCAAATGGACGATGGCGGCCTGGCGCGTGATCGCCGCGCCCAAGGGCATCCCGGCCGACGTGCAGAACACGCTGGGCGGCGCGCTCAAGAAGGTCTACGACTCCAAGGAGTACAAGGACTTCATGGCGAGCCGGGGCTTCGGCGTGGTCTGGGCCGACGCCGAGGGCACAGGCAAGTTCATGGCCAAGTCGGACGCCGACATGGGCGCGACTCTCAAGGCCGTCGGTCTCGCGAAATAGTTCTTCGGAACCATGAAGGTCAACGACGCGCTTAGCGGCGCGGCGCTGGTCGCGCTCGGCGCGGCGGTGCTCTGGCACATCCAGGGCTTTCCGCCGATGCCGGGCCAGAAGTACGGGCCGGCCTGGTTTCCAGGCCTCATTTCGATAGGCCTGATCGCCTGCGGTGCGCTGCTGATCGCCGCGCGCCTGCGCGCTGCCGCGCCGCAACCGCTGGTCGAGCTGCCCGGCTGGCTGCGCCGGCCGCGCGCCACGGCGGCCGTGGCGAGCGTCGTCGTCGGGCTGCTCGCCTACATCCTCGTCGTCGACAAGCTGGGCTTTCACCTGACCGCGGCGGCGCTGCTGCTTGCCTGGTCGCGCCAGCTGCGCGCGCGCTGGTCGCTCGCGTTGCCGGTCGCCGTCGCGGCGACCGTGCTGATCCATCTCGCCTTCTACAAGCTGCTCAAGGTGCCCCTGCCCTGGGGCATCTTCGAGCGCTTCGCCTTCTGAGATGACGCTCGCCGTCCTCTCGCAGGCGTTCGCGCTGCTGCTCGATCCCTACGTGCTGTGGGTGATCGTCGCCTCGGCCGCTTTCGGCCTGTTCGTCGGCGCGATCCCGGGGCTCACCGCCACCATGGCGACCGCGCTGCTGGTGCCTGTCACGTTCTTCATGCCGCCGGTACCGGCGATCGCCGCCATCGTCACCGCGACCGCGATGGCGATTTTCGCCGGCGACATTCCGAGCTGCCTGCTGCGCATGCCGGGCACGCCCGCCTCCGCCGCCTACACCGACGAGGCCTACGCGATGACGAAAAAAGGCCAGGGCGAGGTCGCGCTCGGCGCCGGCCTCATATTCTCCGTGATCGGCGGCCTGTTCGGCACCGCGGTGCTGATCGCGGCGGCTCCCGCGCTGGCGGAGATCGCGCTCAAGTTCTCCTCGTTCGAGTATTTCTGGCTGGTGATCCTGGGACTTTCCAGCGCGGTGTTCCTCGCCGTCGGCAACCCGCTCAAGGCCGTGGTCTCGCTGCTGCTGGGGCTGCTGGTGGCCTCGGTGGGCCTGGACAACCCGGCCGCCTATCCGCGCTTCACCTTCGGCAACGTCGAGCTCGCGGGCGGCCTCACGCTGATCCCGATCATGATCGGCATGTTCGCTGTCTCGGAAATCATCCGCAACGTCGCGGCGATGGACCAGCCCTGGGAGATGGCGCAGGCGAAGATCGGCAACATCTTCCGCGGCATGTGGGGACTCACCAGGAAATATCCGCTCGCGATCCTGCGCGGCTCCACGCTCGGCACCGCGATCGGCGCCCTGCCCGGCGCCGGCGCCGACATCGCTGCCTGGATGTCGTACGCGGTGTCGAAGAAATTCTCCAGGGAGCCCCACAAATTCGGTACCGGCCACGTCGAGGGCATCGTCGAGGCGGGTGCTTCGAACAATTCCGCGCTCGCCGGCGCCTGGATCCCGGCGCTGGTGTTCGGCATCCCGGGCGATTCGATCACCGCGATCGTGATCGGCGTGCTCTACATCAAGGGCCTCAATCCCGGCCCGACCGTGTTCATGGAGAAGGCGCCCGAGATGTATGCCATCTTCTTCGTCTTCATCCTCGCCAACCTGCTGATGATCCCGCTCGGCGTCGCCGCCATCAAGGGCGCCAAGCAGCTGCTGCGCGCGCCGCGCGAGGTGCTGATGCCGGTGATCCTGCTGTTCTGCGTGGTCGGCTCCTTTGCCATCAACAACTCGATCTTCGGCGTGGTGCTGATGCTGGTGTTCGGCCTGGTGGCATACGTGATGGAGCAGAACGGTTACCCGGTGGCGCCGGCGATCCTCGGCATGGTGCTGGGCGCGATGCTGGAGGAGAATTTCATCAGCTCGATGATCAAGGCCGACGGGCGCCTGCTCGCCTTCTTCGAGCGGCCGATCGCGGCGGGTCTGGGTGCGCTGACCGTGGCGGTCCTCTGCTGGCCGCTTGCGCGAGCCTGGCTGGAACGCAAAGGGAGTCCATCATGAGTCAATCGCTCGAAGCGCTTCGGCAACATCTGTTCACCGCGGTGCTGTCGGATTGCCTGGATGCGGCCGGCTATCGCGACCAAGCGATGCACCCGCGCGTCCGCCCGCTCGATGAATCGCTCGTTCTCTGCGGCCGCGCACGTACCGCGCTCTATGTGGACGTGTACGATGCGCCCCAAGGCGAGAACCCCTACGAGCTGGAGATCCGGCTGGTGGACGACCTGAAGGCCGACGACGTGCCGGTATTCGCCTGCGGCGCCTCGGGGCGCATCGCGCCCTGGGGCGAGCTGCTGTCTACCGCCGCGCGCGCGCGCGGCGCCGCCGGCGTGGTGATGGACGGTCTGACACGCGACGTGCGCGCCATTCGCGCCATGAAACTTCCGGTGTTCGCGGGCGGCATCGGCCCGCTCGATTCCAAGGGCCGCGGCAAGGTCATGGCGATCGACGTGCCCGTGGAAGTCGCCGGCGCACGCGTGGCGCCCGGCGATCTCGTGTTCGGAGACGCCGACGGCGTCGTCGTGGTGCCGCGCGCCGCGGAGACCGAAGTGATCGCCATGGCGCTTGCCAAGGTCGCAGGAGAGAATGCGACGCGCGAAGCGCTCGCGCGCGGCGAGAAGCTGGCCGAAGTCTTCAAGCGCCACGGCATCCTGTAGCATCGGCACATGGCGTCGCTTCCGAGTCGGGTGAGGATCGTCGAAATGGGCCCGCGCGACGGGCTGCAGAACGAGAAGGCCGAGGTTCCGACCGCCGTGAAGCTCGAGCTCATCGAGCGGCTCGCGGACGCGGGACTGCCCGCAATCGAGGCCACCGCCTTCGTCTCGCCCAAGTGGATCCCGCAGATGGCGGACCACACCGAGGTGCTCGAGCGCATCCGCAGGAAGCCCGGCGTTTCCTACCCAGTGCTCACGCCGAACCTGAAGGGCTTCGAGGCGGCCAAGGCGGCCGGCGCGACCGAGGTCGCGGTTTTTGGTGCGGCTTCCGAAGCTTTCTCAAAGAAGAACATCAACTGCTCGATCGCCGAGTCCCTGGAGCGGTTCCGTCCCGTCGTGGATGCGGCGAAGGCATCGAACATCAAGGTACGCGGCTATATCTCCTGCGTGGTCGGTTGTCCCTACGAGGGCGAGATCAAGCCGATGAGGGTCGCCGAAGTCGCATGCGCCCTCTACGACATGGGCTGCTACGAGATATCCCTGGGCGACACCATCGGCGTCGGCACGCCGGGCAAGACGCAGGCGATGATCGAAGCCTGCCTTGCGCGCGTGCCCGCGGCAAAGCTCGCCGGCCACTACCACGACACCTACGGCCAGGCGCTCGCCAACATCTACGCCTCGATGGAGCTCGGCGTCGCCACCTTCGACGCCTCGGTGTCGGGCCTGGGCGGCTGCCCCTACGCGAAGGGCGCGACCGGCAACGTCGCCACCGAGGACGTCGTGTACATGCTGCACGGCCTCGGCATTGAGACCGGCATCGACCTCGACAAGCTCGTCGATACGGGCATGTGGATCTCGGGCGTCTTGAACAGGAACTCGAATTCGAGAACAGCCAGAGCAATCGCCGCCAAGAGGGTCTAGTGGACTCACCCTGCATCCGTGTTTGCGTGATGGACGGCGACCTGCGCTACTGCCTCGGCTGCTGGCGCACGCTCGACGAGATCACGCGCTGGGGCACGATGAGCGAGGCCGAGCAGGCCGATCTCATCGCGCAGCTGGCGGCGCGCCGCGCCGCTTCCGCCTCAAATATCGCCGAAGTCCCCGCCGCGCCCCCTGCCTGAAGCGAAGCGCGCGGCGCCGGCCGCGCCTTCGGCGAAGTAGGCGGGCACGCCGTTGGTCCACTCGAAGCGCATGGCTTCGCGCAGACCGAGGCCCTCCTGCCGGTAGACCGAGCGCCGGTCGGCGCGCATGCAGGCCTGCGGGAAGCGCGCGATCTCGTGCGCCAGCGCCTCGGCGCGCGGCCGCGCCTCGCCGTCGGGCACCACCTGCTCGCAGAGGTTGATGCGCAGCGCCTCCTCCGCCTCGACCTTGCGGCCCGTCAGGATCAGGTCGAGCGCGCGCCCGCGCCCCACCATGCGCGGCAGGCGCACCGTGCCGCCATCGATGAGCGGCACGCCCCAGCGCCGGCAATAGACGCCAAAGTAGGCAGAAGTCTCCATCACGCGCAGGTCGCACCAGAGCGCGATCTCGAAGCCGCCCGCCACCGCGGGCCCGGCCACCGCGGCGATCACCGGCTTGTCGAGCAACAGGCGCGTAGGACCCATAGGACCGCGCGGAGCGCGGTGGGGCGCTCGCGGCAGTGTCGCGTCGTCGCCTTCCGGAAAGGAGTCCGGGTCGATCGCGCCGCCCTTGGCCGCATGCTTCAAGTCGAAGCCCGCGCAGAACGCGCCGCCTTCGCCCCAGAGCACCGCCACCGCCGCCTCGGCATCGCGGTCGAACTCGAGGAACGCGCGCTCGAGCGCATCGGCGCTTGCCGGGTCCATGGCGTTCTTCGCCTCCGGCCGCGAGTGAATCACCGTCCAGACGCGGCCCCGTTTCTCGATGCGCACGGTCATGGGATCGCCTTGCCGCTGTCGCGCCATTGCACGGCGGCGTGAAAGCCGTGCTGCTCGGCGTAGTTCTTGAACCAGACGCCCTCGGGCGAGTGGCGCGTGATGCCGTCGAAGAGCGTGGCCATCATCTGCGTGCTGGCGAGGCCCATGTTCTCGTAGGCCTGGTTGATCATGAGCTTCTGCATCATGAGCTGGTTCTTGGGCACGCCGGCCATGCGCCGCGCGAGCGCGTCGACCGTGCGATCGAGGTCCTTGCGCGGCACTGCCTGGTAGACGAGCCCCATCTTCTCCGCGGTCTTGCCGTCCACCGTGTCGCCCGTGAGCAGCATGCGCTTCGCCTTCTCGGCACCGAGCCGGTACACCCACATCGCGGTGGTCGGGCAGCCCCAGACGCGCGCCGGCATGTAACCGATCTTCGCGTCCTCGGCCATGATCACGATGTCGGCGCACAGCGCGATGTCCGAGCCGCCCGCCACCGCGTAGCCGTGCACCTTGCAGATCACCGGCTTGTAGCTGCGCCAGATCGAGAAGAAGTCGTCGGTGTTGGCCTTCATGCCGCGGTAGTCCTTCATCGGGTCCCAGGGCATGGACTGGTTCCAGCGGTTCCTGGGATCGCCCTCGGCAAACTTCTTCAGGTCGTAGCCCGCGCAGAAGGCGCGGCCCGCGCCCGCGAGCACGATCACGTGCACGCGCTCGTCGGCGTTCGCCGCCTCCACCGCGCGCCGGATCTCGCGCGGCATCCTGTCGTCGATCGCGTTCAGGCGCGCCGGGCGGTTGAGCGTGATGCGCGCGATGCGTCCAGCCACTGCGTACTTCAGCGTCGTATATTTCATGGGTCCTCCTTGAAGCAAGGATAGCAATCCATGCGCACCACGATCTGGTATTTCGATTTCGTCTCGCCCTTCGCCTACATCGGCCTGCACCGGCTCAAGGAACTGCCGCACGACCTGCGGATCGAATACCGGCCGGTGCTGTTCGCGGGCATTCTCGACCACTGGGGACAGAAGGGCCCGGCGGAGCTGCCGACCAAGCGGCGCTACACCTACCGCTGGAGCCACTGGTGGGCGCACAGCCTCGGCCTGCCCTTGCGCTACCCGGCCGCGCACCCCTTCAACCCGCTGCACCACCTGCGCCTGGCGATCGCCTGCGGCTCGAGGCCCGAGGCGATCCGCGCGATCTTCGACGACATCTGGACCACCGGCGCCGATGCTTCCGATCCGGAACGGTTTGCAACGCTTTCCAGGAAGCTCGGGATTGCCGAACAAGACCCGGAAGCCAAGAACATCCTCAGGAAGAACACGGAAGCTGCCGTGGCGCGCGGCGTGTTCGGCGTGCCGACCTTCGAGGTGGACGGCGAGCTGTTCTGGGGCGCCGATTCGATCGGGTTCCTGCGCGCCTTCCTGGCCGATCCGGCGATCCTGCAAAACGAGGAGATGCAGCGGCTGGACGGTTTGCCCGTCGCAGCCGCCCGCAAAACCTAGAAGCTCGCCTTCTCGCCGGGCTGGAGCACGAACACCTTCGTCGGCGCGTTGCCCAGGCCGCTGACGAAGTCCTCGGGCTTGCCCGCGAGGATCGGGAAGGTGCCGTAGTGCATCGGAATCGCGAATTTCGGCTTGATCAGCTCGCGGATGGCATAGGCGCCCAGCTGCGCGTTGATGGTGAAGTTGCCGCCGATTGGCAGCAGCACCAGGTCGGGCTTGTAGAACTCGCCGATGAAGCGCATGTCGCCGAACAGGCCCGTATCGCCCATGTGGTAGATCTTGAAGCCATTCTCCAGCTCGATGATCCAGCCCACCGGCTCGCCGCCCGGGAACATCTGCTCCTTGCCCGTGGCCGGGTCCTTCCAGCGGTACTCCGAGCTGTGCTCTGCGCGCACCATGTGGAACTTGATCTCCGGACCGAGCGGCGTGACGATGCCGCTCTTGTTCATGCCCGGCGCGAGATCGGCAGGGATCTCGCCCAGCGTCACCAGCGTGCCGGACAGCCCGGGCGGCGCGTAGAGCCGGGCCTTGTTCAGCTTGGCGAGCTCGGCCGCGTCCGCGACATGGTCGAAGTGCGCGTGCGTGACCAGCACCACGTCAACCTTGCCCAGCGCAGCCAGGTCCTTGTACTGCGCCGGCGTCTTCGGATTGGTCTTCAGCCAGGGATCGATCACGATGACCTTGCCTCCCGGCGTGGCGATGCGGAATGCCGCCTGTCCCAGCCACAGCACTTCCGTCTTGCCCTGTGCCAGCAGCGCGCCCGAAAACACGAGCGCCAACAGCGATACCAAGAGCCTCAGCATTGTCCTGCCTCCTCGGTTAGTCGTACTTGCGCGCATCTTCGATCACTTTGCCGTCGTTCGGCAGGGTGCCGGGATCGACGAGCTCGCACTCGCCGCGCAGCTTGGTGAGCTCGCGGATCGAGGCGACGATCGCCGCTGCCAGGTTTTCTGGGCGCGCGCGCACTTCGCACTTGAGCGTCATGCGGTCGTTGCCGGTCTCGCCTTCGACGACCAGGCGCGCCTTGAGGATCTCCGGGTGGCGCCGCACGATCTCGCCGACCTGCTTGGGCGTGACGAACATCGCGCGCACCTTGGTGGTCTGGTCGGCGCGGCCCAACCAGCCGCGGATGCGGGTGTTGGTGCGCCCGCAGCGGCTGGTACCCGGCAGGATCGCCGACAGGTCGCCCGTGCCGAAGCGAACGAGCGGGTAGTCGCGATTGAAGGTCGTAACCACCACTTCGCCCACTTCGCCGGCAGGCAGCGGGTCGCCCGTTCCCGGGCGCACGATCTCGAGCAGCAGGCCTTCGTCCAGGATCATGCCGGGATTGACCGAGCCGTCGGCCGCGAGCGACTCGTAGGCGATCGAGCCGAGATCGGCCGAGCCGTAGCTCTGCGTCACGTGGATGCCGCGCTCGAGCATCGCCTGGCGCAGCGCGGGCGGCAGGTATTCGCCGCCGACGTGCGCCTTCCTGAGCGACGAGATGTCGGCGCCCGATTCGGCTGCCTTCTCCACGATCAGCTTCAGGAACGAGGGCGTGCCGATGTAGCCGGCGATGCCCAGGTCGCGGATCGCCGCCACCTGCAGCTCGGTCTGCCCGGTGCCCGCGGGCACCACGGTGCAGCCGATCGCGAGCGCGCCCGACTCGAGCATCGAGCCCGCGGGCGTGAAATGGTAGGCGAAGGTATTGGCGACCAGGTCGCCGGCGCGGAAGCCGCCTGCGTACAGGGCTCGCGCCGAGCGCCACCAGTTCTTCGCGCGGCCCTCCGGCTCATAGATCGGCCCGGGCGACATGAAGATCTTGGCAAGCTTCGCCACCGGCGTCGCGTTCAGGCCGCCGAGCGGCCGCTCGGCCGCCTGCAGCGCCGCGAGGTCGGACTTGCGCGTGACCGGCAGCGCCGCGAGCGCCGCGCGGCTCCTGATCTTCTCCGGCTTCACTTTTTCGAGAATCCTGGAGAACCCGGGCGCGCGACGCTTGGCGTGCGCGATCTGCCTGGGCAGCGCCGCGAGCAGCGCCGCCTCGCGCGCCTTCGGCGAGCGCGTCTCGAACCTGTCGAAGTGTTCGAGTCTCTTGGTCTTCAAAGCCAGCGCTTGCGGCGTCGGTAGGACTTCACGTCGCGGAAGCTCTTGCGCCCGCCGGAGGAGAAGCCGAGGTAGAACTCCTTGACGTCCTCGTTCTGCGCGAGCTCGGCGCCCTCGCCGTCCATGACCACGCGGCCGTTCTCGAGGATGTAGCCGTAGCCCGCGTACCTGAGCGCGATGTTGGTGTTCTGCTCGGCGAGCAGGAAGCTCACGCGCTCCCTGGCGTTCAGCTCCTTGACGATCTCGAAGATCTCCTCGACCAACTGCGGCGCGAGGCCCATCGAGGGCTCGTCGAGCAGGATCATCTTCGGCCGCGCCATGAGCGCGCGGCCGATCGCCGTCATTTGCTGCTCGCCGCCTGAGGTGTAGCCCGATTGCGAGCTGCGCCGTTCTTTGAGGCGCGGGAAGTACGTGTAGACGCGCTCCAGGCCCTCGCGCGTCTCGGCGCCGCTGCGCGTGTAGGCGCCCGTGAGCAGGTTGTCTTCGACGGTGAGGTGCGCGAAGCAGTGGCGCCCCTCCATCACCTGCACCACGCCGCGCTTGACCAGGTCCGCGGGCGTCAGCCGCTCGATGCGCTCACCCATGTACTCGATGTAGCCCTTGGTGACCTCGCCGCGCTCGGCCTTGAGCAGGTTGGAGACCGCGCGCAGCGTGGTGGTCTTGCCGGCGCCATTGGCGCCGAGCAGCGCGACGATGCCGCCCTCGCGCACCGTGAGCGAGACGCCCTTGAGCACGAGGATCACGTGGTTGTAGATCACTTCGATGCCGTTCACCGACAGCATCACCGGGGCATCCGACATGCGGCTCCTCTACAAGAAAACGGCGCCGGGTGCGCCCGGCGCCGTCTTGCCCTGCCTGTCTATCCTTCGAAGATCAGCCCGCTTCCTTGGCGCAGTCGCGCCTGGTGACCTTCTTCTCGGCCGCATACTTCTCGGCCGAGGCGCGGATCATCGGCTTGATGATCGTCGAGTCCGCCTTGAGCAGCGTGCCCTTCTCGATCACCCATTGCTTGCCGTTCCAGGTGTGCATCGTCGCCTGTGCCTCTCCGGAGTGGTTGACGCAGCTCGTGCTCACCGGCGTCATGAAGCCGTCGAAGCCGAGCTTCTTGATCGCCGCGTCGTCGATATGCAGGTTCTCCAGGCCCCAGCGCACTTCCTCGCCCTTGAGAGGCTTCTTGCCGTACTTGACCTGTGCCTTGCGCACGCCTTCCACCGACAGAAGCGCTGCCGTCAGGCCGCGGTTGTAGAGCACTTCGCCGAAGCCTTCCTTGTTGCCGGTCGCCTGCCCCTTTTCATGCACGAACTTGACGATGTCCTTGTGCACGGCGCCCATGCCAGCGGGCGCGAGAAACACCAGCGAGTTGTATCCCTTCGCGCCCTCGCCGGCCGGCGTAACATCGGGTTCCGCTCCAGACCACCACACGCCGTACATCTTCTCGCGCGGGTAGCCGGTGGCGACCGCTTCCTTGATCGAGGTCGAGTTCATCACGCCCCAGCCCCAGAGGAACACGTAGTCCGGGCGCTGCTGCCGGATCTGCAGCCAGGTGGCCTTCTGCTCCACGCCCGGGTGGGTCACGGGTAGCAGCAGCAGGTCGTAGCCGTGCATCTTCTTGCGCTCCTCGAGCAACGCGATCGGCTCCTTGCCGTAGGGCGAGTCGTGGTAGACGAGCGCGATTTTCTTGCCCTTGAGCTTGTCCAGACCGCCTTCCTTCTTGCCGATGTACTGGACCAGCATGTCCGCCGCGTCCCAGTAGGTGCCGCCAAGCGGGAAGTTATAGCCAAACACCGTCCCGTCCACCGAATCGGCACGGCCGTAGCCCGCGGTGATGATCGGAATCTTGTCGGTGAAGGTCTTGTCCGTGACCGCATAGGTGATCCCCGTCGAGAGCGTGTGCAACACCGCCGCGCCGGTCGGGCCCTTGCCTTTCAGGCGCTCGTAGCATTCCACGCCCTTGTCGGTCGCGTAGCCGGTCTCGCATTCCTCGAACGTGATCTTGACGCCGTTGATGCCGCCGTCGCGCGCATTGACCAGCTTCAGGTAGTCGACATAGCCGTTGGCGAACGGGATGCCGTTCGGCGCGTAGGCGCCGGTCCGGTACGAGAGCACTGGAAAGAACTGCTCCCCGCCTTTGGACGGAGCCTCCATCTTCTTCACCTCCGCCTTCTTGGCCTGCGCGAACGCCGCGGTGCTGCCGATCGCCGCCACGGCCGCCGAAATCGCCAATGCTGCAAATTTCGTTTTCATTTCAACCCCCTCCAGTATGTGTAGCGAACAAGATGATAACCCCGTCAATGGGGGAAAGGCCACAACCTCAGCTTCTCCTTGCCGATGGCCCAGAGCCGGGCGAGGCCGTGCGGCTCCACGATCAGGAAAAACACGATCAGCGCACCGAAGATCATGAGCGCCAGATGGGAGGCCATGGCCGTCGAAATCGGCACCCCCAGCCAGAGCGGGACCTGGTCCAGCAGGATCGGCAGGACCACGATGAACGCGGCGCCAAAGAAGCAGCCCAGCAGCGAGCCCATGCCGCCGATGATGATCATGAACAGCAGGTTCAGGGACAGCGTGAGGCTGAAGGCGAGCGGCTCCCAGGCGCCGAGGTAGACGAAGCCCCAGAGCGCGCCCGCCACCCCGCAATAGAACGCGCTCACGCCGAACGCCGTGAGCTTGGCGTAGACCGGCCGGATGCCGATGACCTCGGCGGCGACGTCCATGTCGCGCATCGCCATCCACTCGCGGCCGATGCGCCCGCGCACCAGGTTCTTCGCCACCAGCGTGAAGAAGATCAACACCGCGAGCAGGAACAGGTACTTCTCGACCGGCGCGTCGATCTTCCAGCCGAACATCTCGATCGCCGCGGTGGACACCGAGCCCGAAGACGAGTAGTTCGTGAACCACTTGACGCGCGCGAACATCCAGTCGGTGAAGAACTGCGCCGCCAATGTGGCAACCGCGAGGTACAGGCCCTTGATTCGCAGGCTCGGCACACCGAAGATCATGCCGAGCGCCGCGGCGACCAGGCCCGCCAACACCAGCACCACGAGGAAGTTCAGCTGCGGGACGCGCAGGACCAGGTTGTACGCCGCGTAGGCGCCGACCGCCATGAAGGATGCGTGGCCGATCGAGATCTGGCCGCAGTAGCCCACGAGGATGTTGAGGCCGATCGCCGCCAGCGCGAGGATGAGGAAGGGGATCAGCAGCGACAGGAACACGTAGTCCGAAACGACGAAGGGCACCACGAGGAACGCGAACGCGAGCAGGCCGAACATGAACAGCCGGTCCTGCGCGATCGGCAGCATCTGCTGATCCGAGGCATAGGTGGACTTGAACTGGCCGTTTTCGCGGTAGAGCATGGTCAGACCCTGTCGATGTGCTTTTCGCCGAAAAGGCCCTCGGGCCTCACCAGCAGGAACAGCAGCGCGAGCACATAGGCGAACCAGTTCTCGATGCCGCCGCCGGCAAGGTCAAAGGCCTTGACCAGTATCGGGCCGAGAAACACCTCGGCCATCTTCTCTCCGACGCCGATGATCAACCCGCCGACGATCGCGCCGGCAATCGAGGTAAAGCCGCCCAGGATCACCACCGGCAGCGCCTTGAGCGCAACCTGGGAGAGCGAAAACTGCACCCCCAGCTGCGATCCCCAGATCACACCCGCGACCAGCGCGACGAATCCCGCCACCGCCCAGACGATCCACCAGATCCGGTTCAGGGGTATGCCGATGGACTGCGCCGCCTGGTGATCGTCCGCGACGGCACGCAGCGCCCGGCCGGTCGAGGTCTTCTGGAAAAACAGCACCAGACCGCCCACCAGCGCCGCAGCAACGAGCGCGGCGACGAAATCCTCCTTGTTGACGAGAATCCCGCCCTGGAACACCTTGTCCAGGATCATCACCGGCTCCTTGGCGATGCCCAGATTGATCTTGTAAATGTCGCTGCCCCAGACCGTCTGGCCGAAGCCGTCGAGGAAGTAGGTGACCCCCAGCGTCGCCATCAGCAGCGCCACGCCCTCCTGGTTGACGAGCGGGCGCAGCACCAGCCGCTCGATCAGCCACGCGAGCAACACCATGATCGCCGTCGCCGCCAGAATCGCCACCCAGAGCGGCATCTGCTCGGCCAGGCGCGCGACCGCAAGCGCGGCGAACAGTACCATCGCCCCTTGCGCGAAATTGAACACGCCGGAGGCCTTGAAGATGAGCGCAAAGCCGAGCGCGACGAGCGAATACAGCACACCCGCCATCAGCCCCCCGAGCAGCACTTCGACGTAGAAACCCGGTGCCGTGGACTTGTCGGCAAAAGGCGCCACCAGGCCGGCGAGCAGCGCCAGGCCAAGGGTCAGGACGGGCCAGTGTTTTTTCATGGACTTAGTGACTCACGCCGAGGTAGGCGTCGATCACGGCCTGGTTGGCGCGCACGTCATCCGGCGAGCCGTCGCCGATCTTCTTGCCGTAGTCGAGCACCACCACGCGGTCCGAGATGTCCATCACCACACTCATGTCGTGCTCGATCAGCACGATGGTGGTGCCGAACTGGTCGTTCACGTCGAGGATGAAGCGGCACATGTCCTGCTTCTCCTCCATGTTCATGCCGGCCATGGGCTCGTCCAGCAGCAGGATGCGGGGCTCCATCGCCAGTGCGCGCGCCAGATCCACCCGCTTCTGCAGGCCGTAAGGAAGGCGGCCTACCGGCGTCTTGCGGTAGGCCTGGATCTCGAGGAAATCAATGATCTGCTCGACCACCGCGCGGTGCTCGATCTCCTCGCGCAGCGCTGGGCCGACGCGCAGCGCCTGCAACAGGATGTTGGAGTGCATCTTCAGATTGCGCCCCGACATGATGTTGTCCAGCACCGACATGCCCTTGAAAAGGGCGAGGCTCTGAAACGTGCGCGCGATCCCGCTCAGGGCAACCGCGTGCGGATCCATGTCGTGGAATTCGCGCCCCAGGTAGCGAATCGTCCCCTTCTGCGGGTGATAGACGCCGTTGATGACGTTGAGCATCGAGCTCTTGCCGGCGCCGTTGGGACCGATGATCGCGCGCACCTCGTGCTCGCGCACGTCGAACGAGACCTCGCTGAGCGCCCGCACGCCGCCGAAGGACAGCGACACGCCCTCAACCTCGAGGACTACCTCACCAACTTTGCGGCCCTTTTCCGCCATCAGGCGGCCTTCCTTGCCGCGGCGGCGGGGAAGGTCTTCAGGTCGCGGATCTTCACGTCCGCGGAGATGGTACCCGTGCGGCCATCCTCATAGCGCACCTGGGCCTCGACGTGTACCCGCTGTTTGCCGCCGTAGAGCGCGCCCACCAGCGTGCCGTACTTCTCACCGATGTGGCCGCGCCGGACCTTGCGCGAGCGGGTCAGTTCGCCGTCATCGGCGTCCAGCTCCTTGTGCAGGATCAGGAAGCGATGAATCTGGGAGTTGGCGAGTTCGCGGTCTTGCGACAGGTCGAGGTTCACCTTCTCGATGCACTCGCCGATCAGCGCATAGACCTCGTCGCGCGAAGCCAGGTCGACGTAGCCCGCGTAGGGCAGATTGCGCCGTTCGGCCCAGTTGCCCACCGCCTCCATGTCGAAGTTGATGAACACGCACACGCGATCGCGCGCGTTGCCGAACGCCACCGCCTCCTTGATGTAGGGGAAGAACTTGAGCTTGTTCTCGAGGTACTTGGGTGCGAACAGCGTGCCGTCGGATAGAGCGCCCACATCCTTGACCCGGTCGATGATCTTGACGTGGCCGTCCGCGTCGAAATAGCCCGCGTCGCCGGTGTGGTACCAGCCCTCCGCGTCCTTCGCCTGGGCGGTGGCCTCCGCGTTCCGGTAATACTCCTTGAACAGCCCGGGCGAGCGGATCAGCAGCTCGCGCTGGGGCGTGAACTTGAGTTCGACGCCCGCGACCGCCGGGCCTACGGTGTCCGACTTGACCTGGCCGTTGGGCTGGATACACACGAAAACACTGGTTTCGGTCGAACCGTAGAGCTGCTTCAGGTTGATGCCGAGGGAACGGTAGAAAACGAACAGGTCGGGACCGATCGCTTCTCCGGCAGTGTACGCGACGCGCACCCGGCTCATGCCGAGCACGTTACGCAGGGGACCGTAGATCAGGAAGTCGCCCAACCGGTACAACAGCCGGTCGAACGCTCCCACCTGCTTGCCGTCGAGGATCGCACCGCCTACCCGGCGCGCGACATCCATGAAGTAGCGGTAAATCGCGCGCTTTGCCGCGCTCGCATCCTCCATGCGGATCGAGACGCGCGTCAGCAGGCCTTCGAGCACCGCCGGCGGCGCGAAATAGTAGGTCGGACCGATCTCCCGTAGATCGGTCATCACGGTCTCCGCGGACTCCGGGCAGCAGATGCAGTAGCCGGTCACGAAGGGTTGCGCATAGGAGAAGATGTTCTGGCCGATCCAGGCCGGCGGCAGGTACGCGAGCACCACATCGGTGTCGCGCAAACCTTCCATTTCCGCAGCGGCGCGTGCCCGGTCGATCAGCGCAGCATGCGTGAGTACGACGCCTTTCGGGTTGCCGGTAGTACCGGAGGTGAAGAACATCGCCGCCGTGTCCGTCGCAGCTCCCTTGGCGATCTCGGCCTCGAGGTACGCAGGATCGCGGCGAAAGGATTCGAGGCCGATCTCGGTCAGCTTGTCGCAGCTCATGAGCTGCGGCTGCGCGTAGTTGCGCAGGCCGCGCGGCTCGTCGTAGTAGACGCGCTCCAGCGCCGGGCATTGCGGCAGGATCTCCAGCAACTTGTCGACCTGCTCCTGGTCTTCGGCCAGCGCATGCGTAATGCCGGCGTTCTGAATCGGGAAGGCCATCTCGGCCGCCACTGCGTCCTGATAGAGGGGCACCGGGATGCCGCCCAGGCACTGGGCCGCGCACATGGCCGCGTAGATGCGCGGCCGGTTGGCTCCCACGAGCGCGAGATGGTCGCCCCGCTTGAACCCGTGCGCGGCGAGGCCGCAGGCGAGCGCGCGCACTTCCTCGGCGAAGCGGTGCCAGCTCCAGGTCTGCCAGATGCCGAGGTCCTTCTCGCGAATCGCCGGCCGTTGCGCGCGCGCGCGCGCGTGATGCATCAGCAGCTTCGGAAACGTATCCAGTCCGGCAAGACTTTCCGCCATCACACCCTCCTCAGGGACGGCCAGATTTTATAATGCAAAGCAACAGATGGGACAGGGAACCGAGCAGATGCAGGGCATCGCGCCCGGAATCTCCAGGTAGACCCCCGGGGCAAGGTGGGGCAAGGCGGTGCTCGCCAGCGGCACCGCCGTGAACCGGCTAGCTCAGCAGCTCCATCGCCTCGGCGACCACGAACAGCACGCTGAAGATGGCGACGAAGACGCGCGCCACTTTCGAGATGTCGCGCCTGACGCTGCCGTCGGCGAAGCAGCCTGCGCAGGCCGCGAGAAAGAAGAACACCCAACGCATGGCTTTCATGAAGTATCCCGAACGCTCGTGAAAAGGGCTGCTAGTATGCACCCGAGAGCCTGCGGCGAACCGTCGGAACGCTAACGCCGTCCGATTACTGCGGAAACTTGTAGTAGGTCGCGTTCAGGTACGCAACCACGTCCTCGATCTCCTGCGGCGTCAGCTTCGGATTGAGGAGATCGTTGCGACGCACCACGCCCGCGCGCAGTTCGTCGATCGATTTCGCCCGACCCTTGAAGCTTTTCGGCTCGGCCGGCGGCAGGTCGGACAGCCCGCTCGCACGCAGCACCGAATCGATGAACGTCGCCGCGAGGTAAGTGACCGGCGCGACATAGCGCTCGACACCGTGGCAGGAGAAGCAAGCGGTGTGGACTTTGGCGCCTCTCGCAGGATCGCCGACCAGCACGGGAACGGGCTTTTCCGCGGCGGTCGCGTATTCGGCGCGGATCTTCGCCTTCTCCTGCGCCGTCGCGGCGGCAGCCATACGGCGGCGATAGGTTTCGCGTTGCTCCGCCGTCAGCTTCTCAGCTCCCGGAATGACCTCGCGCTCGACGGCCTTCGGCGTCGTGTCCTCTGCGCCTCGCGCGATCCCGGGCCCCAAGGCGCACAGCGCAATCGCAAGCGCGACGATCGGGGACATCTGCATGATGTCCCGGACGTTCGATGCGATTCCGCGTTCGGCCTTCATCGGGAGTTTCCCTAGCGGACACCCTAGCCCGACGTCGCGCGCCCGTCTTGACCTGGATCAAGCGTCCGCGCGCTGCAGCACCCCGTGGAAGGGCGCGGCTTACATGTTGCGGCGGTACTGCCCTCCGACTTCGAAGAGCGCGTGCGTGATCTGCCCCAGGGAGCAGACGCGCACCGCGTCCATGAGCACGGCGAACACGTTCCCGTTGTCGATCACCGCCTGCTGCAGGCGCTGCAGCATGGGTTTCGAAACAGAGGAATTCCTCCGCTGGAACGCACGCAGCCGCTTCAGCTGGGATTGCTTCTCTTCTTCGGTCGAGCGGATCAGCTCTAGCTTCGCGGGTACCGAATCGCCGTGCGGGTTGCGGAAGGTGTTCACGCCCACGATCGGGTATTCGCCCGAGTGCTTGAGGTGCTCGTAATGCATCGACTCTTCCTGGATCTTGCCGCGCTGGTAGCCGGTCTCCATCGCCCCGAGCACGCCGCCGCGCGCGCTGATCGCCTCGAACTCCTTGAGCACCGCCTCTTCCACGAGGTCGGTGAGCTCCTCGATCACGAAGCTGCCCTGGTTCGGGTTCTCGTTCTTGGCGAGGCCCCATTCCTTGTTGATGATCAGCTGGATCGCCATCGCGCGGCGCACCGATTCCTCGGTGGGGGTGGTGATCGCCTCGTCGTAGGCGTTGGTGTGCAGCGAGTTGGTGTTGTCGTAGGAGGAGATCAGCGCCTGCAGCGTGGTGCGGATGTCGTTGAACGCGATCTCCTGCGCGTGCAGGCTGCGGCCGCTGGTCTGCGAGTGGAACTTGAGCTTCTGGCTGCGCTCGCTGGCGCCGTAGCGGTTCTTCATGGCCACCGCCCAGATGCGGCGCGCCACGCGGCCGATCACCGAGTACTCCGGGTCCATGCCGTAGCTGAAGAAGAACGACAGGTTCGGCGCGAAGTCGTCGATGCGCATGCCGCGCGCGAGGTAGGCCTCGACGAAGGTGAAGCCGTTGGCGAGCGTGAAGGCGAGCTGGCTGATCGGGTTGGCGCCGGCCTCGGCGATGTGGTAGCCGGAGATCGACACCGAGTAGAAGTTGCGCACCTGGTTGCGGATGAAGTAATCCTGGATGTCGCCCATCACCTTGAGCGAGAACTCGGTGGAGAAGATGCAGGTATTCTGGCCCTGGTCTTCCTTGAGGATGTCGGCCTGCACCGTGCCGCGCACGGTGGCGAGCGTCCAGCAGCGGATCTTCTCCAGTTCGTCGTCGGTCGGCTGCCGGCCGTTGTCGGCGACGAACTTGTCGACCTGCTGGTCGATCGCCGTGTTGAAGAACATCGCGAGGATCGTCGGCGCCGGGCCGTTGATCGTCATCGACACCGAGTTGTTCGCCGCGCACAGGTCGAAGCCCGAGTATAGCACCTTCATGTCGTCCAGCGTCGCGATCGACACCCCGGAATTGCCCACCTTGCCGTAGATGTCCGGGCGCTCGTCCGGGTCGAAGCCGTACAGCGTCACCGAGTCGAAGGCGGTCGATAGGCGCTTCGCCGGCATGTCCTTCGACAGCAGGTGGAAGCGCTTGTTGGTGCGGAACGGATCGCCCTCGCCCGCGAACATGCGCGTCGGGTCCTCGTTCTCGCGCTTGAACGCGAACACGCCCGCGGTGTACGGGAAGGACCCCGGCACGTTCTCGCGCAGCTGCCAGCGCAGGATCTCGCCCGCGTCCTCGAACTTCGGCAGCACGACTTTGCGCACCTTCGTGCCCGAGAGCGACTTCGTGGTGAGCTTGGTGCGCACTTCGCGGTCGCGGATCTTCACCACGTATTCGTCGCCGGCGTAGGCCTTGACGGTATCCGGCCACATCTCCAGCAGCTTCTTCGAATGCGCGTCGAGCCTGGCATCGGCCTGCGCGATCAGCGCGTCGAGCTCCGCGAGGCCGCTCAGGCGCCGCGCGGCCTGCAGGCTCTGCCGGTCGCGCGCGAGGCGCGACTGCGCAAGCGCATGCTCGTGATAGGCACGCAGCGCCTCGGCGATCTCGGCGAGGTAACGCGCGCGCTTGGGCGGCACCACCACGTTCACGTTCGAGGAGACGGGCGAGGCGGGCTTGGGCAGCGCGCCCGGCTCGAGGCGCAGGCCCTTCGTTGCTAGCTTGGCGGCGATGCCGTGATAGAGCGCGGTGACGCCGTCGTCATTGAAGCGTGAGGCGATGGTGCCGTAGACGGGCATCGCCTCCGGCGCAGTCGTGAACGCCTGGCGGTTGCGCTGCACCTGCTTGCGTACGTCGCGCAGCGCGTCCTCGGCGCCCTTGCGGTCGAACTTGTTGATCGCCACCAGGTCGGCGAAGTCGAGCATGTCGATCTTCTCGAGCTGGCTCGCGGCGCCGAATTCCGGCGTCATCACGTACAGCGACGCGTCCACCAGCGGCACGATGGCCGCGTCGCCCTGGCCGATGCCCGAGGTCTCGACGATCACGAGGTCGAAGCGCGCGGCGCGGCAGGCGGCGATCACTTCCGGCAGGCAGGCCGCGACCTCGGCGCCCGATCCGCGCGTCGCGAGCGAGCGCATGTAGACCTTCGGACCGTGGATCGCGTTCATGCGAATGCGGTCGCCGAGCAGCGCGCCACCGGTCTTGCGCCGCGTCGGATCGACCGAGATCACCGCGATCTTCAGGCGGTCGCCCTGGTCGATGCGAAGGCGCCGCACTAGCTCATCCGTCAACGAGCTCTTGCCGGCGCCGCCTGTGCCGGTCACGCCGAGGACGGGCATGCGCTCTGCTTCGGCCTGTTCCAGAAGCGCTTTTTTCACATTGGAACTGCAAACCCCCAATTCCAATGCCGTGATGATCTGTGCCAGCGCGCGGCGGTCGCCGCCCAGCAGCCCCTTGAGGTCCTTCGGCGCATGCCGCGCGGGATCGAAGTCGCAGCGCGCGAGCATGTCGTTGATCATGCCCTGCAGGCCCATTCGCTGGCCATCCTCGGGCGAATAGATGCGCGCCACGCCGAAGGCCTGCAGTTCGGCGATTTCCTCTGCGACGATCACGCCGCCGCCGCCGCCGAACACCTGGATGCTGCCGCCGCCGCGCGCTCGCAGCTGGTCGACCACGTACTTGAAGTACTCGAGGTGGCCACCCTGGTAGGACGAGACCGCGATGCCCTGCGTATCCTCGTCGAGCGCGGCGGTGACCACGTCGTCCACCGAGCGGTTGTGGCCGAGGTGGATCACCTCGGCGCCGGAAGCCTGCAGGATGCGCCGCATGATGTTGATCGACGCGTCGTGCCCGTCGAACAGGCTCGCGGCCGTCACCAGGCGGATCTTGTGTTTCGCCTTGTAGACCAGGCTCTTGGACTCGGACAGGTCGGTCATCGTCGTTGGATCCCCTCCGGGGATGTGACCCCCCTCCGCAGGGGATCGGTCAGCCTACTTGACGTTTACGTAAACGTCAACTCGGCGGGCCCGGCTCAGCGCAGCAGGAACGCGCGCACCGCCGCAATCTGATCGTAGCTCATCAGCGCCGGCGCGTGGCCGACGCCGGGCAGCTCGAGCACCTCCACGTCCGGCCGCATCGCCTGCATCTGCAGCGCGATGTCGCGCGACAGCCAGTCGAAGTCGCGGCTGTTGCGCGACAGGCCGTGCACGCAGACCACCACCTGGGCGGCCGCGCGTTTGCCCCAGTCGAGGTACGCGATGCGGTGGAATCCGGCCGGCGAAAAGCTGAGAAAGCTGTGCCGAGAAAAGCTCACGGACATGCGCCCAAGCATAGTGCATGCCCGTGAAGGGAAATGCGCGGTTCCGGCTGGCACGCTTCCTGCACGTATCGGGCATGAGCCTCTTCACCGCCACCTTCCGGAGCCTTCCTCTCGAAGACCGCGTCAACCGGCTGAGCCGCTGGGCGCTGGTGTTTCTGCTGCTCGCGACGCTGGCCTGCCTGATCTAGCCGCGTCATGCGGGTCCTGGTCGTCGACGAATCCGACGAGCGCGCCGCGCTGCTGCGCGAGGCGCTGACTGCGGCCGGCCACGAGGTCGCCGCGTCGATCGCTTCGCCGCTCGAGCTGCTGCGTGCCGTAGAAACACAGAAACCGGACGTCATCGTCATCGACACCGATTCGCCGACGCGCGACGTGCTCGAGCACGTGGTCATCATCAGTCAGGCGAGCCCGAGGCCGATCGTCATGTTCTCCTCTGACGCGGGCGGCGAGGCGATCCGCGATGCGGTGCGCGCGGGCGTGTCGGCCTACGTGGTGGACGGCCTGGACGCGAGCCGCGTGAGCAGCATCGTCGAGGTCGCCTGCGCGCGCTTCGAGGAATTCCAGCGCCTGCGCATCGAGCTCGCCGACGCCAACCTCAAGCTCACCGAGCGCAAGCTCGTCGAGCGCGCCAAGGGCCTGCTCATGCAGTCGCGCGGGCTGTCGGAAGACGACGCGTACCACGCGCTGCGCAAGCTCGCGATGGCGAAAAAGCAGCGCCTCGGCGAGACCGCGCAGCAGTTCATCGACGCGGCCGAGCTGCTCGGCAAGGCCTGAGGCTTTCCGCTTGCTGACGGTGCGTGGTGCACCGCAACAGTGCGTGCGCCATGTATTCCTTTCATTGTTTTTGTTGAATTTTTTGATGGCACAGGCTTTGCAAAGCTGAAGGCGAGTCCGGGCGCAATGGCGCGCCCGGCCGAAACAAGGGCGTTCGTCGCGGGCCGGTTGATCGGCCGTCGCAGCGAGCGCCCTTCTTTTTTGGAGAACGCGATGAATGAACCGATCCTCAGCAGGCGGCGCAGGTTTCTCAGACAAGCCACGGCGGCGGGTCTCATGAGCCTGGTGCCGAACGCGGTGCGCACCGGCGCCTGGGCTGCGGGCTCGGACGCGCCCGAGAAGAAGGAGGTGAAGATCGGCTTCATCCCGCTCACCGACTGCTCGTCGGTGGTGATGGCCTCGGTCATGGAGTTCGACAAGAAGTACGGCATCAAGATCGTCCCGTCGAAGGAAGCCTCCTGGGCCGCGGTGCGCGACAAGCTCGTCAACGGCGAGCTCGACGCCGCGCACGTGCTCTACGGCCTGATCTACGGCGTGCAGATGGGCATCGGCGGCCCGAAGAAGGACATGGCCGTGCTCATGAACCTGAACCACAACGGCCAGGCATTCACCCTCTCGCGCAAGCTCTACGACAGGGGCGTCAGGGACGGCCACTCGCTGCACGACCTGATCAGGAAGGAGAAAGGCGAATACACCTTCGCGCAGACCTTCCCGACCGGAACGCACGCGATGTGGCTCTATTACTGGCTCGCCGCGCACGGCATCCACCCGTTCCAGGACGTGAAGGCGATCGTCGTGCCGCCGCCGCAGATGGTGGCCAACATGCGCGTCGGCAACATGGACGGCTACTGCGTCGGCGAGCCCTGGAACTACCGCGCGATCATGGACAAGATCGGCTTCACGGCGAACACCACGCAGGATCTGTGGAGGGACCACCCCGAGAAGACGCTCGGCTGCAGCGCCGATTTCGTGCAGAAGTACCCGAACACCGCGCGCGCCATGACGGCGGCAGTGATCGATGCCGGCCGCTGGATCGACGCTTCGCTCTCCAACCGCCAGAAGACCGCCGAAGTCGTCTCCGACAAGTCCTACGTCAACACCGACAAGGACGTGATCGTCGCGCGCATGCTCGGGCGCTACGACAACGGCATCGGCAAGGTCTGGGACGACAGGGACCACATGAAGTTCTACAACGACGGCTACGTCACCTTTCCGTTCCTCTCGGACGGCATGTGGTTCATGACGCAGCACCGGCGCTGGGGCCTGCTCAAGGAGGACCCGGAGTACCTCGCGGTGGCGAAGAAGGTGAACCGCATCGACGTCTACAAGGACGCCGCCGCGCTCACCAAGACGCCGCTGCCCAAGGAGCCGATGCGCGCCGCCAAGCTCATGGACGGCGTGGTCTGGGACGGCAAGGACGCGAAGAAGTATGCGAGCTCCTTCAAGGTCAAGGTGGCCTAAATGAGCGCCGTTCCGGTTTCCGCAACGACGGTGGTTTCCCTGCGCGCCGCAGTGTCCACTTCGGGCCCGCATCCGGCCGCCGCCGCGCTCGCGGCGCGCGCGGACGCGGCGAAAGTGAAGGCCGCCAAGGCAGCGACCTCCGGCTACCGCCGGGCGCGCGCGCCGGAGTGGATGGTCAGCGCGCTCGCGATGCTCGCCGGCATCGCGGCCTTCATCGCGCTCTGGGAGATCGTCGCGCGCCAGGGCGGCCGCATCCCCGGGCCGGGCGTGGTCTGGCAGGCCGCGGTGGCGATCTTCTCCGACCCGTTCTACTCCAAGGGCCCGAACGACCAGGGCATCGGCTGGAACGTGCTCTCGTCGCTCAAGCGCGTCGGCATCGGCTTCGGACTCGCGGCCGCGGTCGGCATCCCGCTCGGCTTCATGATCGGACGCTTCCGGTTCCTCTCCGGCATGGCGGCGCCGATCATCGCGCTGTTCAAGCCGGTGTCGCCGCTTGCCTGGCTGCCGATCGGCCTGCTGCTGTTCAAGGCCGCGAACCCGGCGGCGATCTACGTGATCTTCGTCTGCAGCCTGTGGCCGATGATCGTCAACACCGCGGTCGGCGTGCGCCAGATCCCCCAGGACTACCTGAACGTCGCGCGCGTGCTGAACCTGTCGGAATGGAAGGTGTTCAAGACCATCCTGTTCCCCGCGGTGCTGCCCTACATGATCACCGGCGTGCGCCTGTCGATCGGCGTGGCCTGGCTGGTGATCGTCACCGCCGAGATGCTCACCGGCGGCATCGGCATCGGCTTCTGGGTCTGGGACGAATGGAACAATCTGAAGGTCGAGCACATCATCATTGCGATCTTCACCATCGGCATCGTCGGCCTGCTGCTCGAGCAGGCGCTGGTGCTGCTCGCCAAGCGCTTCAGCTACACCTGACCGGGGACCGCGCCATGGACAAGTACCTGCGCATCGACGACGTCGGCATGACCTTCGATACCCGCAAGGGCAGCTTCGTCGCGCTCGAGCGCATCGACCTCAATATCAGGAAGGGCGAGTTCGTGGCGCTGATCGGCCACTCGGGCTGCGGCAAGTCGACGCTGCTCAACCTCGTGGCCGGGCTGCTGCAGCCGACCGAAGGCGGCATCCTGCTCGCCGAGCGCGAGATCGCGGGCCCGGGACCGGACCGCGGCGTGGTGTTCCAGAACCACTCGCTGCTGCCCTGGCTCACCTGCTTCGACAACGTCTATCTCGCGGTGGAGCGCGTGTTCCGCGAGAAGAAGCCGCTGCTCAAGGAGCGCACCCACAAGGCGCTCGCGATGGTGGGGCTCACGGCGGCCGAGGCCAAGTATCCGCATGAGATCTCCGGCGGCATGAAGCAGCGCGTCGGCATCGCGCGCGCGCTCGCGATCGAGCCCAAGGTGCTGCTGCTCGACGAGCCTTTCGGCGCGCTCGATGCGCTCACGCGCGCCAACCTGCAGGACGAGCTGGTGCGCATCGTCGAGAACACGCACGCCACCGTGCTCATGGTGACGCACGACGTGGACGAGGCCGTGCTGCTCTCGGACCGCATCGTGATGATGACCAACGGGCCCGCGGCGCGCATTGGCGGCATCGTCGAAGTGGACCTGCCGCGCCCGCGCCAGCGCCTCGAGCTCGCCGGCAGCCGCCGCTACATAGAGCTGCGCACCACGGTGATGGATTTCCTCTACCGCAAGCAGCTCAAGCAGGCTGCCTGATGCGAGTCACCGTCATTGGCAATGGCATGGTCGGCCAGCGCTTCCTCGAGCAGCTGGTCGCACGCAATCGTGATTGCGAGATCACCGTTTTCTGCGAGGAACCCCGGCCGGCGTATGACCGGGTGCAGCTGACCAGTTTTTTTTCTGGCAAAACGGCATCAGATCTCGCGCTGGTGAAAAAGGACTTCTTCGTCGATTCGAAGATCACCTTGCGCCTGAACGACAGCGTGCTCGCGATCGACCCCGTCAGGAAGGTGGTGCGCTCGGCGCGCTACAAGGAAGTCCCCTACGACAAGCTGGTGTTCGCCACCGGCTCGAGTCCCTTTGTGCCGCCGGTGGCCGGGCGCGACCGGCGCGACTGCTTCGTCTACCGCACGATCGAGGATCTCGAGACCATTGCGGCGAAGGCGGCTGGCGCGAAGACCGGCGCAGTCATCGGCGGCGGCCTGCTCGGCCTGGAGGCGGCGAAGGCGCTGAAGGACCTCGGCCTCGAGACGCACATCGTAGAGTTCGCGCCCCGGCTGATGGCGTTGCAGCTAGACGATTCGGCCGGACGGCTCCTGCGCCGCAAGATCGAGGCGCTCGGCGCGACGATCCACGTTTCCAAGAACACCAAAGAGATCGTCAAGGGCGAAGCCGCCCGCAACAGGCTGGTGTTCGTGGACGGCACCAGCCTTGAGACCGATCTCGTGGTGTTCTCCGCGGGCATCCGGCCGCGCGACGAGCTAGCGCGCGCGGCCGGCATCGCGGTCGGCGAGCGCGGCGGCATCCGCATCAACTCGCACTGCCAGACCGCCAATCCCGACATCTACGCGATCGGCGAATGCGCGCTCTGGGAAGGCCGGACCTTCGGCCTGGTCGCGCCCGGCTACCAGATGGCCGAGGTCGCGGCGCGCCACCTGCTGGGTGAATCGCTGCTGCAGTTCCTCGGCGCCGACATGAGCACCAAGCTGAAGCTCATGGGCGTGGACGTCTGCTCGATCGGCGACGCGCACGGCAGCACGCCGGGCGCGCTGAACTACGTGTTCACCGACGAAGCCGCCGGCGTCTACAAGAAGCTGGTGGTCGCCGAGGACCGCAAGCAGCTGCTGGGCGCGATCCTGGTGGGCGACGCGGCCGACTACGGAACGCTGCTGCAGATGGCGCTCAACCCGCTGCCGCTGCCCGAGCATCCCGAGGAGCTGATCCTGCCCGCGCGCGAGGGCAAGAAGGGCCTCGGCATCGAGCTGCTGCCCGATGCGGCGCTCGTCTGCTCCTGCAATGGAGTCACGAAGGGGGATATTTGCGCCGCTATCGCCGGGGGCTGCAGCTCCCTGGGATCATTGAAGTCAAAAACAAAAGCTGCAACCAGTTGCGGCGGCTGCGGGCCGCTCGCCAAGCAGATCCTCGACGCCGAAATGAAGAAGCGCGGCTTCCGGGTCAACAATCATCTCTGCGAGCATTTCGCTTACTCGAGACAAGAGTTGTTCCATCTTGTCCGAATTGAAAACCTGAAAAGCTTCAAGGAACTCCTGGAGAAACACGGTCGGGGCAGAGGCTGCGACATCTGCAAGCCGGCGGCGGCCTCGATCTTCGCTTCGTGCTGGAACGAGATGATCTTGAAGCCCAAGCACGCGCCGCTGCAGGACACCAACGACCGCTTCCTCGCCAACCTGCAGAAGGACGGCACGTACTCGGTGGTTCCCCGGGTCCCGGGCGGGGAAATCACGCCCGCCAAGCTGATCGCGCTGGGCGAGGTGGCGAAGAAGTTCGGCCTCTATACCAAGATCACCGGCGCGCAGCGTATCGACCTGTTCGGCGCGCGCGTCGAGCAGCTGCCGCTGGTGTGGAAGGAGCTCATCGACGCCGGCTTCGAGTCGGGCCACGCCTACGGCAAGGCGCTGCGCACGGTCAAGTCCTGCGTTGGCAGCACCTGGTGCCGCTACGGCGTGCAGGACTCGGTGGCGATGGCGATCCGGATCGAGCAGCGCTACCGCGGCCTGCGCTCGCCGCACAAGCTGAAGATGGCGGTCTCGGGCTGCACGCGCGAATGCGCCGAGGCGCAGGGCAAGGACGTCGGCATCATCGCCACCGAAAAGGGCTGGAACCTCTATGTCTGCGGCAATGGCGGCATGAAGCCGCGCCACGCGGACCTGCTCGCCAAGGATCTGGATGACGAAACGCTGATCCGTTTCATCGACCGCTTCCTCATGCTCTACATCCGCACCGGCGACCGGCTGCAGCGCACCAGCACCTGGCTCGAAAACCTGGAGGGCGGCATCGACTACGTGCGGCGCGCGGTGTGCGAGGACTCGCTCGGCATCGGCGCCGAGCTGGAAGCCGACATGCAGAAGTTCGTCGACAGCTACACCTGCGAATGGAAGCAGGCGGTCGAGACGCCCGAGATCCTCAAGCGCTTCCGCCATTTCGTGAACAGCGACGAGCCCGACCGCAACGTGGTGTTCGTCGCCGAGCGCGAGCAGATCCGGCCGGCGCGGCCCGAGGAGCGGGAGACCGACCTTGAAGCTGCATGAGGCGATGGCGATCCGCGTCTGCCGGCTCGAGGACATCGTGCCGAACGCCGGCGTCTGTGCGCTGGTGGGCGGCGAGCAGGTGGCGGTGTTCCGCCTGGACGACGACAGCGTCCACGCCTTAGGCAACTTCGATCCGTTCTCGCGCGCCAACGTCCTGTCGCGCGGCATCGTCGGCGACCTGAAGGGCGAGCTGGTGGTCGCCTCCCCCGTCTACAAGCAGCACTTCAGCCTCGTCACGGGCCGCTGCCTCGAGGACGCCGCCGTGCAGGTGCCGGTCTTCAGCGCGAAGGTCGAAGAAGGCTGGGTCGTGGTCGAGCCGCGCCAGCAAGTCGCCACCACCTGCTGCTACTGCGGCGTCGGCTGCGGCGTCGTGGTCTCCACGCACAAGCACGGCATCTTCTCCGTGAAGGGCGACGTTGCGCATCCGGCCAATCGGGGACGACTGTGCACCAAGGGCGCGGCGTTGCACCTCGCCGCCGGCGCGGGCGCGCGCCTGCTGTATCCCGAAGTGAACGGCGAGCGGCGCAGCTGGGACGAGGCGCTCGACCACGCCGCCGAGCGGTTCCGGCAGATCATCGCCGAGCACGGCCCGGACGCGGTGGCGTTCTACATCTCCGGCCAGCTTCTCACCGAGGACTACTACGTCTTCAACAAGCTCGCCAAGGGCCTCGTCGGTACCAACAACGTCGATACCAACTCGCGGCTGTGCATGTCCTCGGCGGTGGCGGGCTACAAGCGCTCGCTCGGCGCCGATGCGCCGCCGTGTGCCTACGAGGACATCGACGCCGCGGATTTGGTCTTCATCGCCGGCTCGAACACCGCGTTCGCGCACCCGGTCCTCTACCAGCGCATCGAGGCGGCGCGCGAACGCAACCCCGGCTTGAAGCTCGTCGTCGTCGATCCGCGCGCCACCGCCACCGCGCGCGCCGCCGACCTGCATCTTGCGCTCAAGCCCGGAACGGATGTGGCTCTGTTCAACGGCATGTTGAATGTTCTTGTCAAAGAGAATTTCCTGAACCAGGCATTCATCGAGAAGCACACCGAACACTTGTCGAACCTCGATGCCCTCATCGATTGCTGGACCCCGGAGCGCGCTGCCGAGGTCTGCGAGTTGTCCGTCGAGAAGATCGTCGAGGCGGCACGCCTGTTCGGCCGCGCCAGGGCCGCGCTCTCGCTCTACTGCCAGGGACTGAACCAGTCCACGAGCGGAACCTGCAAGAATTCGGCGCTCATCAACCTGCACCTCGCGACCGGGCAGATCGGCCGGCCGGGCGCGGGGCCGTTCTCGCTCACGGGTCAGCCCAACGCCATGGGCGGGCGCGAGGTCGGCGGCATGGCGAACCTGCTCTCGGGCCATCGCGACCTGGCGAGCGAAGCCGACCGCCGGGAAGTCGCGGCGCTCTGGGGCGTCGATGCGGTGCCCGCGCAGCCCGGCAAGACGGCGGTGGAGATGTTCGAAGCCATCGGCCGCGGCGAGATCAAGGCGGTGTGGATCGCCTGCACCAACCCCGCGCAGTCGATGCCCGACGCGAACGCGGTGCGCGCGGCGCTCGCGCGCGCCGAATTCGTCGTCGTCCAGGAGGCGTTTCGCGACGCCGAGACCTGCGACTACGCCGACGTGCTGCTGCCGGCGGCGAGCTGGGCCGAGAAGGAGGGCACGGTCACCAACTCCGAGCGGCGCATCTCGCGCGTGCGCGCGGCCGTCGCGCCACCGGGAGAAGCGCGTCCCGACTGGCGAATTGCAGTGGATTTTTCGAGGAAACTTTCGTCGTTCCTTCCGGGCAAGGAAAACCTCTTTCCGTATCAAACCCCCGAAGACATTTTCAATGAACACAGGCAGAGCACGCGCGGCCGCGATCTCGACATCGGCGGCCTCTCGTACGCCGTGCTCGAGCGCGACGGCCCCCAGCAGTGGCCCTGCCCGGAGGGCGCCCGGAGCGGCCGCACGCGCCTGTACGCCGACGGCGTGTTCCCCACGCCCTCGGGGCGCGCGCGCTTCGTTGTCACCGAGTACCAGCCGCCGGCCGAGGAGCCGGACGCGCAGTTCCCGCTGCGGCTCACCACCGGCCGCCTGCGCGACCAATGGCACAGCATGACGCGCACCGGGCTCGTGGCGCGCCTGTTCAGCCACTGCCCGGAGGCGGAAGTCGTCTTGAATCCTTTGGATCTGAAAAACTACAACTTTTCGGATCGGGATCTGGTCCGTCTCACCAGTCGGCGCGGCAACCTCGTCATGAAGGTCCGGGCTTCGGAGGACATGCGCCCCGGCGACGCCTTCGTCGCCATGCACTGGGGCGCACGCTTCACGGCCGGCGCCGGCACCAACGCGCTCACCCTGTCCGCGGTCGACCCCGACTCCAGGCAGCCCGAGTTCAAGCATGCCGCGGTGCGCATCGAGCCGTTTGCAGCACGCTGGCGCGGTGTCTTTGCCGCGGCCGCGACGCCGGAACTGCAGCGTGCGGCCGCAGGCTGGCTTGCGCGCTTTGACTACGCCGCGCTGTCCCTCGCCGAAGGACCGGTAACTCGCCTGCGCCTGGAGCTCGCCGCCGCAGGCGAACCCGATGCGCGGGCGCTCGCCGCGCTCGAGAAACTCTTTGGCGGCCCGGCCGAGATGGGTGCAGCCGCGAGCGAGCCCAGTGTCTGCGCCTGCTTCGGGGTCGCCGAGTCGCAGATCCGTGCCGCGGTCGTCTCCGGCGCGACCTTGCCCCAGTTGCAGAAGGACCTGAAATGCGGGACCAACTGCGGCGCCTGCATACCCGAGCTGCGCCGCCTCGCGACCCTCTAGCGAAGGCACCGGGGGGGTACGGGGGGCGCGAGCGCCCGCAGCGCCCCCTGCTCTTAGTCCCGGTAGGACGGATCCTTCGCGTCCACGAGCCGCTGCATCGCGGCGAATACGTCTTCGCAGGTGCGCTTCTCGCCCGGGCCCGATTCGCGCACGGCCTGGGCGAACACGGAGACCTCGATGGGATTCAAGGGGCCTGCGGCGCTCGAGGCGATCTGCACGTCGCAGGCGCGCTGCAGCGTCCACAGCGTCATGAAGGCCGCCGACAGGGATGGCCCCCAGGCGAGCAATCCATGGTTCCTCAGAATCACCGCGCGCTTCTGCCCGATACTGGCGACGAGACGCGCGCGTTCGCCGTCTTCTACCGTAATGCCTTCAAAGTCGTGGTAAGCGACGCCGCCGTGCAGCTGCGCTGCATAAAAATTGGTCGGCGACAAACCCTCCTTCAGGCAGGCGACCGCCATGCCGGTCGTGGTGTGCGTATGCATCACGCAGCGCGCGCTCTCGACGCTGCCGTGGATCGCGCTGTGGATCACGAAGCCCGCGCGGTTCACGGGCCACTTGGACTCGCGCACCGGGTTGCCCTCGACATCGATCAGCAGCAGCGACGACGCGGTGATCTCGCTGTAATGCAGGCCGAACGGATTGATGAGGAACAGCTTCTCCGGACCCGGCACCCGCAGCGTGATGTGGTTGAAGATCATCTCGGTCCAGCCGAGATGGTGGAAGACGCGGTAGCAGGCGGCGAGCTGCACGCGCGCCGCGCGCTCGGCCTCCGACACCGGCAGGTCGCGGACCTTGCGTGCTGCGTTCTCGAAGTAGATCGTCATGGCCGAAGTTCGTGGCAAACGGCGAGTCTACCTCCGCGCCGCAGCACCCGGGTGATTTGCATGCTGCACTGCGAGCGGATTAGCGTGCCCGTATGCGGGCCCTGGCAATCGCCGCGGCGCTCCTGCTCTCGACCGGTGCTGCGGCCGGACCCCACAGCGCGAGCGAATGCCGCGAAGGCGGTGATTTCATCCGTAATGCGGCGCTTTCGCGCGACGGCGGCACCACGCGAGAGTTCTTCGTAGGCCGCCTCGAGGAAGACCTGCTCACGATCCGCGCCTTCCCGCCCGCGCTGCGCTGGTTCGTGCGCGACGCCGAGGACGAGAAGTTCCTGCGCGCCGAGGTCGAGGCGGTGTTCGACGCGCCGCAGGACAGCGAACGTCACCGCGCCGATTTCCTCGAGCGCTGCGCGCGCCGCAACGAGCAGCACGCGGCGCCCAACGCCTAGCGGAAGTCGAATATCTCGAGCGCGTTCCGGCCGCGCACGCGCTCGCGCGCGCCGTCGGGCAGACGGTCGACGCGCGCCAGGCAACCGATCGGATCGCCGATGGTGTGCGGGTAGTCCGAACCGTAGAGCACGTTACCCGAGCCGAACACGTTCACGGCCATCGCGAGGGCTTCATCGGTGAATACCACCGAATCCGCGTAGATCCGGCGCGCGTGCAGGCTGGGCTTCTCGCGCGTCTTCGTGCGGCAGGCGGGAGTGTGCTCGTAGCACTGGTCCATGCGGCCGATCAGGTAGGGCAGCGTGCCGCCGCCGTGGCTGGCGATGATCTTCAGCTTCTGGAAGCGGTCGAAGAAGCCGTCGTAGATCATGCGCGCGACCGCGAGCGTGGTGTCGGTCGTGAAGCCGATCGACGCAGTCAGCTGAAACTGCTGCATCTCCATCTCCGCGACGCCGGGCGGCGCGGTCGGGTGGATGAGCACCGGCAGCGCGGCGGCGTCGATCGCCCGCCAGATCTTCGCGAAGGACGGATCGGTGAGCGGCTTGCCGCCGATGTTGGCGAGCACCATCACCCCGCAGGTGCCGGCTTTCTGCGACCGCCTGAGCTCCGCGAGCGCGCTCTTGTCGTGCTGCCAGGGCAGCGAGCAGAGCCACTGGATGCGGTCCGGCCGGCGCTTGCGCCATCTCGTCGTTCATCACTTGCGCCGCCTTGAGGCTCACTTTCTCACCGCCCCAGTAGACGTTCGGGCAGGTGAGCGAAACCACCGCGACGTCGATGCCGACGCGACCCATGTTCCGGATACGCAGGTCCCAGTCGAACATCTCCGGCACCGGCGTGATGAAGGGCGCGCCGTCCAGATGGATCGCGCGCAGCCCGCCCATGACCGTCTTCAGCGTGTAGCGCGGCCGCCCATGCTTTTCGAGAAGCTTGAACCACTCGTGGTTGAGCATGTGCGTGTGCACGTCGATGACGGGGCTCATTGGAGCTTGATCTCGGCGGTGCGGATCACCTGCGCCCATTTTCGCGTCTCATCGCGGATGATCGCCGCGAACTCCTGCGGCGTGCTCGGGAACGGCTCGGCGCCGGCGGCGATCCCGCGCTCGCGGATTTCCGGCGCCGAGAGCGCCGCCACGATCTCCCTGTTCAGGCGATTGACGATCTCCGGCGGCGTGTTCGCGGGCGCGACCGCGCCGAACCAACCGATCGCCTCGTAGCCTGGCAGGCCGGCCTCATCGAAGGTCGGCACCTCGGGCGCCGCGGCGATGCGCCGCTTCGTCGTGACCGCGAGCGCGCGCAGGGTGCCCGCGCGCACGTGAGCGATCGCGGAGGGCACGTCCACCACGCCAAGCGGTATCTGCCCCGCGAGCACGTCGGCCGACACCGGTCCGCTGCCCTTGTACGGCACGGGCTGCAGCTTGATGCCGGCCATCATCTTGAACAGCTCGCCCGCCAGGTGCATGGCTGAGCCGTTGCCGCCGTAGCCGTAGGCGATCGTTCCCGGCTTCGCCTTCGCGGTCTCGATCAGCTGCTTGAGCGAGGAAGGCTGCGACGGGTGAGCCACCAGGAAGAACGGGATCATCGCCAGCATCGACAGCGGCGCGAGGTCCTTCTCCGGATGGAACGGCATGCTCGGGTAGAGGCTGATGTTCGAGGACAGCGCGCCGGCCGCCGCCAGTCCGATCAGGTAGCCGTCGGGCGGCGCCTTCGCCACCGCGTCGACGCCGATATTGCCGCCGGCGCCCGGCCGGTTCTCGACCAGCACCGGTTGGCCGAGCCGCTCGGCCATACGCGGGGCGATGGCGCGCGCGATCAGGTCGGAGCTGCCGCCGGGCGGGAACGAAACGATGAAGCGAATTGGCCTGGTCGGATAGTCCTGCGCCTGCGCCGCAGCGCTCACGAGCACCGCTGCCAGCCATGCGAGCATTCTCATCTTTCGCTCCTCTGTGAGAGCGCAAGCCTAGAGGCAGGCGTCGCTAAAATCAAACGATTCGCGGATCGAACTCGCAAATGCGCCTCCTTCTGCTTCTGCTGCTCGCGGCCGCGCCCGCGCTCGCGCTCGCGCAGCCGCCGGTCGTGCTGCGCTTGACGCTCGTGCATTTCGAGGGCGGCGCGTGGCAGGCGCGCGAAGTCACGGAGCTGGCGGCGCAGGCGGTGAAAATCCTCGGCCAGTGCGCGATCGTGCCGGGCGATCTGGAGCTCGTGCGTGCGGAAGTCGGGCCGCGCTTCCGAACATTCCACACGCCGACCTCGCGCGAGCTCGCGCGCAAGCTGCGGCCGCGTGCGCCGGCGGTCTACTTCGTGGACCGCACGCGCCAGCGCCCCGCGTTCGACGCCGAGGCGATCGGCCGCGGCAACAGCCGCACGCGACCGGAGCTCGCCGACAGCGTCTGGCTCGTGCGCGACGCGCGCGATCCGGCGCTCGCGCTCGCGCACGAGCTCGCGCACATGCTCATGGACAGCGGCGAGCACTCCGATGAGCCGGGCAACCTGATGCGCGACGAGACCGCGCCGGGCAACACGCGGCTCTCGGCGGCGCAGTGCGCGCGCCTGCGCGACACCGGCCTCGCCAACGGCCTGCTCGACACGCGCTAGGAGTCTGCGCGGCAGACGAAATTTGTGCGAGTTGAAGTTGTGCCGGGTGTCACTTTTCGGGAATTTCGGTGCGGCGCCCGTCAATTTACAGCCGCAGAGGTTCGTGCGAGGTCGATGCGAATCGATTTTGGGCGGTGTACGAGCCTGAATCTCGCCTATCCAGGTACCAAGGTGGCCATTCGTCGTAAATTCAGCGCAGCACAGACGAGCCGCCACTCGGCTTTCGCCTTGGCCAAACCACGCATGCTGAACTGACGGAACCCCAACACGTTCTTGATCCAGCCGTTGGGAGGCTCGGAGAGCCACTTGCGGCGCCTGTAAGCGTTTTGCGTTTCTTCGGCCTTGAACTTCTCGGCCATCGCCGCCGTCCGAGGGCGCTTGCGCACATCGATGACGAGTTGCTTCTTGCGCTCCCTTCCCAAAGCGACGATCAGTTCGGTGGGGTGATCCTTCAATTTCTCGAACACCGCCTCAGAGCGAAACCCGGCATCGGCGAGCACTTGCGCAGCATCAGCGCCGGTGGTTTCCTTGACCGCCTCCAGCAGCGGCGGCAAGCGGTTGCTATCCGCGCCACTGTTGGTCAGCTCCGCCGCGACGATGATGTGTGCTGTGTCATCCACCGCCGCGTGAGCGTTGTAGCAGTAGTCGAATCCACCGCCGGCGCGCTTCATGATCCGGCTCTGCGGGTCGGTGAAGTTTTCCTGCGCCTTTGGCTTGGGGATACCAAACTCGCGCTTGTATATCGGCCCTTTTCTCGGATTGCCATCGGGACCACGCGGTTTGCGATCGTCCCCGCTGGAGCGGCCACGCGCCGTGTCGGCGGCGCGCTGGCGCTCCTCGAGCCGCTCACGCGCGGCACGGATCACCTCCAGCCGCGTCTCGCGCCGGGCGATCTCGGCTGGAATGTCCAGATCGGGCTCGTTCTTCTCGACCTCATCGGCCGCTTTGGCCTTCGCCAGCAGCGCCTCGATCTCGCCCTTGAGCTCGGCTTCGCTCCCTTGCATCCGCTCGTAGCTCATCGCCTTATGCCGCGAGGCGTTGGCCTTCACCTTGGTGCCGTCCACCGCAATCGTGCCCAGCTTCACCAGCCCGCATTCGCGCGCCAGCTTCACCACCTGCACAAACAGCGCCGAGAACTCCTCCAGATGCAGCGCCCGGAAATCGCACAGCGTCCGGTGCGCCGGGTAGTTCTCCGCGGCCAACACGCGGAACGCCACGTCCTCATGCAGCTTCTTGGCCAACTTGCGCGAGGAGAACACTCCCGTGGCATACCCGTACACCAGCACCTTGACCATCATCGCCGGATGAAACGGTTGATTCCTCGGGCCACCCTTGGCGTAGCGCACATGAAACGCGCTCAGATCCAGACTGTCGATCGTGTCACTGATGTAGTAGGCCAGATGCCCCTCGGGCAACCAGTCTTGCAGCGACGATGGCAGCAAATTCTGCTGCCCCGGATGGTATGGAAGGTAGCTTGTCGTCATCATCGTTTAACGCTTCACCACACCATCTCGATGACCATCAACTCAACCTCCTGCCGCGCAGACTCCTAGCACGCGCCGTGACGGGGCGGTCAGGGTGCTGCGGCTTCCTCCTCGTCGCCTTCGGCCTCCAGCGTGGCCAGAAGCGCGCTGCGCGCGTTCTCGTCGGCCGGTGCGGGGTTCGCCTTCCCTGAGGCCGTCGCGTCGCTCCTGGCGCCTCCCAGCCGCGCCGGGTGCGTGGCCGAGTGGATCTCCTTCAACTTCAGGATCGACACCTGGGTGTAGATCTCGGTGGTGGTGAGCTTGGCGTGCCCGAGCATCGCCTGGATGAAGCGGATATCGGCCCCGTTCTCCAGCATGTGCGTGGCCATCGCATGGCGAAACAGGTGACACGACCCGGGGAAGGTGTAGCCGGCGCGCTCGATGTAGCCGCGCACCAGGTGCCCGAGCCGGTCCTTGAGCATCGGCTCGCCGTAATCGGTGAGGAAGAGCCACTGCTCGTCCGGTTCGACCACGAGCTGAGGCCGCACGTCCGCGATGTACTTCGCCAGCCACCGGCAGGCGCGCTCGCCGATTGGCGCCATGCGGTCCTTGCGCCCCTTGCCTTCGCGGATGAAGAGCGCGCCGCCATCCAGGTCCAGGTCGTACACCTTCAAGCGCGCGGCCTCCATGCGGCGCACGCCGCTTGAGTAGAGCAGCTCCAGGAGCGCCCGATCGCGCAGCCCCTGCGGCGTCGCCAGATCGCAGCTTCCCGCAATCGTCTCGATCTCCTGCATGGTGAAGATGTGCCGGGGCAATCTCTTCGGCGGTCGCGGCAGCACGAGTTCCGAGGCCGGGTTGTAGAGGATGAACCGCGACCGGGTCAGCCACTTGAAGAAGGTCTTGAGCGGCACGAGGCGCGATCTCTGCGAGATGAACCCGAGCGGTGCGCCGTTGGTCTTGCGGTAGTGATAGAGGTAACGCTGGTAGCGCTCGAGGATCGGCAGCGTCAGGTCCTGGGGCTTGGCGATCGAGCGCTCGGCGCACCAGAGCAGGAACACGCGCAAGCTCTGGCGGCGCGTCTCGATCGTGGCGTCAGTGCAGCCGGTGACGCCCGACCATTCGAGGAACTCGTTGTAGGCGTGCGTGAGCGCGTTGTCGGCCAGATCCCAGTCGCGCGCGCGACGGCCGCGGGCCTTCTTACGGCGCAGCATCGTCGTCGTCCCCGACGCCGGCAGCAGCTAAGGGTAGGACGCGTTTCTGCGTGTACGACGACTCCGAACCGTTTCCCTTCTTGCTATGCGTTTTTGCAGTTTCCGGGGTCGATTCCTCGGAGACGCCCGATTCATGCGGTTCTCCGGCGATTTGCTCGCCCCGCGGCCCCCCCCGCAATCGGGCCGCGAACGCCCCGCAATCGCCCCGCGAGTTCGCTCTTTACTCCCGCGACTTCCGCCGTCGTAGCCGTGGCTTTGAGCGCCGCCACGTCGATCAGCCCCGGCACGAACGGTTTCCCGTCTTGCCCCGCGCCGTCGTACACGAGCTCGTAGACGAAACGGCCGCCTGCGCCATCGCGCCGCGTGAGCACGTATTCGAGTTCAACCAGGCGATCCAGGTGCAGCCGCAGCTGCGTGTCGCCCACGCTCGTCGCCTCGCGCAGCTTGCGCCGACTGAAGCGCACCTGAGCCCGTTCGATCGCCTGCGCCTTCGCGCGCGCCGCGACGAACGCGTCGACCGCTTCCAGCACGCGGCGCGTCTGCGGCGGCAATTCATCCAACGAGCGCCCGAGCACCTCGTGCGCCAATTCGTTGGCGAGCGCCACGTCTTCCAAAGTCGCCTCGACGTACTCGATCGGCTGGCCATCGCGCACCGTGAGCCGCAGCTCGCGCCGGTGCTGGTGCACGAGCGCGATGACATCGATCAGCGTCAGGTACTTTTCGTGATCGCGCCGCATGCGCGTCGCCTGGTCCGGGAAGGTGAGCCGGTCGGAGTACGGGTTCAGGACTTCCAACGGTTTCAAGAGCCGCTGCGCGTTCTGGTGCAGGCGCTGAAGCTCTTTGCGTTTCGCTTTGCGCGCCATGCCGTCGAGCGTGCGCTTGTCCCTCTGCAGCCGATGGATCGCCTGCGTCTGTTCCCTCGACTCGTCCACCGCGAGGACCAGGCAGCGATTCTGCAACTCCGGATCGATCTCGGCCGCAGTCGTCGTCGTAAAGAGCATCGTCGGGCCTTCCACGCGATACGGTTGTGTGACGAGGTTCCCCGTCACCGGGTCCTTACCGGTGCTCGCGATCGTCAGCTCGCCTTCGGAGTGCAGGAGCTTCAGCGCATAGGATGCGCGTGCGGCTCCTTCCTCTTCGACGATGGCGAGGATCTTGTGCTTGAGGTCCTCGCCGTAAAAGAGCGCCTGTCCCGTCATCGCACTGTATTTGACGCGCTCTTCCTCCGGCATCATCGCGAGCACCGCGTCCATCAACGTCGATTTGCCCGCCGCGCTCGATGACTGCACCAGCACCGCGAGCGGTGAATCGAGCTTGCGCGACGTGGCGGCGAGATAGCCCACGAGCTTGTTCGTGCGCTCACCGACCAGCCCGCAGGCCTCCAGGTCGACGAGGATGCGCTCGATCAACTGCGGCGAGCGCAGCAGCGCGAGCGCCGCCTCTCGTTCGGGCTCAGCCATCGCGACGGCTGGCGACGCCTTCGGTTCCATCGCGCGCTCGATCGCCTCGTCGCGCATCGCTTCGAGCTTGAAGAAGAGCTTGCCCAGGTCGTCCTTGACGATGTCCTCGCGCAGTTCCAGTTCGAGCGCCGCCTGCTGGATGTAGGACGTTCTCTGCTTCGAGTTGCGCAGGTCCACCGTGTCCACGTGGAAGCGATCGCCGCGCGCGGCCAGGACGTTGACCTTGAGGATCTCGTAGCTCGTGTTCTTCGCCAGGCCCCGCACGCGATACGAGCGATCACCGTACGCGAGCGCGATCTCGGCCTCGCTCACTTCGGCCTCGTCGCCCGGCGCGCTCGGTCCCGGCGCGACGGGAGACGCTGGCGCCGGCGAGGCCTCTACGCGCGGCTGCGCGGTGTCCTGGGTTTCGGTTTTTTCCTTAGCAGCTAATTCAGCAGCTAAAGAAGAAGCCGCGCGCGCACGCGCGCTCGCGCGAGGCTCTTCCACTGCCGGCGCCGGCAGCTCGACGTGGGCCGCCGCCTCGATCACCACGGGCGCCGACGTGGGCAAGGCTTCGGGCGCTCTCCCCTTGCCAAGCCACAGCGCTTTGCGGATCGCGATGCCGAGCGATTTCGCCGCGGGCTGCACCTTCAGCGCGTACTCGTTCGCGTCCATCCCCTTCGGGAACTCGACGCGCCAGGACTCGATCCCTGCGGCGGTAAGGCGCTCGGCAACCTCTGCCGCGCCTTTGTCTCCCGGCTCGTCCCGGTCGTAAGCGATCAGCACGCGCTCGGTGCCGTGGCGCTTCATCGCACCGAGCATTTCCTCGGTGAACACGCCGGCACCGTAAGCGCTCGTCACGTTGCGATAGCCCGCGCACCAGAAGGTCAGCGCATCGATCAGCGCTTCGCAGAGGATGATCTCCTTCGAGGCCATGAGCGCATCGACGTTCCACACCCCGCGCGACGGCCCACGGCACTCCTCGGGCAGGTACAGATGCTTCGCCGCGCGCGTGCTCGCCGGCCGCACGATCCTCCGCCCGTACATCTCGACCACGTTCCCCGCCTCATCTACGACAGGGATGACGAGCGAGCCGTTGAAGTGCTCGTGCCCGGACTCGCGCAGGATCCCCACGCGCTGCAGCCGCTCGCGGATCTGGCTCCCGGTGACACGCTGGCTGTTCGGCAGGCGAAGGCCAAGGGTGCGGTTGGCGAAGCCGAGTCGGAACTTCTCGATCGCCTCGGGGTGATCGATGCCGCGCGACTTAAGGTAGGCCAGGGCCTCGGGCGAGCGTTTCAGCTCGCCTGTGTAGTAGACGAGCGCCACCTGGTTGCGCAGCGCCTGGTCGTCCGCATCGAAGGACACCGGCGCCGGCAAGGCGCGCACGGTCGTCTTCTTCACCGGCGAGGTGCCCACCGCGCCCAAGCCCTCGCGCAGCAGCTCGTAGGCGTGGCGGAAGCTCACGCCGTTTCGCTTCATCACCCAGGCGAACACGTCGCCGCCTTCGTTGCACGCACCCAGGCAATTCCACAGATTCTTTGCCGGCGTCACCGAGAAGCTCGGCGTCTCGTCGGGTGCGTGGAAGGGGCAGCGGCCGAAGAGATCCTTGCCCTTCTTCTTCAGCTCCACCCCCGAGGCCTCCACCAGCCGCTCGAGCGATACCTCGCGCTTGATGCGTTCGATCTCTTCCTCGGGGATGCGCGCCATCGAATCGGGCCTCCGGCTAAAAACCTGTCAAGGGGGTTTGGAAGTTTTTAATTCGAGTGGCAGATTACACCATGTTGGTGTAGAGTCAACCGCAATACCGCGTGCCCACCCTTATCCTCATGACACCGATCACGCACCCGACCGTCGATACGATGTCGCAAGAGGAGAAGAGGTTCTTTCGCGAACTGGCCGAGCGCATCGCCCAGCTGAGGAAGGAACAGGGGCTCACCCAGCAGGCCCTCGCCGAGGCGATCGGCACCACCCAGCAGCAGGTCGCCTCCTACGAGGTCGCGCGCCTGCGCGTGCCCGCCTCGCTGCTGCCGCGCCTGGCGCGCGCGCTCGGCGTCAGCCTCGAAGTGCTGATCGGCGAGGACCAGCGCCCGGCCGCCAAGCGCGGGCCCACGCCTAAGCTCCAGCAGCAGCTCGAACGCCTCTCCGCGCTCCCCAAGCCCAAGCAGCGCGCCGTCATGGAAGTACTGGAGGCCATGCTCGCCCAGGCGAGCCGGTAAAACAACGACGCCCGCGCAGGGCGGGCGTCAGAACTAAGCGCGCTTCTCGGTCAGGTATTTCTTGGCGTCAACGACGCCAGCTCTTGCCGCCTGACGAATCAATCGCGCACCTTCTTTTCTCTGCGACGGCGTGCCCTTCAACGACAGGCAAAGGCCGAGACCAAACTTGGCTTTGTTGTTACCCCGCGTAGCTGCAGCGCGATACCACTTCAGCGCCACACGTAGATTCTTTCGGAACCCGAAGGCCCCACGCTCGTAGATCTGGCCCAGGACTTCCTCGGCAACATCGTTTTCATTACGTGCAGCCGCCTTGAGCCAGCGCAGACCGGTGTCGCGGTTCTTCCGCACGCCTTCACCAAGGATGTACATCAGCCCAAGATTGTATTGAGCGTCATCGTCGCCGGCCTCAGCAGATTTGAGATACCACTTGAAGGCCTGCCGATGGTTCGGCGCACCGAGGGCTCCACTCGCCAGCATCGTGGCGAGGTCGCGCTGTGCCGACGAATCCCCGGCCTTTGCTCTAGCACGGACTCGTGCGATCTGTGCTTTCGTCCAATTTGCCGGCATGGTCTCTCTTACCTCGCCTTGCCGCCAGTGCGCCCTTTGCAGGAGCCGCCAACACCATGGCAATGGCGATAGCCGCAGCCCTGCGGTACTCCGGCATTTGCGGAATCCCAAGCGTTATTCCATGCCTCATTCTCAGTCCGACCATAGCCATTGCCGAAGACGATGTCCGGGCAGGTCTTACAATCACCGATCGGATAGACGTTGCAGCGCACCTGGCAGTAATAGCGACCCTTTCCAGTAGCTGGACCTTCGGCCGCTTTTGCACCTTTCGCTTCCTGCTTCGTATCACCCGGAACAGAGAGTATTGCAGCGGCTGCAAGTCCACCGACGATCGCCTCTGCAATGGCGCCGCCAATTGCTGGAATGGCAGGAAGCGCAATCACGAACTCCCCGAGTGGATCCGTGTAGCTCAACGGATTGTTCCCCCTGAGCACATACAGCGAGAGATCGCCGCCCCTCAGGCCGATCGGATCAGCCTGAATGAACCGGCCCGCATCCAGATCGCGATAACGCGCGACGTTGTAGAGCAGATTCATCTCGCGATCCGCGTAGGTCCCCTCGTCACGCAGCGGGAACTCGAAGGCTCCTAGGCCGGAGGGGTTCTCATCCGGAGGATTGTTGCCGAACGGTTCAGCCTGGTCATGCCGCCAGACCAGTTGTTGCTGGTCGTTATAGACGGCTCTGGGACTATTCAGATGATCGACGTAACAAGTGAGCCCGACACGGTTTCGCCGTAGCGGTAGGCGTTTTTCCTTGACGCGCTCGGCAGTTGCAGCAGCTAAAGTGAAGGCGGGCCTCTTCCCGGATTCGTTTTTTTCCTAGAGGCGCATTTTTGCCCGCGGAGGCGATCCGGCGCAAGCGATTCGGTGCGCGCGACGTGCGATCACGTGCGACGCGATCGACGTCGTTCTCTTAGCCGCCTGTCCTGTGCCGCCCTGTCACGGCGCGTGCAAGGCTTGCGTGCCGTTCGCGCACGCGCCGCGCCAGAGCTACGTCGTCGCGTTCGTTCACCTTCATCGTTGTGCGGCGGCCGTAGTCGGCAGCCCGGGGTGAACCGCGCTGCCAGCGCGGTTCAACATAACCGGCTCTTGCCTGGCAGTGCCGCGCTCGCAGCTTAGCTGCTCGTGCGCGGCACGACCCGCACGGCCTGCGCTTCGCTTTAGCCGCACGGTGCATGCAAGACACGGTTATGTCTTGCGCCCCGGTCCGCCGAGCGCGCGCAGCGTGACCCACCCTGCGCGCTTAAGAGCGAGTCAGTGCGGTCACGGCTTCGCCGTCACCGCCAGGCAAGAGCAACGAGCGCTTCGGCTCGGCGCTGCGCGCTCGCCTCGCGGTCTCGCCCGAGTTGCGCAGCTAACGGGGAGCCCCCGCTTGCGGGGGCGGACGGGTGCGAGCGCGCACAGGTTGCGCGCGAGCTGGGCGGGCCGGGGGACGTGTGCGCTTCGCGCCGGCGTGCTTGCACGCGGGCGCGCTGACTCGCTTTGCGTGCACACGATGCGCTTGCGCATGGTGTGCACGTGCAGGCGGCCGGGGCGCCAGACATAACCGACCGTTGCGTGCAGCGCGCAAGGCTGCGCGCGTTGGCGGGCGCGGAGCAGCTCAGCTGCGAGCGACGGCCAGCACGCAACGCGCGGTTATGTTGAATGGGCTCCGCCCATTTACCCCGGCCGCCTGCCAGGCCGCGGCGGGCTCGATGCCCGCTGCGGCCTGTCCACGATGCTCGCAGAACGCACGGCGGCCGATCGCGCACAGGCGTAGCCCCGGCGCGGCGCGTGCGCGAAGGACGGCGAAGCCCTAGCACGCGCCGTGACGGGGCGGTCAGGGAACAGCAGCTAAGGATTGGAGCGCAGCTCGGCGCGATCGGCGCCGGCGGCGTCCAGCTCGTCGTCGTCGCTTTCCGCTTCCAGCGCGGCCAGGAGCGCGCTGCGCGCGTTCTCGTCGGCCGAGGCAGCCTTCGCCCTGTCCGTGCCGGTCGCGTCGTTCCTGGCGCGTCCTGGACGCGCCGGGTGCGTGGCCGCGTGGATCTCCTTCAACTTCAGGATCGACACCTGCGTGTAGATCTCGGTGGTGGTGAGCTTCGCGTGCCCGAGCATCGCCTGGATGAAGCGGATATCGGCCCCGTTCTCCAGCATGTGGGTCGCCATCGCGTGCCGGAAGAGGTGGCAGGAACCGGGGAAGGTGTAGCCCGCGCGCTCGATCGCGGTTCGCACCTGATGCCCCAAGCGGTCCTTGAACATCGGCTCGCCGTAGTCGGTGAGGAAGAGCCATTGTTCGTCCGGCTCGACCACGAGCTGGGGCCGAACGTCAGCGATGTACTTCGCGAGCCAGCGGCAGGCGCGCTCGCCGATCGGCGCCATGCGGTCCTTGCGTCCCTTGCCTTCGCGGATGAAGAGCGCGCCGCCATCGAGGTCCAGGTCGTAGACCTTCAAGTGCGCAGCCTCCATCCGCCGCACGCCGCTTGAGTAGAGCAACTCGATCAGCGCCCGGTCGCGCAAGCCTTGCGGCGTGTCGAGGTCGCACGTCCCGAGGATCGTCTCGATCTCCTCAGACGTGAGGATGTGCCGAGGCAACCGCTTCGGCGGTCGCGGCAGCACCAACTCGGACGCCGGGTTATAGAGGATGTAGCGCGATCTCGTCAGCCACTTGAAGAAGGTCTTGAGCGGCACCAGGCGCGAGCGCTGCGAGATGAACCCGAGCGGCGCGCCGTTCGCCTTGCGGTAGTGATAGAGGTACCGCTGGTAGCGCTCGAGGATCGGCAGCGTCAGATCCTGGGGCTTGGCGATCGAGCGCTCGGCGCACCAGAGCAGAAACACGCGAAGCGATTGCCGGCGCGTCTCGATCGTGGCGTCCGTGCAGCCGGTGACGCCCGACCATTCGAGGAACTCGTTGTAGGCGTGCGTGAGCGCGTTGTCGGCCAGGTCCCAGTCGCGCGCGCGAGCACCGCGCGCGCGCTTACGGCGCAGCATCGTCGTCGGCGTCGCGAGAGGCGGCAGCTAAAGGTACGACGCGCTCTTTGCCGTTGCCGCCCTTGATATGCGTTTTGGAGGTTTTTTCGGCCGCGGGCTCGGAATCGCTTTCATCACGGACACTTAGCGCGTTTTCGTCACCCCGACCACCCCCCGACCGGGGGCCGACCGGACCCCGACCAGGGGCCGACCGATCATCATTTACCCCCGACCGATCCGCCGTCGTAGCCGTAGCTCGAAGCGCCTGCACGTCGATCAGGCCCGGCACGAAGGGCCGGCCGTCCTGCCCCGCGCCGTCGTAGACCAGCTCGTAATCGCACGCGGCGCCGCGCCGGTGCGCGAGCACGTATTCGAACTCGACCAGGCGCCCAAGGTGGATCTTTAACTGCGTGTCGCCGAGCGCGCTCGCCTCGCGCAGCTCGCGCCGGCTGAAGCGCACCTGCGCGCGCTCGATCGCTTGCGCCTTCGCGCGCGCGGCGACGAACGCGTCCACCGCCTCCAGCACGCGGCGCGTCTGCGGCGGCAGTTCATCCAAGGATCGGCCGAGCACTTCGTGCGCGAGGTCGTTGGCGAGCGCCACATCCGCAAGCGTCGCCTCGACGTACTCGATCGGCTGGCCCTCGCGCACCGTGAGCTTGAGTTCGCGCTGGTGCTGGTGCACGAGCGCGATGACATCGATCAGCGTCAGGTACTTCTCGTGATCGCGCCGCATCCGCGTCGCCTGATCGGGGAAGGTGAGCCGGTCGGAGTACGGGTTCAGCACTTCGAGCGGCTTGAGCAATCTCTGCGCGTTCTGGTGCAGGCGCGCAAGGTCTTTTTTCTTGGCCTTGCGCGCCATGCCTTCGAGCGTGCGCTTGTCGCGCTGCAGCCGGTGGATCGCCTGGGTCTGTTCTCTTGACTCGTCCACCGCGAGGACGAGACACCGGTTCTGCAGCTCAGGATCGATCTCGGCCGCGGTCGTCGTCGTGAAGAGCATGGTTGGGCCTTCGACCCGGTAGGGCTGCGCAACCAGGTTCCCCGTCGCCGGGTCCTTGCCCGTCGATGCGATCGTGAGCTCGCCTTCCGATTGCAGCAGCTTCAGTGCATACGAAGCTCTCGCGGCGCCTTCCTCTTCCACGATGGCGAGGATCTTGTGCTTGAGGTCCCGCTCGCCCAGGTAAAAGAGCGCCTGCCCCGTCATCGCGCTGTACTTCACGCGCTCCTCTTCGGGCATCAGCGCGAGCACCGCGTCCATCAGCGTCGATTTGCCGGAGGCCGAACTGCTCTGCACCAGCACCGCGAGCGGTGAATCGAGCTTGCGCGAGGTGGCAGCCAGGTAGCCCACGAGTTTATTCACGCGCTCGCCCACCAGCCCGCAGGCTTCGAGATCCGCCAGGATGCGCTCGATCAACTGCGGTGAGCGCAGCAGCGCCATCGCCGCCTCACGTTCGGGCTCAGCCATCGCGACGGCCGGCGAGGCCTTGGGCTGCATCGCGCGCGCGATCGCCTCGTCGCGTAGCGCTTCGAGTTTGTGGAAGAGCTTGCCCAGGTCGTCCTTCACGATGTCCTCGCGCACTTGCAGCTCGAGCGCGGCCTGCATGACGTAGGACGTTCTCTGCTTCGAGTTGCGCAGGTCCACCGTGTCCACGTGGAAGCGCTCGCCGCGCGCAGCGAGCACGTTGACCTTGAGGATCTCGTAGCTCGTGTTTTTCGCCAGGCCCCGCACGCGGTAGCTGCGCTCGCCGTAGCTCGCCGCGATCTCGGCCTCGCTCACCTCAGGCTCATCGTCGCTCGCGCTCGGCGCCGGCGCGACGGGAGAGGCCGGTGCCGGCTGCGCCTCGATCTCGGGCTCAGGTTCGCTCTGCGGTTCGGGTTCGGTTTTTTCCTTAGCAGCTAATTCAGCAGCTAAAGAAGAAGCCGCGCGCGCGCGCACGGGCGCGCGAGGTTCTTCAACCACCGGCGCCGGCCGCTCCACGTCCACCGCGATCGGCGCCGACGTGGGCGAGACCTCGGGCGCTTTCCCCTTGCCAAGCCATGCCGCCTTTCGCACCGCGACACCGAGCGCTTTGGCCGCGGGCTGCACCTTCAGCGCGTACTCGTTCGCGTCCATCCCCTTGGGGAACTCGACGCGCCAGGCCTCGATCCCGGCGGCGATCAGCCGCTCGGCAACGTCCGCCGCGCCTTTCTCTCCCGGCTCGTCGCGGTCGTAAGCGATGAGCACGCGCTCGGTGCCGTGGCGTTTCATCGCCGCGAGCATTTCCTCGGTGAACACGCCGGCACCGTAGCTGCTGGTCACGTTGCGGAACCCCGCGCACCAGAAGGTCAGTGCATCGATCAGCGCCTCGCACAGGATCACTTCCTTGCTCGCAACGAGTGCCTCCCAGTTCCACACCCCGCGCGACGGTCCGCGGCACACCTCCGGCAGATACAGATGCTTCGCCGCGCGCGTGCTCGCCGGCCGCACGATCCTCCGCCCGTACATCTCGACTACGTTGCCCGCCTCGTCGACCACCGGGATCACGAGCGCGCCGTTGAAGTGCTCGTGCCCCGACTCGCGCAGGATCCCCACGCGCTGCAGCCGCTCGCGGATCTGGCTCCCCGTCACCCGCTGACTGTTCGGAAGCCTCAAGCCCAGCGTGCGGTTCGCGAAGCCGAGCCGGAACTTGTCGATCGCCTCGGGGTGATCGATGCCGCGCGCCTTGAGATACGCCAAGGCCTCCGGCGAGCGTTTCAATTCGCCTGCGTAGTACACGAGCGCCACCTGATTCCTGAGCGCCTGGTCGTCCACGTCGAAGGACACCGGCGCCGGCAAGGAGCGCACGGTCGTCTTCTTCACCGGCGACGCCCCCACGGCGCCCAAGCCCTCACGCAGCAGCTCGTAGGCGTGGCGAAACGACACGCCGTTTCGCTTCATCACCCAAGCGAACACGTCGCCGCCTTCGTTACACGCGCCCAGGCAATTCCACAGATTCTTTGCCGGCGTCACCGAGAAGCTCGGCGTCTCGTCGGGCTCATGAAACGGGCAGCGCCCGAAGAGATCCTTGCCCCTCTTCTTCAGCTCCACCCCCGAGGCCTCGACCAGCCGCTCGAGCGATACCTCGCGCTTTATGCGTTCGATCTCGGCTTCGGGGATTCTCGCCATCGGGCCTCCGCAAATCGTGTCAAGGGGGACGAGCAGGAATTTTGTTGACGCGAAGATATACGCGATTGGTATAATGCGTCAAGCTGATCGTGGAATCAGCCTTAGCATGGGCGCGAACCTCACGGAGTCCAGCCCATGCCGAAACGGAAGACACAGGTGATCGAGAGCTTCGGAGAACGTCTCGCGGAACTGCGTAAAGCGGCCGGCTACACCCAGGTCGAGTTCGCCGCTGAGGTCGGCATCACGCAGCGCATGGTCGCCTACTACGAAGCGCCCGGCGCGCAACCGCCCGCGCACTTGCTGCCGCAGATCGCGCAGGCCCTGGGCGTGGGCGTCGATACGCTGCTCGGCATGAGCGCGCCGCGCCGGATGAAGAAGGTCGGCTCCAACCGGCTCGAGCGCCGGCTGCAGCAGATCGAGAAGCTGCCGCCCCAGGAGAAGCGCCAAGTGCTACAGGTGATCGACGCCTTCCTTGAGCGCGGGCAACTCAAGAGGAAGGCCAGCCAGGCAGCCTGAGCAGGCGCGGCTCGCGCGATGTACGCGATCACGCGCGCCAAGAAGGCGAAGAACGCCTGGTACTGGCGCGTGAGCTTCAAACGGCGCGGCGAGGACTACGCCCGCACCTTCTACGATCTGAAGCACGGCGGGCAGAAGAAGGCCCTCGCCGCCGCGCTCGCCTGGCGCGATCGGCAATTGAAGCGCTCGGGCGTCCTCACCTTGCGCGAGTTCCACGCGCAGCGGCGCTCCAACAACACCAGCGGCGTCCCCGGCGTGCACTTCCTGCGCTCAGCCGCGCAGCCGCGCGGCACCTGGCAGGCGAAGATCAAACTCCCCAATGGGAGGAAGGTGACGAAGAGTTTTGCGGTAATGAAGTTCGGCGCGCGCTCAGCCTTCCGCCGCGCCGTCGCCGCGCGAGCACGCATGCTCGAACTCGTCGGCGATCAGCTCTACCTCAAGCACCCCACCGCGATGAAGTTCGCCACCAGCGTCCGGAGCTGACGCTACCAGGCGAACCTAACCGTCTTGCCCGCCGGGCGGTGGCTTAAGCGACGATCTCCAGAGCATGATTCCCCCTTTATAGATCGCCGCCGCACCTCCGACCACCAGCAAAAGGATAAGCAGCCCTCCAAACCATGAATCAGGCCAATTGACTGCCACAGGAAGAACAAAGAACCACCCGAGAATCAACCCCGCAATGCCAAGCACGATGAGCAGGACTGCCCGCACTTCCAACATTACGGCATGCCCGGAAGTGAAGGAGGTAATGGTGGACGCGGCGCGCTTTACTCGCGCTTGATATAGCGCCCCACGAACGGCGCCGCGAGATACGACAGAACAAAGATGGCGACCCAATATGGTTGCGAGATGAAGGCCACCATGACGTCTGGCGCAGCAATGGCGGAGACGATGATGAAGATGCCGCCGAGTGCAGCAGTAAGCGCAAAGGCATAAAGCAAACGGTTCAGATGGCCCATAGGCGCTCGCTCGGTCATTTGCAGCACTCGACTTTAGCATCCGTCACTGCACTCGTACCCAGGTAGATCCCGATCGAAATATCGAACCCGTAATTCTGGTCTCCGAGATTGTTGTACGACCGCAATCCACCTAGTTGGATCTTCGAGTAGCCCGGTCCCGTTCCGATTACGAGGTTTGCCGAGGACATCGCAAAGAGCCCGTTCGCGATACCAGGATCGGGACAGTCTAGGTAGTCGTAGAATTCCGCGCCTGAGCCGGACACCGATCCGGGCTTCAAGCTCACGCCGGCGGTTAATCCGCTCGCGAAGCCGGTAATCGTGACCCTTTGCCCGCACTTGCACTCGGAAGTTAGTTGATACCCGAAGACGGCACCACCACCTCCTATCGAATAGCCGAGTCCGCCAAACGTTCCCTTCCAATTCACGAGACCAGTCGGATCGAGATAGGTCAACGGGTTGTTCTTGCGAAGCACGTAGAGCGAGAGATCCCCGCCTTTCAGACCGAGCGGGTCCGCCTGCAGGAATCGCCCGTCATTCGGATCGCGATACCGATTCCAGTTATAGATCCGCGCGGTCTCCTTGTCCGCATACGTCCCTTGGTCGCGCAACGGGAACTCGAACGCACCGAGACCGCTCGGGTTTTCGTCCGCGGGGTTACTGCCGAAGGGCTCGGCCTGATCGTGGCGCCAGACGAGCTGCTGGGCCTGGTTGTAGATCTCTCTGCTGGTATTCAGATGATCGACGTGGACAAAATACAGGCTCACGGGGTTGCCCACCTTGATGTTGATCGGCGCGGAGGTCGTGGCTGCGTTGAAATTATCATACGCGATCGCGGTAATCGCGTAGAGGCCCTGCGGCACGTTGGTCCAGGCGAAGCCGAACGGGCCCGCGCTGTCGGTGGCGAGCAAGGTGCCGTTGGCGTAGAACTCGACTTTCGTCACCCAGCCGTTCACCTCACCCGCCCCAGCGGTGGCGCTGAGCGTGATGCTGGCTATCGGAGGATTGGGGAAGTTCTGGTTCTGCGTCGGCGCGCTCAGGCTCACCGTGGGCGGGTTGTTGGTGTCGGAGACAACGATGGTTCGGGCGGCGGAGGTCGTCTGCGCGCCCTGCCCGTCGGTTGCCACCGCGCTGATGCTGTAGGTGGCGGAGGCGAGGCTTGCCGTGATGCTGTAGGGGGCGCTGGGGCGTACGCCGAGCGAGGTTCCATTGGCGAAGAACTCCACGCTCACCGTGTCGTTGGCTTCGCCCGAGCTCACAGAGACCGACATCGGCACCGTCGCCGTGGGGCCGTTCCAGGCGGAGTTGGCCACAGGTGTGACGAGCGACACCGTGGGCGGCGTATTCATGTCGGTGACGATGAAGGTTCGGGCGGTGCTCGTTGTCTGCGCGTTCTGGCTGTCGGTTGCAACCGCGGTGAGCACGTAGGTCCCCGCGGCAAGGCCCGTCGCGCCGTAGCTGAAGGGGGCCGCGGAGATCGTGTTGGCGAGCACCCCGTTCAGGTAGAACTCCACCTTCTGCACGATGTCGTTCAGCTCGGGCCCGCTCGCGGTGGCCGAGATCGCGATGCTCGTGGGATTGAGGTAGCGGGCGTTGTCCGCGGGGGCGCTCAGGCTCACCGTGGGCGGGGTGTTCGTCGCCGCCACGGTGATGGTCCTTGGCGCAGACAGCGTCTCCGCGCCGTTGTTGTCCACGGCCTTGGCGGTGATCGCGTAGCTGCCCGCCGCCACCCCGGTCCAGTCGAACTGGTACGGAGCGCTCGTATCTGTATTGATGAGCGCGCCGTTGGCGTAGAACTCGACGCGGTTGATCCCCACCCCGGGGGCCGAGGCGTTGGCCTTCACGGGCAAGGTGCCCGGGGCAAGGTACAGCGACCCGTTGGCAGGCGAGGTCATGCTCACCGTGGGCGCCGCAAGAGCCCCGAACGAAAGCGCAAGAGAGAACAGCGCTACAACAATCCGGATGAGCGCGTTCATTGCACCACCCCCACCGGCACGTCGCCAAGGTAGATGTACTCCCGTTTGGGAGTCCCTCCCGGGTCGCTCTCGGCAATCAGCTTGCCCCAGGTGTCGTAGGTGAAGACGCGATCGTCCGAGGCGTTCGTCTTCCTCACCCTCTGGCCGAGTGCGTTCACCTGGTAGCTGGTGACCGTGGAAGCCGCATTGGTCGAGCTCACCATGCGCCCGCGCGTGTCGTAGGCGAAGCTGTTCACCGCATCGGAGGTGGTCGAGCCGTTGGCGTCGAACACGAAGCTGCGCACGGGCGCACCGAACGGCGTGAGCGTGGCGATGCGGTTGCTCGTTGCGCCGTAGGTGTAGGTATCGTCGTTCGCACCGACGGTCTTGGTGAGCCGGTTCCCGACCGCGTCGTAGCTGTAGGCGAAGTTGCTGGAGGGCAGGATCGCCGAGCTCAGGCGATCCAGCGTGTCGTAGCCGTAGGTGTTCGCGTTCGCCGGGTTCCCGACC
>JBASCW010000022.1:0-2450 GCA_049651845.1 Burkholderiales bacterium | reverse complement strand
CGTGTCGGCGCGCGGCGCGTTCACCGATGCCGCGCGCGTGCGCGCGGCGCTCGCCGCGCTGCCCGACTGCGAGATCGCCGAGCTCGATGCGCGCCACTGGATCCCGACCGAGCAGCCCGAGGCGATGCGCGCCGCGATCGAGCACTGGATCGCGCGCCGCTTCCCGCCCTAGATTGACCTGCGTCAAGCGCGCGCGGCGGCGCCGGCGCAGGATGGGTCACGACAGCCGCACGCAATCACAGGAACCCGACCATGTCCCGCAATCCCACCCAGGTAGGCGCTCCCGATCCCGAACTGAGGACCTCGCCGATCCTCGACGACACCGAGGACGACGCGCCCGACGGCCAGGAGCTCGAGTCCGGCGTGTGCTACTTCAACAACGTCGCCTACCCGCTCGGCAGCTACGTGCTCAGCGGCGGCGAGCTGCTGCGCTGCGAACAGCGCGGCGTCTGGGTGCGCGAAGGCGAGATGCGCCCGCAGGACCGCTGAGGGATTCGCCAGCTCCGCTCAGAAAGCCGCGGCCTGGCCCGGCGCGGGCACTTGCGCGCGCCAGCCAAAGCCGTCCACGATCGCGTCGCGCAGCGCGTGCGCGGCGAGCGGCTCGCCGTGCACCACCCAGGCCTGCGCCGGGGCGCGCCGGAACTGGCCGATCCAGCCCAGCAGCGCGTCGCGGTCGGCATGCGCCGACAGGCCGTTGATCGTGAACACCTTGGCGCGCACCGGGGTGTCGGCGCCGAACAGGCGCACGCTCTGCGCGCCGTCCACGATGCGCCGCCCGAGCGTGCCCGCGGCCTGGAAGCCGGGAAACACGATGGCGCACTCGGGCCGTGAGATGTTGTAGCGCAGGTGGTGGCGGATGCGGCCGCCCTCGCACATGCCGCTCGCCGAGATGATGATCGCGCCCGCGCGCACCGCGTTGATGCGCATCGAGTCCTCGAGCGATTCGGTGAACTGCACGCCGTCCATCGCGGGCAGCTTCGCGTAGCGCAGCGTGATGCGCGTCGCCGCCGTGGCCATCGGCGAGTCCACGTAGACCCTGGCGGCCGGGATGCGGCGCTGCGCGCGCAGCTCGGCCAGGTAGTAGAGGATCTCCTGCGTGCGCCCTACCGCGAAGCACGGGATCACCACGTTGCCGCGCTTGCTGGCGAGCGTGTCGTTGACCGCATAGGCGAGCTCGTCGAGCGTCTGCACCAGGCTCTTGTGGTTGCGGTCGCCGTAGGTGGACTCGACCAGCACCACGTCGGCCTCCTCGATCGTCTCGGCGTCCTCGACGATCGGCCGCCCGGGCTGGCCGAGGTCGCCCGAGCAGACGATCTTGCGGTCGTTCACGCGGATCTCGACGATCGCCGAGCCGAGGATGTGCCCGGCCTTGCGGAACAGGCAGCGGATCTCCGGCCTGGGCTGGAACGCGGCGCCGAACTCCGCGCTACGCAGCAGCGCGAGGCTCGCCTGCGCGTCGGCCATGGTGTAGAGCGGCGCCGTGCCCTCGTGCTCGGCCTCGCGCACCTGCAGGTGCGCGCTGTCGGGCAGCATCACCGAGAGCAGCTCGGCCGTGGCGGGCGTGGCGTAGACCGGCCCGGCGAAGCCGCGCGCGGCCAGGCGCGGCAGCAGCCCGGAGTGGTCGATGTGCGCGTGCGTGAGCAGCACGAACGCGATCTCGCGCGGCTCGAAAGCGAAGCTCGCGTTCTTGCGCTGTGCGTCGCGGCCGCCCTGGAACATGCCGCAATCGACCAGGAACTTCACCGCGCCCGTGTCGAACAGGAAGCAGGAGCCGGTCACTTCCCCCGCGGCGCCGAGAAAGCGGATCGTGGCCATGCGTGCCGCCTACTTCTGCAGCCGGTAGTACGACCGGTTCAGGTACTCGGTGATGTCGTCGAGGTCCTCGCGCGCGAACGGGCGCCCGGTCAGCACGCCGCGCTCGGCGACCTCCACCTGCAGGCCCGCGAGCGTGACGATGCGCGAGCGCGACGCATCGCGCTTGTGGATGCGCTCGTAGTGGCAGCCGAGGCAATGCGTCTGGTAGAGCAGCCGGCCGCGCTCGGCGTCCTGCGCCCGGGCCGGCACGGCAAGCAGCAGCGCGAGCGCGAGTGCCGCTCTCATCGGCCGTCCTTCGGTCCGGTGGCGAGGAGGAATACCGTCATGGCGCTCGAAGCCGCGGCGAACGCCCAGCACAAGAAGAACCCGAGGGAGTACACCGCAAGCCGGCTCAGGCTCGAGGGCTCTCCGAAGAGATAGAGCTCCTTCGGGTCGAAAACGGTGAAGAAGATGACTTCGCCGATGCCGCCGACGATGAACGACGGCCACAGCACCAGGATCGCGTTCTTCATAGGGCCTCCTGCACCACGCGCCATTCGCCGCGCGGGTCGTCCACCACGGCGCGCCAGCGTCCGGCGGCGAGCGGCGGCAGCGCCGCGCGGTAGGCGCCGTCGGCGCCGCGCTCAAGGCGCAGG
>JBASCW010000021.1:0-16357 GCA_049651845.1 Burkholderiales bacterium | reverse complement strand
CGCCGACCGTGATCCGCGCGCCGCGCGCCGAGGCCGCGCTGGAAGGCCGCGCGCCGGATGCGGCAGCGCTGGAGGCGGCGGCGCAGGCGGCGCTCGCCGAGGTCCACCCGATCTCGGACGTGCGGGGCTCAGACTGGTACCGGCGCGAACTCGTCCACAACATGCTGAAAAGGGCCCTCGACCATGTCTGCCAACTGTGACATCGCCTTCACGCTGAACGGCGTGAAGCGCGAGTTGACCGTGCCCGCCGGCATGAGCACGCTGGACATGCTGCGCGAGCGGCTCGGCCTCACCGGCACCAAGTACGGCTGCGGCGAGGGCGAGTGCGGCGCCTGCACCATCCTCGTCGACGGCGCGAGCCTCAATTCCTGCCTGATGTTCGCGGTCGACTGCGACGGGCGCGAGCTGGTCACCATCGAGGGCGTGGCGGTGAGCGCGGCGGGCGAGCGCCTGCGCGACGCCTTCGTCGCCAAGGGCGCGGTGCAGTGCGGCTTCTGCACGCCGGGGCTGATGGTGCAGGCGAGCCACCTGATCGAGCGCCATCCGGACGCCGACGAAGCGGCGATCCGCCGCGGCATCGAGGGCAATCTGTGCCGCTGCACCGGCTACCGCAAGATCATCGATGCGATCGCGCTCGCCGCGAAGGAATCATCCCATGAGTGAAACCCTGATCGGCAAGAGAATTCCGAAGCTGGATGCGCCGGACAAGGCGAGCGGCAAGACGCGCTACATCCAGGACCTCGAAGTGCCGGGCGCGCTGCACGCGAAGATCCTGCGCTCGACGCAGGTGCACGCGCGCATCGTCGCCATCGACACCAGCGCCGCGAAGGCGCTGCCGGGGGTGCACGCGGTGATCACCGCCGCGGACGTGCCCTGGCAGCGGCCGATCGGCGTCGCCAAGGACCACCTGCCGCTCAAGGCCGACCGCGTGCGCAGCCTGCGCGACGAGATCGCGGCGGTGGCCGCGGACAGCGAGGCGATCGCCGAAGCGGCGCTCAAGCTGATCGAGGTCGCGTACGAGCCGCTGCCGGTGGTCGCCACTACCCAGGAGGCGCTCGCGCCCGGCGCGCCGCTGATCCACCCCGAGCCGCACGGCGGGGCCTCGGGCGAAAGCCTCAAGACCGCCGGCTCGCCGGTGGCCTTCGCCGGCAAGCCCGACAACGTGGCGATGACCTTCGACTACGCGCAAGGCGACCTCGCGCAGGGCGAAGCCGAGTCCGACGTGGTGATCGAGGACGTGTTCCGCCTGCACTACGTGACGCACTGCTGCATGGGGGTCTCTGGCGTGATCGCCGAATTCGATCCGGCCGGCAACCTGCTCCTGCATTCGAACACCCAGGTGCCGTTCCTGCACAAGCGCGAGTTCGCCGAGCTGCTCGGCATCGACCCCGGGCGCATCCGCATCATCCAGCCGCCGATCGGCGGCGGCTTCGGCTCGAAGCTCGACATCTATCCCTTCGAGCCGATCGCCATCTTTCTCGCCAAGATCGCCAAGCGCCCGGTGAAGCTGGTGTTCACGCGCGAGGAGGAGTTCATCGCCTCGCCCACGCGTCAGCCGGTGCTGCTCAAGCTGCGCTCGGGCTGCCGCAAGGACGGCACGCTCACCTTCCGCGAGGTCGAAACCGTGCACGACAACGGCGCCTACACCTCCTGGGGCGCGACCACGCCGTTCGTGATGATGCAGACGATCTCGTCGCTGTACCGCGTGCCGCATTGCAAGTACCACACCATGGCGGTCTACACCAACAATCCCTACGCGGGGTCGTTCCGCGGCTACGGCAACCTGCAGGCGACCTTCGCGGTGGAAGCGCACATGGACAAGCTGGCCGAAGCGGTCGGCATGGACGGGCTCGCGTTTCGTTTGAAGAACGCGCAGGACCCCGGCGAAGTCACCCCGCAGGGCATGCACTTCAAGAGCTGCGGCTTCAAGCAGTGCCTCGCCACCGCGGCCGGGCGCAGCGATTTCCTGCGCAAGCAGGCGGAGAACCGTGCCCGCTGGAACGATCCGAACCCGGTGAAGCGCGGCATCGGCATCGCCTCGATGCTGCACGTGGGAGGCGGCGCCAAGATCTATCCCTCGGACGGCTGCGGCACGATCCTCAAGATCGACGATTTCGCGCACGTCACGCTGATCACGGGCGCTTCCGAAATCGGCCAGGGCTCGGAAACGGTGCTCTCGCAGCTGGTCTGCGAGGAGCTGGGCCTGCCGATGACGGCGGTCACGGTGGTCAACAACGACACCGACATCACGCCCTGGGACGTGGGCGTGCACGCTTCGCGCACCACCTTCATCGCCGGCAACTCGGCGATCGGCGCGGCGCGCAAGGCGAAGAGGAAGATACTCGACGCGGCCGCCGCGAAGGCTGGCGTGCCTGCAGAAACGCTTTCTCTCCAGAACGGATTTATCGTCAAGGGCGAAAACCGGGAAAGATTGTTCGAGCTCGCCAAATTCCTGCGCTCGCTGCATTTCTCCGACAAGGCCGACCTGGTGATGACCAGTTTCTATTACGAGCCGCCCAGCCACCACCAGGACAAGCAGTTCAAGGGCGACGTCTCGGCCGCCTACGCCTGGGCGACGCAGGTCTGCGAAGTCGAAGTGGATACGCAGACCGGCATCGTGCGCCTTGCCAAGGTGACCGGCGCGCACGACGTCGGGCGCGTGCTGAATCGCCTCGGCATCGAGGGCCAGATCGAAGGCGGCATCGTCATGGGGCAGGGCTACGCCCTCACCGAGGACCTGAGGGTCGAGGCGGGCGTGGTGCGCAATCCGAACTTCCGCGACTACAAGCTGGTCACCGCGCCCGAGATCCCGGAAATGGACGTCAGTTTCATCGAGACCATGGACGGCGAGGGGCCGCAGGGGGCGAAGGGCGTGGGCGAAGCGCCGGCCATCTGCATCGCCGCGGCGGTGGCAAATGCGATCCACAACGCCACCGGCACCCGCATCACCGCGCTGCCGTTCACGCCGGAGAACGTGTACCGCGCCCTGCACGGTGCCTCCGAACCTCCGGTCTGGCAATGCGCGGCGCAGCCGCGCTCCAGGGATCGCGCGTGAAACGACGCACGGTGCTCAGCCTCGAGCAGGCGCTCTCCATGCCCTATGCGACGCTGAGATTCGTGCAGCTCGGCTGGCGCGTGATCCGTATCGAGGCCCTGGGCTCGGGCCGGGGCCTGCCCGGCGATCCGAACCGGTATATCGGAACGCGCGTCGCAGACGATGACCGCCGCAGCTATTACATCGCGCCCAACGTCGGCAAGGAAGCGATCGCGCTCAACCTGAAAAGCGCCGAGGGGCGCGCCGCCCTCAAGCGCCTGGTGCGCGGCTTGAGCGCGGACGTGTTCTGCTGCAACACCGTGCCCGAGCGCTATGGTCCGCTCGGCATCGACTACGCGACGCTTTCGGCGGTGAAGCCGGACCTGATCTGGGCGGGCATCTCGGCGCTGGGGCCCGAGTATCCGGAGGTGCCCGGTTACGACCCGGTGATCCAGGCGATGGCGGGCTATGTCGAGCTGACCGGCGATCCGAACGGCACGCCGGTACTGTGCGGCGTGCCGGTGATCGATCTGAAGGCGGGCGACGAAGTCTACGCCAACGTGATGCTCGCGCTCGCCGAGCGCGCCGAGTCGGGGCGCGGCAGCGAGATCCACGTCTCGATGCTGCAGGCGGCCGCCTCCTGGCTGATCACGACGCTGCCGCTGATCGATTTCGACTGCGAACCCTGGGAGATCACGCGCGCCGGCAACGAGCACCGCAAGTTCGTGCCGACCAATGTCTATCCGGCGCGCGACGGATTTTTCTACATGGCGATCGGCAGCGACGCGATCTGGCGGCGCCTCACCGGGGTGGCGCGCTTCGCCTCGCTCGCGACCGAGGCGCGCCTGACCAACGAGGGCCGGATCCGCGACCGGGTGCAGCTGCAGCGCGACATCGCCGCGCTGACGGCCACGGCGAGCACGGAGGAGGTGATGGCCGAGCTGCGCGCGGCGACGATCCCGCATGCGCGCATCAACGGCGTGGCCGCGGTGCGCGAGCTCGCGGCGCTGCGCGAGCGGCTCACGTCCACCGTGATGCCCGGCGGCAAGCGCGTGCGCATGCCGCCGATGGCAGTCGACCTGCCCGGCGCGGGGCGCGAATTCGGCTTTCCGCCCAAGTACGGCGAGCACACGCACCCGGTGCTGCGCGAGGCGGGCTTCTCCGATGACGAGTGCCGTGCGCTGGCGGCTGCCGGGGCGATCCCACATTGAGCGGCAGGGCGACGCAGGGCGCCGCGCTATGGTCAAGCGGTTTCCGGCCGTTCTTCCTGCTGGCGGCGATTTACGGTCCGCTGTGTCTGTTGGTTTGGTTTTCTGCGCGTTACACCGGCTGGGCGCCGCATTCATCAGGCGCGCTCTGGCATGCGCACGAAATGCTGTTCGGTTTCGCCGCGGCGCTGGTGTGCGGCGTGCTGCTGACGGCGCTGCCGAGCTGGTCCGGCGCGACCGAGCTGCGCGGTCCGCCGCTCGCCGCGCTCGCCCTACTGTGGCTCGCGGGCCGCGCCGTGCTCCTGGGCGCGGAATGGCTCGCGCCGGCGCTGGTGGCGATCGTCGACTGTGCCCTGCTGCCGGCGCTCGGCGCCATGCTGTTCGCGACCCTCGCCTCGGCGCGCCGGCGCCTGTTCTGGTGGACGCTGCCGCCGCTCGCCGCGCTGGCCGCGGCCAACATCCTGTTCCACGGCGCGCTGGCGGACGGTGCGGAGGCCGCCGCTCGCCGCGCCTTGCTGCTCGGGGTGCACGCGCTCGCGTTCCTGTTCACCCTTTATGGCGGATTGTTCATCCCGGCGTTCACGCGTCGATGGCTGCATGCGCGCGGCGAGCGCTCCGGCGCGATCCTGATGCCCCTGGAGTACGCCACGGCGCTGGCGATGGTCGCGTTCGCGGCCGCCGATCTGCTCTCCGCCCCCGCGGCCTGGATGTCCGCAGCGGCGCTCGCGGCGGCGGCCTTGCACGCCTGGCGCTTCGCCCGCTGGCGGGGCTGGCGCACGGCAAGCGAGCCGCTGCTGTGGTGCATCCACCTCGGTTACGCATGGTTGATCGCCGCGCTCGTATTGCGCGCGCTCGCCGAGGTCGCTGCGGACGTGCCGCGTGACGCCTGGATCCACGCCTTCACGCTCGGCGCCTACGGCATGCTGAAGATCGGCCTGATGACGCGCGTAGCGCTGCGCCACACCGGCCGCCCTCTCAAGGCTTCGGCGGCGATGCGGGTGGCTTTCGTGATGGTGTTCGCGGCGTCGCTGCTGCGGCTCGCATATTCGGTGCACGGCCTGGGCGAGTGGGCGCTCGCCGGATCGGCATCGCTCTGGGCTGGTGCGCTGCTGGCCTATCTCGTACTGCACGGCCCGATGCTTCTGCGGCCGAGCCTGCCACGCCCGGAGGGCCGATGAACGCCCCAGCAAACCTCGCGGAAGGCGTGCTGGCCGGCAACCGGCGCGCGATCGCGCGCGCGATCTCGGCGGTCGAGAACGAGACGGCGCAGGCGCCGGCGATTCGCGCCGCGCTGGCGGGTCGCCTCGGGCACGCGCGCATCCTCGGTGTGACCGGGCCGCCGGGCGCGGGCAAGTCGACGCTCGTCAACCTGCTGATCGGCGGGTTCCTCGCGCGCGGCAGGACGGTGGCGGCGGTGGCGGTGGATCCCTCCAGCCCGGTGAGCGGCGGCGCGGTGCTGGGCGACCGCGTGCGCATGACCGAGCACCAGACCGATGCGCGCGTGTTCATCCGCTCGCTCGCGGCGCGCGGGCACCTGGGCGGCCTGACGCGCACCATCCGCGCGGTCATCGAAGTGCTCGACGCCGCGCGCTACGATGTGGTGATCCTGGAAACCGTCGGCACCGGACAGTCGGAGGTCGAGATTGCGGGCGTTGCGCAGACCCGGCTGGTGGTCTGCCCGCCGGACCTGGGCGACGAGGTGCAGGCCATCAAGGCAGGCGCGTTCGAGATCGCCGACCTGTTCGTGGTGAACAAGTCCGACCGGCCGCTCGCTGGCCGCGCGCAGCAGGAGCTGCTTGGCATGCTTTCGATGCGCAAGCCGTCGGCGTGGACGCCGCCGGTGCTGCGCACGGTCGCCACCACCGGAGAAGGCGTGGCCGCGCTGCTGGCCGAGATCGAGCGCCACCAGGCCTGGCTCGGGAAGCAATGAGGATTCCGCATCCGGTATACCCGACCGTGCTGCACATGCTCGCGCGCGCGGCGGGTGCAAGCGCGCGCGTGCAGGCGCTGGTGTGCGGCGAACGGCGGCTCGACTATGGCGAGTACGCGTCAAGCGTCGCCGGCCTCGCCCGCGAGTTGCGGGAACTCGACGCGCGCGGCGAGCGCGTCGCGACCCTGCTCGGCAACTCGATCGAGGCCTGCGTTGCAGCCTACGGCGTGCTGGCGGCGGGCGCGCAGCATGTGCCGCTCAACCCGCTGTACTCGCCGCGCGAGCTCGAATTCATACTACGCGATGCCGCGCCGCGAGTGCTGATCGCCGAAGCCGCGCTCGAAGCAACCGTGGCGCCGCTGGCGGCGGCCGCCGGCATCGCGCACGTCGTTGTCGTCGGGCAGGGCAGGCGTACGCTCGATGCGTGGCGCGCGCAGGGCAACGCGCTCGCCGATCTTCCTGCTAGCGAGGCGCTCGCCCTGCTGCAGTACACAGGCGGCACCGGCGGCAGGCCCAAGGGCGTCAACCTCACGCACGGCGCGATCGCGACCAATGTCTCCCAGCGCGAAGGGCTGCTGCCGACGCGCGCCGCGGAGCGCATTCTGTGCGTGATGCCGGTCTCGCATGCCTACGGCATGGCGATGGGGTTGTTCCTCGCGCCGTACTGCTGCGGAACGCTGGTGCTGCTCCCGCGCTACGTTGCCGAGGACGTGCTGGCTGCGGTCGAACGCGACCGGATCTCGGTGTTCCCCGGCAGCCCGACCGTGTTCACCGGGCTGATGGCGCATCCGCGATTCGCCGCCACCGACTGGAGCTCGGTGCACACCTGCTATTCCGGCGCCTCGGCGCTTGCGGAACAAACGCTGCGGCGCTGGCGCGACGCGGTCGGCGCGCCCGTTTACGAGGGCTACGGCCAGACCGAGGCCGGGCCGGTGCTCACGTTCAATCCGGTGCGGGGCGCGGTGAAAGCCGGTTCGGTCGGGGTTCCGCTGCCGGAAACCGAAATCCAGATCGTGGACCTGGACACAGGAACGCGCGTGCTGCCTTGCGGGGAGCGCGGCGAAATTCGGGCACGCGGTCCGCAGATCATGCAGGGCTACCGGAATCTTCCGGAGGAGACGGCGCGGGCGCTGCGCGAGGGCTGGCTCTACACCGGCGATATCGGCGAGTTCGACGCCGATGGCTACCTTTTCATCCGCGATCGAAAGAAGGACATGCTGATCGTGGGCGGCTACAACGTCTATCCGCGCGAGCTGGAGGAGGTGCTGGTGATGCATCCCGCGGTGCTCGAGGCGGCGGTGGTCGGCGTGCGCGACGACTATCGGGGCGAGCTGCCGGTGGCGTACATCGCGCTGCGGCCTGGCGCGCGCGCGGACGGCGAGGAACTGCTGGCGCATTGCCGCGCCAACCTGGCGCGCTTCAAGGTCCCGTCGCGCGTCCGCTTCCTCGATGCGCTGCCCAAAACGTCGGTCGCGAAGACCGACAAGAACGCGCTCCGGCAGTGGGCGGCGGAAATTGACCCATGACGCAGGGCGATCCCCGGATTCGCTATCTGAGCCTGCGCGCCGATACCCTGATGGGCATGTTCCGGCACCTGCCCGGGCCCGCGCGCGTGCAAGCGTTCGCGGCGCTGGTGCGCTCGACTGCGGAGCACGGCGGCGATTCCGCGCGCCGTTACCTGGAAAGCGGCGCCGGCGACACCGCCGCGCTGCTTGCCACGGTCGAGAAGACCGCGGCGGAACTGGGCTGGGGGGCGTGGCGCTTCGGTGAATGCGGAGCGACGGGCCTCGCGCTCGAGGTGACGGACAGCCCCTTCGCCGCGGGCTACGGCGCGGCCGATACCGAGGTCTGCGCGCCGATCACGGGCATGCTGCAGGCGGTGGCGGGCCTCGCGCTGGGGAGCGCGTGCGAGGCGCGCGAAGTGCAATGCCGCGCGCGTGGCGCGGCGAGGTGCCGGTTCGAGGCCGTTGCGACGGACTGAGGCTTGTTGCGCTGCAATACCTTGAATTGCTTGCTGCAGATCAAGAAAACCTGCGCCGATTGCCGGCAGCCTAAACGATCGGTGAATCGATGATGCCGAGAATCGGATTCTGCAAGACTTGCGAGCGGCAAACGAGCGAGGACGCGCTGCAATGCCCGCACTGCGGGCAGCAAGCGCCGTTCGACCGCTACGAGGATCTCGAGCTCGGGCAGGTCTACCAGGCCGACTACAAGGGCAAGGCGACCGAGGATCTGCACTGGTTCAAGCTCCGCCGTTCGGGCCGGCGGGTATTTGCGAGGATCGCGCATCTGGGTAAAGAGGACGGCGAGCACCTGCTGGAGCTGGTCAGCTTTGAGGGCGGGTTTCCGAATTTCCGCTATAAGACAGGGAGGGGCAATCAATCATGAATGACACCGTCAAGTACGTGCTGGACGAGACCCGCATTCCCAAGGCCTGGTACAACATCATGGCCGACCTGCCCGTGCCGCCGGCACCGGTGCTGCACCCGGGCACCAAGCAGCCGGTGGGCCCGGCGGACCTCGAGCCGCTATTTCCGATGTCGCTGATCCTGCAGGAGGTGAGCACCGAGCGGGAGATCGCGATTCCCGAGCCGGTGCGCGACATCTACCGCCAGTGGCGCCCCTCGCCGCTGTACCGCGCGCGCCGGCTGGAGAAAGCGCTGCAGACGCCGGCAAAGATCTACTACAAGTACGAAGGCGTCAGCCCGGCAGGCAGCCACAAGCCGAATACCGCGGTGCCGCAGGCGTTCTACAACAAGGAGGCGGGGATCAAGAAGATCACCACCGAGACCGGCGCGGGCCAGTGGGGGTCGTCGCTCGCCTTCGCCGGCGCATTGTTCGGTATCGAGGTCAAGATCTACATGGTGCGCGTGTCGTACAACCAGAAACCCTATCGCCGCGCGCTCATGGAGGCCTACGGCGCGAAATGCGTCGCCTCGCCGTCCAGCGAAACCAACTCGGGCCGCGCGATCCTCGAGAAGAACAAGGATCATCCGGGCAGCCTCGGCATCGCAATCTCAGAGGCGGTCGAGGTCGCCGCCACGAACGACGACACGAAGTACGCGCTGGGATCGGTGCTCAACCATGTGCTGACGCACCAGACCATCGTGGGACAGGAAGCCCTGGCCCAGCTGGAGATGGCGGGCGACTATCCCGACATCATCGTCGGCTGCACTGGGGGCGGCTCGAACTTCGCTGGCATCGCCTTTCCGTTCATCGGCGCGCAGCTGCGCGGCGGCCGCAAGGTGCGCGTCGTCGCCGTTGAGCCGGCGGCCTGCCCGAGCCTGACGCGCGGCAAGTTCGCCTACGACTTCGGCGATACCGCGCACCTCACGCCGCTGGTCAAGATGCACACGCTGGGCTCCACCTTCACGCCGCCTGGATTCCACGCGGGCGGCCTGCGCTATCACGGCATGGCGCCGATGGTGTCGCATGCGCTCGACCTGGGCCTGATCGAGGCGAAGTCCTACCACCAGGTCGAGTGCTTCAGCGCCGGGGTGCAGTTCGCCCGCGCCGAGGGCATCGTGCCGGCGCCCGAGGCGAACCACGCGGTGAAAGGCGCGATCGACGAAGCCCTACGCTGCAAGACCGAAGGCAAGTCCAAAGTGATCCTGTTCAACCTCTGCGGCCACGGTCACTTCGACATGCAGGCCTACATCGACTACTTTGCCGGCAAGCTCACCGACCAGAAGTACGACGAGGGCGAGCTGGCGATGGCCCTCGCCGGTCTGCCGTCGGTGACGGCCTAGCGCGCGCCGCCGCCCGGCGCGATCCGGGGCAGGACTCGACGCCAGGCGCGCGCGGGGCGCGCCTCGGCGCGCTCGGCATTGACACGATCCCCTCTCTTGTTGCATTGCAGCAGGGGGAACTTTCTTTTTTGATTTCCTTGCTATAGATCAAGCTTTCAAGGCGATACCCAATGTAGATAGTCAATTTCTGTCTGCAGGAGGAACCCTGCCCGGCTACCCCGCCCGGCGCCGCGGGCCTAAGAGAGGAGGCCGATCGCCATGTCCAACAAGGCCGACATCGCCGTTTCCTACGATCTCTCGAACGAGTTCTTTCGCCTGTGGCTGGACGAGCGCATGAACTACACCTGCGCGGTCTTCGACGAGGGACCCCATGGGCGCACCGATTCGCTGGAGCTTGCGCAGAGGAACAAGCTGGCGATCCTGCACGACTACGCTCGGGTCCAACCAGACATGAGCGTGCTGGACATCGGCTGCGGATGGGGCGCGAATCTGCAGTACCTTGCCGTCGACCGCAGCGTGCGCGACGTGCACGGCATCACCCTGTCGGAGGCGCAGCAGGCGGAAATCCTGCGCCGCAAGCTGCCCCGGGTCACGGCGAGCGTCACCGACTACCGGAATTACGAGCCGCCGGCGAAATTCGACGCGTTGATATCCATCTGCATGCTGGAGCACACCGCCACCCCGGCGCAGGTCAGGGCCGGCGAGCACATCGGCATCTACCGCGACTATTTCCGGCGCGCCCATGAATGGACGCGGCCCGGCGCCTGCTTCGCGCTCCAGACCATCCTGCGCAACGCGGTCCCGCGCAATCGCAAGGACATCGAGGACATGGCGCACATCACCTACACCATGTTTCCGGGAGGATTCGCGGTCCGGCTCGCGGAAGTCATGGAGGCCTGCAACCGCTATTGGGAAGTCATCGAGGTCAAGACCCGGCGTCTGGACTACATGCGCACCTGCGTGCACTGGCTGCAGCGGCTGCGCAGTCACGAGCCGCGCATCCGGGGACGGTACGGCGACGGAGTGTATCGGGACTTCGAGCGGTATCTCGCCGCCTGTATCACGGCGTTCGACAAGAACTACGTGTCGCTCGCGCAGTACAGCCTCAAGCGAATCTAGCGCCACCTGCCTCACACCCAAGGAGGAACCACCGATGGAAACGTTGACTCTCCCCCAAGCCCCAGAGTTCGTACCGCCTTCCAGCCGCGAGCTGCCGGAGCCGTTCGCGCGCGCGCAGCCGGCGGTCGTGGAGCGGCTGCCGTTCCGCATCCGCGTCGCGCGCGACGAGGACGCATTGCGCAAGGCGGTGCAGATCCGTCACAGGGCCTACGCGCGCCATGTGCCCGAGCTGGCGCAGGGCCTGCGTGCGCCGGAACACGACGACGCGGACCAGGACACGATGATCCTGCTGGCCGAGTCCAGGCTCGACGGCTTGCCGGTCGGCACGATTCGCGTGCAGTCGAACCGCTATCGGCCCCTGGGTGTGGAGCATTCGGTCGAGCTGCCCGCGCGGCTGCAAGGGGAATCCATGGTGGAAGCGACCCGCCTCGCAGTGGCCGGTGGCGGCGCCGGGCGCATGGTGAAGGCCGCGCTCATCAAGGCGCTCTACCTGCACTGTCTGCGGGCGGGCATTGCATGGGTCGTGGCGGGCGCGCGCCCCGGGCTGGACCGGCAGTACGAGGCCCTGCTGATGGACGACCTGTTTCCCGGCAGAACCATCCAGCTGCAGCACACCGGCGGGATTCCCCACCGCATCATGGCGCTGGATGTGTATGGTGCGTATGATCGGTGGCATCGCGCCGGCCACCCGTTGTTCCACTTCATGTGCGGCATCTCGCATCCGGACATCGATCTGGGCGGGACTGACGTCCCGGCCTGGCAGCGCCTGCCGATGAATCGGCAGCACGCGGCGTTCCATCCCGCCTGACCGGCAGCTATGACGAGCGCGTATCGCGATGACGACATGGCGGCAGAAGTTCAGTTCCGGCCTCGACCTGCTGTTGTACGCGCTGTCGGTGTACGCGGTTCCGCTCGTCATCGGCGTGGTGTCCGCCATCGCCCTCATCGGCTGGGAAAGCCGCTATGACGCGGGGGAACCGGCGGTCCTGCCTCTCGCGGTCCTCGAGGATCCGGCCGGTACGCTCGGCCCCGCCGGCGCCCGCGAGGAGCTGCGCGGCAGGCCGCGGGTCCGCGGCGTCGATACGCGGCTCTCGGAAGCCCCGTTCTGGTTCCGGGTCGATCCGCCCAACGGCGCTGCGGATGTAGAGCTGCCCTCGCGCCACTCGCTGCGGCTGGAGTGCTGGAACGCGTCTACCCTCGCGCCGGCAGGGAAGGCGGACCGCTCCTCCTCGGAGGGCCTCGTCCGTGCGGTCAAAGCGGGCTTCGCCGTCAATAGCGCCGCACTTGGAGGCTCGCAGGGCCTGCTGTGCCGGGGCAGCTTCGCCGGACCGGCCCGACTCACGGCGATACTCTGGTCCGAGGGCGAGCTCGCCGCCTCGGCGGAGGAATTTCACCGCAACGCCGGATTGCTGGAGGGTGGCCTGCTGGTGCTGACCGCGTTCGTCCTGGTGACCGCGGTCATCAATCGCGAGTGGCTCTACGTGCTGCTGGCCGCCTGGCTGGTTACGAGCCTGCGGCTGGGTGCCCTGTCGGCCGGTTGGGACACGCAGTGGCTGGGGCGGGAGATTCCCGGCGAATGGATGCTGTCGGCGCGCAAGCTGACCATCGCGGCCTATTTCGTTCTCACGTATGTGCTCTTCTCACGGTTGTTTCGCGATGATTTGCGGCAACTGCGCATCCTGTGGCCGCTGCGCATTGCGCAGTGGTCCTGCGCGGTGATGCTTGCCGCCGCGCTGATTCTTCCGTTTGCCCGGTTCCTGCCGGTGATGTGGCTCACCGTCGCGATCGGCTCGAGCCTGATCGCGTACTGCCTGCTGCGCATCCTGTTTGCGACGCGTTCGATCGTGGCGCTGCTGTACAGCGGATCACTCGCGATCGTGCTGCTCGGCGGGCTTTCGGAGGTGGTCGCGGTCGCTCTCGGCGTGAAGAACCTGCTGGGCGTTCTCAACAGCGTCACTGCAGCGCTCGCCTCCAGCCTGATGGCGGCGCTGGGCATCGCGGAGCAGATGCGCCAGGAGCGCATCGAGCGCCTGCAGGCGCAGACGGCGCTGAAGACGACCTACGAGGCGATCCCGATCGGCCTGTTCACGGTGGCGGCCGACGGCTCGTTCGAGCGCGTCAACCCGGCCCTGGCGAGGATGCTGAGCGTGGACGTGCAGGCCGGCGGGCGCACGTACTGGCGCGAGCGGTTCGAGGCGGGCTCCTGGGACCGGCTGCAGGACGGCCTGCGGCAGGGCCCGAGCGCCGACCTGGAGATCCGCGGGATCGGCGGGCGACGGTGGTTCCACGTGAAGGCCGCCCGCACTGCGGGCGCAATTGAAGGCTCGCTGCAGGATGTCACCGAGCGCGTTCTCGCCACCGAGAGGCTGCAATACCTCGCGGAAAACGACCCGCTCACCGAGGTGCTGAACCGGCGCGGCGTGGAAAAGGTCATCGAGGCTGCAGCGCCGGAGGGCGCGCGCGAGCGCAGCCTGGTGCTGGCCTATCTCGACCTCGACCGCTTCAAGCTGATCAACGACATGTTCGGCCACGTGGCCGGCGACGACGTGCTGCGGCAGGTCTGCCGGCGCATGGAGGGATTGCTTTCGGCAGGCCAGGTCCTGGGACGCATCGGCGGCGACGAGTTCATCGTCGTGTTCGGCGGCGCGCCGATTGCCGCGGCGGCCGCGGTCTGCCGCGGCATCATCGGCGCCGTCAGCGAGGCACCGTTCCTCACCGGCGACAAGGCGTTCCAGGTGAAGATCTCCATCGGACTGGTGGAGGTCGCGGAGAGCGTCCCGGTAGGGGACGCGATCGCGGTCGCGGACCGAGCCTGCCACGCCGCGAAGACTGGGCGCGGCGACGGCCTGGCGGTGTTCGCGCGCGACGCCAAGGTGTTCCGCGAGCGCGCCGAGGAGCTGCGGCTGGTCGAGCGCATCGCCGGAAACCCGCAGCCCGAGGGCCTGTTCCTGGTCATGCAGCCCATTCTCTCGCTGCAGAGTCCGTACGACTCGCTCAACTTCGAGGTGCTGGTGCGGATGCGCGACCCCGACGGCTCGGTGATCCCGGGCGGGCGGGTCGTGGCGGCGGCGGAAAACAACGGCCGCGCCGCGGTGATCGACCGCTGGGTGCTCGCCAATACGCTCGAATGGCTGGAGATGCACCACGCGGCACTGGCGGCGACGCGCTTTGTCACCATGAACCTGTCTGGCGCGTCGCTCAACGACGAGCGCTTCATACTGGACGCGTTTGCGATGCTGACCGCTTCGCCGCGCGCCACAGGCCGGCTATGCATCGAGATCACCGAGGGCGTCGCGCTGCACGACCTCGACAACACGCGGCGCTTCATCGACCAGGTGCGCGGCCACGGGGCGAAGGTGGCGCTGGACGATTTCGGCGCCGGCTATACCTCCTTCTCCTACCTCAAGGAGCTGCCGGCCGACGCACTGAAGATCGACGGCAGCTTCATCGTCAACATGACCTCCCACCCGGCCAACTTCGCGATCGTGGAGGCGATCATCGAGCTCGGGCGCAACCTCGGCATGAAGTCCATCGCCGAGTGGGCGGAAGACCGGGCGACGGTCGAGGCGCTGGTGCAGGCGGGGGCCGACTACGTGCAGGGATATGCCGTGTCAGCCGCGCTCGAGCCGGAAGTCCTTCTGGCGGCCCACAGTTCGGCTGCGCTCATCTGCAAGCCCGATGTGGCGAAATACGTGCGCGAGGTGCTGGCGCGGGGCGGCCTGGGAGGGGACCTCTCAGGGCCGCTGTCGAAGCCGGGCATCCACTGAGCGCCGGGCAGCGCCCGCTGGCCTGGTCAATCGGCGCGCGGACCGGCGCTCAATCCCAGGTAGGTGTCGATGACCCGCGGGTTGCTGGCGAGTTCGCGCGCCGGGCCTTCGAGCGCGATGCTGCCGGTCTCCAGCACGTAGCCGTAGTCGGCGACCTGCAGCGCCGCGCGCGCGTTCTGCTCGACGAGCAGCATCGACACGCCGGTGTGCTTCAAGTCGGCGATGATGTGGAAGGTCTCGCGCACGATGCGCGGCGCAAGGCCGAGGCTCGGCTCATCGAGCAGCAGCAGGCGCGGCCTGGCCATCAGCGCGCGCCCGAGGGCCAGCATCTGGCGCTCGCCGCCCGAGAGCGTGCCCGCGAGCTGCCGGGCGCGCTCATTCAGGCGCGGAAAGCGCGCGTAGACCTGGGCCATGTCGGCGGCGATCGCGCGCGCGCCGGCGCCGCGGCGGTGAAACGCGCCCAGCCGCAGATTGTCCTCGACGGAGAGGCCTGAGAACAGCTCGCGCCGCTCCGGCACCAGCGACATGCCGAGCGCGACGCGGTCTTCGGCGGCCATTGCCCCCAACGGCGCACCGGCATAACGCAGCGTGCCGCGCGCGGGCAGCAGGCCCATGATGGCGCCAAGCATCGTCGTCTTGCCTGCGCCGTTCGGACCGATCACCGTGACGATCGAGCCTTCGGCGACGCGCAGGTTCGCGCCGTGCAGCGCCTCGACTTTGCCGTAGGCGACCGATAGGTCCTCGACTTCCAGCGCCGCGCTCACTCGATGCCTCCGAGGTAGGCTTCGATCACCACCGGATCGGCCTGAATCTCGCGCGGCAGCCCTTCGGCGATCTTCTCGCCGAAGTCCATCACTACCAGCCGGTCCACCAGTCCCATCACGAAATCCATGTCGTGTTCGACCAGCAGGATGCTCATGCCCTCGGCGCGCAGCCCGCGCAGCAGTTCGGCAAGCGCCTGCTTTTCCTGCAGGCGCAGCCCCGCCGCGGGCTCATCGAGCAGGAGCAGCACCGGGTCGGCGGCAAGGGCGCGGGCGATTTCGACCAAGCGCTGCTGGCCGAGCGGCAGGCTGGCGGCGAGATCGGCCTGGTGCGCGGCGAGGCCGGCGCGCGCCACCTGGCGCGCCGCCTCGTGCAACAGGCGCCGTTCCTCTTCGCGATCCAGGCGCAGCATCGCCGCCAGGGTTCCCCTCGCGCCGCGCTGGTGCGCGCCGATCGCGACGTTCTCGAGCACCGGCATGTTGCCGACCAGATTGACGTGCTGGAAGGTGCGCGCGATGCCGCGGCGCGCGATTCCCCGGGCGTCAACGCGGTCGATGCGCTCGCCGCGAAAGCGGATCTCGCCAGCGTCCGCCGGCAGCACGCCCGTGATGAGGTTGAACACCGTGCTCTTGCCGGCGCCGTTCGGTCCGATCAGGGCGAGGATCTCGCCGCCGCGCATCTCGAAGGAAAGGTCGCGTACCGCGGCCAGTCCGCCGAAGTTCTTGCACGCCGCGCTCAGCGCGAGCAGCGGCTCGCCGGCGGCGGGGCGCGCGCGCCGGGGGAGCGCG
>JBASCW010000020.1:0-7928 GCA_049651845.1 Burkholderiales bacterium | reverse complement strand
CCGCGTTGGTCGCGGCCGCGGCGCTGCTCGCGCAGGCGACCTACTGGTTCCGCACCGAGATCGCGGTGCTCGCGCCCGAGCTGCGCCCGCACCTGGAGGCGGCCTGCGCGGCGCTCCGGTGCGAGCTGCAGCTGCCGCGCCGCCCCAAGCTGTTGGCGATCGAGTCGTCCGACCTGCAGGCCGACGGCCGGCGCGACAGCGTGATCGTGCTGAACGCGGTGCTGCGCAACCAGGCGCAGTTCGCGCAGGAGTACCCGTCGCTCGAGCTCACGCTGACCGATGAGCGCGACGAGGCGGTGGCGCGGCGCGTGCTCGCGCCGGCGGACTACCTCGCCGGCCTCGCCGCCGACGTGCTCGCGCGCGGCATCGGCCCGGGCGCCGAGGCCGTGCTGCGCGTGTACATCGACACCACGGGGCTGCGCGCGGTCGGCTATCGCATGTACCTCTTCTATCCCTGACCAAGGAGCAGAACGCTTGACGACGCTGGTGACAGGCTCGATGGCTTACGACACGATCATGGTGTTCCCGGACCGGTTCAAGAACCACCTGCTCGCGGACCAGCTGCACATCCTCAACGTGTGCTTCCTCACGCCCGAGATGCGCCGCGAGTTCGGCGGCACCGCGGGCAACATCGGCTACAACCTGAAGATGCTCGGCGACAACCCGCTGCTGATGGCGACCGTCGGCGAGGACATCGAGCCCTATTTCTCGCGCCTCGACGCGCTCGGCATCGCGCGCACGCACCTGAAGCGCATCGGCGGCGAGTTCACCGCGCAGGCGTTCATCACCACCGACCTCGACGACAACCAGATCACGGCGTTCCACCCCGGCGCGATGAACTACTCGCACGAAAACCGCATCCATGCGGGCCTCGGCGCGCGCCTGGCGATCATCGGCCCGGACGGCAAGGAGGGCATGCTGCAGCACTCGCGCCAGTGCGCCGAGCACCGCATCCCGTTCCTGTTCGACCCGGGGCAGGGCCTGCCGATGTTCTCGCGCGAAGAGCTGCTCGAAATGGTGCGCCTGGCCGACTACCTGGCGGTGAACGACTACGAGGGCAAGCTGCTCGAGGAGAAGACCGGGCGAGCGCTCGAGGACCTCGCGCGCGAGCTGAAGGCGCTCGTCGCCACGCTCGGCGCCCAGGGCTCGACCATCCACGCCGGCGGCCGGCAGATCGAGATCCCCGCGGTCCCCGCCGCGGCGGTCGTGGACCCGACCGGCTGCGGCGACGCCTACCGCGCGGGGCTGCTCTACGGCATCACGCGCGGCTGGGACTGGGAAACCACCGGGCGCCTCGCCTCGCTCATGGGTTCGATCAAGATCGCGCAGCGCGGGCCGCAGAACCACAGGTTCACGCGCGACGAGATCGCCGAACGCTACCAGAAAGCCTTCGGCAGCTCGCCCTTCTAGAGCTGCTCGCCAGCAAACGGGGTCAGAGCCCCAATTTCTCCTTTATTCGCGCGGCGTACTCTTCCAGCGTCGCGCGCGGCGGATTCTTCACCGGCCAGACGAGCTCCATGCCGTCGCCCGCGTGCCGCGGCAGCAGGTGTACGTGGTAGTGGAACACCGTCTGGCCGGCGGCCTTGCCGTTCGCCTGGTAGACCGACAGGCCTTCTGGCTCAAAGGTTTTCTTCAGGGCTCTTGAGATTCTCAAGGTAGCGCGCGCGAGCGCTTCCGCCTGCGACTCTTCGAGTTCGAAGACATTGGCCGCGTGCTTCTTCACCGCGACCAGCGTATGGCCCGGATTGACGTGGCCGATGTCCATGAAGGCGAGCGTGTGCTCGTCCTCGAACACGCGCGTCGAGGGAATCTGCCCCGCGACGATCCTGCAGAACACGCAATCGTTCATTCCTTGCCTCCAGCCCGTTGGTAGCCCGGCGAGGGTACCTGCACGAGCCACCGGTCCTCAAGCCGCAGCGCCGTGAGCGGCCCGCCCCAGACGCAGCCCGTATCCAGGCCCGCAATCCGGTGATTCAACTGCAGGCCGGCGCTCGACCAGTGGCCGAATACGATGCTTTGCACGTCCGATCTTTCCTCAAACCAGGGGCGATATCCCGCGGGAGCCTTCGGGCCGGTGGCGTGGAATTCCATCGTTCCCTCGGACGTGCAGAAGCGCATGCGCGTCATCGCGTTGACGATCACGCGCAGCCGGTCCCAGCCCGCGAGCGAATCCTGCCAGCGCTCGGGCTTGCTGCCGTACATATTCGCGAGAAAGTCGCGGTAATTCGGTGCACACAGCGCTCTTTCGACTTCATTTGCAAGTTCCAGGGATTTCCCGACGTTCCAGAGCGGCAACAGCCCGGCATGCACCATCGCCCAGCTGCCTTCTGCGTGCATCATCGGCCGCGTGCGCAACCAGTCCACGAGCTCCTTCGCATCGGGCGCCGCGAGTACGTCGGTAAACGTGTCGTCCTTGCGTTTCCTCTCGTAGCCCTCGTGCTGCGTGACCAGATGCAGGTCGTGGTTGCCGAGCACCACCACCGCGCGATCGCCGAGATCCCGGACGAAACGCAGCACCTCAAGAGATTTAGGGCCGCGGTTGACGAGATCGCCCACGAACCACAGCCGGTCGTGCTCGCGGTTGAAGCCGATGCGCTCAAGGAGCGCCTGCAGCTCGTCGAAGCAGCCCTGCACGTCGCCGATCGCGTAGGTCGCCATCGGGGCGGACTATAGCCGGATTCGCGCGCTAGAAACTCGCGTCGAGGCGGCGGTACTGGATGGCTTCGGCGATGTGCGCGGCCTTGATGGCCGCGTCGCCCGCGAGGTCGGCGATGGTGCGCGCCACGCGCAGCACGCGGTGATAGGCGCGCGCCGAGAGCAACAGCCGTGCGAGGGCGTGGCGCAGGAGCTGGTCGCCCTCCTTGTCCGTTCCGCACAGCTTGTCGATTTCGCGCGTGCCCAGGAGCGCGTTCGGCACGCCCTGGCGCTCAAGCTGGCGCCGGTGCGCGGCGAGCACCCGGCCGTGGATCGCTTCGCTCGATTCGGTCGCGCCGGCGGCCATCAGGTCGGCGTCGCGCGGCGCGGGCACTTCGAGCTTGATGTCGACGCGGTCGGCCAGGGGCCCGGAGACGCGCCCGCGGTAGCGCGCGATGCGCTCGGGCGTGCAGCGGCAGCGCCCGGCGGGCGAACCGCAGTGCCCGCAGGGGCAGGGGTTCATCGCGGCGAGAAGCTGGAAGCGCGCGGGGAACTGCGACTGGCGCGCGGCGCGCGAGATCGAGACCTTGCCAGATTCGAGCGGCTCGCGCAGCGACTCCAGCACGTCGCGGTCGAACTCGGGCAGCTCGTCGAGGAACAGCACGCCGCGGTGCGCGAGCGAGATCTCGCCCGGGCGCGGCAGCGCGCCGCCGCCCACCATCGCCGAGGCCGAGGCGCTGTGGTGCGGCGCGCGGTACGGCCGCTCGCCCCAGCGCACCGCCTCGAAGCCGGCCGAGGACACCGAATGGATCGCCGCGACCTCGAGCGCCTCGGCCTCGCTCATCGGCGGCAGGATGCCCGGAAAGCGCGCGGCGAGCATCGACTTGCCGGTGCCCGGCGGCCCGATCATGAGCACGCTGTGCCCGCCCGCCGCGGCGACCTCGAGCGCGCGCCTGGCCTGCGACTGGCCCTTCACCTCGCTGAAGTCCGGATACGCATGCGCAGGCGCGCGCGCAGCCGGCGCATAGCGCGGCAGCTTCGCCTCGCCCGCCAGGTGCGCGACCACTTCCAGCAGCGTGCGCGCGGGCAGCACCTGCGCACCCTCGGCGAGCGCCGCCTGCGGCGCGTTCGGCTCGGGCAGCACGAAGGCGCGCTCGCGCTCGCGCACCCGGAGCGCCATCGCCAGCGCGCCGCGCACCGGGCGCAGCTCGCCCGTGAGCGAGAGCTCGCCCGCGAATTCGTGCGCGGCGAGCGCCGTGCCGTCGATCTGGCCGCTCGCCGCCAGGATGCCGAGCGCGATCGGCAGGTCGAAGCGGCCCGAGTCCTTCGGCAGGTCCGCCGGCGCGAGGTTCACGGTGATGCGGCGCGCCGGGAACTCGAACCGCGTGTGGTTGAGCGCGGCGCGCACGCGGTCCTTCGCTTCGCGCACCTCGGTGTCGGGCAGCCCGACGATGGTGAACGACGGCAGCCCCGGCCCGAGGTGCACCTCCACGGCCACTTCGGGCGCATCGATCCCCGCGAGCGCGCGGCTCGCCACTGTCGCCAGCGACATTGAACCTCCACGCCCGGATCAACGCGGCGCGCGGGCTTAGGGTTTACGCGCCTCCAGCTCGGCGACGCGCGCCTCGAGCGCGGCGAGCTTCGCCTGCGCCCGCTCGAGCAGCTTTTTCTGCAGCTCGAGCTCCTCGCGCGCCGCAAGGCCGAAGCGCTCGACGAACACGGCGAGCATTTGCTGCAGGTTCTTCTCCAGGTCCTGCGCGGGGGAGTTGCGCAGCACCTCGGAGACGCGATCCCGAAAATCGTCGAAAGTGCGCTTGTCGGTCACGCCAGCGAGCGTAACCCAAGCCGCTGACGACGTTTAGCCATGCACCAATTTCGCGCAGACACCGGTGCGCCTGCCCAGTCTCGGTGCGTCACAGTCCTGCAGCATTGCCTTTCCGCACGTAACACGTTGATTGTCTGTCCAAAAAAGGCTGGCATACGACGTGCTAACTATCCGGGAACCATCCTTCCTTGGGAGAGATTACCAATGCGTAAGACCCTGATCGCGGCTGCCATGGCTTCCACCCTCGCAGTCCCCGGCCTGGCGACCGCCCAGCAGCCCGCGCCCCCAGCGCAGTCGGCCGATGCAAAGGACGAAGGGCTGAAACTGGGGATATTCGACGTTACCGGCTACATAGACGCGTCGTACAACAATCTTTCGCGGCGCGCGCTGTTCACGAGCGGGACGCCGAGCCGCGTATTCGATATCGAGCGCAGCGGTTTTGCGCTGCGGCAGGCTGCCGTGAAGCTCGACTACAGCCCCCAGCAAGGGCTCGGCGGCGTTCTCAATCTCACCGCCGGCAAGGACGCCGATGTGATCGCAGCCTACAAAACAGATCCGAGCAACGGGCGCGGATGCAACGTCGTCACGGGGCTCAATGCGGACGGCACGAGCTGCGACCGCGACCGCTTCGACGTAACGCAGGCATACCTGCAGTACAAGGCCGGCTCATGGCACCTGATGGCGGGCAAGTTCGTCACGCTCGCCGGCGCCGAGGTGATCTGGAGCCCGGCCAATCCCAACTTTTCACGCTCAATCCTGTTCGGCTACGCGATCCCGTTCACGCACACCGGATTGCGCGCGCATTACAGCTTGAGCGACACGCTGACGCTTCAGATCGGCGCCAACCAGGGCTGGGACGACATCAAGGACACCAACTCGTCGAAGGGTTATGAGCTTGGTCTCATGTTCAACCCGAGCAAGATGGTGGCCCTCACCGCGATGTTCCACGGCGGCAAGGAGCGCGTCGGCGGGCTGGTGAACACCGGGGCCGAGGGCGATCGCAACCTGTTCGATACGGTGCTGACGATCAACGCCACGGACAAGCTCAGCTTCGTGCTCAACTACGACTACGGCACGCAGGACGGCACGGCCGGATTGATTCCGTCCGGCGCGAGCAAGGCCGTATGGTCGGGGATCGCGGGCTACGCGAACTACCAATTCACCGACCAATGGAAGCTTTCGTTCCGCGCGGAGCTCTTCGACGACAAGGACGGCTATCGCACCGGCGTCGTCCAGAAATGGAAGGAAGCGACGCTCACGCTCGCATGGCTGCCGACGAAGCCCATCGAACTGCGCGCCGAGGTCCGCCGCGACCGCTCGAATGTCGCGTCGTTCCTCGACCGCGACGGCGTCACCGGGCGCACCAACAACGCTTCCTACGGTGTGCAGTTCCTGTACAAATTCTAACGGGGATCCGAGATGAAGCTCGTCACAGCCATCATCAAGCCGTTCAAGCTCGACGAAGTGCGCGAAGCGCTCTCGGGCATCGGCGTGCAGGGCATCACCGTGACCGAGGTCAAGGGCTTCGGCCGGCAGAAGGGCCACACCGAGCTCTACCGCGGCGCGGAATACGTAGTGGATTTCCTGCCGAAAGTGAAGATCGAGGCCGCGGTGAAGACCGACATGCTCGAGCGCGTGCTCGAGGCGATCGAGAAGGCCGCCAACACCGGCAAGATCGGCGACGGCAAGATTTTCGTGTTCGACCTCGAGAAGGTCGTGCGCATACGCACCGGCGAAACTGACGCCGCTGCGATCTAGGGAGAAGACGATGAAGAAGCTGATTGCAGCCCTTTCCATGTTCGCGCTGTTCGCAGCCGCGGGCGGTGCCGGCGCGCAGGACAAGGCGCCCGAGAAGGCCGCCGTCGAGGTGAAGGCCGAGGCCAAGGCCGAGGCGAGGAAGGACGAAGCCAAGGCCGAGGCGAAAAAGGAAGGGGCCAAGCCGGCGCCCACGCCGAACAAGGGCGACATCGCCTGGATGCTCACCTCGACGGCCCTGGTGCTGATGATGAGCGTGCCCGCGCTGGCGCTGTTCTACGGCGGCATGGTGCGCTCGAAGAACATGCTCTCGATGCTGATGCAGGTGTTCGTCGTGTTCTCGCTGGTCACGGTGCTGTGGTGCATCTACGGCTACAGCCTCGCGTTCACCGAGTACAACGCCTACTTCGGCGGCTTCGATCGCCTGTTCCTGTCGGGCACCTTCGACGCGGCCAAGGGCGAGTTCGCGATGGCGGCGACCTTCTCCAAGGGCGTGGTGATCCCGGAGCTGGTGTTCGTCGCCTTCCAGGCGACCTTCGCGGCGATCACCTGCTGCCTGATCCTCGGCGCCTTTGCCGAGCGTGCCAAGTTCTCGGCGGTGCTGGTGTTCGTGGTGCTCTGGTTCACCTTCAGCTACGCGCCGATCGCGCACATGGTGTGGTTCTGGATGGGCCCGGATGCGTACACGGATCCGAAGCTGATCGAGGAACTGACCGGCAAGGCCGGCAAGATCTGGCAGTGGGGCGCGCTCGACTTCGCGGGCGGCACCGTGGTGCACATCAACGCCGGCGTGGCCGGCCTGGTGGGCGCCTACATGATCGGCAAGCGCATCGGCTACGGCAAGGAAGCGATGCCGGCGCACAACCTGCCGATGACCATGATCGGCGCGGCGCTGCTGTGGGTGGGCTGGTTCGGTTTCAACGCGGGATCCGCGCTGGAAGCGAACGGCATTGCCGCGCTCGCCTTCATTAACACCTTCCTCGCCACCGCCTGCGCGGTGCTGTCCTGGACGCTCGGCGAAGCCATCTTCAAGGGCAAGCCGACCATGCTGGGCGCGGCCTCGGGCGCCGTCGCGGGCCTGGTCGCGATCACCCCGGCCGCCGGCAACGTCGGCGTCGGCGGCGCGTTCGTGATCGGCCTCGCGGCTGGCCTGGTGTGCCTGTGGGGCGTGAGCGGCCTGAAGAAGATGCTCGGCGCGGACGACTCGCTGGACGTCTTCGGCGTGCACGCGGTCGGCGGCATCCTCGGCGCCTTGCTCACCGGCATCTTCAACTCGCCGTCGCTCGGCGGACCGAGCTTCCCGGCCGATTGGGTCTCGGTCGCCGCGGTCGCTGCCAAGGACTACGACATCTGGGGCCAATTCATCATCCAGGCCAAGGCCGTGCTGCTGACGGTGGTCTGGTCCGGCGTGGTGGCCTTCGCCGCCTTCAAGCTGGTCGACCTCACCATCGGGCTGCGCGTGACCGAAGAAGAAGAGCGCGAGGGCCTGGACGTGACCTCGCACGGCGAGGCCGCGTACCGGATGTAGCGCGCAAGGAGTTCCTCCTGGCAATTCAGGGGCGCGCAAGCGCCCCCTTTTTTTTGCCCTTCCGCTAGCCGGTGATCTTCCCCAGCAGCGCCAACAACTGGCGCCGCTCGGCGGGCGTCAGGCGCGCCGCGATGCGCCGCTCGTGGCGCGCGATCTCGCGCAGCGCGCGCGCGAGCAGCGCGCGCC
>JBASCW010000019.1:0-8650 GCA_049651845.1 Burkholderiales bacterium | reverse complement strand
AGCTGGCGCCGCAAATCGGCCGCCGAACCGTCGCCCGCCCAGGCGACGCGCAGGCGCTCGCGCGGCACGTTGGCGCGCAGGTGCGGCTCGCGCGCGCCCGCGAAGCGCTCTTCCAGCCAGCGCTGCCCGAACCGGTAGTCGCAGGCACCGCCGGGGCAACCGGTCACGAGCACGCCGTCGGCGCCGTTGCGCAGCGCGTACTCGACGAACGACGGCGGCAGCATGCCGGCGCAGATCAGGCTCATGGCCGCAGTATCGCCCGAGCGCAGCGCCGCGACGTCGGCCGAGCGGTCGCAGCCGAAGACCACGACGCGCGGCGCCTCACGCAGGGCGGCGATCGCGCGCTCGAGCTGGCCGCGCAGGTCGGCGATCCCGCGCCCCGGCATGTCGATGCCCGAGGCGTACGACTCGCTGCTGCGGAACGGCGTGGACGAGGGGCAGGCCCCCGCGCAGATGCCGCAGCCGGCGCACAGCGCCGGCTGCACCTGCGCCATCCTCGGCGCAATCCGCTTCGAGCTGTGCGGCACCAGCACGATCGCCGAATAAGGGCAGTCGGCGAAGCAGCGGCCGCAACCGTTGCAATCCCGCGCGCTCACCACCGCCGCCGGCAAGCGCGGCTTGCGCCAGAGCCATGGCAGCGCGAGCAGCAGCGCGAGCGCGCCGCCGACGACCGCCCACAGGACGCCGGGCGAGGTTGCGTACATCAGCGGATGGGGAAAAAGGTAGAACCAGTCGAGCGCCAGCACGGCGGGCACCACGGCCGGGTCGGCCTGCGGGTGGCTGCGCGCCGGCCAGGCGGCCGCGAGCACGACCAGCGCCAGCCCGGTGGCGGCGGCCAGGTTGCGCGAGGGAAAGGTGTCCGGGCGGCTCACGCGCTGCACGTGCACCCACATGCCGGCGAGCAGCGCGAGCGGGATGCCGATGTGCAGGAAGATGAACAGCGTGAACAGGCGGTCGATGACCTGGTCGGCCAGGAGGAAATTGCGCGCGAAGGGCTCCGAGGCCATGCCGAACCAGTCGAACCATTCCGCGGTGGCGGTCGCGGAGAACAGCGCCGGCTGGTCCCACACCAGCCAGTAGCCGCCGATGCCCGAAGCGTAGAGCAGCACGATCAGCGGCACGCCCGTGATCCAGGAGAACCAGCGGAATCCACTCGCGTGCCCGAGGAGAAATTCGCGCAGCAGATGGGCAAGCGTCGCCAGAACCATGGCATCGGACGCATAGCGATGCAGGCTGCGCACGATGCCCATCGACTCCACCGACAGCCAGGCGCCTGCGACACTGGTGTCGAGAAGAACGTACAGGTAGATGCCGGTTGCGGCGGCGATCCAGAACAGAAAAAACGCCAACCCGCCAAGCTGCTGCAGCATCCTCAGCGCCTGAACTCGAGGCCGCCGCGCGACGCGTTGAAGTCGATCAGCACGGAATCGCCGCCGGCCAGGTTCAGGGTCTCCTCGCGCACGTGATTGAAGTCCCCCTGCGGGCGATCGCGCATGCGCACCACGATCCGGTGCGCGCCCGCGGCGATCGGTAGCCGATGGTAGAGCGTGGCGAGCCCGTCGCGCTGCGCGCCCGCCGGCAGCGCCTCGGTGCGGTATGCCACCACGCCGTCGATTTCGAGTTCGACCAGCAGCGGCGAGCGCTCGCGCGGGCAGTCCTGCGCGGCGCGCATGTTGGGCGGCAGTTTGGCGAGTTCCGCAGGCGAGCGCTCGCGGCAGGCGTGCCGCAGCTCGGCCGCGTGCGCGATCGACAGGCGCAGCAGTGCCTGGTCCGCGGGCAGGTGCACGAACACCGGCGCGCTGGAGAAATAGCCGATCAGCACCATCAGCGGCACGTAGGACGCGGCCTGCATCAGGGTGCGCCCGGCGTAGGTCACGTCGCGCCGCCCCCGAGCTTGGCCATCTCCGCGGACTCGCCACGGACGTGCGGCGCGAGCCTGAATGCGTCCGAGAAGCAGTCATCCTGCGACATGCCGTGTTCGCGAAAGGCCGGCGTCGCCGCCTCGACCATGGCCACCGAGCCGCAGGCGTAGACCTGGTGGCCCGACAGGTCCGGGAAGTCCTGCAGGATCGCCTCGTGCACCATGCCGGTACGCCCGCGCCAGCCGTCCTCGGGACGCGGCTCGGAGATCACCGGCACGAAGGTGAAATTCGGGTGCGCGCTCGCCCACTGCTCGGCGAGCTCCCTGAGGTACATGTCCGCCGGCCGGCGCGTTCCCCAGTAGAGGTAGATCCGCCGCCGCACTCCGCGATGGAACGCATGCTCCAGCATGCTCTTGACCGGTGCGAACCCGGTGGCGCCGGCGACGAAGATCATCGGCTTGGTGCTGTCTTCGCGCAGGAAGAAAGTGCCCAGCGGGCCCTCGAAGCGCACTTCATCGCCCGGCTTCATGTGCTCGAACACATGCGTCGTGTATTTGCCGCCTGCGACCCGCCGGATTTGAAGCTCCAGCGGCCCGGCGGCATGCGGCGCGGTGGCGAAGGAAAACGCGCGCTTCTCGCCCGTATCGAGCAGCACGTTGATGTACTGCCCGGGGTAGAAACGCAGCGTCCCGCCCTCCACCGCGAGCAGCACGCGCATCACATCCGGCGCCAGGCGCTCGAGCTTCACGGCCCGCGCGACGTGGATGCGCGGCGCAACCACGCGCAGCGCCGCCTTGGGCGCGTACTCGATCTCCAGGTCGCCGCGCGGCGTCGCGCAGCACATCAACGCGGCGCCCTGCGCGAGCTCCGCCGCAGCCAGCACGCTCTCCTGGTACGCGCCGCGATCCACCTCGCCGTGCAGCACGCGAGCCTTGCACTCGCCGCAGCCGCCGTTGCGGCAATCGAAGGGCATGGCGATGCCCTCGCGCAGCGCCGCGTCGAGCACCGTTTCGCCTTCGCGCACCACGATGAAGCGGTTGTCGGGATGGACCAGCACATGGAAGCCCCAGCCTTCCGCGGCGCGTTTCGGGGGCAGCCACGGCAACACCGCGCACAGCGCGCTGGCGCCGCCCAGCAGCAGCCACAGCTCGGCGGGCGACGTGCGGTACAGGTACGCGAACACCGGCAGGTAGAACCAGTCGAACGCGACCTCGGTCACCGCCCTGGACAAGTCGGCCGGCGACTGGCTGACCGCGGGCCTCACCAGCGCGAGCGCGACCAGCGCCGCGGTGACCATCGCGAGGATCGGGCGCGGCGGCGTGGTCCTCGCCTGCGGCACGCGCTGCACGTGGATCCACAACAGCGCGAGCACCGCGAGCGGCAGGCCGATGTGGATGAACGACAGCAGCGAGAACAGCCGGTCGCTGAAGTTCTCGGCGAAAATGAAATTGCGCACCAGCGTGCCGCGGAACATCGGCAGCCAGTCGAGCCATTCGGCAGTCGCGATGGTGACGAATTGCGCGAGGCGGTCCCACGGCAGCATGTAGCCGTTGATGCCCGAGGCGTACACCAGCCACAGCAGTACTACCCCGCTCACCCAGGAGAACCAGCGGAAGGCCCGGTAGCGGTCGAAGACGAAGTGCCGCGTCAGGTGCAGCAACATGGTGAGCACCATGCCGTCGGAGGCGTAGCGGTGCAGGCTGCGCATGAGGCCGCCGGCATAGCGCTGCCCGTTCGTCAGCCGCTCGACCGAGGCGTAGGCTTCGTTGATGCCGGTGTCGAAGAACGCGTACAGGTAGAGCCCGCTCGCGACCACGATCCAGAACATCCAGGTGCTGATCGCGCCGAGGTAGTAGAGCGGATTGAACCGCTCGCCGAAGGCGATGTTGAACAGCGCCTCCACGCGCATGAAGCACCAGCGTCCCGCGCGCTGGACGGCCGCCAGCATTCAATGCCGCCGCGGCGCGCGCCTGCGGTCCTGCAGCAGGAACAGCGCGGTGGCGACGATCACCAGCAGCCCGCCGAGCATCTCTGCGAACAGCGCGTAGTCGGGCCGGTACTCGCCGCTGACCGGGTCGTAGACCGTGCACAGCAGCCGCAGCTTCTCGATCACCGAGCCGAGGTCGTTCGCCGGCAGCGGCGCACCGGCTACGAGCGCCTTGAGCGGCTCGACGAAGGCGTCCAGGCTGAACGATTCGCCGTAGACCTGCTTCACGATGCGGCCCTCGGCGTCCAGGATGGTGGCCTGCAGGATGTGGTCGAAGCCCTTCGGCGTCGCGACGTGGGAAAAGCCGAAATCCGCGAGCAGCGCGTCGCGCTGAGCGGCCTGCGGGGTCAGGAAGACCCAGTTGGTCGCGCTGACGCCCTGCCGGCGCGCGAAGTCGCGCATCGCCTCGGGCGAATCGAACGGCAGGTTGAAGCCGATGGTGGCGAGCGCGATGCGGTCCTTGCCGAGCACCGTCTCGGCCTGCGCGGCGGCGAGCTTGAGGAACTGCGTGCTTGCGGGGCACACCTGGAAGCAGCCCGTGTAGACGAAGCTCACGACCAGCGGCTTGCCGCGAAACCGCGCCAGTTCCACGCCCCTGCCGTCCGATGCCGTGAAGGTGTAGTTCGCGGGCCGCTTGCCGACCGCCGCCTGGCTGGTTTTCAACGCGTAGTCGCGATCGAGCGTCGCATCGGCTGCCGCCGCCGGCCGCACGGCGAAAAACCATGCGGCGAGAAACCACGCCATCGTCAGGGCCAGGCGCGCCACTGCGAGGCCGCGATCGGCCGGGCGGGCGGCTTGCATGTGCGCTAACCCCGGAGCGCCGCGTCGGCGATCGTGCCGAGAAGGACCAGGCAGAGCTGAATGAGCGAAGCGCGGAAGCTCGCGCGCGCGGTAGCGCGGCCGGGATCGCGCACGAGCGCGACGCAGGCCGCAATGAAATAGGCGCCGCCGCCCGCCGCCGCCGCGAGATAGACCCAGCCGAGGCCATGCAACGCGGGCATCAGCGTGGCCGCGACCAGCACCAGCGCGCTGCCGAGGATGGCGCGCGCGCAGCGCGCGTCGCCCACGACCACCGGCAGCATCGGCACGCCTGCCGCGGCGTAGTCCTCCCGGCAGACGATGGCGAGGCTCCAGAAATGCGGTGGCGTCCACAGGAACAGCGCTACCGCGAGCCAGATCGACTCTGCGCTGAGCGACGGCGTCACGGCGGCGGCGCCGGCCAGCACCGCGAAGCTGCCCGCGAGCCCGCCGATGACGATGTTCAGCCAGGTGCGGCGCTTGAGCCATACCGTATAGATTACGCCGTAAGTGAGCGCGCCCATGAACACATAGAACGCGGCCTGCCAGTTTGCCGCCAGCGCCGCGGCGAGCACCGAGGCCGCCGTCATCGCACCGATCACCCAGAGCCACTGCGGCCCGTGCCGCAGCGCGCCGGACACGAAGGGACGGTTGCGCGTGCGCGCCATGCGCGCATCGAGGTCGCGCTCGATGTACTGGTTGAACGCGCCCGCGGCGGCGGAGGAAACCAGCACCGCGAGCGTGAGCACGGCGGCCTGCCAGCCTTGCAGCGCGCCGGGGGTCGCCGCCATGCCCGCCACCGCGGCGAGCGCGATCGCCACGCCGATGCGCAGCTTGAACAGGTTGAGCAGCAGCCTCATGCGTTCGCGCCGTCGTTGCTAGCGGTGCCCCTCAGCTCAGCGGCCAGACCGTGGACAGGTACTTCCAGTTCACGAAGTAGTAGAGCGCGAAGGCGACCAGGAACACCATCGCCAGCACGAAAGTCCCCGGCGCGGAGAATCCGGCCGACTGCCCGTGCGAGGTGATCGCCGCCGCCACGGGCGCCGTGGCGGGCGCCGCGCCGTCGCGCGCGCGCACGTAGGCGAAGCCCGGCGTCTCGATCTTCTTGCCGAGGAACACCGACCAGACCGTGATCAGCAGGTAGGCGCCGCCGCCGGCGATGGCGATCAGCCCCGCGATGCTGCCCAGGGCCATCATCAGCCAGGCCGCGCCCGGATACTCGTAGGCGAACGGGCTGCCCGCGAAGCTGATGTCCCAGTGCCGGCGCGGCACGCCCAGCGTGCCCGCGCCCATGAGGAACACGGCGACCCCCGACATGCCGAGGCCGAACAGGTACGGCTGCCACTTCGCCAGGCCCGGAAACGCGACTTCCCTGCGGAACAGCACCGGAATCAGGAAATAGGTGAGCGACATGAACGCGAGCGTCGTGCCGACCACCACGGTGGCGTGGAAATGCCCCGGCACGTAGATCGTGTTGTGGATGATCAGGTTGATCTGCTCCACGCCCATGATCACGCCCGAGATGCCGCCCAGGAAGCCGAAGCCGAGCAGCGAGATGAACATGCCGGAGAACACCGGGTTGCCCCAGGGCGCCTTGCGCAGCCACTCGAACAGGCCGTTGGTGTAGCCCTTCTTGCGCTGCGCCACCTCGATCGCGCCGGGCACCGTCAGGCCGTGCACCATCGAGGCCAGCACCGCGAGGTACATCGCGTAGCTGGTGTTGAAGATCTTCCAGTACGAGGTCAGGCCCGGGTCGGCGAGCAGGTGGTGCGCGCTCGCCAGCTGCAGGAACAGGATGTAGAGGAAGAACGCGGTGCGGCTGACCTTCTCGGACATCGGCTTGGCGCCGAACACGATCGCGGCGATCGCGTACCAGACCGACACGTGCGCGGCGACGTTGATCTGCTGCGAGGAGTGGCCGAACGCCCAGAAGATGGTCTTGTACATGAGCGAATCGATCTGCGGCACCAGCCCCACCGACCACAGGAAGGTCGGGATCAGGATGATCGCGCCCGAGGCGATGGTGAAGATGGCGATGATGCACGCGGTGAGCGCGCCGAAGGTCACCAGCGGAATCGATCCCTGGTAGGTGCGCTCCGCTCGCGCCACCACCAGCGTGCCGAAGAACACGAAGCAGCCGATCAGCGCGCCGACCGCAAACAGGATCAGACCCAGGTAGAAGATCGGGTGCGCGCCCATCGGCGCGTAGGCGGTGAACATCACGCTGGAATCGCCGCGCAGCACGGCGTAGTTGTTCATCAGCATGCCCAGCACCATCAGCCAGAATCCCGCCCAGGCCATGTTCGGCGTGGCAAGGCGGCTGCGCAGCAGCGTCGAGCTGGCGAAATACAGCACCGCCATTTCGAAGAAGATGATCCAGAACACCAGCATGTTGATGCCGTGCGCGGTGAGCACCTGGTAGAAGCGGTCCGGCGCGAGCCAGTGCACCGCCTGCCAGCGCGTCAGCACCACGCCGATCGCGAGCAGGCCGCCGATCAGCAGGCAGACCACGCCGAGCACGGCGTTCCAGCGCATCAGCCTCTCGGCCGGCTCGTGGAACACCAGGCCGGTGCTCGGGCAGGTTCGAAAGCTTCGGTTGGTCGCCATGGCCGCCCCTTATTTCACGTAGATGCGGCTGACCATCGTGTGATGGTTCACGCCGCAATATTCGTTGCAGACGATCGCGAAGTTGCCCTTCTGCGTCGGCGTCATCGTCACCGCGTGGTCGTAGCCCGGGTGCACCTGGATGTTGATGTTCTCGGGCTGCAGCGAGAAGCCGTGCAGCCAGTCCATCGACATCAGATGGATCTTGTAGGTCTTGCCCGCCTCGAGCTCGAGAATCGGCCACCAGGTCCAGAGCCGCGCGACCAGGTACACGTCGCTGTCGGCGGGCGGGCGGACCACCGGGATCTTGTGCTCGGTCTCCTCGCGCACCTTGTATTTCTCGACCATCGCATTGGCCTTGTTCATGTAGGCCTCGGCGCTGGTCTTCACGGCCGCATGGGCGAGGTTCTGCTTACCGAACACGTGCCAGTACGGCATCATGAAGAACATGAACAGGCACCAGATGAAGGCGATCGTGACCCAGATCACCTCCTCGCGGTCCATCGGGATCTTCCACCAGAGCCGGTCTGTGACGGGCGTGATGCTCATGGCGCGCTCCGCTTATTTGGCGATCGGCAGCGAGACGATTTCCATCACGCCCCAGACCACGTAGAACACCGTCGGCACGACAACGCCGAGGAACAGCAACAGGAACGGGTTGTCGAGGATCTGCTGCATCGCGGGAACAGCCTCGTCGGGCAGATCGTCGTTCTGACCGGCCGTACCTTGTGTCGAATTGGACATCGCGCGCTCCCTCTTTTGGGCAATAGCGCGGACTGTTGCGCGACGGCTCCGCGAGCGACTTGATGTGTATCAAGCAAATCCGGTTGCGTCTCTGCAGCATGTCGATATGCCCTTGCCCGGCCGCATCCGGCTCGTTGCCGCCGCCTCGATCCTGCTGATGCTGGCCGTGGTCGCGGCGAGCGCCTATATCCGCGCCAGGGATGGGATCGACGTGCAGATCGCGCGCGGCGTGCATCGGGCAAGCGCGTCGTCGGTCGCCCTTCTCGTCACCGCCTTGATGGCGCTTGCCTGGCGACAGCCGCGGTTGCGCATCGCAACAGCCATCGCGTTCGTGCTCATGCTCGCGCTCTCGGCGGTGGGCTGGATCACCGGCACCACGCCGCCGCCGGCGGCAGCCCTGTTCAATCAGGCCGGCGGCCTCGCGCTGACCGCGCTGCTGGCCTGGATAGACGGGCGCGCCGCGTTACCGCCATCGGCCGCGCCGCATCGGCGCCTGGCGCTGGCGGCACTGGTGTTCGCGAGCCTGCAGGGGACATTCGGCGGCGCGCTGGCGGTGCTGGCGCCACAGCCCTCCGTGGTCGTGCTCGTCATGCATGCCGTCGCCGGCCTGGCGAGCGCGGCCGCGCTCGCCGCGCTGGGCTGGCGCTATGCCGCC
>JBASCW010000018.1:0-47633 GCA_049651845.1 Burkholderiales bacterium | reverse complement strand
CCGCCGAGCGCGAGGCGCAGGCCGCGCGCGCCGCGCTCGCGCCGCTGCCGGCGTCGGCGCAGCGGGATTCTTTGCTAGAATTGGCGTCCTTCTCGGTGGCGCGACGCTCGTAGCCGCCGCTCCCGGTTCGGGGTGTAGCTCAGCCTGGTAGAGTACTGCGTTCGGGACGCAGGTGTCGCAGGTTCGAATCCTGTCACCCCGACCAATCGTTTTTCCCGGTATAGCAAGCACTTAGCTTGTGCCAGTCGAATTTTGGCCGGTCTACCGAATCCACTTTGGGCACATTTTGGGCACAGTGGACTTCGGTGGAGGCATCACGTGGCATTGATTCGGCGACGCGGGAAGCGATGGCAGGCGGTAATCCGGCGCAATGGCTGGCCCAAGCAGAGCAGGGGCTTCGGCGCCCGGGCGGATGCCGAGGTTTGGGCGCGCGAGCTTGAAACCGAGATGGACCGCGGCGTGTTCGTCCGCCGCGATCTTGCCGAGGCTACTACTCTCAAAGAGCTGATCGACCGTTACGCGGCCGACGTGGTACCCGGCCACCGGGGTAAGGAGCCCGAGACCCTGCGGTGCACGGCCTTGGCCAAGACCGAGCTTGCGGGCCGCATCGTGGCAACCCTACGGCGCCGGGACTTCGGCGACTACGCGCGAGGTCGGCTCAAGCTGCGCAAGCCTGCGACCGTCCGCCGCGAAATCCAGCTTTTCCACGCGATCATCGAATGGGCACGCGACGAGGAGACGATCTACATCCCGGACAATCCGGCCCGCCGAGTCAAGTTGCCGCCGTTGAACAACGAACGCCAGAGGCGACTGCTCGACGGTGAGGAAGAGCAGCTACTCGCCGCCTGCGAACTCTCCGAGCGGCAGCGTTCTGAGGGCGGTACCTTCGAGGACTGCGGCACGCTCACTTGGTGGCTCCGCCCGCTTGTCGTACTCGCCATAGAAACGGCCATGCGTCGCGGCGAGCTGCTCGCCCTCAAGTGGCCGGATGTTGACCTAGAGCGCCGCATCGCGCGACTGCACACCTCGAAAAACGGCAATCCGAGGGACGTACCGCTCAGTTCACGTGCAATTGCCGCTCTGCGGGCTCTACCACGGGCCATCACCGGACCCGTAATTCCAGCTTCGCCGAATGCCGTCAAGCTGGCGTGGATTCGTCTCCGGTCACGTGCGCGGCGGGTCTATCTCGCACGCTGCGTAGAGCAGGAACTTCAGGACAAGGGGCTGTTCTCAAACCTCCGCTTCCACGATCTGCGGCACGAGGCCACCAGCCGGATAGCCGAGCGGGTCCCAAACGTGGTGGAGCTTTCCGCAATCACTGGCCATCGAGACTTGAACATGCTGAAACGTTACTACCACCCGAACGCGGAACGGCTCGCAGCAAAGCTCGGGTAGGAAGCGACGACCAACGGATTAAAGCAAACCGGGGTTGACAGACTTACGCGAACAATCAAATCAACCCTTAGGCTCTGTTTGCGCCTTCAGATCGCCAACTAAGCGATCGATAACGCGCTGAAGTCGCGTCGCAGACTCTTCGTCAAAGCCCTCTCGGAGCGCTATCTGTTTGATCTTATCGGCGACACGCCGTTTGTTGAATCCAATTTGGTGGTTCGTTTTGAAGGCTTCTTCATAGCGTTTCGTCCGCTTTGCGCCGCCACCGGCAGGGATGATCACGGGTCTCTCTGGATAGGTATCGGCAACGGCTCTTGCATAGAACTGATCCGAGACAATATCTTCGAGCTCGAAGTCTTCCCCAGGAAAGAGATCGTCGCCGAAAATCGCCCGCAACGAGACGATCTTCGTTTCGGGAATCTTTGCGGCCTTAAGCTTGCCTTCGATAGAGCGGCCGCCATGATCAAAATCGACATAAACGATATATGGAAGCTTTGCTCGTTCGAAGAATGCCGGAAGCATTGCCAATGATTCGGCCACGCTGCCCGATACGAGAACCGAGTCCTTGATGTCCTTCGCAAGCAACGTGACGCCAGCTTCAAGTATTGGCCGGTCCGCAGCGCCCTCCGCCAGTACGTTGTACTGGTTGGCCATTAAGCTTGTAACGAGACTCGCCCCTATTGCGGAACGAACCGGTTCCAGGAGGTCGAACTGTCCGCCCTCGGGCGTCTGAACGTGCCGAACTTTGGTACCTTGCATGTCGGGGAGCAAATCTACTCTCCGAACTTGTTCAAGGTTGAAGGGGTCGATCATTGCAGGCGAGTGCGTAACGTAAATTACCTGCATGCTGGCGGAGTGCTTCTCTTCAATGGAACGTTTGATATCCCGCTGACCGTCAGGATGCAACTCAAGCCCCGGGTTATCGAGTAACAGAACCGTTGGTTCGTTTGAGCTGACTTCATTCAGTAACGTGCAATAAAACGAGAGGTACCACCTGAAGCCATCGCTTCTATCAAATGGGGGGATTCTGCGTCCATATGTCTTGTCTTCTATCGAGACGGAAAGACGCTCACGCTCAATTCTGAAATACACCGTATAGATCTGTTGAGTCCAGAATTCATTGATGGCACCCGAGATTGCTGCCTTGTGATGGTCCTCGTAGGGCTCCCGAAGCGATGCTTCAGTCACCGCGGAAAGCTCTTGGATTTTCTGAATTGAGAGTCCGGCAGCACGGCACAAATTGGCCATGCCTTTGGAAATCGCAGCAGGGTCTTTTACAAATTCTGCGAGACTGACATCGTTTGGAATATGGTCTATCAGAATGCTGTGAAATACGAATTTGGGAAGCCGAGCCTTGAAAGGACTAATTTTGTCCGCTTCTAAGATTCGCTTAATTTCTGCGTTGACGACCTGTAACGCAGCATTCAAGGCTGCAACGTCGGCTTGAATCGCTCCGTCCTGAGCAGGAACGCCGGTCAGTGCGGTGCTAAGAGTCTTAATCAGATTCTCAATTTGCGAATGTTCCTTGAAGTTCGCAGAAAGAAATGTGTTGAGATGAGATGCTGCAGCGGGTACGTGAGGTGCAAATTCAGGTAGCCGGGTTGCGTGAGCTGGAAGCTTCGCGAGAAATGTTTCAGCAAGCGAAGTTATCTTCGTGATTTGAGAGGTGGTATCTGGCGGCGCGAACTGTAGTTCGCCTTCTTGCCCTTCGTTCCGAAGTGCGCTGTACTTGTAGTGTCCATCGTAATAGCGAGTTACCTTGAATTCGCTAATGTTGTCTATATCTGCAATCACGCTCTTTAGTTCAGCGCGCTCGTTCACGTCCGGAACCAGCCAAATCGTAACTATTGGTATGTCTTCCTTCTTTTTGGCTTCAAGCTGTGGGCGCAGATGGTGTGGAAGATCGCTGGGTGCATAGGCGTATTTTTCGTTGCAGGAGGAAAGACCGCGCAGAAACGTAGTTTTCCCTTGCTCATTTCGTCCGATGATGACCGTTACGCGATCGTCGATATCGACAATCCCGCTGTCGACAATGGAGCGAAAGTTCTGTACCTGCGCGTGTAGCAGTCTCATCTAGCCCCCTGTGGGAAAAGAGGATTCTGGGAAGAGACGACTGCCATGTCAACGATATCTAAGTTGGCGCCATGCGACCCGGAATTTTTCCTCCCAGGCATTGCTTTTCTCTCTAGCTCCAGACTCCATTTTTACGATACCACGTCCTTCGTTCTAAAAACCCAGTTATCCGCGAATCCAACACCACGCCCACCAAATGCACGAAGGAACTGTTTCCATCAAGCGTTCTTCAACAGCCCGCAACGCACGCGCCAGGTTTCCTGTCACGCGGTTGCCAATCGACGACGCGGGCCGCCGCGTCGCTTCCAAGAACTGAAGATCCGAAACGCGCCGCCCAGCGCGGCTTTGTTGCCACTCCCGTTTCGCCCCTGCCCTTTGTGAAGGGGACGAAAGCGTGAGCAGCAGACAAGCCGCCAGAAGCTGGGCGGCTTAAGCATTTCCAAGAAGTGTCCCCCCTCCCGTCCCCGAGGGGAGGCGAAGAGAACTCCGCATGAGCAGCAGTTTTTTTAACCAGCTCATAGGAGATGAAAATGTTACTCAGAAAAGAAGTTACCCATGCAACCGATCTTGACTTGCTCACCGCCATCATTGGCAACCGCAGGGCCGCCACGAAGATATTCGCGAAGGCGCATTTTTCGCTGTTCACCTTGATGCACTCAATGCCCCATGAAAACGGGGACTTGTTCTGCGCCGAAGGTACAAGCGCCTACGCATCCGATCCGATGATGAAGGTACAGGCTGCCCGAGAGCTTGCTACGCGGGCGATGGCGGAGGACTTGCAGGGCCGGAATTGCCTCACGAGCCCCGGCGCAGTGCGCGATCTTCTCAGGCAGAAGCTAGCCGGTCTGCCGCATGAAGTCTTTGTCTGCATCCACCTTGATGCGCAGCACCGCGTTATTGTCTTCGAGGAACTGTTCCGGGGGACGTTGACGCAGACAAGCGTTTATCCGCGCGAAGTCGTGAAAGCCGCATTGCGGGCGAACGCAGCCGCCGTAATCTTTGCGCACAATCACCCCTCGGGCAATTTGCAGCCGAGCCAAGCCGACGAACTTCTGACGCGCAATCTCAAGGAAGCCTTGGCAATGGTTGACGTGAAGGTTCTCGACCATTTCATTGTGGCCGGTACGGGCGCCCTGTCCTTTGCGGAGCGTGGCCTGCTGTAGCGCGGTCACTTCAGAGAGCCCCGAGGGGGTAGGGAACTACCGCCTCGGGTACTATCACTGGATTTTCTACTTCCTTCCCCGCCGCTTCTACCCCAACGCGCGAGCCTACTTTTTTCCCATGTGAATGAGTCTTACCGACTACCACGCGAAGTACCTCGCCCATGAGCTGACGAAGCGCTGCGCTTCGGATAGCGTCGAAAAGCTCGCCTCGGTCCTTGCGGACGCCCAGGTGGACCTGAATCCCCACCAGGTCGAGGCTGCGCTTTTCGCGTTCCGCAGCCCTTTTTCAAAGGGCGCGATCCTCGCCGACGAAGTCGGGCTCGGGAAAACCATTGAGGCGGGCCTGCTGCTCGCCCAGAAGTGGGCAGAGCGCAAGCGGCGCCTGCTGGTGATCCTCCCGGCAAACCTGCGCAAGCAGTGGAGCCAAGAACTGGAGGACAAGTTTTATCTGCCGTCGGTAATCCTCGAAAGCCGCTCCTTCAACGAGGCCGTCCGCGCCGGTAATCTCAATCCGTTCCAGCAGGACGGAATCATCCTTTGCTCTTATCAATTCGCGCGCAGCAAGGAACCCTATGTGCGCCAGACGCCGTGGCATCTGGTCGTCATCGACGAGGCCCACAGGCTGCGCAACGTCTACAAGAACACAAGCAAGATTGCCTCGGCGATCAAGCAAGCGGTCGCCCCCTATCCGAAGGTGCTGCTCACCGCGACGCCGCTGCAGAATTCCCTGCTTGAGCTATACGGGCTTGTCAGCATCATTGATGATTTTGCCTTCGGCGATCTTCAAAGCTACCGCAGCCGCTTCGCCCGGATCGGCAACGACGCCGATTTCAGCGAGTTGAAGGCGCGGCTGGCGCCGCTATGCAAGCGCACGTTGCGCCGGCAGGTGCTTGAATATGTGAAATACACGAACCGGCACGCGATCCTGCAGGAGTTTGTCCCGACGGCCGACGAACAGCGGCTCTATGACCTCGTATCCGGCTATCTTCAGCGGGAGACGCTGTACGCGCTACCCGCGAGCCAGCGTCAGCTCGTTACCTTGATTCTAAGGAAGCTCCTTGCATCCTCGACCTTTGCCATCTCCGGTACGCTCGATGGCATGGTGCAGCGGCTTCAAGCCGCCGCCACGGCCGCGGAGGCCGTGGATTCTCCGCCGCCGACCCTGCCCGAGGATTGGGAGCAACTCGACGAACTCGCCGACGAATGGGAGGCGGAAGGGGACGGATCGACGCCGCCCGAGCGAGCCCGGCTAACGCCCGAACAACTCTCCGGCCTCAAGCGTGAGATGGCGGAACTCCGCGAATTCCACGATCTCGCCAAGGCGATCGTTAAGAACTCGAAAGGTGAAGTCCTTCTTACCGCACTGCGTCGTGGTTTTGCCGCCGCTGCTCAAGCGCAGGCTGCAGAGGGTGGTCCCGCCCTCCAGCAGAAGGCCGTCATCTTCACCGAATCTCGCCGCACCCAGGAATACTTGTTCCGTCTGCTGGATCAGACCGAGTTCGCCGGGCGCGTGATGCTCTTCAACGGCACCAACAACGATCTAAACTCGAAGGCGATCTATCAGCGCTGGCTTGAGCGTCATACGGGGACCGACCGCATCAGCGGTTCACCCAGCGCCGACATGCGCGCCGCACTGGTGGAGAACTTCCGGGACGGTGCCGCTATCCTTATTGCCACAGAAGCCGCAGCGGAGGGCATCAACCTTCAGTTCTGCAATCTGGTGGTCAATTACGACCTGCCGTGGAATCCGCAGCGCGTCGAGCAGCGCATCGGCCGCTGCCACCGCTATGGCCAGAAGTTCGACGTGGTTGTCGTGAACTTCCTAAACAAAGCGAACGCAGCCGATCAGCGCGTCTATGAGCTGCTCGATCAGAAGTTCCGCCTCTTCAGCGGAGTATTCGGCGCAAGCGATGAAGTGCTTGGTGCGGTCGAATCGGGCGTGGACTTTGAGAAACGCATTGCGGCGATCTACCAGAAGTGCCGCACGATCGAGCAGATCCAGTTCGAGTTCGACCAGCTCCAGCACGATCTCGGATCCCAAATCGCTGAGGGTCAGCGAGACGCACGCGAAAAGCTTCTCGATAACTTCGATCAAGAAGTGGTCGAGAAAGTGCGCATCGAGAGCCAGGACGTTCTAGACAAATTTAACGGACGCCTATGGCGCCTGACCCGTTACCTGCTGCGCGACCACGCCAAATTCGAGGACTCGGATTTCAGCTTCACGCTCCATACCAACCCCTTCGCCGGCGAAGCGATCCATCCGGGCCCGTACCGCATGGGCAAGCGGACAGAAGACGCCAATACCTACCGGGTCGGCCACCCGCTCGCCCAGCGTGTTCTTAGTCTGGGCCGTGCCCTTGGCGCACCACCGGCCGAGGTGACCTTTCGTTACCGTGACAGCGGCAAGAAAATCGCGATCCTCGAACCTTTGGTGGGAACTGGAGGCTGGCTTTCCTGCGCCCGCCTGACAGTCAACGCAATGGAGACCGAGGACCACCTGCTGTTCGCTGGCGTGACTGGCACTGGCCAAGCGCTCGACGAAGCTCAATGTCGCCGCCTGTTCGACCTTCCGGGCACCGTTGGGCCAACATGCCCCGTTCCTGACGCCATTGCCGCCACCTTCGCGGATACCCACACTGGCCGCCAGCGCGCACTGCTTGAGGACTTGGCAACTCGCAATGGGCGATGGTTCGACGTGGAGATGGAAAAACTCGACCGCTGGGCCGAAGATCGCCGTACCTCCCTCAAAGCCGAACTCACCGACCTGGACGACGCACTCAAGGCCGCGAAGAAGGCAGCCCGCCTCGCCCCAACCCTTCCCGAGAAACTGGAGCGGCAGCGCGAAGCTAGAGTGCTGGAGGGCAAACGCGACGAGGCATGGCGGGCATTTGACCACGCAAGCCGCGAGATCGACCGGCAAAAGGACGCTCTACTCGACGAGATCGGCCAGCGCCTCGAACAAAAGCTGGAGCAGGAGCCGCTCTTCAGTGTGCAGTGGCGGCTGACGTGACGTAGGATGAAACGATGACCGAGAAAACCAACGAGCCTGAAAAGCTAGATCTACGATCACACAACATCGCCGAGGACAAGGGGCAAGAGTTGCTACGTCTTTTCCCCGAGATCCGAACTGAGGGCAACAAACTCGACTTCGAGCGGCTGAAACTTGCGCTAGGCGAGGCCGTGGACGCCGGGAAGGAGCGCTACGGCATGAATTGGCCGGGTAAGGCCGAGTGCTTCCGTACCATTCAGGCGCCGAGCCTCGGGACGCTACGCCCCTGCCCGGAGGAGAGCGTCAACTTCGATACGACCGAGAACCTGATCATCGAGGGCGATAATCTGGAGGTACTCAAACTGTTGCAGAAGTCGTATCTGGGCAAAGTCAAAATGATCTACATCGACCCGCCCTACAACACCGGCAACGACTTTATCTACCCCGACAACTACACCGAGAGCCTGCAAACCTACCTGGAGTACACGGGGCAGGTAGACGCCGAGGGGCGCAAGTTCGGCACCAATACCGAAGCAGAGGGGCGTTTTCACACCAAATGGCTAAACATGATGTACCCGCGACTGTATCTCGCGAGGAATCTGTTACGCGAAGATGGAATTGTCTTTGTAAGTATCAATGACGCCGAGTTGGCAAACCTTAGAAGGCTGATGGACGATGTATTTGGAGAAGAAAATTTCATCGGCACGCTAGTGTGGAAGAGTCGACACAACGTAGACAGCAGAAACAAGACAGCCCTATCCTCGGATCACGAGTATGTGGTTGTGTATGGACTGAAGCTCACTGGGCAAGAGATAGACAAGAACAAATACTCCAACCCAGACAACGACCCCCGAGGTCCATGGATGAGCGACAACATGGTCGGGTTGGCGACGAAAGATCAGCGCCCGAATCTTCACTATGACTTGGCGAATCCGCAAACCGGCCTCGTGTATTCATGTCCAGAAAAGGGATGGCGGTATGACAGGTCAACAATGGCTAAGAAGATTGCGGAAGGCAGAGTCCTTTGGCCCGCCAACGCCGACGGACGCCCGCGGCATAAGAAATTTCTCGCCGAAGTAAGAAGCGAATTCACTGGTTTTTCCTCAATACTCGACGTTCCTACCACCGCTGAGGGGACGCAAGAAGTCCGTGAGTTATTTGGTGAGGCAGTCTTCGATTTTCCAAAGCCGGTGGGCGTAATTGCTGAACTGGTTCGACAAGGAACCTCCGAAGAGTCAGCCGACCTGGTCCTTGATTTTTTCGCGGGTTCAGGCACCACTGCCCACGCGATTCTTGACGTGAACAAACGGGGAAGAAGTAATCGAAAATTCATCCTTGTGCAACTACCCGAACCCATTGGCCGCGACCAATACCCGACGATTGCCGACATCACCAAGGACCGTGTCCGCCGCGTCATAAATAAGCTCAACGGAGAGAACGCGGCCACGCTTCGCCTCGATGGCTCGAAGAAACTAGATTTGGGATTCAGAGTCTTCAAGCTCGCTGAGTCCAACTTTAAGACGTGGAACGCCGAAGCGCCGAAAGACGCTGATGGGCTCGCAAAGCAACTTGAGCTGCACGTTGACCATATTCGCGAAAGTCGCACGCAGGACGACCTCCTCTACGAGATCCTTCTCAAGAGCGGCTTTCCGCTCACAACGCCTGTCGAAACGTTTCAGCTCGCTGGCAAGACATTACACAGTGTTTCGAGCGGTGCGCTTCTTGTATGCCTGGAACGCGAACTGACTATAGAGATGGTCCGCGGTATGGCGGAGATGAAGCCGGAGCGCGTGGTGTGCCTCGACGAAAGCTTTGCCGGAAACGACCAGCTCAAGGCCAACGCGGTTCAAATCTTCAAGAATAAGGGCGTAACCAGCTTCAAGACAGTTTGAACAGGTGGAAGCGTGAAACTCCAGTTCGACCCCAATCAAAGCTTTCAAATCGACGCAGTTGCCGCCATCACGGAACTTTTCGATGGCCAGCCACAAGGCGCGCCGGAGTATGCCGTAATCAACGTGGGTTCGATGGACGGTCTCTTCGCTGGGCAGGACCGAAGCGAGCTGGGCTTGGGTAATCGTCTACTGCTGGCCGAGGACAGGCTGCGCACGAACCTGCGCGTTATCCAGACTCGGAACGACATCGAAGTGCCCGACCCCGCCGTCGCGCCTGAAGCCTGGGAACTGTTCGACGCCCCGGCGAATCAGGCGCGCCCGTGCCCGCACTTCTCGGTGGAGATGGAGACCGGGACCGGCAAGACTTACGTCTACTTGCGAACGATTTTCGAGTTGTCGCGGCGCTACGGCTTCCAGAAGTTCATTATCGTTGTGCCAAGCGTGGCCATCCGCGAAGGCGTGCTCAAGAACATCGAGATTACCGCAGACCATTTTCGCGCGCTCTTCAACAATATGCCCTTCGAGCACTTCGTCTACGACGCCAAGAAGGTGAACCGGCTGCGCCAGTTCGCGACCAGCAATACGCTGCAAATTCTGGTAATCAATATCGACGCCTTCCGCAAGAACTTCACCGGCACCGAGGCAGAGCAGAAAAGCAACGTGATCTATAAGGAGAGCGACAAGCTCTCCGGCCGCCAGCCGATCGAATTCGTGCAGGCGGCACGGCCCATCGTCATCATCGACGAGCCTCAGAGCGTGGACTCGACCGACAAGGCGCAGGAAGCAATCAGAGCCCTCAACCCGCTCTGCACCCTCCGTTACTCTGCCACGCACCGCAATCCATACAACCTCGTCTATCGCCTGGACCCGGTGCGGGCCTTCGAGCTGAAGCTCGTCAAGCAGATCGTCGTAGCGAGTGCAACGGCGGATAGCGCCGCGAACGACGCATTCGTCCGCGTGGTTCAGATCGACTACAAGAAAGGAATAAAGGCGAAGCTCCGCATCCACGTCCAGACCACCGAAGGCCCGAAGGAAAAGACGATTACGGTGAAGCAGGGCGCGGACCTCTTCACGCTGTCCAATGATCGGGCAAGCTATCGGGACGGTTTCGAAGTGGCTGAGATCAACGCCGAACCGAATTCCGAATACCTACGCTTCGCTAACGGTCGCACCCTTCGCCTAGGAGAAGAGATAGGCGGGCTGCGCGAGGACGTTTGGCGCGTGCAGATCAAGCACACGGTAAAGAAGCACCTGGACAAGGAGCTTCAGGTCCGCGCTCGTGGCATCAAGGTGCTCTCGCTCTTCTTCATTGATCGGGTCGCCAATTACCGCGACTACGGGCCGGACGGCCAGCCAATGAAGGGGAAGTTCGCGCAGGTCTTCGAAGAGGTACTCGCCGAGCTCGCGAAGGACGAACGTTACCGCGAACTGGATTGGCTCAAGGAGCCCGCCGAACGCCTGCACAACGGGTACTTCGCCGCCGACAAGCGAAAGGTGCAGGGCAAGGTTGTCGAGATTCTCAAGGACACTCGCGGCGATACCCAAGCCGACGACGAGGTCTACAACCTGATAATGAAGGAGAAAGAGCGGCTGCTGTCGATGGACGAGCCGCTGCGCTTCATCTTCAGCCATTCGGCATTGCGCGAAGGCTGGGACAACCCGAACGTCTTCCAAATCTGCACGCTTAACGAGAGCCGCAGCGCGATGAAGAAGCGTCAGGAGATCGGCCGCGGCCTGCGCCTGCCTGTGGACCAAACCGGCGTGCGGATATTCGACGAGTCCGTGAACAAGCTCTACGTGATGGCGAACGAAAGCTACGAGGACTTCGCCAAGGCACTGCAGACGGAGTACGAAGAGGAATGCGGCGTTACCTTCGGCAAGGTGCCGTTCACAGCGTTCATCAAACTGACGCGGATCGTGGACGGGACGGAGCAAGCCATTGGTCGCGACGCGGCGGAAGCGATACGCGTTGCGCTGGTCGGGCAGAAAATGCTAGACGCTGATGGAAGAATCCAGCCTGCGTTCGATCCTAAACGCAAGGATTTCAAGCTCGAACTGCCAGAGGCGGAGCGCGACCTGGCGCCAGCGGTCGTGGATTTACTGGCCGCGTATCAGATCGAGCGTCACATCCGGAGAGACAAGGACGAGGGCGTCAATCGGCTGAAGAAGGAAGTCACCCTCAGCCCGGACTTCCAGGCCCTCTGGTCCCGGATCAAGCCGAAGACCACTTACCGCGTGGAATTCGAGACCGCAGGCCTCGTGCGGCGCGCGGTAGACGCAGTCAACCAGATGGGGCAAATCGAGGCGCCGAAGATCCACGTGTCTGCGGGAACGGTGCAAGTGCAAAAAGGCGGCGTGACCACGACCGCAGTTAGCGCGGCCACGGAGCGGCCAGCCAATTACACGAAAGCGCTGCCGGACATCCTCGCCTACCTGCAGAACGAAACCGAACTGACCCGTTCCACACTCGTACGAATCCTCAAGGAATCCCAACGTCTCGCCGATGTATTCCAGAATCCGCAGCGGTTCCTCGATCAAGTAGCGGCGATCCTCAAACACGAACTGCATCGCCTGCTTGTGGACGGCATCAAGTACGAGCGCATTTCCGGCAACGGCACTGACGCGGAGTGGGAAATGCTGCTCTTCAAGAACGAGGAGCTTGTCAACTACCTGACCGCCCTTGAGGTTCAAAAATCTGTCTACGAGTACGTGGTCTACGACTCAGAGGTTGAGCGCGCGTTCGCGCAGAAGCTCGACCAGCGCGACGACATCAAACTTTTCGTCAAGCTACCGCGGTGGTTTGAAATCGACACGCCGGTTGGGAAATACAACCCCGATTGGGCCATCGTGAAGCACCAGGACAAGACGCTCTATTTCGTCCGCGAGACGAAAGGCACTCGTGACTTCCTGAAGCTGCGCACATCCGAGGCGGACAAGGTGCGCTGCGGCCAGCGGCATTTCGAGGCACTTGGCGTGCCGTTTGCCGTCGCCGTTACTGCGGACGATGTGTGAGCAAAAACTGACTCGCTCGGGCAATCTTTCTACCTATAGTGGGTAGTTAAATACCCATTGTGGGTAGCGTGATCCACAAGGCTAGCGGCCGGCGGACCGGGCGTTCGGCTCGACGCCGGCGACCTGGCCAGCCGGGACTACGGCGAGGCTGTCAGACCTGACCAACTCCGACCGGCCTTCCGAGGCCTTCGCGCCGCCGGATTGTCCGCGAGAAGCGTCCCAGGCCACGTAGAACCCCCGCTCGACGATCTGCCGGCACAGGGCCTCCGGCATGTCCAGCCGCGTCCCCTGATCGCTGTAACAGCCGCAGCGAGCCTTGGACGCCAAGCACGCGGCAGGGTAGGGCGCCCGGACAGGCTTCGTCACGTCGTCATAGACCGGCGCCGTGTAGGCGAGGCCCTCGACGCGGGGCCGATACTCGGCGACCCATTCCGCTGCCGTGGCTTTGCCCGACTGCGTCCGCGCCGATCCCGGCACTGCTGGCGCCGCTTTGGCGGCTACCTCCTTGTCCGGACGCACCGATCCCGACCGGTCCCACCACTTCGCCACCACCCACACGAGCCCTGCAAGGAGAAGCGGCAGTGCGATCAGCACGAACACGCGCGCCGGCACGCGCGCCTTGTGCGTGTGGACCTCGGCCGAGTGGTAGAGCGCGAACACGTCCTTCGGATAGGTCCACTCGTGCCGGACGGAGTCCTCGCGCGACTTGTCGCACTGCTCCTTGACCGCGTTCCACTCGTGCACAGTGGCCCGCTTCAGGCCGAAGGAGCGCACGACGTGGAAGTGCCGCCCGACCAGCCGCCGCACGTTCGTATCCACCAGCATCGGATGCTGCGTGACGATGAAAAGGTCGATGCCCTGATGCCGGTGCGTTTCTAATTCGGACACGTGCCGGGGCACCTGTGCGCCCGCGCCGCGGGGCCGGAAGATGCGCTGCGCCTCGTCGATGACCACGATCGCGCCTTGCGGCACCTGGTACCACTCCTCGGCCTTGTCCAGTTCCAACCAGGGGAGCCGTAGATCCTTGATCCCGGAGTACAAGACTTGGCGATTGTCCTTCGTCGCCAGCTCTTGCACGAACTGGAGCGCAAAGAGCGTCTTGCCGGCGCCGGGCTGTCCGGTTATCAGCGTGATCATGCGGCGACTTTCCCAAACTGATAGGGAAATTTCTCAGCCGCCAGGCGTCCGAGGTAATACTCAGACTGAGGCTGCGTGAACTGAGCCGCCCGGTCGCGCTGTGTCGTCACCCGCACCCGGCGTTCCGCGAAGCAAACGTCGCGCACGTACCGGGTATCGCTGCCGACGTAGACGACCAGCACAAACCCGGTCACTTGATCACCATGCGCGTCACCTTGTCCGACGTGAGCCCTTGCAGGACCAGCCGGGCGGCAAGCGCGGAAAAGATGATCGACACGGCCATGTCAATCTTGAGGAGCCCCATGATCGCCACCACCGTTCCCGGCGAACCGACGAGGTAGGACACCACCTGCGATTTGATCAACGTCAGCAGGGCATTGATGCCCGTATAGCTGACGTAGCCGATGCCGAGGGCGATCAGCACGCGCCCGACAATCGAACTTGCCGCCTGGACCAGGCCGCCAAGCAGTGCCGCGAGAAAGAGAGGCATTATCTCGCTCCCACGACAATGCGCGCGGCGAACACGAGCGCGAACGCGACCACGATTGCACCCATGATCGAGAGGTAGTAATTCAGTTGCGACCAGGGCAGCGTCACCGTCAGGCGCGGCGACACAACGAATTGCTGATCCGCGAGGCCGCCCGGCGCGAGGAACGTGTCCTGGCTGATCGACCCGGTCAGGCTTGTCGTCGTCCGGTTCGCTTCGAGCGCCGGGTTTTGCGAGGCTTGCGGATCAGCGCCGCTCGATACCTGATTGCCGAGCGTGGAGAGCGCCGTCGGCGCGTCGAAGAGTGCGCAGTTGCGCTGATAGACCTCGCGCGCAATGGCGCATTGCACGGCGTCCCCATCGCAAGCGAACGCCCCGCACGCCCCTCCCCACGTCGATTTCTTGCAGATCGACGCGTCCGGGTTCTGCTCGCAGAACCGTTGCACGTCTGGCTTGCTCGTGTTTGGGCCGACGTTATCTGTCCGGGTCGTCGCGGTGCCATCCGGGTTCCGAGTCGTCGTCGTTACCGTGGACCCGGTGCCGGTGTCCTTCGTCGTCGTGGTCGTCGTGGCTGTCCCGGTCGGCTGGCCTTGCGCGTTCGTCGTAGTGGTGGTGGTCGTCTCCACCTTCTGCGCCGGATTGGCGTCGCCCGCCCCGAGGCAGACGGTTTGCCCGTTGATCGTCCCCGGCACCTGCCCCGCAGGGCATGACGTGGGCGACCCCGTTGCGCCCTGCGGCGTGCTCGCCGTACACGGCTGCCCCGAGGACTGCGTCGGCCCGCACCACTGCTGCACGCCCCCGATCGCGAACTGATTGCTCGCGGTCTGGTAGTCGTAGAGCGTGCCGTTGTAGCAAGCCCCCGCGCCCGGCGAGCTGGTCGCCGGAATGCAAAGCTGCGGCCCCTGCGTACCGCCAGCGTCCGGATTCGTCGTGCACATCGTCCCGCTCAGCGTGTAATTGGCCGGGCAGGAGTAGGTGGTCTGCGTGCAATTGCTGCCGCTCACCGTCCAGCCGCCCGGACAGGTGTACTCCGTGAAGGTTTGCGTAATCGGGTAGATGGCCTGCGGCAGATCGACCCACTGATAAGTGCCATTCGGGTAGGGGCCGCACGTGCTGTAGATAATGAAATAGCCTTCGCCGATCGGACCGGCGCTATAGGACTCATACGCCGCACCGAATACGCTCGTCGAGCACACATGCGGCGCCTGCGCATTGAACCCGCTGAGCACTGCCCCTTGCAATGACGCCATCGACGTGTGCCATCCGTAAACCGTCTGGCCGCCGTTCGTCGAGTACTTCACCACGCTGGTTTGCGTCGCGGCCTGCGTTTGCGTGTTCGCCGTCGCCGGAATCGTGTCCGCGTGCGCGCGATTCCCCGCCGCCCACAGACACGCGCCGATCAGGAAGCCGAGCGCGAACCGCATGAACATTTCAAGGTCCATGCTCACGCCCTGAAAATCCACCACGCCGCGCCCAGGAGCGCGACGAGCACCCACAAACCCATGTAATCCACTGCCGCCATTTCTTTCTCCTTGATCCTCGAAAGGGGGCGCACCTTGTGAGCGCGCCCCCGGTCTACGGTGAGCCGCCGCTTACATCGCGCGGCGAACCCACTTGAACGTCTTGATGCCGACGAACACCAGCAGCACCGCCGCGCCGATTGCAGCGATTGGCGCAGCCGTGCCGCCGATTTCCGTCACGACGCCGGAAACATCCGGAGCCGCGGCGAAAACCGACGCGCTGGTGACCGCCGAGGCGCCAAGAGCCGCAAGCCTTTTGAGCTTGTTTTTCATGGTTCTAACCTCCGTCAGTCTCGTTGATGAAACGGGCCAATCTTCCGAAGGCCCAACCCACAGCCCACACCGAGAGAATTGCGACCCCGATGTTTACTGCGCCCGATACGTCCAGATTGAAAGGCGACATCTGATCCGGGATGTCTACCCAAAGCGTCTTGTTCGTTGGGCAGACGCCGCCGTTCGCAGCGGGGTCCACCTGGCAGCCGATAACCCACGTCATGGCGACGCACCGGCGAGGCGCGCTTCTGCGCCCCACCAGCCCTTCAATCGTTTTGGAATCCCTTCCCGGCGCATCGCGAGGACCAGCTCGACGAAATCGCCGTCGAAGTGATCGAGCAGGACGTTGATGCTCTTGCCGGCGGCGAGCTTCACCCAGCGCCCGACGGCCTCGATTGAAATCTCGGTCGCACGCTTGATCGTGCGAATACGCTCGGATACGAGCGACAGGAACGCGAAGTACGGAAAACTTCCCGCGAGATACTTGACCGGCTCAGTCACCGCGTCCCAGGGGATCACGCGGTCTTTGGCGTGCAGCTCGACTTCAGCACGGGTCCACTTCGATTTCTTGTCCCCTAGCTGCTTGCCCTTCTCGTACACCCGGCACAGCTTTCCGCCTTGCCGAGATCCAACGTACAGCGTGCGACCGTCGCCGCTGCCGAAATCGTCAATGCAGCGTGCCTTCGGAGGCCGCCCACCCACCTTAAAGAGGCCGTCCCGCCATGCCTGGACTGCGCGGGTAACGTCCACAGATTCGGACTCATGATCGTCGGCGGCAATGTCCAGCCGCGTAATTCGAGCGCCAAGAGACTCCGCCCACTCCCGCACTCCGCGAAAATCCGCAATGCGGCGACACCCCTCGCCGTTGATTGATACAAGAACTGTCCCCCGCTGAGCCTCACCTCCATAGGCAATGAGGCCGTATCCGCCCAGATCGACGCTCTGGCGATAACCAAACATGCCGCGCCCGCGGTCTTCGACCTCAGACAGTCCGAGGAAGGCCTGGGCCTCAAGGACGATGGCTCCAACGTCGCCTCCGGGCACCGTAAAAGAGAAGTAATCAATGCAGACGGGAAGGGAAACCAAGGTTTCCCCCCGTATTACTGAACGGGGGGAACCCACCTCAGGCCGCCTTGGCCGCGGCGCCGGCCGGTACGAGCTTCACGCGCCCCAGCTCCAGGCGCCGGAACTCGCCCACGTACACCGAGCGCAGATCCAGGGTGTAGAAGCCAGCCTGATACGGCGGCGCTTCCTTCTCCAGCGGCACCAGGCAGGCCACCGGGTACTTGAGCGGCTTGCTGAACTCATCGAGCAGGTGCGCGTAGGCGGCCTGCTCGCGAATCACCCAATTCCTGCCGTTCTTGTTACCGGACCGCTCATCCACTGTGGTGCTTATGACTTCAATGCGAATCATGAAACTCTCCTTTTCGGCGTTAGTGCGTCAATCCCGCGTGCCGTACACGGGCGCAAAGACAATTCGTGCGGCGCCGCGCCGTCCGCAAGCGGCCGCCACGGCGCCGCCGAGTGAGTCGGGACGCAGAATCGGACTCGGCGATAAGACGCAGGGATAAGAACGAGACCGAATGCGCAGTCGCGACCGAAAACACGCGCGAGCGCGAGATAGACTCCGGCGCGGCAATCGCGGGTTGTCATCTCGTTTCCTCACTGACCGCAGCGATTTCCAAATTCCGGGATGTCTCGCCGTGCTGCGGTTGAATCCGCGCGCGGCGGGCGCGACGAGTGACGCTGAGTTTGGCGAGCCAATCGCGAACGTCCTGGAGCCGCCAGAGGATTTTTCGCCGCGAGCTAAAGACGGCGGGCGGTAGCGGGACTTTCCGTTGACGTACCGAGTTGAGGGCAAAGCCCGTCATGGCGGCGACTTCGCGCGTACCCACCAGGGAGTAGCCGGGAAGCTTGCCAAGCTGCGTTGCAAGCTCGTAATCGCGGGCTGTAGGTGTGCGCGGCATTTGTCTGTTGAACATCGACTCGTGGCGCCATCGTGCACAAGCCGAAGTCGCCTGACCGGCCAAAATTCAACGAGCGCCCGCGCGGGAAATATTTCGTCGCCGCGATCCCGGAGCAGACCGCCCGGTTCATCGCCCGCGAGCTGGTGGCCGAGCTGCGCAGAAGCCGGCCAGACGCGACACTTACTGAGATCGGCGGCGAATACGGCGAATCAGAGCGGAGCTTCCGCCGCTACCTCAATGGCAATGCAATGCCACTTGGCAAGGCGCGACGCTTTGCAAGTCGGCTAAGGGATTTGCACTTCGCTTCAGTCACGAAACTAGAACGGATTGCCCGGTCCCATCCGCGAGGACATGAAGCAGCCGAGCCACTGCAAAGCGCCCGGCGCGCCTTCGAGCACGGCTACCCAGCCTTGAATACCGTGCTACTCGAACACGAGGAAATCGTCCAGGCGGACCGCGCCGCCGTGAAGTTCAGGCTAGACCGCAACAACGCGGAATCAGAAGTCCAGCGACACGAGCGCACACGTTTGCGCTACGAACAGTTGCGCTCTGCGTTGGTGCTCCATGAGGAAGTCATTCGCGGCGGAGTGGCCGCCGTCGTGTGAACTTGGGAACTGTTGGGCCTATCGCGGCGATGATTGCCATCACCGTGTGCGCCTGCCGGGTGCTGCTAGCCGGGTGTGAACACCTTCAAACGGTGCACCGTGGCCGCCTGCCGGTGGCCGTGATCGAGCGTGGCGAGCGGGAGCCCGAGAGTCCGCGCCAGATCAAAGTACAGCGCGTCGTAGCCCTGCAGGTGATAGCGTCGCGCAAGATCCACCACCCGGCGCGCGGTGAATAGTTCGAGGTGCACTCGGATGTCGAAACTATCGAGGTCCTCGAATGCCTGCTCCAGTTTTCCTCGATTCAGCACCTTGCGCCGGTGCTCGCGAAGCAGCACGTGGCCCATTTCGATCCCCCACTGCACGGGAACGTGCAGGATCGCGCCGTCTGCGGCAGCCGCGCTTACCGCCGCTGCGTACGCCGCGCGCTCAGGAGTTTCTTTGAGGAACCAGGCGAGGGATACGCTGGCGTCCAGCACCAGCTCGACCGCCATCAGCGCGCGAGACGTTCGCCGCGCGCTTCCGCGAGTGCCTGAGCCGCCGTCCGCGTGGTGCGGATTTGCTGAAGCCGGCGAATGTTCGCCGCGATCCGTCTGCCGGCAGCACGGCGTTTGGCGGCGTAGGTCTTGCGGGCAACGACTACTGGTTCGGTTAACTTCATCGCAATCCTTGCGCTAGGGGTGCTGAATACGGACCAAGTTTACCCCACATCAGATAAGAAAATTAGGGGCACATGGCTGCAATGTAGCCGCTAGAACCCTGGCGGATACGAGTATCGCAACCCGCAGCCGCCAGGACCGAACGTTACTTCTTCCTTGGCGGCACTCGCTGAGTTAGAGCGGATGCTGCGGCAGACTTCTCGGCCTTGGTCGCGTGCGGGTCGCGCAGGACGCGCGACGCCATGGTGGCGACCCTGGCCGAGGTGGTCTCGTTGCTTTGTTTCTTGCTCATGTTAATATTCCTTGCTAGTTAGGTATTAAGCGACGCTCGATCTTTTGAGCGCCGTGCAGCAGAGCCACACCGGCCCGATCGGTCCTCGTCCGCCAAGACAGGAGACTGACCGGGCCTTTTCTATTGGGGCCAGGCGCCGGTGGCGATGGCCACCTAGCCGCTGCTTCAGATTGTCATGGCTACTTCGGCCTCCAGATTCCGGTCGTCTCTTCGTTGAGAATATCGTCTATGTACCGCTCGGCGTCGCGGCGCGCGTGCGTGTCGAGCGACATGCTGTCGCCGCTTCGGATGATGCCCCGCTCTTTGGCGATGCGCGCTCGAGTGTTGCCGTCGTAGACGCGCCACTCTTTCAGCAAGGGCGTAAGCCCCTTCCTGGACGAAAGCGGCTTCTGAGTCAGGCGCTCGTGCGCGTACACGGCGATGTGCGCCAATCGCACTGCTGCGTCAAGTGCGTTCTTAGCCTTCAAGTCCCGCGCGGTGATTCGAAGCTCCCCGGTGTCGGTAAGCCGGGCAACACCCGGCAACTCGCGCTGCGTGGTTTCAACAACGGCCACGGGAGCCGACGCAACCGCAGTTGTGAAGAGCGGCAGACTATCGGTGGCGCCGGGCGCCTTCCCCAAGTACCGAGCGTTGATGTACGAAAGCACATTCCTGCGCGCGTCTGGATCAGATAGCTTCGAGAGAGCCGCGGTAATCGCAGTAATCGCCATGACCTCGTCGTCCTGAGTTTTTGGGTCCGCCATTCATTGAGTGTCGCTCAATGTATGCGGATTGTCAAGCACGTTTATAAGCATATTTTTTTGACCTGCTTACCCCTTCGTAAGTGGCTCGAAATCGCCCTATAGGGTAGTGCTCTGAAATAGAGGACGCGGGCGCATTGCACCGCTCAGCCACGGTCGCATCGCAAAGACCGCTGAACCGCTTTCCGGCCTGGGCGTCATACACACACCCGAGAACGACCGCTTTTGCTGAAAGCGTTCGATTGGGCGGCGGTGCGCGGCCGTCTGAAAAGTTGGGCACATTTTGGGCACAGTGCGCTGCTAATTGTGGTTAACCACAGATAAGGTAAGATACTGATCCGGCAGAAACTCGTTGCTAACTGGCTGTCGGAAAAGAACTCCCAAAGCGATTCGGGACGCAGGTGTCGCTGGTTCGAATCCAGTCACCCCGACCAATTCCCCCGCATTCAATTCCCGCATAATGGCCGCATGGGCCGCCTGATTGCCATCATCGTCGTCGTGGTGCTCGTGGTCTGGCTGCTGAAGCGGGCTCTGGCGGGCCCGAAGCAGCCCCCGTCCGCGGGTCAACCGCTGCAGTCGGACCTCGTCAGCTGCGCGCACTGCGGCGTGAATCTGCCCAAGGCCGAGGCGCGCAGCGCCGGCGGCCGCCACTACTGCAGCGAGGAGCACTGGCGGCTCGGGCCGCGGGACGGCTGATGCAGCCGGCGCCGACTTCACAGGACGGGCGTTACGCGGGCCTGTTCGGCCGCGACGAGCGCACGCCGGATTCGTTCTGGATCTCGCTGCGCTACTTCAACATCTATCGCATGGCAGTGGCGGTGCTGTTCCTCGGCATCACGCTGTTCTACGGCGACGCGCTCAATCTCGGCTCCTACCAGCTCGGCTTCTTCCGCGGCGTGTGCCTGGCCTACCTGGTGCTCGGCTTCGTGTTCCAGAGCGTGCTGCGCAACCTAAAGGACCTGTTCAACCTGCAGCTGTCGGCGCACGTCACGACAGATATCGTCGCCATCATATTGCTCATGTACGCGAGCGGCGGCCTGCGTTCGGGCCTCGGCGTGATGCTGCTGATCGCGCTCACCGGCGCGGCGCTGGTCGCACCGCGGCGCCTGTCGCTGCTGTACGCGGCGCTCGCGGCGATCGCGCTGCTGCTGGAGCAGACCTACTGGGTGCTCAAGTTCGACGCCCCCGAGGTGAACTACCTGCAGCCCGCGCTGCTCGCGATCGGCGGCTTCGCCGGCGCGGGCGTGGTGGGCTGGCTCGCGCAGCGCGTCGCGGCCAACGAGCGCCTGGCGCGCGAGCGCGGGCGCGCGCTCGAGACCCAGCTGCGCGTCAACCAGCTGGTGATCGCCGACATGCAGGACGGCGTGCTGGTGCTGGACCGCGACGGGCGCGTGGCGCAGTACAACCCGCGCGCGCAGCGGCTGCTCGGCGCCGAGGCGCTGCAGGGCATCGAGCTCGCGCGCCTGCTGCCCGGCTTCGCGCAGCGCTGGCGCGCCTGGAACGCGGGCGACAGCGCGGCGGCGCGCTTCGAGCTCGACCTGCGCGGCCGCGGCCTGCGCCTGCGCCTGGTCGAGACCGGCGCCGCCGAGCAGCTGGTGGTGGTGTTCGTCGAGGACACCACGCGCTCGCGCGAGGAGGCGCAGCAGCTCAAGCTCGCCGCACTGGGCCGGCTGACCGCCAACATCGCGCACGAGATCCGCAATCCGCTCTCGGCGATCAGCCACGCGGCCGAACTGCTCGACGAGGAGAACCGGGGCCCGGAGCGCGGGCGCCTCACGCGCATCATTCACGACAACACGCAGCGCCTGGAGCGGCTGGTGACGGACGTGCTGCAGCTCAACCGCCGCGACCGCGCCGCCGCCGATCGCGTCACGCTCGAAACGTGGCTGCCGGCCTTCGTGCGCGACTTCTGCGCCAACGAATCGGTGCCGGCCGAGCGCATCGCGCTCGAGATCGCGCGCCCGGCGACGGTCGAGTTCGACCGCGAGCACCTGCACCAGGTGCTGTGGAACCTGCTGCGCAACGGCGTGCGCCACGCGCGCGGCGACCCGGGCAGCGTGCGCCTCGCGGTGAGCGCCTACGGCGATCAAGTAGAATTGAACGTGATCGACAACGGCCCGGGCGTCGCGCGGGCGATCCTCGGCCAGTTGTTCGAGCCCTTCTTCACCACCGAGAGCAAGGGCACCGGCCTGGGCCTGTACCTTGCCCGCGAGCTGTGCGCCGCCAACCGCGCGGCGCTGGAGTACGTCGACGACATGCAGGGCGCGCACTTCAGAGTGCTTTGCCGGGAGGCGCCGGCGCCATGAAGCCGCGCGGCGAGCGCAGCGCCGCCGCCGGCGCGCATCGCGTGCTGGTGGTCGATGACGAGCCCGACATCCGCGAGCTGCTCGAGCTCACGCTCGCCAAGATGGGCCTTGCGGTGGATTCGGCGGGCAGCCTCGGCGAGGCGCGCGAGCGGCTGCGCACCGGGCGCTACCAGCTGTGCCTCACCGACATGCGGCTGCCCGACGGCGAGGGCCTCGACCTCGTGCGCCACATCGCCGGCCTGCCGGGCGACCTGCCGGTGGCGGTGATCACCGCCTACGGCAGCGCCGAGAACGCGGTCGCGGCGCTCAAGGCGGGCGCCTTCGATTACGTCTCCAAGCCGGTCGGCCTGGAGCAACTGCGCACGCTGATCAAGTCGGCGCTGTCGCTGCCCGAGCGCAGCGCCGGCGCGCAGGCCGGCCAGGAGCTGCTCGGCCACAGCGCCGCGATGCGCGAGGTGCGCGAGCTGATTGCCAAGCTCGCGCGCACGCAGGCGCCGGTGCACATCTGCGGCGAGTCGGGCAGCGGCAAGGAGCTCGCCGCGCGCCAGATCCACGCCGGCGGCGCGCGCCGCGCCGGGGCGTTCGTTCCGGTGAACTGCGGCGCGCTGCCCGAGAACCTCATGGAGAGCGAGTTCTTCGGCTACCGCAAGGGCGCCTTCACGGGCGCGCAGGAGGACCGCGGCGGCTTCTTCCAGGCCGCCCACGGCGGCACGCTGTTCCTCGACGAGGTGGCGGAGCTGCCGCTGCCGATGCAGGTGAAGCTGCTGCGCGCGATCCAGGAGAAGAAGGTGCGCAAGGTCGGCGCGACGCAGGAGGATCCGGTGGACGTGCGCGTGATCAGCGCCACGCACCAGAACCTGGCCGCGCTGCTCGAGGCGGGCCGCTTCCGGCGCGACCTGTTCTACCGCCTGGCGGTGATCGAGCTGAAGATGCCGCCGCTGCGCGAATGCCGGGAGGACGTGAAACTCATCGCCGAGACCGTGCTCGAGCGCCTGGCGCGCCAGAACGCCGCGCCGCCCGCGCGCCTGTCCGCGGAGGCCTGCCGCGAGCTCGAGGCCTACGATTTCCCCGGCAACGTGCGCGAGCTCGAGAACATCCTCGAGCGCGCGGTGGCGCTGTCGAGCAACGCGACCATCGAGCCGCAGGACCTGCGCCTGCACCCGCAAGCGTCGCAGGAGGGGAGCGCGGCGGCGGCCGCGGGCGCCGCGACCGACGGCCTGCCGGCGGCGCCGCTGCCGGCGTACCTCGACCGGGTCGAGCGCGAAGCGATCCTCGCGGCGCTGGCGAAGACCGGCTTCAACCGCACCGCGGCCGCGAAGCTGCTCGGGCTCACATTCCGCACCTTGCGTTACCGGATGCAGAGGCTGGACATCAGGGAACCGGACTGATGGCGCAGAGTGGCTGGGTCGACGGCGCGCGGCGCGTGCTGTCGCCGAACTGCGACAGTCGCCCGCCCGGCATCGAGATCAGCCTGCTGCTGCTGCACGCGATCAGCCTGCCGCGCGGCGTCTATGGCGGCGATGCGATCGAGCGGTTGTTCACGAACCGGCTCGATCCGGCCGCGCATCCGTCGTTCGCCGGCCTGGCCGGCCTGCGCGTCTCGGCGCACTTCCTGATCCGCCGCGGCGGCGGGCTGCTGCAGTTCGTGCCGCTCGAGGCGCGCGCCTGGCACGCGGGCGCGTCGCGCTGGCGCGGCCGCGAGCGCTGCAACGACTTCTCGGTCGGTGTCGAGCTCGAGGGCGCCGATGGCGCCCGCTTCGAGGCCGCGCAGTACGCCTGCCTCGAGGCGCTGCTGAGAAAAATTCAGCGCACCCTGCCGCTGCGGGCGGTCGCGGCGCACAGCGATGTCGCGCCCGGCCGCAAGTCGGACCCGGGCCGGCGGTTCGACTGGCCGCGGCTGCTCGCCGGACTGATCCGCGGCGCCTAGCGCCGTACGCGCCGCAGCCCTACATCTAGGGGCTACGCCCCAATGCGACACTAGATATTGCGGTGCCGCAATGCCGGCAGGCTTGCAAATTCCGGACTGCGTGGTAGAGTGCCCCCACAACAATTAGTTGCCAATCAAGACGTCAGCACTAGATATTGTGGTTGTGCGCTAGGACGTAACGGGGCTGTCATTCCCCGGCGCAGGCAGGGTGGCAACCGGCGAACACGGGAGACGGGAGATGCAGATCGCGCAGCAGGGCACGGCGGCCACGAACTCGATCGCGGCGGACCTCACCGAGCCTGGCAGCGCGGCGCGGCGCTCCCCCTACGCGGACTACAAGATCATCCGCCGCAACGGCGCGGTGGTCGGCTTCGAACCGGCCAAGATCTCGGTGGCGATGACCAAGGCCTACCTCGCGGTGGGCGGCAGCCAGGGCGCGGCCTCGGCGCGCGTGCGCGAGCTGGTCTCCGACCTGACCGGCAGCGTGGTGTCCGCGCTGATGCGCCACCAGCCGCAGGGCGGCACCTTCCACATCGAGGACATCCAGGACCAGGTCGAACTCGCGCTGATGCGCGCTGGCCAGCACGACGTGGCGCGCTCCTACGTGCTCTATCGCGAGGAGCGTGCCCGCGCGCGCGCGCAGGAGAAGGCCGCCAAGGAAGCACGCGGCGCGGGGCCGGTGCTGCACGTGGTCGAAGGCGGCGCGCGCCGGCCGCTCGACCTCGCGGCGCTCGACCAGCAGCTCGCCTCGGCCTGCGAGGGACTCGCGCCCGCGGCCTCGCCCGCGGCGATCCGCGAAAGCACGCTACGCGACCTCTACGACGGCGTGCCGATGGACGAGGTGCGCAAGTCGGCGGTCCTCGCCGCGCGCGCGCTCATCGAGAAGGACCCGGCCTACAGCTACGTCACCGCGCGGCTGCTGCTGCACACGATCCGCCTGGAGATCCTCGGCGAGGAGGTGTCGCAGGCGCAGATGGCGACGCGCTATGCGAGCTATTTCCCGCAATTCATCGCGCGCGGCGTCGCCGCCGAGCTGCTGGATCCCGCGCTGGCGAAATTCGACCTGACTCGGCTGGGCCGGGCGTTGCGCGCCGATCGCGACCTGCAGTTCGGCTACCTCGGGCTGCAGACGCTGTACGACCGCTACTTCCTGCACCAGCGCGGCGAGCGCATCGAGCTGCCGCAGGCCTTCTTCATGCGCGTGGCGATGGGGCTGGCGCTCAACGAGAAGGACAGGGAGGCGCGCGCGATCGAGTTCTACGACGTGCTGTCGACCTTCGACTTCATGAGCTCGACGCCGACGCTGTTCAACTCGGGCACGCTGCGCTCGCAGCTGTCGTCCTGCTACCTGACCACGGTGGCCGACGACCTCACCGGCATCTACGACGCGATCAAGGAGAACGCGCTGCTCGCCAAGTACGCGGGCGGGCTGGGCAACGACTGGACGCCGGTGCGCGCGCTGGGCTCCCACATCAAGGGGACCAACGGCAAGTCGCAGGGCGTGGTGCCGTTCCTCAAGGTGGTGAACGACACGGCGGTGGCGGTCAACCAGGGCGGCAAGAGAAAGGGCGCGGTCTGCTCGTACCTGGAAACCTGGCATCTCGACATCGAGGAGTTCCTCGAGCTGCGCAAGAACACCGGCGACGACCGGCGCCGCACGCACGACATGAACACCGCCAACTGGATCCCGGACCTGTTCATGAAGCGGGTGATGGAGAACGCGGAGTGGACGCTGTTCAGCCCGTCCGACGCGCCCGAGCTGCACGACCTGGTGGGCCGCAAGTTCGAGGAGGCCTACCTGCGCTACGAGGACAAGGTCGCGCGCGGCGAGCTCAAGCTGTTCAAGAAGCTGCCCGCCGTGCACCTGTGGCGCAAGATGCTGTCGATGCTGTTCGAGACGGGGCATCCCTGGATCACGTTCAAGGATCCCTGCAACCTGCGCAGCCCGCAGCAGCACGCCGGCGTGGTGCACAGCTCCAACCTGTGCACGGAAATAACGCTGAACACCGGAGACGACGAAATCGCGGTCTGCAACCTGGGCTCGGTCAACCTGGTCGCGCACCTGATCACCCGCGGCGACGGCAGCACCGGCCTGGACTTCGACAAGCTCTCGAAGACCATCCGCACCGCGATGCGCATGCTCGACAACGTGATCGACATCAACTACTACGCGGTGGACAAGGCGAAGAACTCGAACCTGCGCCACCGCCCGGTCGGCCTGGGCATCATGGGCTTCCAGGATTGCCTGCACAAGCTGCGCATCCCGTACGCCTCGCCCGAGGCGGTCGAGTTCGCCGACCGCTCGATGGAGATGGTGGCCTACGGCGCGTACTGGGCCTCGACCGAGCTCGCCGAGGAGCGCGGCCAGTACCCGACCTTCCGAGGCTCGCTCTGGGACCGCGGCATCCTGCCGCAGGACACGCTCGACCTGCTGGCCGCCGAGCGCGGCGGCTACGTCGAGCTCGACCGCAGCTCGGCGCTGGACTGGGAGCCTCTCAGGAAGCGCATCCGGCAGCACGGCATGCGCAATTCGAACTGCATCGCGATCGCGCCCACCGCGACCATCGCCAACATCATCGGCGTGTCGGCGTCGCTCGAGCCCACCTACCAGAACCTGTACGTCAAGTCGAACCTGTCGGGCGAGTTCACCGTGACCAACGAGTACCTGGTCGGCGACCTGAAGCGCGCCGGGCTCTGGGACGAGGTGATGATCTCGGACCTCAAGTACTTCGACGGCAACCTCGCGCGCATCGACCGCGCGCCGGCCGAGCTGCGGCGCCTCTACGCGACCGCGTTCGAGATCGAGCCGAAGTGGCTGGTCGAGGCGGGCGCGCGGCGCCAGAAGTGGATCGACCAGTCGCAGTCGCTCAACATCTACATGGCCGGCGCCTCGGGCAAGAAGCTGGACGAGACCTACAAGCTCGCCTGGATCCGCGGCCTGAAGACCACCTACTACCTGCGCGCGATGGGCGCCACGCACGCCGAGAAGTCCACCAGCAAGGCGGGCGCGCTGAACGCGGTGCCGACCGACGGCGGCGTCACCGCCTCCGGGGCGGCCTCCACCACCGCGGCCGAGGAGTCGAAGTTCTGCTCGATCGACAACCCCGAATGCGAAGCATGCCAATGAGAAGCGAGGCTTGCCGGACATGCTGAAGTTCGAAGAAGAGGGCCAGGTGAAGGCGCTGTCCGGGCTCGGCCTGCCGCCGGCCGCGGGCTTCGTGCCGGTCACCCCGGCCGCCGCCCCCGCCGCCGACGCGCCCGAGAACGCGGCGTTGCGCCGCATCCGGGTGGAAGACAAGCGCATCATCAATTCCAAGGCCGACGTCAACCAGCTGGTGCCGTTCAAGTACAAGTGGGCCTGGGAGAAGTACATCGCCGCCTGCGCCAACCACTGGATGCCGCAGGAAATCAACATGAGCCGCGACATCGAGCTCTGGAAGAACCCGAACGGGCTCACCGAGGACGAGCGGCGCATCGTCACGCGCAACCTGGGCTTCTTCGTCACCGCCGATTCGCTCGCGGCCAACAATATCGTGCTCGGCACCTACCGGCACATCACCGCGCCCGAGTGCCGCCAGTACCTGCTGCGGCAGGCCTTCGAGGAGGCGATCCACACCCACGCCTACCAGTACATCGTCGAGAGCCTGAACCTCGAGGAGGGCGCGGTGTTCAACGCCTATCACGAGATTTCCTCGATCCGGGACAAGGACGAATTCCTGATCCCGTTCATCGATACGCTCACCGACCCGGCCTTCAAGACCGGCACCCCGGAGGCCGACCAGAAGCTGCTCAAGAGCCTGATCGTGTTCTCCTGCCTCATGGAGGGGCTGTTCTTCTACGTCGGCTTCGCGCAGATCCTCGCGCTCGGGCGCCAGAACAAGATGACCGGCGCCGCCGAGCAGTACATGTACATCCTGCGCGACGAGTCGATGCACTGCAATTTCGGCATCGACCTGGTCAACCAGATCAAGCTCGAGAACCCGCAGCTCTGGACGCAGGAATTCCGCGACGAGCTCTGCGAGCTGTTCCGCACCGGCGTCGAGCTCGAGTACCGCTACGCCGAGGACACCATGCCGCGCGGCGTGCTCGGCCTGAACGCGCCGATGTTCAAGGAATACCTGCGCTTCATCTGCAACCGGCGCTGCCAGCAGATCGGCCTGGAGCCGCTCTATGCCGGCGCGACCAACCCGTTCCCCTGGATGAGCGAGATGATCGACCTCAAGAAGGAGCGGAACTTTTTCGAAACGCGGGTCATTGAATACCAGACCGGCGGGGCGTTGAGCTGGGATTGAAGGGGAACATGCAGATGCACAGAGTGACCGCATGCAAAGCCGAGGACGACTACCGGCTCTGGATCCGTTTCGACGACGGCCTGGAGGGCAGCGTGTTCCTCGGCAACCTGCTGGAGATCGGCGCCTTCCGGCTGTGGCGCGACGTGCGCGAGTTCGAGAAGGTGAGCGTGGATCCGGAGTCGGCCACGGTGACCTGGGAGGGCGGGATTCGCCTGGACAACGAGGTGCTCTACCAGAACCTCGTGACGAGGCACGGCAAGTGAAAGCAATCGGGAATTCAACGCCTCCGGCGCCCCGCGCCGGACGCTTGAATGGTCCGGGCCAGCCCGGCCGGGCCTTCTTTCGCAACTACCTCTAAGGAGATCGCGATGGCGAAGAAAAAGGCGAAAAAGGGCGGCAAGAAAAAGAAGAAGAAGAAATCAAGTAAGAAGAAGAAATCGTCCAAGAAGAAGGCATCAAGAAGGGCAGCGGGTAAAAAGAAAAAAGCCGCCAAGAAAAAGAGCAAGGCGGCCGCAAAGCCCGCAAGGCCACAGGCCCGCACTGCGATGACGGCCGCTGCCAGCGTGCCGTCCGCCGCCGGCGCGCGAACAGCGCTGAATCCGGCGGCCGCGTGGCCGTTTCCGACCGGATCCCGGCCGTAACCGGGAACCGATCTGGAATGGGGTGGGGGGCGTAAGCCCTTCGCCGGCCTTTGGAGCTCTCCGGACCGTCCGGGTCCGCCGGCGCCGCCGGCAGGTCTGGGCTGGTCCGAGAGGCTTCCTTGGAGCCCCGGACTTCAACCCCCGACACTCCCCCCGGCGCTGCCGTTTTTATCCGTCGAAACAAGGGTTTCTCGGCGCACAAGCTTTTACACGCCGGGGTGTCGATGTCATTGACATTAAAGGGGTAATTCAGCTATGATTCGGTCTGTTGCGTCGCAACAATCGTCGCCGAGATCGAGCGGTTTCGCTCGAGTCCGGCCGCGCCGTTCCGGGACCACTGAATCCTCCCGGCAAGCGCTCCCCCCGGCCGCTCCGGTAAACCCCCGCAGCCCGGGTAACACCCCCTCCGTCCTGCAGTCCAATGCCCCAACAGGGCGCCTGCGGCTGGTGGGGGAGGGCGACGACCCGGCGCTTAAGGTGTGGAGGTTGAAAATGGAAACATCCGAAATCGCAATCCGGCCCCCGGCCCTGATGGGCGCACTGCGCCTGTGGTCCGCCGCGCGCGCGCTGCTCGCGCTGCTCGGCCTGGTGGTGCTGCTTGCCGCGGTGCTGCCGGCGGCGCGCGAAGCGCTGCTGCGCCAGTTCGCCGCCTGGGGCGAGGCCTGGGAAGACCAGAACAGCAACAGCATCATGACCGCCGGCACGATCCAGGTCGGCGCCGCGACGCCCGACCAGCGCGACCAGCGCGCCGTGACCGAGTTCATCGCCAAGCGCTACCGCGTGGCGCACGACGCGGCCGCGGGCTTCGTCGCCGCCGCCTACCGCGCGGGCGGCGAGTGGAAGGTCGACCCGCTGCTGATCCTCGCGGTGATGGCGATCGAGTCGCGCTACAACCCGGTGGCCGAGAGCAACATGGGTGCCAAGGGGCTGATGCAGGTGATCCCGAAGTTCCACCCCGAGAAGCTGGTCGAGCACGGCGGCGAGAGCGCGCTGCTCGACCCGCACGTCAACATCCAGGTCGGCGCGCAGATCCTGCGCGAGTACCTGCGCCGCTTCGGCGAGACCGAGACCGCGCTGCAGATGTACGCCGGCGCCTTCGACGAGCCGAACTCGCAGTACGCCTTCAAGGTGCTCGCCGAGCGCTCGCGCCTGGAGCAGATGCTCAAGCAGTCCCGCCGGACCTCCGCCTAGGCGCTTGCGGCGCGGGCGCGCCGCAGGCGCGTGCAGAAGCGCGCAATGCGCGCCGCCGCCTCCTCGAGGTCGGCCATCCCCCGGGTGTACGCGAAGCGCAGGTAGCGTTGTGTGGCGTTGCCGCCGAAATCGATGCCCGGCGTCGCCGCGACAGCTTCGCGCTCCAGCAGATTCAGGGCGAAACGCCGGCTGCCGGTCGGGCACTGGGCATAGAGGTAGAAAGCGCCCGAGGGCGGCACGGGAATCCTGAGTCCCGCGCGTTCCAGTTCGGGAATCAGGAAGTCCCGCCTGCGCTGGAATTCAAGCCGGCGCTGCTCGAAGATCTTCAAGCTGTCCGGCGAAAAGCACGCCAGCGCCGCATGCTGCGCCACCGACGGCGCGCAGATGAACAGGTGCTGGGCCAGCTTTTCGAAGTCGCGCATTCTCTTCTGCGGCAGGACCACCCAGCCCAGGCGCCATCCGGTCATGCAGAAATACTTCGAGAAGCTGTTGACGACCGCAACCTCGCCCGGCAGTCCGAGCGCGGTCGCAGGCGCGGCACCGTACGACAGTCCCTGGTAGATCTCGTCGGCGATCAGCACGCCGCGGCGATCGGCGACGAAGCGCGCGATCTTCCTGATCTCGGCCTCTGCAACGACGGTGCCGGTGGGATTCGAGGGCGAGCCCAGAATGAGGCCCCGCGTGCGCGGACCCCATGCCGAGCGGACCGTCTGCAGCGTCGGCTGAAAGTTCGTCGCGGGCGAGACCTTCAGCGGCCGCGCCCTGCCTTCGAAGGCGCGCACCATGTGGCGATAGCCCGGGTAGCCCGGATCGGGCACCAGCATCTCGTCGCCCGGGTTGACGTAGAGCGCAATCGTCAGCAGCAGCCCGCCCGATGCGCCGGCCGTGATCGCGATCCTGTCGGGGCCCAACTCTCTTGAGAAGCAATTCCCATAGTGCGCGGCAATCAGCTCCCGCAGCGCGGGCAAGCCCAGGGTCGCGGTGTAGGCGGTCTGCCCGTCGCGCAGCGCGCGCGCCGCGGCTTCCACGACCTGCGGCGCGGCGCCGAAGTCCGGCTCGCCGATCTCCATGTGGATCACGCGCCGGCCCGCGGCCTCGAGGGCGTGGGCGCGCGCGAGCACGTCCATCACCACGAACGGCTGGATCTCGGCGGCGCGCATCGCAGAGGAAAATGCGGGCCGCGATGCGGCTGGCTTGCGTGCCATGGGTCGAGGGGGAGAGGTCGATTATACGGATATAATTTTTGCCCGAACCCAGGCGTATCGAAGAGGAGACCCGGTGGACGAGGAGTTGAGGAAGGGCGCTCTCGAGTACCACCGCCTGCCGCGTCCCGGCAAGATCGCGATCCTCGCCACCAAGCAGCTCACCAACCAGCGCGACCTCGCGCTCGCGTACTCGCCCGGCGTGGCGATCGCCTGCGAGGAAATCCGCCGCGAGCCCGCCGAGGCGGTCAACCTGACCGCGCGCGCCAACCTGATCGCCGTGATCACCAACGGCACCGCGGTGCTCGGCCTGGGCGCGATCGGCCCGCTCGCGGCCAAGCCCGTGATGGAAGGCAAGGCGGTGCTGTTCAAGAAGTTCGCCGGCATCGACTGCTTCGACCTCGAGATCGACGAGCGCGAGCCGGACAGGCTGGTGGAGATCATCGCCGCGCTCGAGCCCACCTTCGGCGGCATCAACCTGGAGGACATCAAGGCGCCGGAGTGCTTCATCGTGGAACGCAAGCTGCGCGCGCGCATGAAGATCCCGGTGTTCCACGACGACCAGCACGGCACCGCGATCATCGTAGGGGCCGCGATACTGAATGGCTTGAAAGTCATCAACAAGAAAATAGATGAAATCAGGCTGGTGGCATCCGGCGCGGGCGCGGCCGCGCTCGCCTGCCTGGAGCTGCTCGTCAGGATGGGCCTGCCGCGCGAGCACATCACCGTCACCGACATCAAGGGCGTGGTGTACGAGGGCCGCAAGGAGGAGATGGACCCGGACAAGGCGCGCTTCGCGGTGGCGACCGCGGCGCGTTCGCTCGACGACGTCATTGCCGGCGCCGACGTGTTCCTCGGCCTCTCGGCGGGCGGCGTGCTCGAGCCCGCGATGGTGAAGAAGATGGCCGAGCGCCCGCTGATCCTCGCGCTCGCCAACCCGGAGCCCGAGATCCGGCCCGAGCTCGCGCGGCAGGCGCGCCCGGACTGCGTGATCGCCACCGGGCGCACCGATTACCCGAACCAGGTCAACAACGTTCTCTGTTTCCCCTTCATCTTCCGCGGCGCGCTGGACGTCGGCGCGACCACCATCAACACGGAGATGGAGCTCGCGGCGGTGCGCGCGATCGCGGAGCTGGCGCAGGCCGAGGCCTCCGACGTGGTGGCGATGGCCTACGGCGGGCAGGACCTCAAGTTCGGGCCGGACTACCTGATCCCGCGGCCCTTCGATCCGCGCCTGATCGGCCGCATCGCGCCCGCGGTGGCCAAGGCGGCGATGGACTCGGGCGTGGCAACGCGGCCGCTCGCCGACATGCAGGCCTACCGCGAGTCGCTCGCGCAGTTCGTCTACCACTCGGGACTGATCATGAAGCCGCTGTTCGCCGCAGCCAAGGAGAGCCCGCGGCGCGTGGTGTACGCGGAAGGCGAGGACGAGCGCGTGCTGCGCGCGGTGCAGGTGGTGCTCGACGAGGGTCTCGCGCGGCCGATCGTGATCGGCCGGCCGCAGGTCATCGAGCGGCGCCTGGCGACGCTCGGCCTGCGCATGCAGGCGGGGCGCGAGTTCGAGCTGGTCAACCCGGAATTCGACGCGCGCTACCGCGACTACTGGACCACCTACCACCGGCTCACCGAGCGGCGCGGCGTGTCGCCGGAATACGCCAAGATCGAGATGCGCCGGCGGCTCACGCTGATCGGCGCGATGCTGATCCACAAGGGCGAGGCCGACAGCATGCTGTGCGGTACCTTCGGCAGCCACGCGCTGCACCTGGAGTACATCGACCAGGTGATCGGCCGGCGGCCGGGGATCGCGCATTACGCGGCGATGAACGCGCTGATCCTGGCCGACCGCATGCTGTTCATCTGCGACACCTACGTGACGCCGGACCCGGACGCCGCGCACATCGCCGAGATGACGGTGCTCGCCGCCGAGGAAGTGCGCCGCTTCGGCATCGCGCCCAAGGCGGCGCTGCTGTCGGGCTCCAACTTCGGCTCGGTACCGGACCTGCCCTCGGCGCGCAAGATGCAGGAGGCGCTGCGCCTGATCCATCAGCGCGCACCCGAGCTCGAGATCGAGGGCGAGATGCACGGCGACGCCGCGATCTCGGACGAGATCCGGCGCAAGGTGTTCCCGAACTCGCGGCTGCAGGGGGAGGCCAACCTGCTGGTGATGCCGACGCTGGACGCGGCCAACATCTCCTTCAACCTGCTCAAGGTGGCCTCGGCCGAGAACGTCACCATCGGGCCGATCCTGCTCGGCGCGGCGCGCGCGGTGCACATCCTCACGCCCTCGGCGACCGTGCGGCGCATCGTCAACATGACCGCGCTCGCGGTGGCCGACGCCAATGCGCCGCGCGGCCAGGAGCAGACGCTGTTCTGACATGAAACAATCGCGCGCATGAAGCCCCGAGCCGGACTGGTCCTGACCGGGGGCGGCGCATGAAGGCGCGCGCCGGCCTCGTGCTGACGGGCGGCGGCGCGCGGGCCGCCTACCAGGTCGGCGTGGTCAAGGCGGTACGCGACATCCTCGGCAACCCCGCCAAGAACCCGTTCCCGATCCTGTGCGGCACCTCGGCGGGGGCGATCAACGCCACCACGCTCGCCGTGTTCGCCGACAACTTCAGCCGCGGCGTGGGCAACCTGCTCGAGGTGTGGGAGAACATGCGCTGCCACCACGTCTACCGCACCGACGTGGCGAGCATCGCGCGCCGCGGCATGCGCTGGCTCGGCGCGCTGTCGTGGCTGTCGCGGCAGAACCCGATCTCGCTGCTCGATAACGCGCCGCTCAAGGACATGCTCGAGCGCACGCTCGCCTTCGACCGCATCCAGGACCACATCGACTCGGGCGCGCTGTACGCGGTGAGCGTCACCGCCTCGGGCTACACCACCGGCCAGAGCGTGTCGTTCTTCCAGGGCGGCTCGGGGCTGGAGGGCTGGGAGCGCAACCAGCGCATCGGCGCCGCCGTGAGCCTCAAGCTCGAGTACCTGCTCGCCTCCAGCGCGCTGCCGTTCATCTTCCCGGCGATCAAGGTGCACCGCGAGTATTTCGGCGACGGCTCGGTGCGCCAGATCGCGCCGATCAGCCCGGCGCTGCACCTGGGCGCGGACCGGGTGCTGGTGGTGGGCACCGGGCGGCAGACCGCGGACCAGTCGCGCGCGCGCTCGAACATCTACCCGTCGCTCGCCCAGGTGGCCGGCCACGCGCTGAACTCGATCTTCCTGGATGGGCTCTCGGTAGATCTTGAGCGTCTGGAACGCATCAATCGTACGGTCAGCCTGATCCCGGCCGACAAGCTGGCCGAGGCGAAGCTGCCGCTCAGGCCCGTGAAGGTGCTGTTCATCTCGCCCTCGCAGCCCCTGGAGCGCATCGCCGCGCGCTTCGTGCACGAGCTGCCGCCGATGGTGCGCTTCGTGCTGCGCCCGACCGGCGCGATGAACCGCTCGGGCTCGAACCTGGTGAGCTACCTGCTGTTCGAGGAGTCGTTCTGCCGCACGCTGATCGACCTCGGCTACCAGGACACGGTCAGCCGCGAGAACGACGTGCGGGAGTTCTTTGCGGACACGGAGGGCTGACGCGATGGCCGACCCGAACACGCCGCAGGACCCGTTCGAGATATTCCGCCGCCTGTGGGGGCCGCTCGGCGTGCCGGTGCCCGGCATGGCGATGCCGACGCTCGACCCGCAGGAGATCGACAAGCGCATTACCGAGCTGAAATCGGTGGAAATGTGGCTGGGCATGAACCTGAACGTGCTGCGCATGGCGATCCAGGGCCTGGAGATGCAGAAGGCGGGACTGCAGCAGATGCAGGGCATGCAGCAGGGCATGCACGAAGCGATGCAGCAGGCGATGCAGATGGGGATGCCGCAGCAGGATGCGGCGAAGAAGCACGACGAGAAACCGTAAACAGGAGACCACGCAATGGCAAAGGCAGTGCGCTATCACAAGCAGGGCGGTCCGGAAGTGCTGCAGTACGACGATGTTCAGGTTGGCGATCCCGGCCCGGGGCAGGTGCGCATCCGGCACACGGCGATCGGCGTCAACTTCGTCGATACCTACCAGCGTTCCGGCCTGTACCCGATGCAGCTGCCGCAGGTCGCGGGCAACGAGGGCGCGGGGGTGGTGGAAGCCGCTGGCGCCGGCGTCAGCGACCTGAAGGCGGGCGACCGCATCTGCTACACGGGCCTGGCGGGCTCGTACTGCGAGACTCGCCTGGTACCCGCGGACCGCATGGTCAAGCTGCCCAAGGGCATCAGCGAGGAGCAGGCCGCCTCGATGCTGCTCAAGGGCCTCACGGTGCACTACCTGATCTTCAGCACCTACCCGGTAAGGCAGGGCGAGACCGTGCTCTGGCACGCCGCCGCCGGCGGCGTCGGCCTGATCGCCTGCCAGTGGCTCAAGGCGCTCGGCGTCACCACCATCGGCACCGCCGGCTCGGCCGAGAAGCTCGCGCTCGCCAAGGCGCATGGCGCCGACCACCTGATCAACTACTCGAGCGAGGATTTCGTGAAGCGCGTCAAGGAGATCACCGGCGGCAAGGGCGTACCGGTGGTCTACGACTCGGTGGGCAAGAGCACCTGGGAAGGGTCGCTCGACTGCCTGCGTCCGCGCGGCCTCATGGTGTCCTTCGGCAATGCCTCGGGCCCGGTGCCGCCGGTGAACCTCGGCATCCTGTCCACCAAGGGCTCGCTCTACGTCACGCGCCCCACGCTCGCCACCCACATCGCGAGCCGCGCCGACCTGGTCGAGCGCTCGAACGCGCTGTTCGAGATCGTCAGCTCCGGCAAGGTGAAGATCGAGACCACCAAGACCTACCAGCTCGCCGACGCCGCCCAGGCGCACCGCGACCTGGAGTCGCGCAAGACGACGGGCTCGGTGATCCTCAAGCCGTGACCGCGGCGGTGAAGTCGAGGTCTTGGCCTACGCACTGACCGCCGAAGAGCTGCGGCGGCGCTTCGCCGCCGCGGCGCCGCCGGCCGCGTGCCTGTACGGCGACGAGGGCCCGCGCCCGGACCCTGCGCTGCTGCGCCCGGCCGCGGTGCTGGTGCCGATCGTCAACCGCGAGCCGGCGCCGACCGTGCTGTTCACGCAGCGCGCCTCGCACCTGCGCGACCACTCCGGACAGGTCAGCTTCCCGGGCGGCCGCGTGCACGCCGAAGACGATTCGCCCGAGGCGACCGCATTGCGCGAGACGCGCGAGGAGATCGGCCTCGACCCGGCCCGGGTCGAGCTGCTCGGCCGCATGCCCGAGTACCACACGCGCACCGGCTTTCGCATCACGCCGGTGATCGCCATCGTTACGCCGCCGCTCGAGCTGCAGCCGGACGTGAACGAGGTCGAGGAGATCTTCGAGGTGCCGCTCGCGTTCCTGCTCGACCCGGCGAACCACCAGCGCCAGTCGCGCGAATGGCAGGGCGAGTTGCGCTGGTTCTACGCGATGCCCTACGAGCGCTACTACATCTGGGGCGCCACCGCCGGCATGCTGGTCAATCTTTCGATCCACCTTGCCGCGGTTCAACCTCACGGTAGACTCTGACGCACATGGGCGTCGCCGCCATCATCGCCGCGCTGCTGCTCGAGCAATGGCGCCCGCTCGCCGACCGGCGCGCGGTGTTCGCCGCGCTCGCGGCCTGGGCCGACTGGCTGGAGCGCACGTTCAACGCCGGCCAGGCGCGCCATGGCGCCATCGCCTGGCTGATCGCGGTGCTCCTGCCGGTCGCGGCGGCGGGCCTCGCCTATGCCGCGCTCTACTGGATGAGCCCGTTCGCGGCGCTGCTCGCCAACGTCGCGGCGCTTTACTTCACGCTCGGCTTCCGCCAATTCAGCCACACCTTCACCGGCATCCAGCAGGCGGTGCGCGAGGGCGACATCGACCGCGCGCGCGAGCTGCTCGGCTCCTGGCGCGGCGAATCGGCCGTGCACCGCAGCCGCGAGGAGGTGATCCGTCTGGCGATCGAAGAGGGCATCGCCGCGTCGCAACGGCACGTGTTCGCGGTGCTGTTCTGGTTCGTGCTGCTGCCCGGGCCCACCGGCGCGATCCTGTACCGCCTGGCGGCGTTCCTGCAGCGGCGCTGGGGCGGCAAGGGCGACTTCGGCCGGCTCGCCTCGCAGGTGCTGTACGTGCTCGAGTGGCCGGCCGCGCGCCTCACCGCGGCCGCGTTCGCGGTGGTCGGCGATTTCGAGGACGCGGTCTACTGCTGGCGCACGCAGGCGGCCGCCTGGCACGACCCGAACCTGGGCATCGTGCTCGCCGCGGGCGCGGGCGCGATGGGCGTGAAGCTCGGCATGCCGCTCACCGAGGTCGAGGGCCTGCAGCCGCGCCCGGAGCTGGGCCTGGGCGAGGCGGCCGATGCGCCTTCGCTCGACAGCGCCGTCGGCCTGCTCTGGCGCGCGCTCGTGCTCTGGGTGCTCATCCTGATGGTGCTCGGCCTGGCGACGGTGTTCTGAGCGCGGCCTGAGCATCCGTGGAGGCCAGGTCCTTGACGGTGACTTCCGCCAGCGATGAATGCACCGCCTGATCCATCTGCCCCAGGATCCTATCCACCTGGGGCGGCACAGGCAGCGCCTCCGGCTTGAGAGAGCGGTCCTCCCCCGCGGAGCGCACGCTATCCAGCAACTCGCCCACGCTGACCGCAGACGGATCCCGGGCCAGAAGAAAGGCGGGCGGATCTTCGCCGCTGCGCGCCAGCAGTCCCCGGCCCTCCAGGGCCTCCAGCACCGCCTGCACCGCGTGCATGGGCACGCCCAGGGTCTGGGTGAGCTGCCGCAGGGTCCAGGCCGGCTGCCCGGCCATGAAATGTTCGCCGATGCGCCCCATGACCGCCAGCGCCAGGCGCTCCCGCATGCGGTTGCTCAGGCGCGGCTCCCCCGCCTGGGCCACCAGGTATTCCGGGTGCTGGGTGTAGAATGCGATGCTGGCGCCGAGCAGCAGCACCAGCCAGCTCGCGTAGATCCAGATCAGGAACAGGATCAGGATCGCGAAGCTGGAATAGATGGCCGCGTATTGGGCGGAGGTCGCGACGAACGTCGCGAACGCCCAGCCCGCGGTCTGCCACAGGACGCCCCCCGCGATGCCGCCCGCGAGCGCCGGCACGAGGCGCACCCGGGTGTTGGGGATGAACACGTACGCGAAGCTGAATGCGGCGATCACCAGCGCGTAGGGCATGAGCCGGCCGACTTCCCGCGCGACCTCGTCCAGGGGGCCAACGCTCATAATTCCCCGGACCACGGACATGCTGGTCACCGTGGCGGTGATGCCCAGCGCCGCGAACACCAGGATCGGCCCCACCAGCAGCACGCTCAGGTAGCGGCTGAAGCGCTCGCCGAAGCTGCGCAGCTGGCTCACGTGCCAGATGAAGTTGAACGACTCCTCGATCTTCTGCATCAGGGACACCGCGGTGTAGAGCAGCAGCGCCAGACCCACCGAGCCGAGCACGCCCACGTTCACGTTGGCGATGAACTGCATGATGCGGGCCGTGATCTCGTGGCCCTTCTCCCCCAGGGGCTCGAGGAAGCTGAGCAGCATCGGCTCCACCTGGTTGTAGACCCCGAACGCCTTGAGCACCGAGAAGCTCAGGGCCAGCAGCGGCACCAGCGAGAGCAGCGTCGTGTACACGAGGCTCATGGCCCGCAGGTTGAGCTGGCCGAAGGCCACGTCCCGTCCCAGCACCAGCCCCATGCGCACCACGCGCATCAGGTGCCGCCGCCACGGCGACGCGACCCCGCCCGGTTCGCCCCAGACGGCGTTCTCGATGCGCGCCAGGAAGTTGCTGATGCCGTTGCTCACGGCGGGAATCCGGGGGTCAGAAGCCGGTCATCGGTACGCCCCGCACTTCCAGCACTGCGTGAACTGCGGGCCGGAAGTCTCGCCGCATACCGCGCAGCGCCAGTCCGGTCCCGCGGGCGGCGGCCGGCGCAGCACGCCCAGCGCGCGCGCCGCGTCCGCGTCGTTCAGCACCCAGACCTCGGCCTGGCATTCGGCGGGCGGGAGCTCGCCCATGGCGGAGACGAGAAACTCGTTGCGGATTTCGGCCCGAATGCCCTCGCCTTCAAGCAGGTTCTTCGCATGATAGACCGCGATGCGGTTGAAGGAGCTGTAGACGCGTTTCAAGGCTTGAGCAGCGAGTCGGCCTTGGCGGCGCAGATGAAGTCGTTCTCCGAGAGCCCGCCGATGGCGTGCGTGGAGTACTCGACGCGGCACTTGTTGTAGCCCACCTGCAGGTCCGGGTGGTGGTCTTCGCGGTGCGAGATCCAGGCGAGCGCGTTCACGAATGCCATGGTCTCGTGGTAGTTGCGGAACGGGTAGAGCTTCACCAGCTTGCCGTCCTCGAGGATCCAGCCCTTGAGCTGCTTGAGCAGCTCCTGCGCCTGCCCGGCGCTCAAGGGCGCGACACCGCCTTCGCAGGGCTTGCACTTCCTGTTCGCGAGTTCGTCCATGCGCTCCGTCTACGCCGCCTGCGGCTGCATCCTGAGTCTGGCAATGCGGGTCGCCGCGGGGGGATGCGAATCGTAGAAGGCCGAATGGATCGGGTCGGGCGTCAGCGTCGCCGCGTTGTCCTGGTACAGCTTGACGAGCGCCTGCTCGAGCTCGGCGGCGCTCGCGTGCGCGCTGGCATAGGCATCGGCCTCGAACTCGTGGCGGCGCGAGTGCAGGCTGGCAAGCGGCTGCAGGAAGAACGTGAACACCGGCGCGACCAGCACGAACAGCAGCAGCGCGGTCGCAGTGGTCATCGTCGAGACGCCGAGTCCCGCGTAGAACCAGGGCTGGTCGATGAGCTGCCCGAGCGTCCACAGCAGCGCGAACGAGGCGGCGAACAGCACCAGCAGGCGCTTCCAGACGTGGTGGCGCCGGAAATGGCCCAGCTCGTGCGCGAGCACCGCCTCGATCTCGCCGGGCGCGAGGCGCGCGAGCAGCGTGTCGAAGAAGACGATGCGCTTGGCCGCGCCGAAGCCCGTGAAGTAGGCGTTGCCGTGCGCCGTGCGCTTCGAGCCGTCCATCACGTACAGCCCGCTCGAGCGAAAGCCGCAGCGCGCGAGCAGCGCCTCGATGCGCCCCGCGAGCGCCGAGTCGGCGAGCGGGCTGAACTTGTTGAACAGCGGCGCGATGAAGGTCGGGTAGGCGAGCAGCAGCAGCAGGTTGAACCCGGTCCACGCGGCCCAGACCCAGATCCACCACAGCTCGCCCATGCGCGCCATGAGCCAGAGCACGACCGTCAGCAGCGGGATGCCGAGCAGCGCCGAGAGCAGCGCCTGCTTGGCGAGATCGACGGCGTAGAGCTTCGGCGTCATGCGGTTGAAGCCGAAGCGCGCCTCGACGGCGAAGGTGCGCACCAGCCCGAGCGGCAGCTCGGCCGCCGACAGCAGCAGCACCACCGAGACGATCAGCGCCACGCCGTGCGCGATGCCGAACGGCGCGACCACGCGCGCCCAGGCGTCCGACAGCCACTGCAGCGCGCCGCCCAGCGTGAGCGCGAGCAGCAGCGCGGCGCCCAGCGCCAGCTCGGCGATGCCCAGGCGCGTCTTGGCGACGGTGTAGTCGGCGGCCTTCTGGTGCGCGGCGAGCGGGATCGCGCCCGCGAATGACGCCGGTACCGCGTCGCGGTGCGCGCGCACGTGCCGCGCCTGGCGCGCGGCGAGCCACAGCCGCGTGCCGGTCGCCGCGGCGAGCGCCGCGAGGAACAGCCAGGCAAAGCCGTTGGCGGTAAGAGCGCCGTTCATGCCATGAGAGAATACGGCATGGCTGCCGATCCCAACAACCTGATCTGGATCGACATGGAGATGACGGGCCTGGTGCCCGAGTCCGACCGCATCGTCGAGGTCGCGGTGCTGGTCACCGATTCGCAGCTCAACCTGGTCGCCGAGGGCCCGGTGCTGGTGGTGCGCCAGCCCGATGAGGTGCTCGGGGCGATGGATTCATGGAACCGCTCGGTGCACGGCAAGTCCGGCCTCATCGACAAGGTCAAGGCCTCGGCGCTGGACGAGGCGGCGGTCGAGCGCCAGACGCTCGAATTCCTCGCGCAGCACCTGCCCGCGGGCGTCTCGCCGATGTGCGGCAACTCGATCTGCCAGGACCGCCGGTTCCTCGCGCGCTGGATGCCGAAGCTGGAGGCCTTCTTCCTGTACCGCAACCTCGACGTCTCCACGCTCAAGGAGCTCGTCAAGCGCTGGAAGCCCGAGCTCATCAAGGAGATGATGAAGCTCAAGCAGGGCAAGCACGAAGCGCTCGCCGACATCTACGAGTCGATCGAGGAGCTGAAGTACTACCGCAAGGCGGTAATGACCATCTAGAAAAAGGGGGTCGGAGTAACATTTTCGAACCGCCGGCAGTGATCCAGCGGTCGTCGTGAAAATGTTACTCCGACCCCCTTTTTCTCTTAGTCCGCCTTGATCCCCGCCTGCTTCATCAGGCGCGCGTATTTCGCCAGCTGTTCCGCGGTCGCCTTGCGCAGCTCCTCGGGCGTGGAGCCGCGCGGCGTGAGGCCCTGCGCGTTGAGCTTTTCGCGGACGTCGGCGTCGCCGAGCGCCTTCACCACCTCCGCGTGCAGGCGCACGACGATGTCCTTCGGCGTGCCGGCGGGCACCATGATCGCGAACCAGGAGTTGAACTCGAAGCCGGGCAGCCCGGACTCCGACACCGTAGGCACGTCGGCGAACTGCGGGTGGCGCGCCGGCGTGGCTACGCCGATCAACCTGAGCTTGCCGCCGCGCGCGAGCGAGGCCACCGTCGCCAGGCCCTGGAAGCCGACCGGCACCTGGCCCGCGGCGACGTCAAGCGCCGCCTGCGTTGCGCCCTTGTAGGGAACGTGCGTGAGCGAGATGCCCGCCGTGGAGGCGAACAGCTCCATGGCGATGTGCTGCGGGCTGCCGTTGCCGCCCGAGCTGTAATTGATCCTCCCCGGCGCTGCCCTTGCCGCCGCGATGAGCTCGCCCGCGTTCGCGTAGGGTGCCCCGTTCGCCGCCACCAGGCCCCATTCGACGGTCGCCACCAGCGACACCGGGTCGAAGTCCTTCTGGATGTCCCAGGGCATCTTGGCGTGCATGTTCGGCAGCATGGTCATGATGCTGTCGTTGAATCCCGCGATGGTGTAGCCGTCGGGCGCGGACTTGGCGATGCGCTCGGTGCCGATCAGGCCAGCCGCGCCCGGTACGTTTTCCACGGCAATCGCGCCCCTCATGTTGTCAGCCATGCGCTGCGCGACCAGGCGCGCGGCGTTGTCGACCGCGCTCGCGGCGGCGAGCGGCACGATCATCCTGACGGGTTTTGACGGGTATTGGCCTTGCGCCTTTACGGGAAAAATCCCGAAAAAGAGGAAAAGCAGGAAAAGACGGAACACAGTCATAGTACTTCGACGATGCATTCGATCTCCACCGGGATGCCCATCGGCAGCGAGCCCATGCCGACCGCGGAGCGCGCGTGCTTGCCGGCGTCGCCGAACACCTCGACGAACAGGTCCGAGCAGCCGTTGATCACCTTGGGATGGTCCTCGAAGTCGGGCACCGCGTTCACCATGCCCAGCACCTTGACGATGCGCTTGACGCGATCGAGGCTGCCGAGCTCCGCCTTCATCACCGCGATGAGGTCCAGGCCGACGCTGCGCGCATGCTGGTAGCCCTGCTCGACGCTGTACTCGCGCCCGAGCTTGCCCTTGGGGCGCTTGCCGCCCTCGGCGCGCGGGCCCTTGCCAGCCAGGAACAGCAGGTTGCCGGTGCGGACCGCGTTCACGTAGTTCGCGACCGGCGCCGAAACCGTGCCGAGATCCAGGCCCAGCTGCTTCAGTTTTTCTTCAGGTTTCATTCAAGAAAATAAAACGAAAGAAGAGAGACGGACTACGGCAGCGGCACGACCTTGCCGGGATTCATCAGATTGTCCGGGTCGAACACGCGCTTGATGTCGCACATGATCGAGACCACGTCCTCGCCGAGCTCGAGCGTCATCGAGCCGATCTTGCCCAGGCCGATGCCGTGCTCGCCGGTGCAGGTGCCTTCCATCTTGAGCGCGCGCTCGACCAGGCGCATGTTGAACTGCTTGGCGATCTCGGTCTGCTCGGGCTTGTCCGGATCGACGAGCAGCATCAGGTGGAAGTTGCCGTCGCCGATGTGGCCGAGCAGCGGCACCGGGTTGATGTAGTTCTTCACGTCTTCCATGGTCTCGCGCACGCACTCGGCCAGGCGGCTGATCGGCACGCAGACATCGGTGGACACGGCGCGCGCGCCGGGCCGGATCTGCAGGCAGGCGAAGTAGGCGTTGTGGCGCGCGTCCCAGAGCTGCGTGCGCTCCTCGGGCTTGGTGGCCCACTGGAAGTCCATGCCGCCGTTCTCCTTCGCGATCGCCTGGACTGTCTCGGCTTGTTCCACCACAGAGGTTCTTGTCCCATGAAATTCAAAGAACACAGTGGGCGCGACGCGATAATTCGTCTTCTTGTACCTGTTGATCGCGTCCACGGTCTTCTCACAGACGATGTCGCAGCGCGCGATCGGCACGCCCGACTGGATGGTCTGGATCGCGGTGTTGGTGCAGCCGTCCACGTCCTTGAACGCGCAGACCGCCGCCGACATCGCCTCCTGCACCGGGTACAGGCGCACCGTCACCTCGGTGATGATGCCGAGCGTGCCCTCCGAGCCTACGAACAGGCGCGTCAGGTCGTAGCCCGCCGCGGACTTCTTCGAGCGGCGCGAGGTCTGGATGATGCGGCCGTCGGCGAGCACCACCTTCAGCGACAGCACGTTCTCGCGCATGGTGCCGTAGCGCACGGCGTTGGTGCCCGAGGCGCGCGTCGCCGCCATGCCGCCCAGCGTCGCGTCGGCGCCCGGGTCGACCGGGAAAAACAGGCCCGTGTGCTTGATGTGCTCGTTGAGCTGCTTGCGCGTCACGCCCGCCTGCACCACCGCGTCCAAGTCGGCCTCGTGCACCGCCAGGATCTGGTTCATCTGCGAAAGGTCGATGCACACGCCGCCCTTGACCGCGAGGATGTGGCCCTCGAGCGAAGTGCCCACGCCGTAGGGAATCATCGGCACCCGGTGGGCCCGGCAGATGTTGACGACGTCGCGAACTTCCTCGGTCGTCCTCAGGAACACGACGACATCCGGAGGCGCGTACGGGAAGTACGATTCGTCCTTGCCGTGGTGCTCGCGCACTGCGGCCGAGGTCGAGACGCGCTCGCCGAGCAGGGCCTTGAGCTCGGTGACGACGGACTGATCGAATTCGCGAGCCTTGTTCATGGGCGCATTCTAGCGGGTCATTTCAGCTTGATGTCCCCGGAGAAGGGCACCGAGAGCCCCAGCGCGGGCATCTCGAGCGTGACCTTCACGGCCAGGGTTTCGTCGCCGCGCAGGCGCTGCGCGCCGGGCTTTCCCTCCAGCGCCTTCTGCACCGCCTGCTCGATCTCGCGCTGCGAGCCGACGCCGACGGTCTTCAGGAACTTGCGGATGCTGAGGTTGAAGGTCTCCTGGTCCATGCCTAGGTGCTCCTTGAAAGTATCTGCCGGGCGAGCTGCTTGCCCAGCTCCACGCCCCACTGGTCGAAGCTGTTTATATTCCAAAGCACGCCTTGCGTGAATACCTTGTGCTCGTAGATCGCGAGCAGCCGGCCAAGATCTCGCGGTGTGAAACTGGCGAACTTCAGGATGCTCGACGGCCGACACCCTGGCTGGCGGCGATGCGCCGGCAGGTCAGCGTCGCCGGTACCGTACGCCAGTGCGTCGGCCTGCGCGCGCACGTTGGCCGACAGGGTTTCGCTCACCGAGGCGTCGATGAAATCCGCCGCGACCGCCCGCGGGCCCTGGTGCAGCAGCTGCATGAAGGCGTGCTGCGCGTTGGTGCCCTCGGCGCCGAACAGCACCGGGCAGGTCGCGTAGCCGATCGCGTTGCCCGCGCGGTCCACGCCCTTGCCGTTCGACTCCATCTCCAGTTGCTGCAGGTAGGCCGGCAGCAGGCGCAGCCGGTGCGCGTACGGCAGCACCGCGTGCGCGTGCAGGCCGAGGAAATTCACGTTCCAGACGCCGAGCAGGCCCATCATCGCCGGCACGTTCCCGGTAAGCGGCTCGTGCAGGAAGTGCTCGTCGATCTCGCGCGCGCCGGCCAGCAGCTCGGCAAACGCCTCGGCGCCGATCGCCAGCAGGCCCGCGAAGCCCGCCGCCGACCAGACCGAATAGCGGCCGCCGACCGATTCGGGAATCGTCAGGATCTCGCTCGCGCCGAATTGCTCGGCGGCTCGGGGGTTTGCGGTTACGGCTATGAGATTCTCAAATCCAAGACGGCGAGCGGCCGTGGCGTTCGAGATGGTTTCCGGCGTCGAAAAAGTCTTGGACACGACAACCAGCAGCGTCGAATCCGCTTCGGCGCCTGCAAGCGCGCGTTCGAGCTCAAGCGGGTCCACGTTGGCGACGAAGCGTACGTCGAGCGCCGCGTCGCCGAACGCGTCGGCGAGCAGCCGCGGGCCGAGGTCCGAGCCGCCGGTGCCGAGATTGACGACGCGCTGGTAGCGCTTCTGCTCTCTCATCGAACGGGAGAGTTCGAGCAAGCGCGAATCCAATCCTCCGGAACGCAACGCCATGTGCGCGACGGCGCGATCTTCGGTTGTATTGATCTTCTCGCCGGCGTACAGCGCCCTGCGCCACTCTTCGAAGCCGCGCTCGGCGGCGAGCTGCGCGAGCAGGCGCAGCGTGAGCGCGCCCGCGAGCTGGCGCGCGTAGTCAAGGCGCACGCCGGGCGCCTCGGCGATCATCTGGCGCGCGCGCGCCGGGTCGCCGGCCTGCAGCTCCGCAAGGCGCGCGCCGCGCCAGCTCGCGGCGTGCGCCTCGAGCTTGTGCCAGGCCGGGCAGTCGAGCGGCGAGACGGCGTTCATGCGCGCGGGCTCATCCAGGCTGGAAACGATACAGCCGATAGCGTTCGCCGCGGTCGCCGGGACGCCCGACGTCGGCGAGCTTGCGCCAGCCGGCGCCCGGCGGGTTCTCGAAGCGCGGGTGGCCCTGCACGATCAGGTAACGGCATTTGGGCGGATTGGCCAGAACCGCGGGCAGGGGCTCGGTGAGGATCTCGGCATGGAAGCTCAGCGCGGCGCGCTGCGGCGCGGCCAGCTCGCGCTGGGCGATGCAGCCCGCGTCCGCCGGCAGCGTGGAGCGCAGCTGCAGCGCGACGCTGCGGTAGCTCTTCACGTGATCGGCCCAGGGCAGCCAAAGCGTCGCGAAGCCCCCCCAGAGCAGCGTCAGGCCGGCGGCCCAGCGCGTCACGCCGCGCGTGGGCGCGGGCGCGGTGAAGAAGACGAGATAGAGCCAGGCGAGCGTGAGCGCAAACGCCACGAGGAACGCAAGCAATCCGAACTGCGCATCGAAACCGGGAGCCATCTTGGTGAAGTTCTTGGCCAGCCGCGCCGGCAGCCCGGTCTGGATCGCGAAGTAGCCGAGCCAGATCAGGAACGCGAAGAAGCCGAAGGTCATGACGCCGAACCAGTCGAGCATGTTGGCCGCGCCGCGGCGCAGCCGCGCCACGCCGTGAGCGCCGAGCAGCGCGAGCGGCGGCAGCAGCGCCATGGTGTTGATGTCCTGCTGCGGACCGGCCCAGGCGATGGCCAGCACCCCGAGCAGGGTAGCGACCAGCGGCAGGAACACGCGCGGCGTGCGCCATTCCCGGCGCAGCGTCCACGCCGCCCAGCCGGCGAGCGGCCACGCGGGCCAGGCGAACCAGCTCGCGGTGGCGAGGTAGTAGCGCAGGTTGTCGAGGAACTCGCCGCGCGCGTGCGTGACGACGTACCACCACTGCTGTGCGAGCTCGGGCGAGCGCAGGTGGAGCGCGACCGGCCAGGACGCGGCGACCACGGCAAACGCGAGCGTGGCCGCGCCGAGGAAGCGCGGCGCGCGCGCGCTGCGCCACTCGTCGCAGGCGAGGTG
>JBASCW010000017.1:0-18748 GCA_049651845.1 Burkholderiales bacterium | reverse complement strand
GGCGACCGGCCTGCCCGCCGAGCTGCTCGAGCGCCGGCCCGACGTCGCTGCGGCCGAGCGCCGCGTCGAGGCGGCCAATGCGCAGATCGGCGTGGCCAAGGCGGCGTACTTCCCGGCCGCCACGCTCACCGGCGTCTACGGCTACCAGAGCGCGACCAACGCGCTGTGGTTCACCGCGCCTTCCAACTTCTGGTCGCTCGGCGCCGCGCTCGCGCTGACGATCTTCGACGGCGGACGGCGCGCCGCGGTCTCGGACCAGGCGCTCGCCGCCTACGACCAGACGGTGGCCAACTACCGCGGCACGGTGCTCACGGCCTTCGCCGAGGTCGAGGACAACCTCGCGGCGCTGCGCATCCTGGAAGCCGAGCAGGCGGTGCAGGACCAGACCGTGCGCGCGGCGCAGCAGTCGCTCGACATCATCCAGAACCAGTACCAGGCGGGCATCGCCACCTTCCTGCAGGTGGTGATCACCCAGGCAGCGCTACTCAACGCGCGGACCACGGCGCTCGCGATCCGTGCGCGCCGCCTGACCGCGAGCGTGCTGCTCGTGAAGGCGCTCGGCGGCGGCTGGGAGTGAAAAAGGGGGTCGGAGCAACATTTCAGCCGATTGCAAGGTATGTTTGCCGGATATCCTGAAATGTTGCTCTGACCCCATTTATGACCACTCTTCGCAAAGTCGCCATCATCGGCGGGGCGCGCATTCCGTTCGCGCGCAGCAACACCGCCTACGCCGAAACCTCGAACCAGGACATGCTCACCGCCGCGATGCGCGCGCTCGTGGAGCGCTTCGGCCTGAAGGGCGAGCTGGTGGGCGAGGTGGGCGCCGGCGCCGTCATCAAGCACTCGCGCGACTGGAACCTCGCGCGCGAGGCGACGCTGGGCTCGGGGCTGCATCCGCGCACGCCCGCCTACGACCTGCAGCGCGCCTGCGGCACGAGCCTGACCACCGCGATCCAGCTCGGCCACCGCATCGCGCTGGGCGAGATCGACTGCGCGATCGCGGGCGGCGTGGACACCGCGAGCGACGTGCCGCTCGGCTACCGCACGAAGCTGCAGCGCGCGGTGCTGCGCGCCAACCGCGGCAAGTCGCTCGGCGAGCGCGTGTCGCCGTTCCTCGCGCTGAGGCCGAGGGACTTCGCGCCCGGCACCCCCGGCGTTGTAGAGCCGCGCACGGGGCTTTCCATGGGCGAGCACACCGAGCAGATGGCGAAGGAATGGGGCATCGGCCGCGCCGAGCAGGACCAGCTCGCCTACGAGAGCCATACCAAGGCGGCCGGCGCGTGGCGCTCGGGCTTCTTCTCCGACCTCGTGGTGCCGTTCAACGGCCTCGACGTCGACAACAACGTGCGCGCGGACGCGAGCCTGGAAAAGATGGCGCAGCTGCGCACCGCCTACGACAAGGGCCCGCAGGGCACGCTCACCGCGGCCAACAGCACGCCGCTCACCGATGGCGCGGCCTGCGTGCTGCTCGGCTCGGAGGAGTGGGCGAAGCGGCGCGGGCTGCCCGTGCTCGCGTACCTCACGCACTCGGCGAGCGCGGCGGTGGACTACGTAGGCATGGCCGGCAAGCCCGAAGGGCTGCTCATGGCGCCCACCTACGCGGTGCCGCAGATGCTCGATCGCGCGGGCATGAAGCTTCAGGACTTCGACATCTACGAGATCCACGAAGCCTTCGCCGCGCAGGTGCTGTGCACGCTCAAGGCCTGGGAGTCCGAGGACTACTGCCGCGAGAAGCTCGGCCGGCCGGCGCTCGGCGCGATCGACCGGAAGAAGATGAATCCCAAGGGCTCCAGCGTGGCGCTCGGCCATCCGTTCGCCGCCACCGGCGCGCGCATCGTGGCGATGCTCGCCAAGCAGCTCGCCGAGCGCGGCTCGGGCCGCGGCCTGATCTCGATCTGCACCGCCGGCGGCATGGGCGTCACCGCAATCCTCGAGCGTTGAGAAAAAGGGGGTCGGAGCAGGATTTCAGGTTCGCGCCAGCCGGTCTTGCGATTTCCTGAAATGTTGCTCTGACCCCATTTATCATGCGTCGATGCCCGGCGCAGCGATTTCCAAGGCTGATCTTTTTGCCCGGCTCGCCGAAGGACATGCCGCCGGCGTCACGGTGGTGACGCCCAACCGGCGCCTCGCGCAGGTCCTCAAGGCCGAGTTCGACGTCTTCCAGGTCAATAACGGCAAGACGGTCTGGGAAGACGCCGACATCCTGCCGCTCGCGTCCTTCGCCGAGCGCCGCTACGACGACGCGCTTTATGCCGATGGCGGCGACAGGCTGCCGCTGCTCCTTTCGCCGTCGCAGGAGCGCGAGCTCTGGGAGGAGGCCATCCGCGGCTCGAAGTGGCAGGGCGTGCTGCTCGACGTGCCGCGCACCGCGAAGAGTGCGATGGATGCCTGGCGCATCGCCCAGTCCTGGCGCATCGCCGGGGCGCTGGAAAAGTTCGAGGGCAACGAGGACGTGCGCGCCTTCGCCGACTGGGCGAAGGCCTATGCGAAGCGCTGCAGGAAGGACGGGCTGACCGACTCGGCCTCGCTTTTCGACCTGTCCCTGGAGGCGAAGCAGCCGAAGCTGCTCGTCGCCTACGCCTTCGACATCGTGCCGGCACAGGCGAGGGATTTCTTTCGCCGTTTTGAGTTTTCAATCTGTAACAGCGAAAAGAAAAAAAGCAACTCGTCCAAGACCTCCTTTGCCTCCCCGTCGGAAGAACTCGAAACCGCGGCGCGCTGGGGGCGCGCGCGGCTGGAGTCCGGCGCGAAGCGGATCGGCGTCGTCATTCCGGAGCTCGAGCAGCGCCGGCGCGAGGTGGCGCGGGTCTTCGCGCGGGTGATGGGCGCGCAGGCGCCGTTCAACCTCTCGCTCGGCGAGCCGCTGAGCGGCTACCCGCTGGTGGGCTTCGCCCTGTCGCTGCTCGAGTTTTCCTTCTCGGAAAAGCCGTTCGAGGAAGTCAGCAGGATCCTGCGCTCGCCCTTCCTCGGCGGCGCCGAGGCCGGCATGGCCGCGCGCGCGCTGCTGGATGCGCGCCTGCGCCGCGACGCGCCGGCCGCGTTGTCGCTGCCGAAACTGATTGGCTTGCTCGAAGGGGATTTGCGCACCCGGTTCGAGGAAATCTTCAAACTCAGAATCGAAAAACAATCTCCCCACGACTGGGCCGAACACTTCCTCGCGATCCTCAAGGCGGCCGGCTTCCCGGGCGAGCGCGCGCTGGACTCGGCGGAGTTCCAGACGCGGGCGCGCTTCAACGAGATATTGGGAGAGTTTTCGAGACTCAGCCTTGTTTCTGCCGTTTTCTCTTCCAGAAAAGCTTTAACCCAACTGCGCCGCTTGTGCTCCGAAGCTCTGTTCCAGCCCGAGTCGGCGGACGCGCCGGTGCAGGTGCTGGGACTGCTGGAATCCGCGGGCCTGGAGTTCGATGCGCTCTGGGTGAGCGGCCTCAGCGACGACGCCTGGCCGCTGCCTTCGCGGCCGAATCCTTTCCTGCCGGTGGGCCTGCAGCGCATGGCCGGCATTCCGGAATCCTCTGCCGAGGGCTCGCTCGAGCTCGACCGGCGCATCACCGAAGGCTGGCGGCACGCGGCCGAGGAAGTCGTCTTCTCCTGGCCGCGCCGCACCGAAGACCGCGACCTGTCGCCGAGCCCGCTCATCAGTTCGATCTCCGAAGGGGTCATTGACGTTCCGGCTTTCGAATCCTGGCAAGAAATGATCTTCAAGCTCAGGAAGACGGAAACACTGACGGACTCAAAGGCTCCCCCCGTAACGTCCAAGACGGTCCGCGGCGGCACGCGCGTGCTCGCCGACCAGGCCGCCTGTCCGTTCCGCGCCTTCGCGCGCTGGCGCCTGGGCGCCGAGCGGCTGGAGTCGCCGGAGGCCGGGCCGGACGCCATGGACCGCGGGATCCTGCTGCATACGCTGATGGCGGGGATATGGAAGGAACTGGGTTCCAGTACTGCTCTTTCCCGGGATCTAAGTGCAACAGTAAGAAAAGCAGCCACGACAGCAGTCTCGGAACTCGGCCTCGAAGGCCGCTTCGCAGACCTCGAAGTCCTGCGCCTCATCAAGCTGGCGAAGGAGTGGCTGGCGCTGGAGAGCGGCCGCGCGCCTTTTGAAGTCGTCCTGATCGAAGAAAAGAGAAAAATACACGTCGGCGGCCTGGAATTCTCCGGCCGCGTCGACCGCATGGACCGCCTCGCCGACGGCTCGCACGCGCTCATCGACTACAAGACCGGCGCCCGCGTCACGTCGAAGGACTGGCAGGGCCCGCGGCCGGACGACCCGCAGCTGCCGCTCTACGCCGTGACGGCCGGGGAGAAGGTGTCGGCGCTCGCCTTCGCCAAGCTGCGGGCCGGGGACATGAAGTTCTCGGGCTTCTCCGAGAAGAAGGATCAGCTGCCCGACGTGAAGCAGGCCAAGTCCTGGGGGGGCCTGGTCGAAGGCTGGAAGAAGGAGCTGGGCGCGCTCGCAGGCGGCTTCGCCTCCGGCGAGGCGCAGGTGGACCCGAAGTACGCGAAGAGCCTCAAGACCTGCGCCAACTGCGACCTGCAGCCGCTATGCCGCGTGCACGAGCGCCTGGGTGCGCTGCAACAAGACGAGGAGGGGGAGTAAAGCGTATGGTAGCGACCGCAATTCACTCCTGGGAGAACACACCATATGACATCGAAAGCCATCGGCTTTGCGCTCGGCACGGCGCTCGGCCTCGCGAGCTTTTCCGTGCTGGCGCAGAGCTGGACGGTGCCCGCGCCGGGCGTGCGCTGCCCGTCGAAGTGGGGTGCCGCCGACGAGCGCGGCTCGATGAACCACCAGAAGCCGGCCGCGGTGCTGAACGCCGCGAAGCTGATCAAGTCGGGCGAGGTGATCGAGCTGGCGCACGTGCTCAACGCGAGCATGCCGTTCTTCGGCACGCGGCGCTTCGACGTGCACACCAAGCGCACCTTCATGAACGACTTCTCCAACCGGCGCGGCTCGAACGAGGAAATCGTGATCTCCGAGATCGGCCAGGTCGGCACGCAGTTCGACGGCTTCGCGCACCAGACGCACGAGAACCTCTGGTACAACTGCCAGGAGGTCGACAAGAACTCCGCGCGCGGCGGCTTTGGCAAGTTCGGCATCGAGAAGGTCGGCACGCTGCTCACCCGCGGCGTGCTGATCGACGTGGCGGCGCTGAAGGGCGTGGACACGCTGCCCGACACCTACGAGATCACCGTGAAGGACCTGCAGGACGCGCTCGCGCGGCAGAACGTCAAGCTGCAGCCGGGCGACGCGGTGCTGATCAACACCGGCTGGCACAAGCTCTGGGGCAAGGAAAACGCGCGCTACGTGAAGACCTGCCCGGGCATCGGCATCGCCGCGGCCGAGTGGCTGATCAAGCAGGACCCGATGCTGCTCGGCTCGGACAACTGGCCGGTGGAAGTCGCGCCCAACCCGGACCCGAAGCTCTCGCTGCCGGTGCACCAGCTCGCGCTGGTGGTGAACGGCGTGCACCTGCTGGAGAACCTCAAGCTCGACGAACTGGCGGCGAAGAAGGTCTACGAGTTCGCCTTCATGATGCAGCCGCTCAAGGCACAGGGCTTTTCCGGCTCCACGGTCGCGCCGGTCGCGGTCCGCTAGGCGAACGAACCGCCCGGGCCCCCGGAAAGCGGCCGCTAGGCCGATCCCCGGGGCTCGGGGACGTTCTTCGCCACGAAGTTGTCCACCGCGGTGAGGATCTCCGCGAGGTGCACGCGCGCGTACGGGGTGGACTGGATCCACGCGGCATAGAGCTCGCCCTCGGGCTTGACCAGCAGCAGCGCGGGTTCCGCGAACAGCATCGGCTCCTTCTCGCCGGTGGCCGGGTTGAGGCCGCGGCCCTCGGAGATGTAGAGGCCGGCCTTCCTCGCGTCCTCTACGTCCAGGCCGTAGCCGACGCGCAGCTTCTTCAGGCCCCAGTCCTTCACCGCCTTCTCGGCGCCTTCCTTCTTGTCGCAGGAGAGCGCGATCACCGACACGCCGCGCTTCTCGAAATCCGGCACCAGGCGGTCGAGGTCCCCGAGCCAGACGCGGCAGATCGGGCAGAAGATGCCGCGATAGAAGGCGAGCAGCGCGAGCTTCCCGGGCTTTTCCTGCGCGAGCGCCCAGCGCCCGCCGGAAACCAGCCGCGCGTCGATGGCCGGCATGGTGTCGCCGGGAATGACTCTCATCGAACTCCTCCTCACGTCCAATGATAGCCGACCAGAGCGAGCGGGATCGTGCATTGGACGTGACGCGGTCGTTCATCGTCCAGGCGCCGGCGGGCTCGGGCAAGACCACGCTGCTGGTCGAAAGATTCCTGAAGCTGCTGGAAATCACCCCCAAACCTGAAGCAGTACTCGCCATCACCTTCACCAAGAAGGCGGCGGCCGAGATGCGCAAGCGCGTGCTCGAGAAGCTGCACGAAGGACCGGCCCATGGGCCGGCGCCGCGCGAGATCGCCCACCGCCTGCGCATCGAGACCATCGACGCGTTCTGCATGTCGCTCGCGCGCCAGCTGCCGGTGCCCGCGCAGTTCGGCGTGCCGCCCGGCATCGTGGAGGACGCGCACGAGCTCTACCGCGAGGCCGCGGCGAACACGCTCGCGCTCCTGGAAACGAAGGACTACGGCGACAAGGTGGCGACGCTGCTCTCGCACCTCGACAACAACGTCGCCACCGCCACCAGCCTCATCTCCAGCATGCTCGCGCGGCGCGACCAGTGGCTGCGCAAGACCGGCGGCGCGCCCACGCGGGCTGAACTTGAACTTGCCCTTTCTTCTGAAAGACATCGTCTGCTTCAGAAAGCAAAGGACATTGACGGTCGCGCATCGGAAGAGTTCGCGCGCGACGTCCTCACCCTGAAAGACACCTTCAACAAGAAAAAGCCCCATGCGAAAGCGCTCGAGGGCAACGAGCCGCTGCGGTTGGCGCTCGCGCAGCTGAAGGTGCTGCCGCCCGAGAAGTATTCCGACGAGCAGTGGGCGGCGCTCGAAGCCATGCTGGCGCTGTTGCCCGTGGCCGCGGCGCAGCTCAAGCTCGTCTTCGCCGCCGCCGGCGAGGCCGACTTCACCGAGATCGCTCAAGGAGCCGTGCGCGCGCTGGGCAGCGTGGAGGATCCCTCCGACCTGCTGCTCGAGCTGGACGCGAAGATCAGCCACATCCTCGTGGACGAGTTCCAGGACACCTCCATCAGCCAGTGGGAGCTGCTCGAGCGTCTCACCGCCGGATGGCAGGCCGATGACGGCCGCACGCTCTTCGTGGTGGGCGATCCCATGCAGTCCATCTACCGCTTCCGTGAGGCCGAAGTTGCGCTGTTCCTGAAAGCGCGCAGGGAAGGGTTGCCTAACGTGAAGCTGGAGCCGATCGCGCTCAAGACCAACTTCCGCTCGCAGGCAAATCTTGTCGATTGGTTCAATGCTTCCTTCTCAAGCATTCTTCCCGCCGAAGAAAATGAAACCTCCGGCGCCGTGCCTTACTCCGCCGCCGCCTCCCACCATCCCGCGCTGCCCGGCGCGGCCGCGCGCTGGCACTGCTTTGCCGATCCCGCATCGGAAGCGCAGGAGGTCGTGAAGATCGTCGCCGCGGCCAAGGGTACGAAGGCGCTGCTGGTGCGCAACCGCACCGCGCTCGCCGCGATCGTGCCCGCGCTCAAGGCCGCCGGCCTGCGCTTCCGCGCCATCGAGATCGAGCACCTGGGCGAAAAGCAGGTGGTGCAGGACCTCTTCGCCCTCACGCGCGCGCTCACGCACCTCGCCGACCGCGTGGCCTGGCTGGCGATCCTGCGCGCGCCGTGGGTCGGCCTTTCGCTTGCGGATCTTTCTTCTTTCTTCGAAAACAAGAAGGAAACCGTCTGGGAGACCGTCCAGGCCATCCCATCACTCGAACGCTTCCGCGCCGTCATCGGCCCCGCGCTCGCCAACCGCCAGCGCGGCAGCCTGCGCGGCCGCGTAGAAGCCGCCTGGCTCGCGCTCGGCGGCCCGGCCTGCCTGGAAGATCCCGCCGACCTGGAGGACGCCGGCGTCTTCCTCGATGAGCTGGAAATGCTGGAAGAGGCGGGCGAGGTGGACTTCGCGCGCCTCGCCGGATCGCTGGACGAGCTCTACGCCCAGCCCGATCCCGTCGCGGGCGAAGCCGACCTGCAGATCATGACCATCCACAAGGCCAAGGGCCTGGAGTTCGACACCGTCATCGTCCCCGGCCTCGACCGCCTGCCCGGCCGCACCGACACGCCGCTCATCCGCTGGAAGGAGCTGGTGCCCAAAGCGCTGCTGCTCGCGCCCATCAAGGAGACCGGCGCCGACGAAGAGCCTGCCTACAAATACCTCGCCGACCTCGACCGCGAAGCCGAGGACACCGAGGCCGCGCGCCTGCTCTACGTCGCCGCCACCCGCGCCATCGAGCGCCTGCACCTCATGGCCTGCGCGAAGACCGACGACCACGGTGCCGTGAAGCCGCCCACCAAGCGCTCCCTCCTCGCGCGCGCCTGGGCCGTCGCCCGCGAGCACTTCCCCGAGAAGCTCGATCAGGCGCCTGATGTCGAGCCCTCCAATCGAGAACTCCCGCCGCAAACCCTTCGCCGCCTGCCCGCCGCCTTCAAGCTCCCGCCGCCCCCCGCGCCCGCTGCGTGGAGTTCCACAACTGTTTCAATAGATGAATCGCCCGAGTTCTCTTGGGCCGGCGAAACCGCCCGCCACGTCGGCACCGTCGTCCATCGCTGGCTCCAGCGAATCGCCGAGGACGAACTCAAGGGCTGGGACGCGAAGCGCATCGACTCGCTGAAATCTCGATTCGAGATGGAGCTAAAGCGCCGCGGCGTTCAGGATGTTGCGCCGGCAGCGGAACTCGTCTCTACTGCGCTGAAGAACACCCTGGCAGATGAGCGGGGGCGGTGGCTGTTGGGGCGGCATCACGAGGCAAAGAATGAGTACAGAATTCGAACGAAAATGGGGAGTCATGTCATTGATCGATTAGTTCGGGAATCGGATGGGACGCTATGGATCATTGATTACAAGACCAGTCGCCATGAAGGAGCAAATGTAGGCGCGTTCCTAGATCAAGAACGTGCCAGATACGCGCGTAGGATGCGAATGTATGGCGATGCTTTGAGCGCGAATCAGTTCGCGCTTTACTTCCCACTGATAGCGAGGGAAATTGCGTGGCGCGACTAGACAACGAACCACACGACGTCGCGATTCTCGAGTGAATCCATTGTCAAATTGATTGCAGAGGGAAAGCACATATGGCTAAGAAGCGCCAAGCGGCGACTTCCACAAAAACCATCGGACAGGACGTCTTGGTGCAGGACGGCGTTCTCGATATCAACGAGGCGGCTGAAGTTGTCCCGTTTACCTACGCGATCACGGCGTTTGGTGCCGACTATCCGGTGAGTTCGTTGGTGCAGCGGATCAAAGAAAAGGCCATTTTTGTTCCCCTTTTCAGTTTGCCAACGAAAGCTAAGAGCGGCGAAGTGCGGTTTCAACGCGAGTATGTATGGAAAAAGCAGCAAGCTGACAGATTTATCGAATCGTTGTTGCTTGGCTTGCCTGTTCCTGGAATTTTTCTTGTGAAAGAGGAAGACGGTCGCAACCTTGTTCTTGATGGTCATCAGAGGCTAAAGACTTTGGCTCGCTTCTATGAGAACGATTGGGAGGGCGGGGAATTCGTGCTCGATGGAGTTCAGGAGAGATTTAGGGGGAAAGGCTACAAGAGTTTGGAGAGTCCAGATCGCAGACGGCTAGATGACTCAGTGATTCATGCAACAGTAATTCGACAGGACGAGCCAAGCGAAGATAAGAGCAGTATCTATCTCATTTTTGAGCGCCTGAACTCCGGGGGCACTTCTTTGCAGCCTCAGGAAATTCGCGTTGCGCTCTACCACGGCCCATTCGTTCAGCTGTTGACTGAATTGAATATGCTTGAAAGTTGGCGAAAGCTTTTCGGAAGGCGTTCGTCGCGCCTGAAAGACGTTGAATTGATTCTGCGGTTTTTTTCGTTGCTCGAGGCGTTCAAGCGATACTCGCGGCCCATGAAAGGATTTCTTAGCGCTTATATGGCTAGAAGGCGCAACTTGGATAGCCGAGTGCAACGCGAGTTTCGAGATCTTTTCGAGGCTACGTGTGAAGCGATCCTCAAGGGAATTGGGAGGAAAGCCTTTCGGCTGAAGGTTGCTGTAAATGCCGCCTTGGTTGATGCATTGATGGTTGGGGTTGCTGCGCGAATTCAAAATAAGGGGCCAATCAAGAAGTCGAAGCGCCTAAAGATTGCCTATCAGAGACTGTTGCGGAACATGAGCTTTCAGCGGTCAATTTCTCGCGCAACTGCAGACGAAGAGAACGTGAGAACTCGGCTTCGGTTGGGCATTCGGGCGTTTAAGAAAATTTAGGGTTTCTGTGAGCATAGTCCGCGAAGTTGAGCTTCGCAGGCGATCAGTCGAGGCGGTCGTGACTAGGGCCAAGGCGCTCGCGCAGCATCCGGACGCCGTTGCGGTTCAAGCCGACTACGCTAGACACTTGTGCGTGCTGATCTCTGGACATATTGAGAAATCGGTATTGGACATTGCAGTGGAATATTCCATGGGAAAGACGGCCGCGCCGATTCGGTCCTACTTGGAGTCATCGCTTTCAAGGCTTACTAACGTAGATAAGGATCGGTTGCTTCAAGTAGTTGGGAGTTTTGACGCGACTTGGCGGGAGCGGACTGACAAGTACGTTATTGATGAAAAGCTGGCGGCGCTCAATAGCATAGTGGGCCTGCGGAACAATATTGCCCATGGCGGTGCCGCCGCAGTATCGCTTGGCCAGGTTGAGCGATATTGGGCTTCAATTCAAGAGATCATGGATTTTGTCGAGTGTCTCTTCTTTCCAACTCCGCCAGTGCTGCGTGTCGCTGCGGCAAAGAAGTCTAGATAGATTTAATCCGCAGACGAAGAAACGGTCGGCGGCCCACGGGTTCGACAGCGTATTGCATGTGACCGAGCGGTTACATTGCGAGCAAGATTTCTTCGCTGTAGGCACGGACCATCTTGAGGGTACAATGCGCGCCCTCCTAAAGACTTCGTCATGATCGTCGCCTCCAACATCGCCATGCAATTCGGGGCCAAGCCCCTGTTCTCGGACGTCTCCGTGAAGTTCGGCGGCGGCAACCGCTATGGCCTGATCGGCGCGAACGGCTGCGGCAAGTCCACGTTCATGAAGATCCTGGGCGGCGAGCTGGAGCCGAGCGCGGGCACGGTGGCGATCGATTCGAACGAGCGGGTGGGGCGGCTGCGGCAGGACCAGTTCGCCTACGAGGGCGAGCGAGTGCTGGACGTGGTGCTGCAGGGCCACGCGGAGATGTGGGCGGCGATGCGCGAGCGCGACGCGATCTACGCGGACCCGGAGGCGGGCGAGCAGGAGTTCATGCGCGCGGCCGATCTCGAGCACAAGTACTCGGAGTACGGCGGCTACACGGCCGAGGCGCGCGCGGGCGAGCTGCTGCTGGGCCTGGGCGTGCCGACGGCGCAGCACCAGGGCTTGATGAGCGCGGTGGCGCCGGGCTGGAAGCTGCGCGTGCTGCTCGCGCAGGCCCTCTTCGGCGACCCGGACATCCTGCTGCTGGATGAGCCGACCAACAACCTGGACATCCACAGCGTCCGCTGGCTGGAGGAGGTGCTCGACCGGCGCACGAGCACGATGGTGATCATCTCGCACGACCGGCACTTCCTCTCCGCGGTCTGCACGCACATGGCCGATGTGGACTACGGCGGCATCAAGGTCTACCCGGGCAGCTACGACGATTTCATGGAGGCGTCCACGCTCGCCGAGCAGCAGCAGCAGAAGGACAACGCCAAGGCCAGGGACCGCATCTCGGACCTGGAGGACTTCGTGCGCCGCTTCCGCGCGCACAAGGCCAAGGCGCGCCAGGCGACCTCGCGCATGAAGATGATCGAGAAGCTCAAGCCCGAGGACGTGAAGCCCTCCAGCCGGCAGTACCCGTTCATCCGCTTCCAGGTGGACCCGAAGGAGAAATTGCACCGGCTGGCGGTGGAAGTGGAAGGATTGTCGAAGGGGTATGGGGGTAAGGCTTTATTTGAAAAAATGCAGTTAAGTATTGAAGCAGGTGAAAAAGTAGCCATCATCGGCCCCAACGGCATCGGCAAGACGACCCTCCTTCGGTGTATTGCCGGCAATCTGGAAGCAGACAGGGGCTCGGTGAAGTGGGCGGAGAAGGCGCGCCTGGGCTACTGGCCGCAGGACCCGGCCGACGAGTTCAAGCAGGAGGAAACGCTCGCCGAGTGGCTCGGCCGCTGGCGCCGCAAGGACCGCCCGGAGCAGGACGATCTCATCGTGCGCGCGACGCTGGGCCAGCTGCTGTTTTCGGGCGACGACCAGAAGAAGGCGCTGCAGGTGATCTCGGGCGGCGAGGGCCAGCGCATGTTGATCGGCAAGCTGGTGCTGCAGATGCCCAACGTCCTGCTGCTGGACGAGCCGACCAACCACCTGGACATGGAGTCCATCGAGTCGCTCAACACCGCGCTCGACAAGTACACGGGCACGCTCGTCTTCGTGTCCCACGACCGCGAGTTCGTGTCCTCGCTCGCCACGCGCATCCTCGAGCTCCAGCCCGGAAAAGACGGCAGGCCAGCGCGGGTGGTGGATTTCCGCGGCAGCTACGACGAGTATCTCGCCGGCAGGCAAGCGCTGGCCGCCTGAGCGCGGAACCCGGCGGTGCGCGGCGCCGGCTGAGCGCTCCGTGCGAATATTGAGGCATGGCTGGGCAAGGGGGGCTGTTGCGCTTCGTCCGATCGGTGCCGGAAAAGGGCGGGGCCAGCCCCGTGCCGATCAGGATTGCCCTGATGTCGCAGGCGGACGCGGAGTTCTGGCATCGGCACGTGCAGCCGGACATCGTTGCCCTGGGGCGGACGGACGCGAATTGGGACTGGCGCCGCATGCGTCAATGGTTGCCGGTCGTGGAGTTCGCGCGAGGCAGGCGCGCTCCGGCGTTCGTGGTGCTTGCGCAAGCTGAGGAAAAGGCCGCACCCGTGGGCATGGCGCTCCTCTCGGAAGGCTACAGCGCCCTGCACGACGGCTCGAAGCGATCCGTCTTCGTCTGGTTCGTCGCAGCGGCACCGGAGGAAACGATGCGCAGGCTCGGTGTATCGGGCATTCCGAAGCTCCTGCGCGCGCTGATCGACGTCGGGGTGACCCACAGCCACAACGTGGGCTATCGGGGCTGCACCGGGCTGCATGCCGCGCCGGAAGGTAAGCAGGATCTCTTTGATAGATATGTGAAAATCGGCCTGACGCCGCTGCTGGGGATCGCCAACGTGCCGGGCTACCTGCGCTTCAACGATGGCCGGTACTTCTATCTGGATGAACCGGATGCGCGGAAGTGGTCTAATGCATTGAACCCGGACAGGTGACGCCATGGATTACGAACTGACGCGGATCGTGGCATTCAAGACGCAGAAGGACATGATCGATTCCATCGCGCATGCGAGCGAGTCGATGCCGTTGAGCGCGTTTTTCGCGGAGTTTGTGGAGTTCGTGAAGACGCAGAAGCTGGACGAGATCGAGCGTCTGGTCACCGAGGGCGGGCTTGCGGAGAAGTTTCCTCTCTATGACGTTCCCGAGCAGCCGCTTCGCCGCTGGGACGCCGTGCAGGAACTGGACTCGGAAAGCCTGACGAATGAGCGCTACGAGCGTTTTCTGAAGGGCGAAGGTTCCTGAGCGCTCCGGGGTGGCTCCCGCCTGGAGTATTCCGGGCGGGCCCATGCGTCATTGCGGCGCGCATGGCTTGAGCGCAGGAGCGGCATCGTCCAAGGTCACAGTTTGTGACCTTGGACGCGTAACTTCCTGTTCTGTCATCTGAAAAGTGGCGTGTTCGCGGCCTCGGAGTCCCCCGCGCTTCTGATAGCGTGCGCGAACGGCATCGTAGCGGGGGCGTCATGGATTCCAGGGCGGCAATCGATCTCGAGGCACGCGTAGCGGCGCGCAATGAGGTGAAGGAGGCGCGGCTGCGGCGCACGCGGCGGATGGCGACGGGGCTGCTGGTGCTGGTGACCGCGGTGTTCGCGGCCAGCACGGCCTACGGCACGGAACGGGCCGCCGTGCGGTATCTGGCGGTGTTCTGCGAGGCGGCGATGGTGGGCGCGCTGGCGGACTGGTTCGCGGTGACGGCGCTGTTCCGGCGGCCGCTCGGGCTGCCGCTGCCGCACACGGCGATCCTGCCGGAGAACAAGGGCCGCATCGCGGCGCAGCTGTCGGAGTTCATCCAGGTCAATTTCCTGTCCTCGAAGGCGATCGTCGAGCGCATCGCGGCGTTCGGGCCGGCGGCGAAGCTGCGCGAGTGGCTGCTCGCGCAGGGCAACGCGCGGAAGGTGGGCTTCTACGGCACGCGGCTGCTCGCGTTCATGCTCGGGGCGCTGGAGGATCCGCGCATCCGCCGTTTCCTGCACGGCATGGCGGTGGCGAAGCTGAAGGAGGTGGATCTTGCCGCGGGCGCGGGCGGGGTGCTGGACCTGCTCACGCAGGACGGGCGCCACCACGCGCTGCTGGAGGAGGCGCTGCGCCTGGTGGACGAGGCGCTCGCCAAGCCCGAGACGCAGGCGTACATCGCGCGCGCGGTGGTCGCCGAGAGCGGCTTCGTCGAGCTCGTGAAGAAGATGGGCTTGAGCCTGGACGAGACCATCGCGCGCCGCGTGGTGAGCGGCGTGGCGCGCGCGGTGCACGAGATCCGCGCCGACGAGTCGCACGAGCTGCGCCAGCGGTTCGACGCGTTCGTCGCGCAGTTCGTGGGCAAGCTCAAGGGCGACCCGGCGACGCGCGAGAAGGTGAACGCGCTGCGCGACGAGCTGGCGGCCAACCCCGCGCTCGCGGGCTATGTGGACGCGCTCTGGCGGCAGTTCCGCGACTGGCTGGCGAGGGACCTCGAGGACGAGAAATCCACGATCCACGCCACGATCGCGGGCCTCGCGGGCTCGCTCGGCCGCCGCATCGACGAGGACGCGGCGCTGCGCGGCTGGATCGACGCGCAGATCCTGCGCTCGATGCCGCCGCTGGTGGAGGAGAACCGCGCCGCGATCGGCCGTTTCATCGAGGACCGCGTCAACGAGTGGCACGAGGACAGGTTCGTGCGCGAGATGGAGCGCGAGCTGGGGCCCGACCTGCAGTTCATCCGCATCAACGGCACTGTGGTGGGCGGGCTCGCGGGGCTGGCGATCTACGCCACGAGCCGGCTGCTCGTCTGAGCGGGCGGGCCGGCTATACGATCTCCAGGTCCTCGTACCCGCTGGACGAGCGCGGCCTGGCGGGCCGGGTCGGCAGCGCCTTGCCGCCGCGCTCGACGGCTGCCCACGAGGACCGGACCACGCCGTAGGGCGCGCGCATGCGGCCGTCGCTGCGCTCGTGGCGCTCGGCGTTCTCCCACCGGTCTTGGTTCGAAGTGATGGCTTCCGGTGTGGTCTGGCGGCCCGCCAGGTAGACCAGGTTGCCGGGCAGGCCCCATGGGCCGCCCTGGAGGTAGAGCATGTGGTCGAACTCGGCGCGTTCGTGCCAGGTGCCGTCGTGCACGTGCACGGTAGGAAAGAAGAGCATGTCGGGATCACGCGCCTGGAAGCGGAAGGCCATGGCGTGCACGCGCTCGGGCGACTTCGCGCGCGAAGTCGTGAGTTTGAAGACGGCGAAGCCGAAGCGGCTGTAGTCCGGGAGCTGGCGGCGCACCGCCTCGGAGAGCTGGAAGCGCTCGTCCAGCCGCGCGAACGCGGCGAGGTCGGGCACGAAGCTCGCCTCGTAGGCGCCCACCTGGTGCACCGGGAGCCGCGCCGGGCCGGAGTCCTCGTCACCGCTCAGCGACATGATGGCCTGAAAGCGCTGCCGCCCCCAGACGTAGATCGCCTGGCTCAGGTGGTCGAAGAGCTCGGGATAGCGTTCGAGGTCGACGAACGCGAAGGCCGAGGGATCCTGCCGCGCCACCGGCACCGGGAGCACCATCGCCGGGTCCTCGGGCGCGCGCACCGACATCTCGTAGGCGAGCCACTGCCAGCCCTGTGCGTCCACGCGCGCGAAGATGTGCGTGCCGCCCACCTCGACCGCCTTTTCGGGCTGCCTCACCGCGAACATGCACATGCCGTCGCCTCCCCGGGGAGATGTGCCGCGGCCATCCTACGCCCCCAAACGCCCGGCTACATGATCTGCCCGACCACGCGGCCGACGCCGCTCGCGCCGGTGCAGAACAGGTGCATGAGACTCCTCCTCGCGCTCGCTGCGACGCTCCGGGCCGCGCATGGAACCGGCGCCTTCTGAAACTCCGCCGTTCGTCACTGCGAAACTGCCGGCGGTCATATTCACGCGCCGAAGCGGTATTACGTCACAACGCCGCAGCGCACGCGCGCCTATACTCCAGGTGCGTTTCGATTTCCCATCCTCCTCCTCCTCTGGGAACGAAGCGTGAGGCCCGTGCAGGGCATGCCTGCCGGGCCTTTTCTTTTTCCGACCGGCGCGCCTGAGCGGCGCTTATCGCATCGTCCGGCACGCGCCGGAACGGTGCCTCGCCGCGTGCACGTTCACGCAGCTGCGCGCAGTACTTCTACGGTGCCATCGGGAGTATGATTTTTCTTCCCCCGCGAGGTACCGATGGCGACAGGGCAGGCGCCGGACCCCGAAGGCGAGAAGCTCGCCGATTGCGCGTACACGCTCGGGCTGGTGCTCGACCACATGTCGGACCTGGTGGCGATGCTCGACACCGCCGGCAAGCGCCTCTACAACAGCCCGTCGTACAGCAAGGTGTTTGGCGACCGTGACCTGACGGGCACGGACTCCTTCGCCGAGATCCACCCCGAGGACCGCGCGCGGGTGCAGCGCGTTTTCCGCGAGACGGTCGAAAGCGGCATCGGGCAGCGCACCCATTACCGGTTCCTGCTGCCCGACGGCAGCTTGCGCTACATCGAGTCGCAGGGCGACGTGATCAAGGGCCCCGACGGCAAGGTGCTGTACGTGGTGGTGGTCGCGCGCGACATCACCGAGCGCAAGGAGTTCGAGCAGAAGCTGGAGGAGCGCAACCGCGAGCTGCTCGCCACGGTGCACGAACTGGAGCGCCGCCACCGCGAGCACGTGGTGCTCGGCAAGCTGGGCGACATGCTGCAGATGTGCAAGTCGGCCGAGGAATCGCGCCGCGTGCTCGCGCAGTACGGCGAGGAGCTGTTCCCGGGCACCTCCGGCAACCTTTACCTGCGCAATTTCGGCAACGATCTGCTGGAGACGGTGTCGAGCTGGGGCGCGTCGCGCCTCACGGCCGACCCGGTGATCGCCAAGGACGACTGCTGGGCGCTGCGCCGCGGCCAGCTGCACGTGGTCGAGGATGCGAATTCCAAGCTCGTCTGCCACCACCTGATCGTGCCGCCCACCGGGCCGTGCCTGTGCGCGCCGATCATGGGGCAGGGCGAACTGCTGGGCCTGCTGCACATCCAGCTCGGCCCCGAGGAGGCGCACTTGCCGCAGACGGTGCGCCAACAGCGGCTCACGGCGCAGGAGGTCTGGACGCTCACGGTGGCCGAGCACATCGCGCTCGCGCTGTCGAACCTGCGCCTGAGTGAGACGCTGCGCGTGCAGGCGGTGCGCGATTCGCTCACGGGCCTGTTCAACCGACGCTACATGGAGCAGGCGCTCGAGCGCGAAATCCTGCGCGCGGCGCGCAACCGGCGCACGGTCTGCGCGATCATGCTGGACCTGGACCACTTCAAGGCCTTCAACGACACGCACGGCCACGAGGCGGGCGACGCGCTGCTGCGCGCGCTGGGCGACTACCTGGTCACGCACGTGCGCGCGGAGGACATCGCCTGCCGCTACGGCGGCGAGGAGTTCGTGGTGATCCTGCCCGAGGCCTCGCTCGAGATGTCGCGCAGCCGCGCCGAGGAGCTCTGGCGGGGCCTGGACGGCCTGCGCATCAACTACCGTGGCGAGCTGCTGCAGGGCGTGACGGTCTCGGCCGGCGTGGCGGCCTATCCGTCGCACGGCCGGACCGCGCCGGACCTGCTGCGCGCCGCCGACGCGGCGATGTACGCGGCCAAGCGCCAGGGGCGCGACCGCGTGGAGATCGCGCAAGCACAGTAGCCGCTACAAAGAAAGACAGCGAGGCGCTGGACGCTCGCCTCGCTGCGCCTGGATTACTTGCCCTTGGTGGTGACGGCCTTGCCGTCCTTCGTCTTCGCTGTGTCGCCGGTCTTGGTGGTGACGTCCTTGGACTGCGCTGCGGCGCCGAAACTGGTGGTCGCGAAAGCGGCAGCGACGATGATGGACAACGTCTCGTGCATGGTCTTGCCTCCCGGCTGAAGTGGCGTGCGGGGCCGGCGACTTGGCGCGCCTTCACTCTTGGGACATTCTAGCGGCTCGCCGCGGGGTTCGGGGGCCTGCGGATCGGGTCGGCGGAGAAGAACTCGAGCAGCAGGAAGGCCTCGAGCTGCGTCGAATCGCGCTCGCGCGCCGAGAGCTGCACGTCGCGGCCGAGGCGATGCGACATCCAGGTGACGTCGCCGGTGAAGCCGTTGCCGCGCATCATGGCGACGACCTCGCGCACGATGGCGAGCTGGATGGACAGGTGATTGCCGATGCCGACCTCGACGCGCTGCGTGCCGCGGTTCAGCCGGTCGAACGCGAGCGTGGCCTCGGTCGCGCTGATGCGCTCCACGCGGAACAGCCCGCCGTCGGCCGACAGGCCGCCGCTGCCCGTCGCGGTGCCGAAGGTGAGCGGCGCGGCCGCGGCGGCTGCGGCGGCTCGTTCCCGGCCCTCGGCCTGCTCG
>JBASCW010000016.1:0-7003 GCA_049651845.1 Burkholderiales bacterium | reverse complement strand
ATTCGCATCGACCTCGCACGAACCTCTGCGGCTGTAAATTGACGGGCGCCGCACCGAAATTCCCGAAAAGTGACACCCGGCACAACTTCAACTCGCACAAATTTCGTCTGCCGCGCAGACTCCTAGTAGATGCTTCTAGCATCCTCAGGATGCAGTTCAATCAATAGTTATATGGCTTAGGAAATAGCCGTGGCCCAGGACTATCTAGAACGACTGAACGCACTGATTGGGCGACTGCCTTCTGGCAGCTTGAAGGGTGTAAAACTGGAATGTAAACACTTTTTTAGCGGTGCTGCCGTTTACGCAGAGGGAAGAATTTGTATGTCGTGGACTCCGGTAGGCTTCGCCATAAAGCTACCGGAGACATCGCGAAGCGCACTAGTGAATCAACAAAGCGCAAAATATCTCCGCTATTTTCCCAAAGGTCCCATTAAGAAAGACTACGTGATTTTGCCGAAAGCGATGTTGCAAGAAATCGAGACGCTTGGACGTTTGGCAAAAACAAGCGTTGAATATGCGCTATCACTACCGGCACCCATAAAGAAAAAGAAAAGCCATATAACCCGGCAACGCACCGGACGCGCGTGAAGCGCCGCGCCATGCATGGGTCAGTGTCCGCGCGCCGGTGGTTTCCACGTTAGAGCCCTTTATGTCACCTGGAACGCTCACCGCAGCTTTCTTGATTACGCAGTTCGTGCTGCTGCTGATCGTCTATCTTGGAATCGTCGTGCTGCAAGTGGGTGAAAGAAGCCTTTCGAGGTTCTCTGACAATCCACGGCCGGCAACTCGCAATATTCCGTCACTTGTACTCGGCTTCGCGCTGATAACGCTCGCGTGTCTCGCGTTTTCCCAAGATTTTGTTCAACTCTCGCGCCCTGTATTCGCCGATGTCACGTTTCCTGCGTTGGCACGCGACGACGCGTTTCTGATCGTGTTCCTGCTGGACATCGTTGGCGCAGGCCTACTCATGGGCCTCACCGGAGGCTCAAAGGACAGCCCGTTTTCCGCAGTTCTCTTCGCCTTGCCACCGCTGTCAATCTTTTTACGAGAGGATCCTTCACGCTATCTGGTTTACACGGGGTTGGCGGTGGTACTTTTTCTTCTATTTCGAGGGCCGGGCGCAATAGGAAAGGCTGTCCTCGAAAATCCCAAACTACAGTTCTCGTTCCAAGTCGTAACGCTCGGCTGTCTAGTTCTTGCGACGCTGGTGGGCTATGCCACGCGGCCTACGTCAGGGCTCTAACCCGGCAGCGCAGCGGACGCGCGCGAGCGGCGGTGCTTTGCATCGGTCAGCGGCCGCGCGCCGCTGGCTTCCACGTTAAATGTCATTCTTTCCTCCGCCACGTAAGGCACCGCCCGAGGGCCATCCTCTTCCAGCTATCGACGCACATGGCCTCATGATTCGGCAGGGTGCCCTAGTGCGAATTCTTACGATTCCGCATTGGCTGACGCACGATCTCCCAGCCGAGGATGTCGCGAGACTGAAGGCGGTTGAAGGAACCGTGATGCGAGTGCTTGAACTCGATGCTTACGGGTATGTCTGGTTCGGGGAACACGGGCCATGGTTTTCGCTACAGCCCAGTGAAGTCGCCGTTCAGCTACCGGACGAGAAATGACATTTAACCTGGCAGCCCACGCGGACGCGCGCGCGAGCGGCGGTGCTGTGCAGGAGTCAGCGGGCGCGCGCCCGTGGCTTCTACGTTGGGCGTCAGAGTAAACGGACGCAAATGCCTGAGCCGTGGCTAACCATTGCTCCTGTACGAAACTTCTGGCACCTGCCGGCAGGCCTCCAATTGCCTTACAAGCTTAACGAGCGCACATCCTTCCGTCGTGTGCCCGACTGGGTGTTATCGGACCAATCCGAAGAGAGTGTTGACATTCTGAGGCCGCGACTTCGCAAAGCTCTCGAAGACGACATCGCTGAGTACTGCGTTGCTGTGGAGTATGAAGCGGACTCTCTTGGGCATCCCGATCCGGAGTGGAAAGGAGATGAACGACGATCGATTCAAGAGACCAGCGTAGAAATAATCCGCAACGTCTTTCTTTCATTCTGGCTCGTACGCTCGACTTCCTTACACTTCCGAGAAGTAGCGCACGCTGTGAATCACAAACCCGAGTGGGTTATTCGTCAAATCGAAAAGTACGATCCGATATGTCCACTCCCCGAGTACGTGGACGATGCTTACGAGCTTGAAGACTTTGAACGTGTGCGCTTTCTATTTAATGCACTAAACACGCTGCCACAGGACGGCACGCTCCGCACCGCGACGCAATCAACCATGCGCGCGCTGATGGAGCAAGGGTGGACGCTGCGCTTTCTGATAATGTGGCTTGTGCTTGAAAGCCTATTCGGCCCAGAAGGCGCGCGTGAAATAACTTTTCGCCTCTCGCAGCGGATCGCGTTGTTTCTCGGCTCAGATACCACCGAATCCAAGGAGCTCTTTTCTCAAGTCAAAACGAGTTACTCGTGGCGTTCTAAGATTGTTCATGGCTTTCGGCTGGCCAAGTTACGCGCAGACGAGTCGCAAGAACTGATCGTGCGCCTAGAGAGCCTCGTCAGTCGTTCCCTGGTAGCGATACTCTCCGATGAGTCACTCGTGGCCACTTTCGATGGCAAGCAGCGCGAGGAGTACCTGGATGGGATTATCTTCTCGTGATCGCTGCCTGACGCCCAACCCGGCGGTCGAGCGGACGGCTTTCAGCCGCCGCTCACTTTTACGTTAGACCTCATTGGTAGCCATGCGCCAATTGGCCACAGGTTTCGTTCTGTTTCTCGCGACTAGTCTGCCAGTCCTATGCGTCGCCCAGTCAACGTCGCCTTCCGAAAGCTCGTCTGGGTCATCCGTCAAGATATTGCGGATCGTCCCAGATGTGTCGGAGTCACTATTCATAGGCCAGCGCGTGTCGCTAGCGGTGGACGTTGAATACACGATGGCTAAGGAATCCGGCACACTTTCTCTCGTAGTTCAACGTGGAGAGTCGGGTTTCCAACCCCTTGCATACGTCACTGAAGTGGTTCAGCGAGGAACGGAAAAAATTACGCTAAAGGTGAACTTTGAAGTACCGGATACAAGGGCAATTACGATTTTCACGCCTCTTGCAAATCAGGGTGACTCGCATACATACATTGTTGATACGCGAGCGTACAAGGTCAGCAACAAGTAGCTCAGCGGATGAGGTCAACGCAATGGACAGCGACACTTGTTCGGCGCCGCTACGCGCGCCGATCAGTGCGCGTCATTGCGAACGTTGGACGTCAGCAACCAAGGAGTATCGCTGTGTCCGTTGATGTTCTAACCGAAATCACAATTGCATGTCCGCGCGAGTTGGTCGCGGATTACGCAGCGAATCCTGATAACGCCCCCCGGTGGTATGTCAATATCGAATCCGCTGAGTGGAAGTCGTCGCCGCCATTGCGCACCGGCTCCAAGGTGGCGTTCATCGCGCACTTTCTCGGTAAGCGCATGGCGTACACATACGAAATAGCCGAGCACATCCCCCACAAGCGCCTTGTCATGCGCACTGCCGAGGGACCGTTTCCGATGGAAACAACTTACACCTGGGAACCCTCGGTACAGAATGGCACGCGCATGACCCTCCGCAATCACGGATACCCCACGGGTTTTTCACGCTGGTTTGCCCCATTTATAGTAATGGCTATGCGCCGGGCGAACCGAAACGATCTTGCGCGCTTAAAGGCCTTGCTTGAAGAACAACGGGCTGTGTAGACACAGTTACGCCCAACATGGCGTTCGAGCGGACGCGTCAAAAGCGGCGCGCCCCTCAACTTTACGTTGGGCGTCAGAGAACCGGGGGCCATTGGAATACCAAAGGCCTGAAACGAAATCATCGAAAGGAACGACCCAATGATATACAAAGGTAGCTGCCACTGTGGGAAGGTCGCGTTCGAAGCCGAAGGAAATCTAGAGAAAATCATGGAGTGCAATTGCTCTATTTGTAGCAAGCGCGGTTCGCTTCACTGGTTTATTCCCCGCGAGAATTTTCGTTTGCTCACCTCCGAGGACGGCATGAGCACATACACATTCAACAAGCACACCATTAAACATCGCTACTGCACCAAGTGCGGGTGTGCGCCATATAGTGAAGGTATAGCGCCTTCTGGTAACTACATGGTTGCAATCAACGCCCGCTGCTTGGATGGTGTCGACTTGTCACCCATCAAGATGGGTCATTTTGATGGGCGCAGCCTTTGAGCACCCGACGCCCAACCCGGCGCTCGAGCGGGACGTGCCGCAAGCGGCCCGCCCCTTAGCTCTACGTTGATGGCCACTCAAATGACGCGAGGGATCGAGCCAGTCGCTGGCGGGGTGTATTCAGTAAAGCGTGGCCCCGAGAATCTCTACGGTGTAGTAAAGGTGTTGGGCCTCGGGTCTGATTTGGTGAACGCCAAAGTATTTGAACGCTGCGTCAACGTTCGCCCCGAACTGGCGTGGTTCGATGGCCCAGAAGATCGAGCACCCGGGAAACTCGATGAAGTGCTTCAAATGGGAATTGGGCTCCTACCTGTGACGTCACGCGTTTTCGACTATTGGGAGCCTGAATTCCTCTTTGCGCAGCCACTCACCGATGAAGAGCAGTCGCTGCTGGACGAGTACGGCAGCGCTGCTCAGCCTTGGGACGACCTCAAATATGCATAGGCCATCTAACCTGGCGGTGGTGCTGACGCGCCGCGAGCCACCGTGTTTGTTCAAAGGCCGTGCTGCGGCGCGCGGCACACCTCCACGTTGGAGCGCGCTGGCATGACAATCAAGGGCGATCACTATCTCAAGAGGGAGCTGTACGCGCTCGTTCAAAATGAGCGAACAATCTTTGACTTTCTGCAGGAGAGCTCGCTGGATGGGCTCTGGTACTGGGATTTGGAAGCCCCTGAAAACGAATGGCTGAGCCCGCGGTTCTGGCAGATTCTCGGCTACGACCCGGCGGACAAGAAGCACCTGGCCAACGAATGGCAGGATTTGATCAATCCCGACGATCTACAGACGGCGCTGAAGAATTTTCGGGCGCACTGCGCCGACCCGAAACACCCATATGAGCAACTCGTGCGATATAAGCACGCCGACGGCTCCACGGTCTGGGTCCGTTGCCGTGGTCTGGCGATCCGCGATGCTTCCGGCAAGCCCATCAGAATGCTCGGTGCCCACAACGAGGTAACTGAACTCAAGAGGGTCGAAGCGAAATTGGAACAGCAGGCCGACGAACTGAAGACGGCCAATGCCAACCTGACCCGACTCGTCATTCGAGATGGGCTCACGAACCTGTTCAATCGTCACGCCTTCGATGGACACCTTGAATGGAGCCTCGCCAACGCGGTTCGGAGGAAGGAGCGGCTGTCTGTAATGTTGGTGGACCTGGACCATTTCAAGAAGATCAACGACACGTTGGGCCACTCCAAGGGCGACGACGTCCTGGTTGCAGCGGCCGCAGCGCTTCAAGCGACTGTCCGCGGAAACGATTACGCGGCCCGGTATGGCGGCGAGGAGTTCTCGGTCGTACTCCCCCAAGCCGACCCATCTGCAAGCCTGACGGTAGCTGAAAAGGTGCGTGCCAGGATCGCGCAGGCCGACACGCATGACTGCTCGGTGACCGCCAGTATCGGTGTCGCCACCGTCACCGCCGCTCTGAAAGAGCCCACAAACAACATCAAAACCCTCGCGTCAACGCTCCTGTTCCAGGCTGACCGAGCCCTTTACGAGGCTAAACGGCGCGGAAGGAATCAGGTCTGTCACTTTGAGCAGATGATCATCGCGCCCTAACCACGCGTTCAAGCGGACGGGTTTCGCGCTGCGCGCCCGCCCGCCGCTGAACGCCGGACGTTATGTGTTTTCGTGAGACCGGGAGGCAAGGAATGGCCAAACACAAGAACATTGAGAGCGCGGAGGTTGCGGCCGTCTTCGAGACCTATCCGAAAGAAATCAAATCGAAACTAATATTCCTTCGCCAACTGATACTTGATGTCGCGTCAAGAACAAACGGCGTGGGCGAGCTGGAAGAAACCCTGAAGTGGGGCCAACCCAGTTACCTCACCACGCAAACCCAAAGTGGCAGTCTGGTCCGCATCGATCAGATAAAGTCTCAAGAAGGCAGGTACGCCATGTACTTTCACTGCCAGACAACACTGGTGGATTCCTTCAAAGAAATGTATCGAGGCCAATTCGAGTTCGGTGGAAACCGAAGCATTATCTTCAATGTTAAAGACAAGGTGCCAGTAAAGGAGTTGAGCCATTGTGTTTCAATGGCACTCACCTACCATCTCAACAAAAGGCAAAACAACCGTACTGTTGAAAGTAAACACATAACCACGGGTTCCAGGCGACGTCGGCGCTGACGCGCCGCCGCGCCTGAACCCGAGCGTTGTGCAACATGAAGACGTCATCTGAAGACAATCTGATCCGTCCAGCGCGCGTCGATGAGGCGCGCCTGCTGAGCGAGCTTGCTTTGCGGTCCAAAGCACATTGGGGCTATTCGTCTGAGTTCCTTCAGGCGTGCCGGGCGGAGCTGTCTTATGGTGAGGAACAATTGCTGTCCGAGCGAATGCGTTTCTTCGTTCTGGAGAGTGCTCGGCGCATCGTTGGCTTCTATGCCCTTGTACGTCAGAGCAGGACAGAATACGAGCTTGACGCATTGTTCGTGGAGCCTGCGTTCATCGGTAAAGGTGTCGGTCGCTTTCTCGTCGAGCACGCCAAGTCCGTCGCGTCGACAATGGGCGGAACGAAATTGATCATTCAAGGCGATCCCAATGCGGAGCGCTTCTACATAGCCATGGGTGGGGTCCTCACGGGCAGTAAGGAATCGGGTAGCATTCCTGGGCGATTCCTTCCAACCTTCTCGGTTGACCTCACTGGCAATCATGCTGCATAACCCCTATGAGGCCCCGGCGCGTCAAGAGGTAAAGGATCTCCGGCGCGAGCGCAGCTCGCGCTGAGGTTCTCGACACCGTTCGTGCTCCTGCTGCTGGGCGGTTACGTTGCGGCCACGGTCGCGG
>JBASCW010000015.1:0-20381 GCA_049651845.1 Burkholderiales bacterium | reverse complement strand
GCGCCGCTCTCGGCGCGCCGGACGCTGGACGCGCGCGGCCTGGCGCTCGCGCCGGGCTTCATCGACGTGCACACGCACGACGACTTCGCCGCGCTGGTGCACGCGGACATGGCGTTCAAGCTGGTCGGGGGCGTCACCACCTGCGTGGTCGGCAACTGCGGCTTCGGCGCCGCGCCGCACGCGGCGGCGGCCGTGATGGCGAGGACGCTGCACCCCAGGATCGCGCCGCCCGAGTGGGACGGCTACGCGGGCTACATGCGCCGGCTGGAAGCGCAGCCGCCGGGCGTCAACATCGGCGTGCTGGTCGGCCACGGCACCGCGCGCCTGGCGGCGATGCGCAACGAGGCGCGCGCGCCGAGCGGCGCGGAAATGGCGGCGATGAAGGCGACCGTCGCCGAGGGCCTGGCGGCGGGCGCGCTCGGCCTGTCCTCGGGCCTGGTCTACGACCCGGGCCGCTTTGCGGCGACCGAGGAGCTGGTCGAACTGTGCGCGCTCATGCGTGGCACGGGCGCGCTGTACGCCACGCACATGCGCGACGAGAGCACCGGCCTGCTCGACTCGGTGAGCGAGGCGATCGACATCGGCCGGCGCGCGGGCGTCCCGGTGCAGATCTCGCATCACAAGGCCTCGGGGCGCAGCGCCTGGGGCCGGGTGCGCGAGTCGCTCAAGCTCATCGAGGCGGCGCAGGCCGAGGGCCTGGGCGTGCACGCCGACCAGTATCCCTACACCGCGGGCAGCACCATCCTTTCGGCGGTCTATCGCGACGGCAGGTTGCGCGGCGCGATCGGCGACCTGACCGGCGAGGACGTGGTGATCGCCTCGACCGAGTCGCATCCGCAGTGGGAGGGACGCTCGCTCGCGCAGTTGGGCGCGGAGATGGGCTGCACGGCCGAACAGGCCGCCGAGCGTGTGCTCGCCGCCGACGGCGGCGTGACCGCGGTACTGCACGCGATGTGCGAGGAGGACGTGCGCATCGTGATGCGCCACCCGAGCACCATGATCGGCTCGGACGGCATCCCGACGCTCGAGGGAAAGCCGCACCCGCGCCTGTACGGCAGCTTCGCGCGCGTGCTCGGGCGCTATGCGCGCGACCAGGGGCTGTTCCCGATGCACGAGGCGATCTACCGCATGACCGGCTTCGCGGCTGCCAAGTTCGGCCTGCGCGACCGCGGCCTGGTGCGCGCTGGCGCCGTCGCCGACCTCGTGCTGTACGACCCCGCGAAGATCCTCGATGCGGGGACCTTCGAGGATCCGAAGCGCCCGCCGCTCGGCATCCGCGCGGTGTTCGTGAACGGCGCGCTCGCCGTGGATGGCGGCAAGGTCACCGGCATGCGAACCGGCCGCGTTCTGCGTCGCGCCTAGAAGACAAGCTGCATCCGGTATCCTTCCCTCCATGGCACGAATCGCGGTAGGCGGTATGCAGCACGAAACGAATACGTTCGCGCCCTCGAAGGCAGACTACGCGGCGTTCGAGGCGGGCGGCGGCTGGCCCGGCGTGCAGTACGGCGAACCCGTGTTCACCGCCGTCGCGGGCGCCAACATTCCCGCCGCGGGCGCGATCGGCGCACTGCGCGCCCAAGGGTACCGACTCGTCGCCACGGCCTGGGGCGCGGCGAGCCCCTCGGCGCAGGTCACCACCGACGCCTTCGAGCGCATCGTCGGGGGCTTGATCGCCAATTTGAAGGAAGCACTCCCCGTCGACGGGGTCTACCTGGACCTGCACGGCGCGATGGTCACGGAGGCGCATGACGACGGCGAGGGCGAGATCCTGCGCCGCGTGCGCGAGGCGGTCGGGCCGCACGTGCCGGTGGCCGCAAGCCTCGACCTGCACTGCAACTTCACGCGCGCGATGTTCGAGCGCTGCGACGCGCTGGTCGCCTATCGCACCTATCCGCACGTGGACATGGCCGAGACCGGCGCACGCGCCGCGGGCCTGCTCGACCGCATGATCCGCACGGGCCAGCCGCTCGCCAAGCACTACCGCGCGCTCGACTATCTCACGGGCCTGCCTTCGCAGTGCTCCTTCATCGATCCGTGCAAGAGAGTCTACGAGGAGGTCGGGCGCTCGGGCGACGTCACGCTGTCGTTCACGCCGGGCTTTCCGATGGCCGACTTTCCGGAATGCGGCATGGCCGTGTTCGGCTACGGCGCCGAGGAAAATTCCACGCGCAGAGCCGTGAATCGCCTGCATCAGCTCGTCTGCGACGCGGAGAAGGACTTCGCGCTCGAGCTGCACATGCCCGACGAGGCGGTGGCGCGCGCGCGCAGCCGCGGCGAGCCGGGCCGGCCGGTCGTGCTCGCCGACACGCAGGACAACCCGGGCGCCGGCGGCAACGGCGACACCACGGGGCTGCTCAAGTCGCTGATCGCCCAGAACGCGCCCGACGCGGTGTTCGGCCTGCTGATCGACGCCGCTGCGGCGAAGAAGGCCCACGAACTGGGCCGCGGCTTTGCTTCCAGCTTCAGCCTTGGAGGCCTGTCGAATATTCCCGGCGATACTCCCTGCGAGGGCGAATTCACGGTGGAGCAGTTGGGCGACGGCAAGTTCACCTGCACCGGGCCGATGTTCAAGGGCTTCCGCATGCAGCTCGGCAACATGGCGCTGCTCAGGAGCGAGGCGGCGCCGGGCGTGCGCGTGGTGCTCGCCTCGCGCAAGGTGCAGGCGGGCGACCAGGAGATGTTCCGCCACCTCGGCGTCGAGCCGCGCCGCAGCCGCATCCTCGGCCTCAAGAGCTCGGTGCATTTTCGCGCCGACTTCGAGCCGATCGCCAAGGAAGTGCTGGTGGTGAAGTCGCCCGGCCCCGCGCTCGCCGACCCGACCGAATTCCATTGGACCCGGCTGCGCAGGGGCCTGCGCCTGCGCCCGCTCGGTCCCGCGTTCCAGGGCTAGGCTTGCGCGCCGCGTTTCTCGCGCTGCTGTTCGCTCTAGCCGGCGTGCCGGCGTCGGCGCAGCAGCCGGCGCACCCGGCCGCGCCGCAGCCGCGGGAGCCGCTCACCAAGGTGCCGCCCGCCCCCGTGCCGCATGTCGTCCAGCCGGAAGGCCCGCAAGCGCACGACAAGCCGCAGGGCATCTACGCCACGATCGACGTCCGCAGCCAGCAGGTGATGATCGCCCGGCTGCGCGAACTGATCCCTACGCCGCGGCGCGATGCGATCAACGCCGCGCTCGCCAATCCGGCCGCGCTCTCGCCGCCCGCGCTCTACGCGCTCGCCAACGCGCTCACGCAGGATGACGCGAAGATCCAAGACGCCGTCTTCTGGTACCACGTCGGCCGCATCCGCGCGGTCTACGACGGGCTGCGCTGCAAGGATCCCACCGCGCGCAACGCCGTGAACGTCCTCGGCCGCAACCTCAATCCGGACATCGCGCGCTACCAGCGCCAGCGCCGCCAGCGCACGCTGGAGATCGCCCAGTTCGCGCTCGAATGGGACAGATCGAACCCGCGCCTCTACGACCAGCGCTGGATCAACCTCTACGGCAAGGTGGCGCGCGAATCCGCGGGCACCGATCCCGCCGAGCTCACCGTGCCCGAGTCCGAATGGCCGGCGATCCTCAAGCTCGTGCATGAGGCGCACCTGAAAAGCGTGCAGGACTTCGCTGCAGTGAAGTAGCTTCGTCGTCCCCGCGAAAGCGGGGACCCAGGTTTTCGCCGCTACGGAAACTTCGGCAGCGACGCCTTCCAGGCCTTCAGCTCCGCAAGCGTCAAGCCGTATCGCGCGATATTTCCCTCGTGCAGGTTGTTGAGCTCGCGCGACACCATCTGCTCGAAGCGCATCCGGTCGTCCGCATCTACGAATTCTGCGACGATCTTCCTGGTATCGGCCACCTTTGTGCCCCGCGTATGGCGCACGATTCTTGCCACCACATCCCTCAGCTCCATACGGTATTTCATCCGGAACGGATCGGGTTCGGGAAGCGCGCTGGCGATCGCCTTGAAGTTCTGGCACGAGCGCTCATAGGCCCACATGAACACGTCGCGCAGCAGATCGACGCGCGCGTGCTCGTAGACCGCGAGCGTGCCCTCGACGTACGCGCGTTCGGGCACGTCGATGAACGAGAGCGGGCACAGGTTCGCCTTGATGAAGGGGATGTTCGCAGCCAGCCGCGACACCCGCTTGTTCACGTCCACGAACGGCTGCAGGTACGGGATGTGCACCATGAGGAAGAACGCCTGCTCGAACGGGTCCGCGATCGCGCCGGCTTTCTGCAGGATCAGCCGAAACAGCTCGTCGATCTGCTGCGGCACCTGCAGCGGCCGATAGACCGTACCGCCGATGTCCACGATGCGCGCGCGCAGGCGCCCTTCGTCGGCCGAATCGCCGAGAAGATTCTGCGAGAGCAGGGCGTGCAGGTTCATGAACGTGTACGTGTCGAAGCCGATCTCGGCCGCGTGCTCCACGAGGAACTCGATCGCCTGCTTGTGGTTCAGGATCATCTGCGTCTCGAGCCGGTCCTTGCCCTCGGCCGCGTGGCCGTGCTCGATCAGGTTCTGCGTGTCGAGGCGCGAGTACGTGTTGCCCTCCAGGTGCGACGAGGCCCAGGACAGATCGATCAGCAGCCGGTTCAGAACGTCGCGCGCGTACGTACCCGCCACCTGTGTGCCGGTCGGCGTGCGGCCGATCTCGCTCAGGCGCGTGCGCCAGTCCGCGTCGGTCAGGTAGAACGTCCTGTTCGGCTCGTAAGTGTCGAGCAGACCCCGGTCGTAGCCCGCTGGCTTGCGCTGCGTAATCGGGCGGCGCACCCAGTCGCGCAGCTTTTCCGATCCGCCGGTAAGGGGGACGTAAACTTCCGCTTCGGCGCGGAGCTGAGCGGCGCCCGCTACGAGCTTGCCTGTGCCTTGGATTGTGGGCGGGCGGTACTGGACGCCGCGACCCGCACCCTTGGTCATAATTCGCTGCCGACGTGCGAGCCGTTTGAGGATTCGCAGCAGCGAGCGGGGGCTGGCCTCGTTGGCGAAGGCCTCGTAGATAACTCCCGGCGATACTCCTCCGGGGTGGTGAAGGACCTCTGTTTCGACCCGATCGGCGAGGTCAGAGGCAAGTTTTTTTGGCACGATTCGCCTTCTTTTGGCAGATATTAATGTAAGTAGTTGATATATTGTATACTCTATTGGCGTGAATAGTCAAAAGCACGCCAAAAGATTGGCGCAAATAGAGGACTAGATGCCTGAGCTTCACCGGCTGGGGGAAAAGAGTTGATCGTCTATCAGGCGACGAAGGCGCAGTTCCTCAAACACGCATTCGAGGACGACATCCATGAGGTGGTACGCACCGCTTACATGGATAGAACCGGCCGGCGCGTGAGCCCGTCTGAACTCGGTGCTTGGAAAGAGTCGTTGGTGTGCATGGCGAAGGTCCTAAAGGATGGCGACATTCCCGACGATTCCGGGGTCGCGATCGAATACGGAATTCCGGGATCGGGAAAGCGGGTCGACTTCATTGTCTCCGGCTACAACGAGACCAAGACTCCGGCGGTTGTGATCGTCGAGCTCAAGCGTTGGGACAGCGCGCGCAGAACCGACAGGGACGCAATCGTGCGCACGCGTCTATCGGGCGCGGAGCACGACGTCGCCCATCCTTCGTACCAGGCTTGGTCATACGCGGCATTGCTGACCGGATTCAATGAGGCGGTCTACGACGGTGGCATGGGCTTATCGCCGTGCGCCTACCTTCACAACTATGTGTCGGATGGCGAGATCGATCACGGGTTCTACAGCCACTACACCGAGAAGGCGCCTCTGTTTCTGAAAGGCAATGCAGAGCGCGACAAGCTGCGAGACTTCATCAAGCGATACGTCAGACATGGCGACAAGGTGGGCGTCCTATTTCAGATCGAGAACGGGCGGATCAGGCCGTCAAAATCGCTCGTCGACAGCATCGATAAGATGATGAAGGGCAACCAAGAGTTCGTGCTGATCGACGACCAGAAAATCGTCTACCAGAACGCGCTTGCGCTCGGCGAACGTGCTTCTTCAAAGCAGAAGAAGGTGATGATCATCGAGGGAGGTCCGGGTACAGGCAAGTCTGTCGTCGCGGTGAATCTTCTTGTTGCTATGTCGAGGCAGCGAAAGCTGGCCCGCTACGTCTCAAAGAACGCGGCGCCGCGGACCGTATATGCAAGCAAGCTCGCGGGCTCGATGCGGCGGGTAGAAATTGCGAATTTCTTCTCGGGTTCCGGCGCTTTCACCAAAGGTGATCAGAGTATCTTCGACATGCTTGTAGTGGATGAGGCACATCGACTCAACGAAAAATCTGGGCGTTTTCAGAATCTTGGCGAGAATCAGATCAAAGAACTCATTTCAGCAGCAAACTGCTCGATCTTTTTCATCGACGAAGATCAGCGAGTAACCCTCAAGGACATTGGGTCCAAGTCTGAGATTGAGAAATGGGCGGTAGAGCTTGGCGCGACCGTCACCTTCGCGACGCTCGAATCGCAGTTTCGGTGCAATGGCGCCGACGGCTACTTGGCCTGGCTGGATGAGGTTCTCGGCATTCGATCTACAGCGAACATCGAATTCGACGAGGCCGCGTTTGATTTTAGGATTGTAGATTCGCCAAACGAACTCCGAGACTTGATCAGGCGTGCGAACAAAGCCAGCAACAAAGCGAGAATGGTTGCAGGCTACTGCTGGAATTGGGTAAGCAGGAACGATCGAAACGCCTACGATGTTGTGATTTCAGATCACGCATTCAAGATGCGCTGGAACCTCTCGAGCGATGGCAGTCTTTGGATGGTGGCGCCAGATTCAGTCGAGGAGATTGGCTGCATCCATACTAGCCAAGGTCTAGAGGTGGACTACATCGGCGTCATTGTTGGACCTGATCTCATAGTTAGAAATGGAAAAGTGATAACGGTGCCCGAAAAGCGCGCACGAACGGACAGGTCTTTGGCGGGCTACAAGAAGAGAATTCAAGCCGGGGACGAAGAGATCATCGGCCAGGCCGATTCGATCATAAAGAACACATATCGCACCCTTATGACGCGGGGCATGAAGGGCTGCTACGTCTATTGCACCGATCCCGAAACCGCGGCGTATTTCAAATCGCGTCTTGCCGTTCTGGCGATTGCTCGGCCGATCGCAACCAAAGAAGAATTCGTCGTGTCATCTGATGCAAGCGTTCTGCCGTTTATGCGCGTAGATCGACGAATGGCAAAGCCCTACGTCAACGCTGTGCCGCTCCTAGATCTGAAGTTTGCGGCTGGCAAGTTCAGTGAACCGCAGTACGAAGACCAGGAACACGACGAGTGGGCTGTCATTCCAAGTTCGTTTCGCCCGCGCAAGGGCATGTTCGTTGCTCAGATCATTGGCGAATCGTTGAATCGGCGATATCCGAGCGGAGCATGGTGTCTCTTTGAGGCGAATCCGAAGGGAACGCGCAATGGTCGTGTGGTCGTGGCGGAGCATCGGAGCATCGATGATCCCGACACGGGTGGCTCCTATACAGTGAAGATCTATCAAAGCGCCAAAGAGCATCGCAAGGATGGAAGCTGGCGACACATGGAACTGCGCCTCTGCCCAGACAGCGACGACCCAAAGTACAAGGACTTGGTGTTTGGACCGGACGCAGCTGGTAGCGTCCGGATCGTTGCAGAACTGATTGCTGAACTTTAGGGCGGGCTTGCATGAATTCGTTTAACGAGCTGAGCGGAAGAATTCGGCGATTTGCCGATGCGCGTGATTGGACACAGTTCCATTCGCCCAAGAATCTCAGCATGGCGCTGGCGGTCGAGTGCGCCGAACTGATGGAGCATTTCCAGTGGCTTACGGAGGCGCAAAGCCGCCGGCTCGGGCCGCGCAAGAAACGCGAGGTCGAGAAGGAACTCGCGGACATCCAGATCTACCTGATCCGGCTTTCGCAGGTGATGGGCGTGGATCTGCTCGCGGCAAGTCAGCGCAAGCTTCTCGAGAACGCAAAGAAATACCCTGTGGAAAAAGCGCGCGGCAGCACCCGGAAATACACCGAGCTCGGCTGACGCGAGCTACGGCTGCACGGCGGGCCAGGGAAGCTGCTTCGGGCGCATCTGCTCGAGCGCGCGCGAGAGGCGGAGCACGCCGACATCGTCGAAGCGTCGGCCGATCACCTGGATGCCCACGGGCAACGCACCGTCCTTCCCGTGCAGCTGGTCCTTGCTGAAGGTCCAGTTGAGCGAGGCGGCGGGCTGCTCGGACATGTTCCAGGCGACCGTGAAGCAGATGTGGGCGAAGGCGTTGCGCGGGTCGTTGCCCGGAGCGGCGAGCTCGGCCTCGTAGGGCAGGATGGGCGAGGTGGGCGAGAGCACGAAGTCGTAGGCCTGCGTGGCCTTGATCGCGGCTTCGCGCAGCGCGACGTAGGCGCCGTAGGCCGCCATCACGTCGCGGCCGGTGAAGTCCTTCGCGCGCCAGCTCGACCATTCGACGATGAAGGGCAGCACCTTCGCCTGCTTGGCGGGCGGCAGCTGGCAGTAGTCGTTGTACGAGCGCGCCTCGAAGAAGCGCGACATGCCGTCCATGAGCGCCTCGGTGAGAAAGGAGGGGATCTCCTCGACGATGGCGCCCGCGCTTTCGAGCGCGTCGGCGGCAGCGGCCACCGCGGCGCGGACCTCCGGATGCGGCGCGAAGCCGACCTTCATCTCCGGCAGCAAGGCGATGCGCAGGCCCTTTGGCTTCAGCCCGTCGATGTCCGCGTAGTCGGCCTGCTGGTAGGGCAGGCTCATGAAGTCGCGCGCGTCGGGCCTGGCGAGCAGGTTCATCAGCGCCGCGCTCGAGGCGACGTCGCGCGTCATGGGGCCCGTGACGCGGCCGATGTAGGGCGGGTACACGGGCACCCGGCCGAGGCTGGGCTTGAGCGCGAAGATGCCGCAGTGCGTTGCCGGCAGCCGCACCGAGCCGCCGATGTCGGTGCCGAGGTGCAGCGGCGCATAGCCGGCCGCGGCCGCCGCGCCCGCGCCCGAGCTCGAGCCTGAAGTGTTGCGCGCGACGTTCCAGGGATTGCGCGTGACGCCGTGGATGCTCGACAGGCCCGAGGACAGCATGCCGAAGTCGGGCATGGTGGTCTTGCCGAGGATCACGCAGCCGGCCTCGCGCACGCGGGCGGCCGGCGGCGCATCCGCCGGCTGCGGCCCCGCGTCCTCGTTGGCCCTGGTCCCGATCGGCGCCGGGTCGCCCCTGGTGTAGATGTTCTCCTTGATCGTCACCGGCACGCCGTCCAGCGGCGACAGCGGCTGCCTGGCGCGCCAGCGCGCTTCCGACGCCTTGGCCGCAGCCAGCGCGCTGTCCCGGTCGACGCGGTACATCGCGTTCAGTCGCGGTTCCCAGGCGTCGATGCGCTCGAGGCAGGCGCGCGCGACGTCCACGGGCGACAAGCTGCCCGCCGCATATTGCGCCGCAACCTGGAGCGCATCCAGATCTTGCATCTTCGCCATCGCTCGCATCATACAATTCGCCCCCTATGCGACGCCTACTCGTTTCGATGCTGCTCGGGGGCTTCTGCGCGGCGGCTTTGGCGCAGGAGGACATCGTGCTCTGGCACGCGATGGACGATTCGCGCGGACGCGAGCTCGAGACGCTGGTGAAGCGCTACAACGCGTCGCAGACGCAGCTGCGCGTGACGGCCGTCTACAAGGGCTCGTATGAGAAGACCATGAAGGAGGCGCTCGCCGCGCAACGCGCCGGGCAGGGGCCTACGCTGGTGCAGGTCTACGAGCTCGGCACCGCCAACATGATGTTCGCGGGCAGCGCCGTGCGCCCGCTCTGGCAGGTGTTCCAGGAAGCTGGCGAGAAGATCGACGCCAAGCTCTTCCTGCCGGCGGTGGCGGGATACTTCGCCGACCAGTACGGCAACCTGCAGGGGCTGCCGTTCAACGTGTCAACGCCGATCCTGTTCTACAACAAGGACGCGTTCCGCAAGGCCAAGCTCGATCCCGAGAAGCCGCCGAAGACCTGGTACGAGATGCCCGCCGTAATGGGCGCGCTGCTCGACGCGGGCTATACCTGCGCCTACACGACCGCCTGGCCGGCATGGATCCAGGTCGAGAACATGAGCACCTGGCACAACCGCGACGTGGCCACCAAGGACAACGGCCTCTCGGGGCTCGATGCCACGCTGATCTTCAACACGCACCTCATGGTGCGGCACATCTCGATGCTCGCCTCCTGGGCGCATTCGGGCTACTTCACCTACAGCGGGCGCGGCGCGGGCGGCGAGCGGCGCTTCGAACGCGGCGAGTGCGCGATGGTGACCTCGTCCTCGGCGAGCCTCGCCGAGCTTCGTTCGCAATCGAAGTTCGATTTCGGCACCGCGCAACTGCCGTATTACGACGACATCAAGGGCGCGCCGCACCACTCGCTGATCGGCGGCGGCGGGCTGTGGGTGCTCGGCGGCAAGAGGCCCGCCGACTACCGCGCGGCGGGGCGTTTCCTGTCCTGGCTCGCGCGCCCGGAAGTGCAGGCTGACTGGCACCAGAGCACCGGCTACGTACCGCTCACGCGCGCGGCCTACGATCTCACGGCGCAGAGCGGCTTCTACAAGCAGAACCCCGGCCACGAGATCGCCGTGCGGCAGCTGCAGTTGAACGCGCCGACCCGGGAATCGCGCGGCATCCGCCTGGGCGACTTCCCGGAGATCCGCGCCGCCCTCGAGCAGGAGCTGGAGGCCGCCTGGGAGGGCAAGACCCCGCCCAAGCTCGCGCTGGACCGCGCTGCCGAGCGCGGCAACCAGCTGCTGCGCAAGTTCGAATCGCAGCACCGCCAGAGGAAATAGGCGGGACAGATTCGCGGTAGTATTTCTGCCACAAGGCGGCCCTAGAGTCGCTCGTCCTTGATCGTTCGCCTCACAGGAGAATCCGATGCGCTTCAAACACTTGACGCTTGCCCTGGCGGTGGCCGGCCTGATGCCGAACCTCGCCCAGGCACAGACCGAAATCCAATGGTGGCACTCCATGACCGGCGCGCTCGGTGACCGCGTGACGGGATTCGCGAACGAATTCAACGCCGGCCAGAAGGAGTTCAAGGTGGTGCCGGTCTACAAGGGCGCCTACCCGGAGTCGATGACCGCGGCGATCGCGGCATTTCGTGCCGGCAACCCGCCGCACATCCTGCAGGTGTTCGAAGTTGGCACGGCTACCATGATGGCGGCGGGCAAGGCGATCAAGCCCGTCTACCTCATGATGCGCGAGGCCAAGGAGCCGTTCAATCCGAAGGACTACCACCCCGCCGTGGCCGGCTATTACACCGATAGCAAGGGCAACATGTTGTCGATGCCGTTCAACAGCTCGACACCGGTGTTCTACGTCAACAAGGACGCATTCAAGAAGGCCGGCCTCAACCCGGACGCGGCGCCCAAGACCTGGACGGAATTCGGCATCGTCGCGGGCAAGCTGAAGGCTTCTGGCCAGCAGTGCGTGTACACCACCGGCTGGCCGTCCTGGGTGCACGTCGAGAACTTCAGCGCCTGGCACAACCTGGCGATCGGCACCAAGGAGAACGGCATCGCCGGCATGGACACGCAGTTCCAGGTCAACTCGCCCCAGCACGTGGCCCACATCGAGATGCTCACCGGCTTCGCCAAGAACGGCTGGTTCACCTACTCGGGCCGGCGCAACGAGGCCGAGGCGCGCTTCTTCTCGGGCGAGTGCGCGATGCTGACTTCCAGTTCGGCGGCGCAGGCCAATATCCGCCGCAATGCGAAGTTCGAGTTCTCGGTGAATTTCCTGCCGTACCACGACGGCATCAAGGGCGCGCCGCAGAACTCGATCATCGGCGGCGCCTCGCTGTGGGTGTTTTCGGGCAAGAAGCCGCAGGAATACAAGGGCATCACCAAGTTCTTCACCTACCTTTCGCGACCCGAGGTGCAGGCGAAATGGCACCAGGAGACTGGCTACGTGCCGATCACCAACGCCGCCTACGAGCTCACCAAGAAGTCCGGCTATTACGACAAGAATCCCGGCACCGACATCGCCAACCGGCAGCTCGCCAACAAGAAGCCGACGGCCAACTCCAAGGGCTTGCGCTTCGGCAACTTCGTGCAGGGCCGTGAGGTGATCGAGGAGGAGATGGAAGCTGCGTTCGCCGGCAAGAAGACCGCCAAGGCGGCGATGGACGACGCGGTCAGGCGCGCCAACGACATCCTGCGCAAGTTCGAAGCCGCCAACAAGCAGCGGTAGTCCGGCAGCGCAAGGGGCCGGGCATGGAGAAGCGGGTCGTTTTCCGCTCGGCCTGGCTTCCTTACGCGCTGGTTGCGCCGCAGATCGCGGTCACGCTGGTTTTTTTCTTCTGGCCTGCCGCGCAGGCCATCTGGTTCTCGTTCCAGCTGCAGGACGCCTTCGGGCTGGAGACCGAGTTCGTCGGCCTGGCCAACTTCAGCTCGCTGTTCGGCGACGAGCACTACCTCAAGTCCTTCAAGACCACTGCGCTGTTCAGCATCCTCGTGGCGGGCAGTGGCATCGCGATCTCGCTGCTGCTCGCGACCATGGCCGACCGCGTGCTGCGCGGCGCGCTCGCCTACAAGACGCTGCTGATCTGGCCCTATGCCGTGGCGCCCGCGGTGGCCGGCGTGCTCTGGGCGTTTCTGTTCGCCCCCTCGGTCGGCATCGCGACCTATGCGCTGCGCCAGTACGGCGTCGAGTGGAACTGGGTGCTCAAGGAGGACCAGGCGATGGCGCTGGTGGTGCTGGCGTCCACTTGGAAGCAGATCAGCTACAACTTCCTGTTCTTCCTCGCCGGCCTGCAGTCGATTCCGCGCTCGCTCATCGAAGCGGCGGCAATCGACGGCGCGGGCCCGGCGCGGCGCTTCTGGACCATCGTCTTCCCGCTGCTGTCGCCGACCACCTTCTTCCTGCTGGTGGTGAACATCGTCTACGCCTTCTTCGAGACCTTCGGCGTGATCGACGCCACCACCCAGGGCGGGCCGGCGGGTGCGACGCAGATCCTGGTCTACAAGGTCTACCACGACGGCGTGAAATCGGCCGACCTCGGCGGCTCCTCGGCGCAGTCGGTGGTGCTGATGGCCATCGTGATCGCGCTCACGGTGATCCAGTTCCGCTATGTCGAGCGCAAGGTGCAGTACTGAGGGCCGCGCGATGGTCGAGAACCGCCCCTGGCTGACGTTCTTCTCGCACGCGGTGCTGGTCGCGGGCGTCGCGCTGGTCGCTTTCCCTCTCTACGTCACCTTCGTCGGCTCGACGCTGACGCTGGACGAGATCGTCAAGGTGCCGATGCCGCTGGTGCCGGGCGACCATTTCTGGGCGAACTACAGCCAGGTCCTCACCGCGGGCTCCGAGCGCGGCGCCGCGGCGCCGGTGGGCCAGATGATGCTGAACAGCCTGGTGATGGCGCTCGCGATCGCGTTCGGCAAGATCGCGATCTCGATCATCGCCTCGTTCGCGATCGTCTACTTCCGCTTCCCGCTGCGCAACTTCTTCTTCTGGATGATCTTCATCACGCTGATGCTGCCGGTCGAGGTGCGCATCATCCCGACCTTCAAGGTGGTGTCCGACCTCGGCATGATCAATTCCTACGTCGGGCTCACGCTGCCGCTCATCGCCTCGGCCACGGCCACCTTCCTGTTCCGCCAGTTCTTCCTCACCATCCCGGACGAGCTGGCCGAGGCCGCGCGCATGGACGGCGCCGCGCCGATGCGCTTCTTCTGGGACGTGGTGCTGCCGCTGTCCAAGACCAGCATCGCGGCGCTGTTCGTGATCCAGTTCATCTACGGCTGGAACCAGTACCTGTGGCCGCTGCTGATCACCACCGACGAGTCCATGTACACCACCGTGATCGGCATCAAGCGCATGGTGACCGGCGGCGATGCGCTCACCGAGTGGCACCTGGTGCTGGCCACCGCGATGCTGGCGCTGTTGCCGCCAGCGCTGGTGGTGGTGCTGATGCAGAAGTGGTTCGTCAAGGGCCTCGTGGAGACGGAAAAATAATGGCTGCCGTATCGCTGCGCGGCGTGCGCAAGAGCTACACCGCGGATCTGCAGGTGATCCACGGCGTCGACATGGAGATCGCCGACGGCGAGTTCGTCGTCATCCTCGGCCCCTCGGGCTGCGGCAAATCGACGCTGTTGCGCATGGTGGCGGGCCTGGAAACCATCACCGCGGGCGAGATCGCGATCGGCGGCCGGGTCGTCAACGATCTGGAGCCCAAGGACCGCGACATCGCGATGGTGTTCCAGAACTACGCGCTCTACCCGCACATGACCGTGTACGACAACATGTCGTACGGCCTGCGCATCAAGGGGATCGCCAGGGAAGAAATCGAGAAGAAGGTCAGGAGGGCGGCGGAGATCCTCGAACTCGGGCAGTTTCTCGACCGCAAGCCGCGCGCGCTTTCGGGCGGCCAGCGCCAGCGCGTGGCGATGGGCCGCGCCATCGTGCGCGAGCCGCAGGTGTTCCTGTTCGACGAGCCGTTGTCGAACCTGGACGCCAAGCTGCGCGTGCAGATGCGCGGCGAGCTGCAGGCGCTGCACCGGCGCCTGGGCACCACGAGCCTGTTCGTCACGCACGACCAGGTCGAGGCGATGACGCTCGCGCAGCGCATGATCGTGATGAACGCCGGCCGCGCCGAGCAGATCGGCGCGCCGCTCGAAATTTACGCGAGGCCGGCGACCACCTTCGTGGCCGGCTTCATCGGCTCGCCGCCCATGAACCTGATTCCGCGCGATGGCAAGCTGCTCGGCGTCAGGCCGGAGCACCTGGAGCCCTGCGCCGCGCCCGACGCCATGCTGACGATCGAGGTGGACCTGATCGAGCCGCTGGGCGCCGATACTCTCGTCTACGGCCACATCGGCGATGGCGATAGCGCGCGCGTGGCGGCGCGCCTGCCGGCCGACGCGACGGCATCGGCGGGCAAGCTCCCGGTGCGCTATGCGCCATCCAACGTGCATTGGTTCGACCCGCAAAGCGGCAAGCGGCTGGAACCATGACGCGCGCGTTGCTTCTGCTCGCGATGCTCGTCGCGGCGAAGGCAGCGGCGTTCGACCTGCAGGGCCACCGCGGCGCGCGCGGCCTGCTGCCTGAGAACACGCTGCCGTCCTTCGAGCGCGCGCTCGAGCTCGGCGTGACGACGCTGGAGCTCGACATCGCGGTCACGCGCGACGGCGTGCTCGTCATCCACCACGACCGGACGCTGAACCCGGACATCACGCGCGACGCCTCGGGCCGGTTCCTCGAGCGGCTCGGCCTGGCGATCCACGCGCTGACCTGGGCGCAGCTGCAGGGCTACGACGTCGGCCGCATCAAGCCGGGCACCGAGTACGCGCGCCAGTTTCCGGACCAAGAGCCGATCGACGGCACGCGCATCCCCCGGCTGCAGGACCTGTTCGACCTGGTCAGGCGCAGGGGCGACGACAAGGTGCGCTTCGCAATCGAGACCAAGCTGCACCCGGACGAGCCCGGCGAAACGCCGGCGCCCGAGCCCTTCGCGCGCGCGCTGGTGGACGAGATCCGCAAGGCGGGCGTGGCCGGGCGCACGCAGATTCTCTCTTTCGACTGGCGCACGCTGCAGGTGGTGCAGAGAATCGCGCCGGAGATCGCCACCGTGTACCTGAGCATCCAGCGGCGCATGGACAACATCGCCGCCGGCAGGCCCGAGGGCTCGCGCTGGACGGCCGGCTTCCAGTATCGCGATTACGGCTCGGTGCCGAAGATGGTCAAGGCCGCGGGCGGCAGCCACTGGTCGGTCTATCACGCCGACCTGACGCCCGAGCTCCTGGCAGAGGCGCGGGCGCTGGGCCTGAAGGTGCTGGTCTGGACCGTGAACGACACGGCCACCATGGAGAAGATGCTCGGCTACGGCATCGATGGCCTCATCACCGACCGGCCGGACCTCGCGCGCACGCTGCTCGAAGAGCGCGGCCTGCGCTGGCGCTAGGCGAGCAGCGATGAAGTTCAGCGCACGCCAGTTGCAGAAGGGCATGAAGTGGTGGCCGCCGTTCCTCGGCGCCGGCATCCGCGTGCGCAGCCTGTCGGAGAATTTCCGCGATGCGGTGGTCGAGCTGAAACTCGGGCGTCTGAACCGCAACTACGTCGGCACGCATTTCGGCGGCAGCCTGTACGCGATGACCGACCCGTTCTTCATGATCATGCTGCTGCACAACCTGGGCGACGACTACCTGGTTTGGGACAAGTCGGGCAGCGTCGAGTACGTGGCGCCGGGGCGCGGCACCGTGAGCGCGCACTTCCACCTGTCGGAGAAGCGCATCCAGGAGATCCGCGCGGGCGCGGCCGGCGGCGGCAAGATCCTGCCGGAGTTCGAGGTCGACGTGAAGGACGAGGCGGGTGCGATCGTCGCGAAGGTTCGGAAGGTTCTTTATGTCAGGTTGAAACCAAGGAAAAGACCCTAATGAACTGGCCCTATCCGCGCATCGTCGCGCACCGGGGCGGCGGCGCGCTCGCGCCCGAGAACACGCTGGGCGCGATCCGCCTGGGCGCGCGCAGGGGCTTCAGGGGCGTGGAATTTGACGTCATGCTCGCGGGCGACGGCACGCCGGTGCTGATCCACGACGAGACTGTCGACCGCACCACGAACGGGCGAGGAGAAGTTTCGAAGATGTCGTATTCGGAGCTTTCCGTGTTCAAGACTCGCAACGACGAAAGCATTCCAACCTACTCCGACGCGGTGAGCGTATGCCGCGAGCTGGGGATCTGGGCCAACGTCGAGATCAAGCCGGCGAAGGGGCACGAGCGCGCCACGGGCGAGGCGGTCGCGCGCCTGACGCGCGAGCTGTGGCGCGGCGCGCCCCTGGCGCCGCTGCTGTCGTCGTTCTCGGTCGAGGCGCTCGAGGCCGCGCAGGCGGCGGCGCCCGAGTTCGCGCGCGGCTATCTGGTCGACAAGATCCCGGACACCTGGGAGGCGACCCTGCGGCGGCTCGGCTGCGTCGCGCTGCACTGCAATTTCCAGGCGCTCAGCGGCAAGCTCGCCGCCGACATCCACGAGGCCGGCTACGCGATCCTGCTCTGGACGGTGAACGATCCCGCCGAAGCGCGCCGGCTGCTGGCGATCGGCGCCAACTGCCTGGTCACCGACGCGCTCGACCGCATCGGCCCCGATTTCAGATAATCACACGCACCTGGCACCATCAACCTCGATGCAGCTGCCGCTCACCATCGCGGCCTCGTCCGAAGCGAGGTAGAGGCAGGCGTTGGCGACGTCGAGCGGCGTCGAGAAGCGCCCGAGCGGGATGGTGGCGAGGAACGCCTTCCTCGCTTCCTCGGTCACCGCGCCGCCGGCAAATTCCGCCGACAAGGCGGTGTCCGGGCTGAACACCGGGTTGACGCAGTTGACGCGCACCTTGTCCGGGCCGAACTCCGCGGCCATGGACTTGCTCATCAGGATCGCCGCGCCCTTGGAGCTGTTGTAGACCGTGAGCCCGGGGCGCGGGCGCAGGCCGGCGGTGGAGGCGATGTTGACGAGGCAGCCGCCGCCCTGCTTGCGGAACGCGGGCAGCGCGTGGATGGCCGAGAGGTAGATGCTCTTCACGTTGACCGCGTAGACCTTGTCGAACTCGACCTCGGTGACTTCGAGGTAGGGCTTGCGCCGGTGCGTCCAGCCGGCGTTGTTGACGACGATGTTCAGCGCGCCCGCCTCGGCGACCACGCGCGCCCAGTCCGCGCCGCGGGTGACGTCCGCCTGAACGAAGGCCGAATCCAGTTCCTTGGCGATGCGCCGGCCGTTCTTTTCGTCGATATCGACGACCAGGACCCTGGCGCCTTCCTCGACGAAGCGCTTGGCGATGCCCGCGCCGAAACCGCTGCCCGCGCCGGTGACGATGGCGACCTTGTTCTTGAGTCTCATGTGTTGCCTCCCTGAGGATCAATTATAGAATCCGCCCGTGAACCTGGAGCGCGTGACCGCGGGCCGCGACGTGCCGAACGACGTCAACGTGATCGTCGAGATCCCGATGCTCGCCGACCCGGTGAAGTACGAAGTGGACAAGGCCACCGGCGCGGTGTTCGTCGACCGCTTCATGTCCACCGCCATGCACTATCCCTGCAACTACGGCTACGTGCCGCGCACGCTGTCGGGCGACGGCGACCCGGTGGACGTGCTCGTACTCTCGCCGCTGCCGCTGATCACCGGAGTGGTGGTGCGCTGCCGCCCGATCGGCATGCTGCGCATGAAGGACGAGGCGGGCGAGGACACCAAGCTGCTCGCGGTGCCGATCGATAAGCTCACGGGCCAGTACCACCACGTGCGCTCGCCGCGCGACCTGCCCGAGTCGCAGCTCGCCGCGATCCGCCATTTCTTCGAGCACTACAAGGATCTGGAGCGCGGCAAGTGGGTCAAGGTGCAGGGTTGGCTGGGCGCCGCGGCGGCGAAGAAGGAGATCCTCGAAGGGGTGCGGCGCTTCAGGAAAGCGGCGGGATCGACGGCGCCCTGAAGGGCGCGTGCTCGTTTAGCTCGTTCACGTAGCGTGCGATGCCGGCGGTTTCGCGCCGCAGGTAGTCCTCGATGGCGTCGGCGAAGGCCGGGTGTGCGAGCCAGTGCGCCGAATGCGTCTCCACCGGCAGCAGCCCGCGGAACAGCTTGTGCTCGCCCTGCGCGCCGCCTTCGAACAGCTGCAGCCGGCTGGCGATCGCGTACTCGATGGCCTGGTAGTAGCAGCACTCGAAGTGGAGCAGGGGAACGTGCTCGAGCGCCCCCCAGTAGCGTCCCCACATGCAGTCCCCCGAGATCAGGTTCAGAGTCGCGGCGATCGGCCGCCCGGCGCGCTCGGCGACGACCATCAGCATGTGCGGCGCCAGCGCCGCGCCGATGCGCAGGAAGAACTCGAGGTTCAGGTAGGGGCTGGAGCGGTGCTCGGCATAGGTGCGGCGGTAGCAGCGCTCGAAGAACTCCCAGTCCGCGCGCTCGATCGCCGCGCCGCGCAGCCAGCGGAACGTCACGCCGGCCTCGCGCACGCGGCGCCGCTCCTGGCGGATCACCTTGCGCCGGTGCGCGGTCAGGCGCGAGAGGAAATCGCCGAAATCGGCGTAGCCGTCATTGCGCCAGTGGAACTGCACGGTGCTGCGCATCAGCATGCCGGCCTCCTGCATCAGGCGCGCCTCGGGCTCGGGCGGAAACAGCACGTGCAGCGACGACACGTCCTGCGCCAGCTCGAGCGCGCCTGCCAGCAGGCGCGCTCGCTCGGGCCGCCCGCTCGCGAGCAGCCGCGGCCCGCTCACCGGCGTGAACGGCACCGCGCCGAGCAGCTTGGGGTAGTACGCGAGGCCGTGGCGCTGGTAGGCGTCGGCCCAGGCCCAGTCGAACACGTACTCGCCGCGCGAATGGGACTTCAGGAACAGCGGCATCGCGCCGGCCAGATGGTTTTCTTTTTCAAGAAGAACGATTTGAGGCTGCCAACCGGTGCGGCGACCGGCACAACCGGTCTCGATCAGCGCACTGAGGAACTCGTGCGAAACGAAGGGATTGCCCCCGGCGAGGGCGTTCCACTGGTCGGCCGGCACGCCGGCGAGGGATTCCACCACACGCAGGCGCTCCATTGCCATGCGGCCATTATAGAATTACTCTCTACAGTCAGGATTCGGCCAGGAGCCCGCGATGAAGAAGATCGAAGCGATCGTGAAGCCGTTCAAGCTCGACGAGGTGCGCGAGGCGCTCTCGGAAGTCGGCGTCACCGGCCTCACGGTCACCGAGGTGAAGGGCTTCGGCCGGCAGAAGGGCCACACCGAGCTGTATCGCGGCGCCGAGTACGTCGTCGATTTCCTGCCCAAGGTGAAGATCGAGGTGGTGGTCACCGACGGCCAGGTCGAGCCGGCGATCGAGGCGATCGTCAAGTCGGCGCGCACCGGCAAGATCGGCGACGGCAAGATCTTCGTCACCGCGGTCTCCCACGTGGTGCGCATCCGCACCGGCGAGACCAACGAATCCGCCGTCTAGAAAGTAAAAAAGGGGGTCAGAGCAACATTTCAGGTTCCTGAAATGCTGCTCTGACCCCCTTTTTCGTCAACGCTTCGCTTTAAGAAGCACCAGCAGCGCGCCGCCGCCGCCTTCGTTCGCGGGCGCCTGGCAGTAGGCGAGCACCTCTTCGCGCTGCGGCAGCCATTTCGCGAGCTTGGTCTTGAGGATGCCGAGCCCCTTGCCGTGCACGATGCGCACGCAGCGCAGGCCGCGCGCGAGGCACCGGTTCAGGAAATCGACGACCACCGCGGCGGCCTGCTCGCGCGTCATGCCGTGCAGGTCGACGCCGTCCTGGATCGTCCAGTGGCCGCGCCGCAGCTTGCGCAGCGTCTCGCGCGCCATGCCGGCGCGCAGGTAGCTGAGCGACTCGCCGGTCTCGAGCACGTCGTCGTCCAGCGGCGGGCCGTTCAGGCTCTCGGCCAGCGCCGCGGCCTCGTCGCGCTGGCGCTGGCGCGCGACCGGCGGCGCGGGCGGCCGCTTCAGGTCCGCGCGCTTGTGGCG
>JBASCW010000014.1:0-60950 GCA_049651845.1 Burkholderiales bacterium | reverse complement strand
GTTTGGGTCTGAAGCTACCGGAGCGACTTCGACTACCCCAAACCGTGCAAATGTAGTGCCGACCTTGGACCTCAAGTCTTTGATCTACTACGATTCACACCCTCGAACTGTGGAAGTTGGGCTAGTTCAAAGGGAACATGCGATTCAGTGGCTTGCTGCTTTGCAGCACGGATCGACTGCAGGTTTAGGATGATTGGCCTCGGATCGCGCCAGCTATCTATTTTATAGACCGCTCCCGCACCGAACATTGAACTTTCCCTCGCCCCGCTCGGCTTGTTAGCCTCGCAACCCAGTTCACGAGGAGGGGGTATCTACATGGCCAATACGTTCCGCAGGTTGACGCAGGCGGCCGCGGCGATCGCCGTGGCGTCGCTCTTTGCGAGCGGCAGCGCGCTCGCGCAGAAGATGGTGCAGAAGCTCGGCAAGGGCGAGGGCAAGGTGGACATCGTTGCCTGGCCCGGCTACATCGAGCGCGGCGAGACCGACAAGAACTTCAACTGGGTCACCGAGTTCGAGAAGAAGTCGGGCTGCAAGGTCGGCGTCAAGACCGCCAACACCTCGGACGAGATGGTGGCGCTCATGAACGAGGGCGGGTTCGATCTGGTCACCGCCTCGGGCGATGCGAGCCTGCGCCTGATCGCGGGCAAGAAGGTGCAGCCGGTGAACGTCGCGCTGGTGCCGAGCTACAAGACGGTGGACGCGAGGCTGCAGAAGGCGCCGTGGCACTACTCGAACAACACCCACTACGGCGTGCCGTACCAGTGGGGCTACAACGTGCTCATGTACAACACCAACGTGTTCAAGGACAAGCCGCCGACTTCCTGGAAAGTGGTGTTCGAGGAGATGACGCTGCCCGACGGCAAGTCCAACAAGGGCCGCGTGCAGGCCTTCGACGGGCCGATCTACATCGCGGATGCTGCGCTGTACCTCATGAAGACCAACCCGGCTCTGGGGATCAAGGATCCTTACGAGCTGAGCGAGGAGCAGTACAAGGCGGCACTCGCGCTGCTGCGCAAGCAGCGCCAGATCGTCGGCCGCTACTGGCACGACGCCTTCGTGCAGATCGACGACTTCACCAACGAGGGCGTGGTGGTCTCGGGTTCGTGGCAGTTCCAGGCCAACATCCTTGCCTCGAAGAAGCGGCCGATCGCGACGGTCGTGCCCGAGGAAGGCGTGACCGGGTGGGCGGACACCACGATGCTGCACGCCGAGTCCAAGCACCCGAATTGCGCGTACATGTGGATGGAGCACTCGCTCAGCAAGAAGCTGCAGGGCGATCTGTCGGCCTGGTTCGGCTCGGTGCCGGTGGTGCTGGATGCCTGCAAGGGCAATCCGCTGCTCGGCGACAAGGGCTGCGAGGCGCGCGGGCTGGGCAGCTTCGACAAGATCCGCTTCTGGCGAACCCCCACCGCCAAGTGCGCCTCGCACGGCGACAAGTGCGTGCCGTACTACCGCTGGGTGAGCGACTACATCGCGGTCCTGGGCGGCCGCTAGCAGCCAAGCGCCGGGGCAGGCGCCGGCCGGGCGTACCGGCCGGGCGGCGTCTGCGCGCACGTCCATGATTCCCGCGGTCGCGCTCGAAGAGGTCCGCTGCGAGTATGGCGAGGTGACGGCGGTGGCCGGCGTGAGCCTGGAAATCGCTGAAGGGGAGTTCTTCACGCTGCTCGGGCCTTCGGGCTCGGGCAAGACGACCTGCCTCAGGATGATCGGCGGCTTCACGCTGCCCACCGGCGGGCGCGTGATGATCGGGGGCCGCGACCTTACCGACGCGCCGCCCTACGCGCGCCCGGTGAACACCGTGTTCCAGGACTACGCGCTGTTCCCGCATATGAACGTGCGCGACAACGTCGGCTACGGCCTCATGGTCCGGGGGGTCGACAGGCAGGAACGCCAGCGCCGGACCGCTCAGATGCTGGAACTGGTGCGCCTGCCCGGGGTGGGCGAGCGCCGTCCAGGGGAGCTCTCGGGCGGTCAGCGCCAGCGCGTGGCGCTCGCGCGGGCGCTGATCAACGAGCCGCGCGTGCTGCTGCTCGATGAGCCGCTGGGGGCCCTCGACCTGAAGCTGCGCGAGCAGATGCAGGCGGAATTGAAATCGCTGCAGCGGCGCCTCGGCATCACCTTTCTCTTCGTGACCCACGACCAGCACGAGGCGCTGTCGATGAGCGACCGCGTGGGTGTCATGAACCGCGGACGCCTGGAGCAGGTGGGCTCGCCCAGTCAGGTGTACGAGTCGCCGGCGACGCGCTTCGTCGCCGAGTTCGTCGGCGCCGCGAACCTGCTGGAGGGCGAGGCTGCGCGGCGGCTCGCCGGCGGCGCGGCTTGCGCGCTGCTGCGCCCGGAGCGCGTTCGCATCGGGCCGCGCGACGGCGCCCGCATGTCGGGGTTGGTCGCCGACCGGCAATATTTCGGTTCCTTCCTGCGGCTGAAAATCAAGTCCGTCGAGCTTGAACTGGCCGTCGATGTGAGCGCCGGCGCCGCCGCGCCCGCGGCGGGCGCCGAAGTGCACCTGCACTGGGACGAGAGCGCGATTCACCGCATCGATGACGCTGGGGCGGCGCCGTGAGCTCGGCGGCGCTCGAAGGCGCGCCGCGGCCGCTGCGCCTGCGCGTGTCGGACGCGCTGTACCGCCGCCGCGGGCTGCTCGTGCTCCTCCTGCTCGTGCCGCCGCTGCTGTGGGTGGGCGCGGTGTATGTCGGGTCGCTGCTCGCGCTGCTCGCCAACAGCTTCTTCCGCCTTGACGATTTTTCGGGCCAGGTAGTACGCGAAATAGGGCTAGGCAACTTCGCGACGCTCCTCGAAGGGGCGAACGTGGACGTGGTGCGGCGCACCGTGGCGATGGCGCTGTCGGTCACCGTCGCGTGCATCGCGCTCGCGCTTCCGCTCGCCTGGATGATGGCGCGCTACGCGAGCGGCACGGCCAAGGCGCTCTTCTACCTCGCCGTGATGCTGCCCCTGTGGTCGAGCTACCTGGTTCGCCTCTACGCCTGGAAACTGCTGCTTGCCAAGGAGGGCGCGATCTCGTGGGTGCTCGCCAAGCTGCACCTGACGTGGCTGCTCGAGGCGCTGCTCGCCCTGCCGGTCATCGGCGGGCACTCGCTGTCGTTCTCGCCGCTGGGCACGTTCGTCGTTTTCGTCTACCTGTGGCTGCCGTTCATGATCCTGCCGGTGCAGGCGGCGCTCGAGCGCGTGCCGGCTTCGCTGGTGGAAGCCTCCGCGGACCTCGGCGCGCACCCGGCGGCCACGTTCTGGCGCGTCGTGTTCCCGCTCGCGGTGCCGGGGATCGCCGCCGGCTCGATCTTTACCTTTTCGCTCACGCTCGGCGACTACATCGTGCCGGGCGTGATCGGTGATTCCTCGATGTTCATCGGCCAGGTGGTGTCGCTGCAACAGGGCACGGCGGGCAACGTTCCGCTCGCCGCCGCGCTGTCGATGGTGCCGATCGCGGTGATCGCGCTGTTCCTCTGGGCCGCGAAGCGCATGGGGGCCTTCGATGCGCTCTAGCGGCGCGCGCCCCGCGCTCTGGCTGCGCGGTTCGGCCTGGATGGTGGTCGGGTTCCTGCACCTGCCGCTCGCGCTGATCGTGCTCTACGCTTTCAGCGCCGAGGATCAGTCGTACGTCTTCCCGCCGCCGGAGCTGACTGTGCGCTGGTTCGCCGTGGCCTGGAACGACCGCCCGGACGTCTGGCGCGCAATCCGGCTGTCGCTGGAGGTGGCGGTATATTCCACCGCCATCGCCCTCGTGCTGGGCACGCTGGCGGCGGGAGCGCTTGCGCGCACGCATTTCTTCGGCCGCGAGGCGATCTCGCTGCTGCTCATCCTTCCCATCGCGCTTCCGGGAATCATCACCGGCATCGCGCTGCGCTCGGCGTACTCGACCCTCGGCATTCCGTTCAGCTTCTGGACGATCGTGCTCGGCCACGCCACATTCTGCGTGGTCGTGGTGTACAACAACGCGGTGGCGCGCCTGCGCCGCACCAGCCCTTCGCTCATCGAGGCGTCGATGGATCTGGGGGCGGACGGCTTCCAGACGCTGCGCTACGTCATCCTGCCGCAGCTGGGCTCGGCGCTGCTCGCCGGCGGGCTGCTCGCGTTCGCGCTCTCGTTCGACGAGGTGATCGTCACCACGTTCACCGCCGGGCAGCAGACCACGCTGCCGGTCTGGATGCTCTCGGAGCTGGTGCGCCCGCGCCAGCGACCCGTGACCAACGTGGTGGCCGTGGTGATCATCGTGGTCACTTTCGTGCCGATCCTCGCCGCCTATTACCTGACGCGCGCCGACGAGCCGGGCGCGCGCTGAATCCGCATGACCTGCAGCCGAATCCAAAGGAGGGACCGACATGGGCAAGCCAGTTGAAATGACGTTTGCAACCGAGCTGATGATCGACGGACAGTTCGTCGCCGGCGAGGGGGAGGCCGAGAAAGTCCTCAACCCGGCAACCGGGGCGCTGCTCGCCAGCGTCCCGGAGGCGTCGATCGAACAGGTCAACCGGGCGGCCCAGGCCGCCGCGCGCGCCTTCGAGTCCTGGTCGGAGACCACGCCGATGGAGCGTTCGCGGATGCTGCTCAGGCTCGCCGACGCGGTCGAGGCGCGCGCCGAGGAGTTCGCGCGCGTCGAATCGCTGAACTGCGGCAAGCCTTACGCGCGTGCCCTGGGCGACGAAATCCCGGCGGTCGCCGACTGTTTCCGTTACTTCGCCGGCGCGGCGCGCTGCATGACGGGGTCTGTAGCGGGCGAATACCTTGCCGGGCATACCAGCATGATCCGGCGCGACCCGGTGGGCGTGGTGGGCTCGATCGCGCCGTGGAACTACCCGCTGATGATGGCGGCGTGGAAGCTCGCGCCCGCGCTCGCGGCGGGCAACACCGTGGTGCTCAAGCCCTCCGAGCAGACGCCGCTCACCACGCTCCTCTTCGCGCGCCTGGCGAGCGAAGTGCTGCCCAAGGGCGTGCTCAACGTGGTCTGCGGACGAGGCGCGACGGTCGGCCAGCCGCTGGTCGAGCACCCGCTGGTGCGCATGGTTTCGCTGACCGGCGACGTGGCCACCGGCAAGAAAATCCTGCAGGCGGCTTCCGCGTCGCTGAAGCGCACGCACCTGGAGCTGGGCGGCAAGGCGCCGGTGATCGTGTTCGACGACGCCGATGTCGCCGAGGTGGTCGAGGCGATCCGCACCTTCGGCTACTACAACGCCGGACAGGATTGCACCGCAGCCTGCCGCGTGTACGCCGGGAGCAAGGTGTACGAGAACTTCGTCGCCGATCTCTCGAGCGCGGTCAAGCGCATCAAGGTGGGCGCGCAGGACGAGGCCGACGTGGAGATCGGCCCGCTGATTTCCGACCGGCAGCGCAGCCGCGTGGCGAGCTTCGTAGAGCGCGCGCAAATGAGCGGCCACATGCAGATCGCCGCCGGCGGCAAGGTGCGCGCGGGCAGCGGCTTCTTCTACGAGCCGACGGTGGTGGCGGGCGCGCGCCAGGACGACGAGATCGTGCGCCGCGAGGTTTTCGGCCCGGTGGTCTCGGTGACGCGCTTCAGCGACACCGAGCAGGCGATCGCCTGGGCGAACGATTCGGACTACGGCCTTGCCTCTTCGGTGTGGACCGCCGACGTGCGCAAGGCGATGCGCGTGGCCAAGAAGCTGCAGTACGGCTGCACCTGGATCAACACCCACTTCATGCTGGTGAACGAGATGCCGCACGGCGGCATGAAGTCATCGGGCTACGGCAAGGACCTCTCGGGGTACGCGCTCGAGGACTACACGGTGGTGCGCCACGTGATGGCGAAGCACTGACGCGGCTCAGCCGCGCGCGGCCTTGCGCGACTGCTCGCGGGCGATGTCCACGAACTCGGCGGCGGCCGGCGTATGCGCCGACCCGCGGCGCCAAACCAGACCCACGTCCACCGTCGGCAGCTCGTCGCGCAGCGGGCGCGCGTCAACGTGCTCGGCGTCCAGCGTCCAGGGGCGGTAGAGGAAGTCCGGCAGGACGGCGATTCCGGCGCCCGCGCCCACCAGCGAGCGCACCGCCTCCAGCGACGAGGTCTTGAGCAGCACCCGGGGCTTCAGGCCATGCCGTGCCCACACCGTGCGCATGATGTCCTCGATGCGGTCCGCCTCCAGCACGATCTGGTCGCAGCGCGCGCATTCTTCGAGCGTCGGCTCGTCGCGCTCGGTGAGCGGGTGGTTGGCCGGCAGCCACAGGCGGTTGGGCGAGCGGGTGAGGGTCTCGGCGACCAGCGCCTGGCGCTCCGAGAGCGCGTTGGAGACCATGATGGCGGCGTCAAGTTCGCCGTTGATGAGCAGGTGCTCCAGGAACGGCGCCTCGTCCTCGGTGACGTGCACTTCCACGTCCGGGCACTGCCGGCGGAAGCGCGTCAGCAGCTCCGAAAGGTAGTAGCCGGCGACTAGGCTGGTCACGCCGATCGCGAGCACGCCCGAGATCTCTTCGGGCTGCGCGGCATGCAGGCGCGTCGCGTCGGTCACCGCGGCGAGCACTTTGCGGGCGCTGGCGAGGAACCGGTGGCCGTCCGGGGTAAGTACCATGCCGCGCGCGTTGCGCTCGAACAGCCGCACCCCGAGCGTCTGCTCCAACTCGAAGATCGACTTGGTGATCGCCGACTGCGCGATGCTCAGCATGCGCGAGGCCCCGGCGACCGACGCCGCCTCGGCGACGCTGATGAAATAGCGGAACTGCCGGAAGGTGATGTTGCGGTTCATGGGCGTCGCGGGCCGAAGGCCGTATCAAGGCCGCAACTCGGCATGATACGCGGGCTGTTCTCAGGGAGCATTCCTCGGGCTCCGACCGAATGCCGCCCGCGCGCTGCGACATGCGCGCCAGAGAGCGCGTCAAAATTGGGTTCACCTCGAACGATCGCGCCGAGAAGGGTATGGTGCGGGAGGGGAGCAGAGTTCGTGCATCGCGTATCAGGCCAGTCCGAAGGAAGTTGGGCAGGTAGGCGTTCGTCCTCTAAGATTGCTGCGATATGGCAAGGATACTCAAGGGCGGCATCGCATTGGGGGCGTTGCTTGCCGCCCTGTTCTTTCCTGCACAGAGCTTCGCGCAATCGCGCCCCTGCGGCTGCTATTGCGGCAAGTGGCTTCCCGCCCCGTGCAGCGACGCCGCGTGCAAGCAGGCCTGCGGCTGGCAGGCGCCTTCGGGCTCAAGCCCGGCGCCCGGCAGCTCGGGACCGTCCATCGACTACGAGGCCGAGCGCCGCTCCAGGGAGGAAGCCGAACGGCAGCGAGAGGAAACCGAACGGCAGCGAGAGGAAGCCGAGCGGCGCGAGCAGGACCGGCTGAAGGCGGAAAGGCAGAAACAGTTCGAGAGCGAGCGCGACGCCGCGGCGAAATCTCTCAAAGGCAGCGGTAGTTCGCCGGGCGGGGGCCTGACGGGTCCTGCGCCAGTGAGCGCGGACGCCGCCCCGGCAGCATGGAAGCAACTGCATTGCGCGACCTCCATCCTCGGACCTGCGCTGGCCGCGGCAGCCCCTGCCTCCGGCAAGGCTCCAGATTTCGCGGAATCGCGCTACCTCCTCGGCGAGGCGCAGAAGGCGTTGAATGGCCAGCCGCTCGGGGTTCAATGCGCGGCGGCCCCGGCGCTGCCGCAGACATCGCGCCAGGCAGATCTGGAGCAGGCGACCAGGAACCAGCAATGCCTTACGAATCGCGCGGGGACTGCGATTGGCCAGCTCGAGCAGGCGGCGCAAGGCTCGCCAAAGGAAGCTCAGGCGAGGCGCGACATAGAGCGTATCGCCATGGCGCTAAAGAAGATCGAGGGCGGGGCGATCGACGGTGTCGCGGCCTGCGGCGAGGGCACCGTAGCCGGGAAAGGGACTGCGGCCGCGGTCCGTCGCGAACAGCTCACGCGCCAAGTCGAGAAGAATGCCGAGGCGATCCGGCGGCTGGGATTCGCGCGGCGCGCGGAGGACTTCGCGGAATGGGAGCGGCTTGCCGCGAAGGCGAAGGCGGAGTTTGAAGGCGAAGTGATCGACGTGATCTCGGACATAGCGGTCGACAAGGCGCGAGGCAAGATCCTCGATTCCTTCAAGGGCTTCGACGCGGCGAAAGCCAACCGGATGGCAGGTTGGATTCGCGCGCGTGGCATCAAGCCCGAACCGACCGCCCTGCTCGCGGCGATCGATCGCGTTGGCCGGGCGACGGACAAGTCGCGCGTCGCCGACGACGCCGAGTTCATCGTCAAGCAGATCGAGGATCTGCGCAAGGCGCGCGCCGCGGCGCCCGATCCGGTCGAGTCCGCCAAGTTCATCGGCGGCCTGCTCGAAGGCACGCTTTCCGATCCGCGCCTCGTTGTGCTGGTCACGGAACTCAAGCTGACGACCGCCGCGGTCTACAACAATGCGACGCGGCGTGTGGCGCGCCACGAAGTTGAGCGACTGACGCTGACCGAAAAGCAGCTGAAGGATCTGGAACGACTGCAGAAACTAATGGTGAAACACGTCCAGGAATTGAAGGCCCTTAACGCCGGACTGGAGAGCGCCAGCAAATGAAATCGATCGCATGGTTGATCCTGACCCTCGCTTTTTTTGCCTTGCCCCTGCACGCGCAGTCAGCGCGCGAGCAGCTGAACCAGCTCGTGACGCAGTTGCGCTCGAATCCCGGGGATGTGGCGCTTCGGGAGCGGATCATCAAGCTCGCGCAGGAGATCAAGTCGCCGCCAGCAGTACCGGAAGAGGCCGAGCGGCGGCTGGGTCGCGGGCGTGCGGCGTTCGAGACGGCGAAGGACGCCGCGGACTTTGAGAAAGCCATCGTCGAATTCGTGGCTGCTACGAATGCCGCGCCGTGGCTGGCGGCACCGTATTACAACCTGGGGCTCGCACAGGAGAAAGCCAAGCGCTACCGCGAAGCGATGGCCAGCATGCGCTTGTATCTGCAGGCGTCGCCGGGTTCTCCCGATACCAGCGAGGTGCGGCAAAGGATATTCAGTCTGGAGTATCTTGCCGAACAGCCGCCGCCCGCGCCAAAGCCGCCGTCAGATGACGAGTTGCTGGGCAAGCTGAATGGGGCGCGCTTTGTACTGACCAGCCAGCACACCGGGACAGACTCGCAGGGTGACAATTTTTACGAAGTGAGTGGCCGGCAACTCGTGTATGGTCAAGTCGCGCGTTCCTTAGGGCCCAATGATAGGCAGTTCAATGCACATATCTTGAATAGCCCCGTTCGATTTACGAATGTTGGATACGATTACAAGGGTGGGCTGAAGTGGGAACGGCCATACTCGGATTCATGTTCGGGTGCGCCGCCGGGATGTGTGAGCGACACGTTTGAAGCGACTGCCGATGGCAGGCAATTGATCGTGCGATTTTTTCGCAGGTACGACCGCTCGGTTCAAACGCTGATGTATCCACGGTCGAATTAAGTCTGAAGCTATGCTCCTGACCAAGTTGATTTTCGTGGCCTTGCTGTGCGTTTCGCCATTTTTTTCAACCTCCTTTGCGAAAAGCCCGCGCGAGCAGTTGAATCAATTCGTGACGCAATTGCAGTCGAACCCCGGCGACAACGCATTGCGCGAGCGCATCGTCAAGCTCGCCCAGGAGATCAAACCGCCGCCTGCGATGCCGGAGGAAGCGGAGCGGCGATTGGGGCGGGGGCAGGCGGCTTTCAAGATTGCGAAGGAGCCCTCGGACTTCGAGAAGGCCATCGCCGAATTCAACGCGGCGTCCATAGCTGCGCCATGGTTAGCGACGCCCTACTACAACCTGGGCGTCGCGCAAGAGGCTGCCAAGCGCTATCGGGAGGCAATGGCGAGTTTCCGGCTCTATCTATTGGCGTCGCCAGGCTTGCCTGACGCCGGCGAAGTGCGGCAAAGGATATTCAGTCTGGAGTACCTTGCCGAACAGCCGGCACCGTTGCCACCCAAGCCGACGGATGAACAGTTATTGGCGCAGATGAACGGCGCGAGATTCATGAGAACCGGGGTCAGCGTACCGGTCGACTCGCGTGGCGACGCCGGGTATGAACTGAATGGGAAGGTGTTCGATTACATAAGCATCGCGCGGGAACTAGGTCCTGATGATCGACGATACAACCCTCATTTATTGAACAACCCGAGACGCGTGAGGCAAGATCACTTTATTTTCAGAGGAAACCTGAAGTGGGAAGTGCCGAGGGAAAAGATATGCATCGATATGTTCGCCACATGGCAGAGCTGCGAGGCAACGACCTTTGAAATAAGTCCGGACGGGCGGACGTTAACAACCCGCGGCTTTTCCTATAGTGATCGCGCAATGTTCACGGTAAGTTATCCTCGCGCGAACTGATGCGATGACAATCGCGTGACATCGCGACCGATGACGTGACATGAGTGAGCGTCATTCTCGCCGGCTCCAACGCGGCTACCTGCTGGAAATACCCATTCTGTTGGTCGTGGTAGCCATGGGCACGTCATTCCTGTTCCCGCATTTGTCCCCGGTGGGCCGTAAAATTCTGATTGCTATTGCAGCCTTTCCGGTTCTCTTCTGCCTGTACTACATGATTGTCATACCCGGTTGGCAGCCGAGCAGCCGTGGTCGGTTGAAACCACCCTGGAGCATGCTGGCATTCCTGCTGTTGGCCGCAATGATCGTGGTTGGTGTCGTGAGTTTTGTGCTTGGGTGAACCACGCATCGGCCAACGCGGCCTGAACTGTCCAGGTTACTAGAAATCAGTGTCCGCTGACGCGGCAGTCCTGGCACGGTGGCGGTAGTGCTGCCAGATCGAGAAGGCGAGCGAGGCGACCGAGGCGGCGATCAGCGCGCCCGAGATCGGCCGCGTCAGGAACAGCCAGGGGTTCGGGTCGGTCATGACAGCGCGGATCAGGTTGATCTCGATCTGGTCGCCGAGCACCACGCCGAGGATGAAGGGCGCGAGCGGAAAACCGCCCTTGACCATGGCGTAACCGAGCAGGCCGAAGGCAAGGAGGATGTAGACGTTCTGCATGGTGTTGTTGAGCGCGTAGGCGCCAATCACGCATAGCACCAGCACCACCGGGAACAGCGCCGCCTTCGGTACCGTGACCACGCGCAGCATGTAGCGCGCGGCGAGGCCGATGATCAGCACCATCAGCGGGTGGGCGAGCAGGTAGGCCGCGAAGATGCCATAGGCGAGTTGCGGGTTCTGCACGATGAAGAGCGGGCCGGACTGGATGCCGTGGATGGTGAGCGCACCCAGCATGACCGCGGTGACTGCGTCGCCCGGAATGCCGAAGGCCATGATGGTCACCAGGGAACCGCCGACGTTGGCGTTGTTCGACGACTCCGAGGCGATGATGCCCTCGGGCACGCCCTTGCCGAAATCCTGAGGATGCTGCGACATCTTCTTTGCCTGGTCGTAGGCGATCATGTTGGCGGCGCTGCCGCCGATCGCCGGCAGCACGCCGATCACCACGCCGATGAACGAGGACCACAGCAGCAGGAAGGGCCGCGAGAGAATCTCCCAGATCACCCTGGCATGCGATATCGCGAGGCTGAGCGAGCGGTCCACCGCGTCGCCGAACTTCGCCGCGCCACCCAGGCGCTCGACCTCGGACATGATCTGCGCGAAGGCGAACACGCCGATCAGCACCGGCAGGAAGTCGATGCCGCCCTCGAGCATCGGGATGCCGAGGGTGAGCCGCTTCTGGCCCATCACCGGGTCGTTGCCGAGCACGGTGACGATCAGCCCGAGGGCGCCGGAAATCAGGCCCTTGGCGAGCGAGGATTCGACCAGTCCCGCCACCATCGACAGCGCGAACACGAACAGCGCGAAGAATTCCCAGGGACCGAACTGGAGCGCGAACTTCGCCAGCGGCCCGGTGCTCAAGATGAGGAACGCGCCGCCGACCAGGCCGCCGAAGAACGAGGCCCAGACGCCTAGCCAGACTGCGCGCCCCGGCTGGCCCTTCTTCGCCATCGGATGGCCGTCGAAGGTGGTGGCGATCGCCGAGGGCGTGCCGGGGATGCCGAGCAGCACCGCGGTCACCAGGCCGCCGGCCGAGCCGCCGACATAGACGCCGGTCATCGCCGCCAGGCCCTGCAGCGGATCGAGGCCGAAGGTGAAGGGCAGCACTACGATGATGGTCATGGTGATCGTCACGCCGGGCAGGGCGCCGCCCACGACGCCGGCCAGCGTGCCGAAGAAGAGCGGCACCAGGTACTTCATCTGCGCCACGTTGACGAGCGCGGCGCCCAGAAGCTCAAGCATCGATCAGAATCCCGTCCAGCGGCCGCGCGGCAGCAGCACCGACAGCCAGCGCTCGAACACGAGCCAGGTCACCAGCGAGGTCAGCAGCGCGAGAACCAGGGCGCGGCCCCAGCCCCTGGCGCCGCGCGGCGGATCGAGCAGGGCATTGGCGCCGCCCACGAAGAGGACGGTAGCGATGCGGAAACCCAACCAGGGGAGCGCGACCGCGTACAGAGCGAAGACGCCGAAGCTGATCGCCACCAGCCGGTAGTTGAGCTTGTCCTTCTTCGGCCCGGATGCGGCGACCAGCCTGCGGCGCGCCAGCACGTCGCCGATCACCAGCCCGAGCGAGAGCACGGCGGTGAGCCCCAGCACGATGCGCGGATAAAGGCCCGGCCCGACCGGGACCATCGGGTTGTCCTTCAGGTCGAGCGTCAGTGCGAAGAGCACGAGGCTCGCGGCGAGCACCGCGAGCCCCGCAATGCCATCCCGGCTCACCGCTTCAGCAGGCCGAGGTCTTTTGCCAGCGTCTTGTTCAGCTCGTCATTGCCCTTGAGCCACTCGGCATACGGCTTGCGGCCCAGGTAGCGCACGTCGGTCGCCTGCTTCTTCATCGAGTCCTCGAACGCCGGCTCCTTCACCGTGGCGGCGCAGGCCGACTCGAGCTTCGCCAGCACGGCGTCCGGCGTGCCCTTCGGCGCGAGGATGCCGCGGCTCACCGTGTAGGTGACGTTGACGCCGAGTTCCTTCAGCGTCGGCACGTTCGGCATCTCGGGGCTGCGCTTGTCGGTGCCGACGGCGATGAACTTCAACTGGCCGGCCTCGACCTTGCCCTTCTGCGTCATGTTCGAGTCGGTGAGGTCGATGTGCCCGCCGAGGATCGCGTTCATGCGCGGCGCGAGGCCCTCGTAGGACACGTACTTGAACTTGATGCCGGCGGCCTTCTCGATCAGCGCGGGAAAGAAATGGCTGGTCGAGCCGAGCGTTGCGCCCACCGAGATCTGGCCGGGGCGCGCCTTGGCGTCGGCAAGCAGGCCCTTCCAGTCGTTCCAAGGCGTCTTCGGGCTCGCGGTGAGCACCGAGGGAGTGGACGACACCAGGCACACCGGCTCGAAATCGGTGTAGTTCACGTCGGCCACGCCCGTGTAGTAGGTCGAGTGGATGTAGTCGTGCACGCCGTAGATCGTGTAGCCGTCGGGCGGCGAATCCTTCGCCTCCTTGGCGCCCTTGGTGCCGGAAGCGCCGCCGACGTTGGCGATCACCACCGTCTGGCCGATGTGCTTCTGCATCAGCGGCGCGTACGGCCGGAAGATGTTGTCGGTGTCGCCGCCCGCGGGCCAGGGCACGATCAGCTTGATCGGGCGGTCCGGATACTGCGCGAACGCCAGCGACGAGGCGAGCGCGGCGACCCCTGCTGCGATTGCACGAATGCCTTTCATGGTTCCTCCTCCGAGGTTATCAGCGCGCCTACTATGGCAGAATCGACGAACGGGTGAAAGCCCATTCACGGGGAAAGCATGCGCATCGGCCTGATCGGCGGCGGCGTCATCGCGCGCCTTGTCCTGGAGCATCTGCGCGACGGTGCGCTCGGCGAGGTGCAGGTGGTCGCCATTGCGGGACGCAGCGAGGCGTCGAAGGGCAAAGCGCTCGCCGTGGCGTTCGGCGCCCCCTTCGTGGTCGGCTTGGAGGCGCTCGCGGCGGCGCGGCCCGACGCCGTCGTCGAAGCGGCGTCGCACGACGCGGTGCGCGAGTACGCGGAGCCGCTGCTTGCGCGCGGCATCTCTTTCGTCGCGCTCTCGGGCGGCGCGCTGTGCGACGACGCGCTGCGCGACCGGCTCGAGCGCGCCGCAGCGCAGCATGGCGCGCTGCTCTACGTGCCCTCGGGCGGCATCGGCGGGCTCGATGCGCTCAAGGCCGTCTGCCTCGCGGGCGCCGACGAGGTGAGCATCGCGGTGACCAAGCCGCCCGCCGCCTGGAAGGGGATTCCCTACGTGGAGAAGCTCGGCGTCGATCTGGATTGCCTGACCGGCCCGCGCGTGCTGTTCGAGGGCAGCGCGCGCGAGGGCGTGCCGCACTTTCCGGCCAACGTGAACATCGCGGCGGTGCTCTCGATGGCCGGCATCGGCTTCGACCGCACGCGGCTCAAGGTGGTGGCGGACCCGGCGCTCAAGTTCAACACGCACTTCATCGTCATCCGCGGCAAGACCGGCCGCGTAGACATCAAGTTCGAGTCGGTGGCGATGCCCGAGAACCCGAAGACCTCGATGCTCGCCTGCTTCTCGGTGCTCGCCGCGATCCGCGAGCTCGGCCGCCGCGTGCGCTACGGCACCTAGCCGCGGCGCGCGCTCAGAACGACGGCGTGCCGGTCATGGATTGCTGCGGCTCGGCGATCGGCCGCTTCTCGATCGCCAGCACGCTGTCGTAGAAGTGCAGCGCATAGGTGCTGCGCGTGAGTGCGTCCACCGCGAAGCGCGCCGGTTCGAAGCTGTACCAGGCGTGCAGGCGGTCGACCAGCCCTTTCGCGTACTCGACGAACGTGCCATCGCGCCGGTAGCCGCCGCCGAAGTTCGGCGCGTAGGAGGTGTGGAGGTCCTCGCAGAGGTACACGCCCTCGGGCTGCAGGTGCGGGTAGAGCTCCTCGAAGCTGGCGATCTGCTGCGGGAAGGCATGGCCGCCGTCGTCGATGACGATGTCGATGCGCGGCAGGCGTGCCCGGATGCCGGCGAGGAACGCGCGGTCGGCCTGGTCACCGATCAGGATCTCGATGCCCGGCTCCTCGAATCCGCGGCAGCGCGGGTCGATGTCGACCCCGACGATGCGCGCGCCGGGGCCGAAATAGCGCTTCCACATCTGCAGCGAGCCGCCGTGGAACACGCCGATCTCGAGCACTACCGGCGAGCGGCCACGGAAGGCCTGGAAGTGGCGGTGATAGATCTCGAAGTAGTGGTGCCACTTCTGGATCCGCCGGCCCGGATTGGCGAAGAAGTAATCGGCGAGCGGGTTCGCCGGCTCCCGCCCCCGCGACCGCAGCGAGCGCCAGACTCCCGACAGGATCCTTCCGAGCATGCCGCCCGGCGGCGTTTCAGCCGCCCTTGGCGCGCGTCATGAACACCAGCCGCTCGAACAGGTGCACGTCCTGCTCGTTCTTCAGCAGCGCGCCGTGCAGCGGCGGGATGATGGTCTTGCGGTCCTTGGAGCGCAGCGCCTCGACCGGGATGTCCTCGGCGAGCAGCAGCTTGAGCCAGTCCAGCAGCTCCGAGGTCGAGGGCTTCTTCTTCAGGCCCGGCACCTCGCGCACCTCGAAGAACACCTCCATCGCCTCCCGCAGCAGCGACTTCTTGAGCGCCGGGAAGTGGACCTCGACGATCTTCTCCATGGTCTCCTTGTCCGGGAAGCGGATGTAGTGGAAGAAGCAGCGCCGCAGGAAGGCGTCGGGCAGCTCCTTCTCGTTGTTCGAGGTGATGAACACGATCGGCCGCTGCCTGGCCTTGATCAGCTCGCGCGTCTCGTAGACGTAGAACTCCATGCGGTCGAGCTCGCGCAGCAGGTCGTTCGGGAACTCGATGTCGGCCTTGTCGACCTCGTCGATGAGCAGCACGCAGGGCTTGTCTTGCGCGAAGGCGTTCCAAAGCATGCCCTTGACGATGTAGTTGTGGATGTCGTGCACGCGCTCGTCGCCGAGCTGCGAGTCGCGCAGCCGGCTCACCGCGTCGTACTCGTACAGGCCCTGCTGCGCCTTGGTGGTGGACTTGATGTGCCACTCGAGCAGCGGCACGCCGAGCGCCTTCGCGACCTGGATCGCCAGCATGGTCTTGCCGGTGCCGGGCTCGCCCTTGACCAGCAGCGGCCGCTGCAGCGTGATCGCCGCGTTGACCGCCAGCGTGAGGTCGTCGGTGGAAACGTACTCTGCGGAGCCGGTGAAGCGCATCGGATGTCCCTGGCCAAAATCGCATTATAATCGCCCGGTCTCTCGACCCCGCCGCCACCTGAATGAAACTCTCCTCCAATAAGAATCTGGTCGCAGGAATGATCCTGACGACGTTTTCCGCTGCCGGTCATGCGCAGCAGGCGGCGCCCGCGGGCGATCCGGCCGAAGCGCGCAAGAAGATCGCCATGTGCGAAGGCTGCCACGGCATTCCGGGCTACAAGACCGCCTACCCGCAGGTCTATCACGTGCCGAAGCTGGGCGGCCAGTCGGCCGTCTATCTCAGCAACGCGCTCAACGCCTACAAGTCGGGCGAGCGCAAGCATCCGTCCATGCGCGGCATCGCGGCCAGCCTCTCGGCCAAGGACATCGCCGACCTCGCCGCCTACTATTCCGCCGCGCCGGCAGGGGGGCACAAATGAGAGTCCTCCTGATCGCCGCGGCCTGCGCCGCAGCGCTCCCGCTTTCGGGCAACGCCTTGGCCGCCGATCCAGCCAACGGCAAGGCCATCGCCGAGAAGGTCTGCGCGGCCTGCCACGGCGCCGACGGCGCCAAGCCCGTCTCGCCGGAAAACCCGATCCTCGCCGGCCAGTACGCCGACTACATCGCCAGGGCGCTCGCCGACTACAAGTCGGGCAAGCGCGCCAACGCGGTCATGAAGGCCTTCGCCGATCCGCTGAAGAAGAAGGACATCGAGGACCTCGCGGCCTGGTTCGCCGGCCAGAGGTCCAGCCTGCACTTCCAGCGCTAAGAGAAAAAGGGGGTCGGAGTAACATTTCCTCGACGACCTGAGCGCCTCGACGGCACTCGCGGAAATGTTACTCCGACCCCCTTTTTTCTTTCGTCTTTCCCTTGAAGTCGCAGAGGTCCCGGATCGGGCACTCCGGGCACTTCGGCTTGCGCGCCACGCAGACGTAGCGCCCGTGCAGGATCAGCCAGTGGTGCGCGTGCTGCATGAATTCGGGCGGCGTGAACTTGACGAGCTTGCGCTCGACTTCCAGCGGATCCTTGCCGGGCCCGAGCCCTGTGCGGTTCGCAACTCTGAAAATGTGAGTGTCCACCGCCATCGTAGGCTGGCCGAAGGCGACGTTGAGCACCACGTTGGCCGTCTTGCGCCCGACCCCGGGCAGGCTTTCCAGTTCTTCGCGGGTCTGGGGAACTTCGCCCTTGAAGTTCTGAATCAACAGCTGTGAAAGCTGGATCACGTTCTTCGCCTTGTTCCGGAATAGACCAATCGTCTTGATGCAATCGGTCAAGCGCGCTTCGCCCAGCTCGACCATCTTCGCGGGCGTGTTGGCCACCGGGAACAGCTTCGCGGTGGCGAGGTTCACCGACTTGTCCGTGGCCTGCGCCGAGAGCACCACCGCCACCAGCAGCTCGTAGGGCGTGCGGTAGGCGAGCTCGCTCTTCGGGTGCGGGCTGGCGGCGCGGAAGCGCTCGAAGATCTCCCGGCGCTTTTTCGGATTCATTTCGTCCGTTTTCTGCTCAGCGCGGCCGCGATTACGGCTTTGCGATCGAAGGACCTGGGCCTTGGTTTTTCGTCTTCAATTCTTCTCTTCAGGGCCGCGGCGCGCTGCTTCGCTCCCTTCGCATCTGCGGACGTCCAGGGACCGGGCGGCGCGACCATGTCGATGCAGTCGACCGGGCAGGGCGGCAGGCACAGCTCGCAGCCCGTGCAGTAGCCGGCGATCACGGTGTGCAGGTAGCCGCGCGCGCCTGCGATGGCGTCCACCGGGCAGACGTCGATGCAGCGCGCGCAGCCGATGCAGCGCGCTTCGTCCACCAGGGCTACGGCCGTGCGCTTCACAGCGGCTGATAGGCGCGCTTCGTGTCGCGCGCGAGGAATTCATGGACCACCTTGCCTTGCTTCACCTGGAAGCCGGTCTTCAAGGCAGGGGAACGGGACGAAGAACAAAGTTCGAGAACGAAAGGCAAAGCCGCTTTCTCCAGAGCGAGGCTCGCGGTGCGCGCCACGGCGGCGGGCATGTTCGGCACGCAATAGTGCACCACGCCTTCCTCCAGGTAGATCGGCGCGCTGTGGCTGGTTGGCCGCGAGGTCTCGGCGATGCCGCCCTGGTCGATGCCGACGTCCACCAGCGCCGATCCCGGCCGCATCGCGCGCAGCATCGCGCGCGTCATGAGCTTCGGCGACATCTGCCCCGGCGTGAGCACGCCTCCGATCACGAGGTCCGCGGAAGGGATGTCGGATAGGTCGTCGATCTTGAACTCCGCGTTCGGGAATTTCTCTTTCAATAAAGAAACACGCCGAGAGCTCTTGGTGACTACCGAGATCGAAGCTCCAAACCCGTACGCAATCGCAAGAGCGTTGGAACCGACGTTGCCTGCTCCGAGGATGACGATCTTGCCCGGCGGCACGCCGGCGGCGCCCGGCAGCAGCACGCCGCTGCCGCCGTTGTGCTTCTGCAGGCACCAGGCGCCCACCTGCACCGCCAGGCGCCCGGCGATCGCCGACATCGGCGCGAGGATCGGCAGGCTGCCGTCGGCTTGCCCGACCGTCTCGAAGGCGACGAAGGTGGCGCCGCTCGCGAGAGCGGCGTCGAGCAGCGTCGGCTCCGGGCCGAAATGCTGAAAACTGAACACGGTCTGGCCCTGGCGCGGCCTGCGGTATTCCGTCTCCTGCAGCTCCTTGACCTTGACGATCAGCTCGGCTTGCCAGGGATCGCCTGTCTTCGCCTTTGCGTGAAGATATTCCTCGTCGGAAAAGCCGACGCCCGATCCTGCGCCGCTCTCCACGGTCACTGCGTGGCCCGCGCGCACCAGCTCGCCGACGCCCGCGGGCGTCAGCGCGACGCGGAACTCGCCGTCCTTGATCTCGCGAGGCAGGCCGATACGCATTCGTTCACGAGCTCCGGTCCGCGGTAAATCAGGCCGGTGTAGAGCTGCACGAGCGCCGCGCCCGCATCGAGCTTCTCCACCGCGTCGGCGCCCGAGAGGATGCCGCCCACGCCGATGAGCGGAATTTCATTCTTCAATTCCCGGGAAAGAACTCTCAGGACGCGGGTCGAGCGCTCTCGAAGCGGCGCGCCCGAGAGGCCGCCCGCCTGGAAGCCGTTCGCGCAATCCTCGACGCCGGCGCGCGCGAGCGTGGTGTTGGTGGCGACGATGCCGTCCACGCGCTCGCGCCGCGCGACCTCGGCGATGTCGCGGATCTGCGCTTCGTCCAGGTCGGGCGCGATCTTGAGGGCGATCGCGACGTTGCGGCCGTGCTTGTCGCGCAATTGTTCGTTCTTTCTCCTCATTCTTGAAAGCAGTGAAGCAAGCGGAGCGGCGTCCTGAAGATCCCGCAATCCTTGCGTGTTGGGCGATGAGACGTTCAACGTCACGTAGTCGACGCGCGGGTAGAGCTTCTCCAGGCAGGTCTCGTAATCGTCCGCGGCGTTCTCGTTCGGCGTGTCCTTGTTCTTGCCGATGTTGACGCCGATCACGCATTGCCGTGACGAACGGGAGAGATTGAGGACGAATTCGTCGACCCCCACGCTGTTCAAGCCATACCGGTTGATGAGCGCCCGCGCTTGCGGGATCCGGAACACGCGCGGGCGCGGGTTGCCGGGCTGCGGGCGCGGCGTTACGCCGCCCAGCTCGAGGAAGCCGAAGCCGAGCGCGGCGAGCGCGTCCACGTGTTCGGCGTGCTTGTCGAGGCCCGCGGCGAGGCCCACGGGGTTCGGAAAATCCAGCCCCATGGCACGCACGGGACAGGCGGGTGGCGGCGCGGCGAGCCGCGCGGCGAGGCCGGAGAGCTTGAGCGTGAGATGGTGGGCGGTTTCCGGATCCAGCGCGAAGAGCAGCGGGCGCGCCAGCGAATAGAGCACTACTCGAGGTCCTCGGGCGAGAGGCGCCGCCACTCGCCGCCGACGAAGCCCTCGATCGGCGCGAAGCGCGACTTGTAGGCCATCTTCGGGCTTTCCTTGATCCAGTAGCCGAGGTAGAGGTAGGGCAGGCCGAACGCGCGGCAGGCCTCGATCTGCCAGATCACGTTGAAGGTGCCGAAGCTCGCGCTGCGGCGGTCGGGCTCGAAGAATGTGTAGACCGACGACAGGCCGTCGGGCAGGTAGTCGACGATCGACACCATCACCAGCTGGCCGTTGTCGCGGAACTCCACCAGCCGCGTGTCCACCCGGCTCTGCAGCAGGAAGTGCGAGTACTGGTCGCGGCTGTCGTTGTCCATGCCGCCGCCGGAGTGGCGCCGCGACTGGTAGCGCAGGTAGAGCGCGTAATGCTCCAGCCGGAACTTGAGCGGCTGCGCCTGCGAGGTGAGCTCGGCGTGCTGCGCGCGCGCGCGCCGCTGCGAGCGGCCGGCCACGAATTCGCGCACCGGGATGCGCACCGGCACGCAGGCGCGGCAGCTGTCGCAGTGCGGCCGGTAGGTGAAGATGCCGCTGCGCCGGAAGCCGGCCTTGACGAGCTCGCCGTAGAGCTCGGTGTTGATCAGGTGGCTCGGTGTCGCCACCTGCGAGCGCGCCATGCGCTCGGGCAGGTAGCTGCACGGGTAGGGCGCCGTGACGTAGAACTGCAGGACTGCGTGCGGTAGATCGTTAAGCCGAGACACGTTTCCAGATCCCCGGTGTTTGCGGATAGTGTACCAACGCGGCGACGCGGCGCAAAAACTGGCGCCGCGGGATTTCCCGCGCCCCGAGCGAGGCGAGCAGCGGGGTGCGCTGCTGGCAATCGACGAGCGGGCAGCCGCGCGCGCGCAGCTCCTCGACCAGCGCGACCAGGGCGACCTTGGAGGCGTCGGTGGCGCGCGAGAACATCGACTCGCCGTAGAACATGTGGCCGACGGACACGCCGTACAGGCCGCCCACCAGCGCACCGTCCTGCCAGGTCTCGAACGAATGCGCGTGGCCGGCCCGGTGCAGGGCAAGGTAGGCGGCGATCATGTCCTTGCCCAACCAGGTGCCGTGCTCGCCCTTTCTGGGCGCCGCGCACGCCTTGATGACCCTGGAAAAGGCGGAATCGGTGCTTACTTCGAAACCCTTGTTGCGCATGCTCTTGGCGAGCGAGCGCGGGATCTTGAGCTCGTCGCAGAACAGCACCATGCGCGGGTCGGGCGACCACCACAGCACCGGTTCGTCGCCGGAATACCAGGGAAAGATGCCCTGGCGGTAGGCCGCGAGCAGGCGCTCGACCGACAGGTCGGCGCCGGCACAGAGCAGGCCGTTCGGGTCCCCGAGCGCGGCATCTACGGGCGGAAAGGGATCGTCCCTTTCCAGCCAGGTCAGCATTTAACCTGCTGCCGGCAATAATTCTCGAGCTCGATCACCGCGCAGGAGGACTCCGCCGGCGCGCGCGTGCGCGTGCCCTCGAGCGCGAGCTTCATCTCGTACTTGGCGAAGAACTGGTTGAACATCTCGCCGCCGAGCGTGCCCACCGCCGCGAGGCCGTCGTTCGCCGCGTTGTATTCGAGCAGGATCGCCGCGAGCGGCTGCGGCGCGGGCCCGGCCAGCACGCGCGCTCCCTCGGCCGGGTCGTACTGGCTGTGCTCGGCGCAGCAGTGGATCACGTTGCCGATGCGGTTGCGCGCGCTCTTTTCCTTGCGGTAGCTGATGAAGCTGATTTCCTTCGTCGGATAGGCGAGCTGGTGCGCGCAGATCGCGGAGTAGGCCACGATCGAGCGCTGCGGGCCCACGCCGCCGGTCCATTCGTAGCTGCGCTTGTCGGCGGTGGCAAGCCGCGCAGACGCCTTGGCGGGCCGGCCGAGGTTCAGCAGGAAGCAGGGCGTGCTGGCGAACGGGTAGTGGAAGATCAGGTTGCGGTCGACCGGCAGCCGGGAAGCCTTCAGGGCCGCGCCGCTGCCGTCCACCAGCTGTGCGCGGCCGTAGAAGTTCGGCGCCGCATCGGCCGCGACTCCCGCCGTGCCGGTGGCGGCCGCCGACGCCGCGCAGAACTTGATGAAATCCCGCCGCTGCATGCGCTACAAATTGTAGCCTTTCTCGTTGTGCTCCACGGTGTCCAGGCCCTCGGTTTCCTGGTCCGGGTTGACGCGCATGCCGGTCATCGCGCCGGTGAGCTTGAGCAGGATCCAGGTGACGATGCCCGACCAGGCGGCCACCGCGAGCACGCCGATGAGCTGCGTGGTGACCTGGCTGCCCATGCTGCCGTTCTCCGGGTAGCCGACGCCGCCGAGCGACGCGGCGGCGAACACGCCGGTGAGCAGCGTGCCGATCACGCCGCCCACGCCGTGCACCGGCGTCACGTCCAGCGAATCGTCGATCTTGAGCGCGCGCTTCATCCAGTTGGTGGCGAAGAAGCAGGCCACCCCGGCGATGCCGCCGATGGCGATCGCGCCCATCGGCCCGACGAAGCCCGAGCCGGGCGTGATGGTGCCCAGGCCCGCCACCATGCCGGTGACGATGCCGAGCACCGAGGGCTTGCCGTAGCGCAGCGTTTCGCAGAGCAGCCAGGCGAGCGCGCCCGAGGCCGCGCCGATGTGCGTGACGAGCATCGCCATGCCCGCGGCGCCGTCGGCGGCGAGCGCGCTGCCGGCGTTGAAGCCGAACCAGCCGACCCAGAGCATGCAGGCGCCGGTGACGGTCATCGTCATGTTGTGCGGCGGCATCGCCGTCTCCGGGAAGCCGCGCCGCCGGCCGAGCACCAGCGCGCAGACCAGCGCCGCCATGCCGGCGTTCAGGTGCACCACCGTGCCGCCGGCGAAATCCATGATGCCCATTTTCTGCAGCCAGCCGTCGCCCCAGACCCAGTGCGCGATCGGGCAGTAGACCAGCAGCAGCCAGAGCAGGCTGAACAGCAGCATGCCCGAGAATTTCACGCGCTCGGCGTAGGCGCCGATCACCAGCGCCGGCGTGATGATCGCGAAGGTCAGCTGGAACATGGCGAACACCGTCTCCGGGATGCTGCCCTTGACCGTGGCGACCGCAATGCCGGCAAGGAAGCTCTTGTCCCAGCCGCCATACCAGGCCTGCAGCGTGCCGCCATCGCCGAAGGCGAGGCTGTAGCCGGCGACCACCCAGGCGAGCGTGACGACGCAAGTGATCGCGAAGCACTGCATCAGCACCGAGAGCACATTCTTCGCGCGCACCAGGCCCGCGTAGAAGAGCGCGAGTCCCGGCAGCGTCATGAACAGCACCAGCACCGTGGCGGTGATCATCCAGGCGGTGTTGGCCGGATCGAGCTTGGGGGCGTCGGCTGCCCCGGCAAGGGGCACGTAGGTCAGAAGTAGTGCAAAAAGCAGTTTTGCAGTGGCCACAGGACTCCCTCCCAATGTGGTGCAACGCGCACCAAAGGGAAGCATACCCGATGGATTTACTTGATGTCTTGCGCGTGGAAGCCGAAAGAGCCGCGAGCACGGTCGGCAAACCAGTGCCTGAGCGTAAGGCCCACAGTGCGGAAGGCGATGTCCTTCCAGGGCATCTTCGCTTCCTCGAACAGCGCCACCTCGAGGCTTTCGGCGCCGGGCTTGAACTCCAGGTCGAGCAGCCGCGCGCGGTAGAAGACGTGCACCTGGTTCACGTAGGGCACCGAGATCATGCTGAAGGCGTCGATCAGCTCGACGCGCGCGCCGGCCTCCTCCAGCGTCTCGCGCAAGGCCGCCTCGGCCGCGGTCTCGTTGTTCTCCATGAAGCCCGCGGGCAGCGTCCAGTAGCCGTAGCGCGGCTCGATCGCGCGCCGGCACAGCAGCAGCCGCACCTGCCCGCCTTCCTGCCACTCCGGAATCGCACCGAGCACCAGCTTCGGATTGACGTAGTGGATGCTGCCGCAGGCGTCGCAGACGTCGCGCGGCAGCGAGTCGCCCGGCGGTACGCGCCGGGCGACCGCCGCGCCACAGTTAGCGCAGAATTTCATCGAGCGACTTTCCGATCCTGTCGGGTTGGAAACCCAATCGATCGACCGGCGCGCCGCTCCGGTTGATCCAGTACACGCGGAAGCCGAAGGACTTCGCGCCGAGCGCATCCCAGCAATTCGACGACACGAAGCCGATGTCTTGTTTCGGAGTTTGAAGTTTCTTGACCGCCAATTCGTAGACCGCAGGATCGGGCTTGTAGGTCCGGATCTCGCCGACGCTCAACACGGCATCGAAGCGCAGGCCCGACCGCGCGACCAGCGGCTCGATCATGTCGGGCGAGCCGTTGGTGAGGATCGCACGCTTCTGCGCCTTCAGCTTGTTCATCGAGGCTCGTACATCCGGATAGAGGGCGAGCCCGCGGTATTCGTCCATCAGGCTTTGCTTTTCGTTCTCGCCTATCGTCAATCCCAGAGATTCGCAGGCATACAGCAGCGCGTCCTCGGTGACCTGCGAGAAGGGCGCGTAGCGGCGCATCAGGCTGCGTTGCCAGGTGTACTCGAGTTGCTTGGCGCGCCAGGCCTGCGACAGCTGTGCGCCCCTCCCGGGCCAGAACGCTTCGCAGCGCGCCTGCACCGAGTGCACGTCGAACAGGGTTCCGTAGGCGTCGAAGACGAAGGCCGCTGGCATGCGTAAGCTCCGGTATCCTCAGGGAAAATTGCACTCGATGGTAAACTACATCGGGAGAGGATGTGAACAACCGATACGACGAGTTATATCGCGGCTGGCGCTGGGACGTGCCCGGGCGCCTGAACGTTGCCGAAGTCTGCTGCCGCCGCTGGGCGCGCGACCGCTCGCGCTTCGCGCTGTACTGGGAGGATGAGTCGGGCGCCACCGCGAAGTACACGTTCTGGGACCTGCAGCGCGAGGCCAACCGGCTGTCGAACGCGCTCGCCGGGCTTGGCGTCAAGCGCGGCGACCGCGTCGCGCTGATCCTGCCGCAGCGCCCGGAAATGGCCATCGCCTACGTGGCGATCTTCCAGATGGGCGCGATCGCGCTGCCGCTGTCGCACCTGTTCGGCCCGGACGCGCTCGAGTACCGCATGGAGTTCGCCGGCGCGAGCGTGGTGTTCGTGGAGCCGACCACCATCGCCAACCTGTGGGCGACCAAGCACAAACTGACGCACCTGAAGCATGTGATCGGCGTAGGGGGAGCCAGGGAAAGCGGGGTTCATGCGTATGAATCCATGCTGGAGAAAAGCAGTTCTGAATTCAACCCGGAAGACACATCGTCCAACGATCCCGCGCTCATCATTTACACCAGCGGCACCACCGGCCCGCCGAAAGGCGCGCTGCAGGGGCACCGGCTGATCCTCGGCAACCTGCCGGGCTTCCTCTATTCGCACGATTTCTTCCCGCAGCCGGGCGACATGTTCTGGTCGCCGGCCGACTGGGCGTGGGCGGGCGGGCTGTTCGACGCGCTGCTGCCGAGCTGGTACTACGGCATTCCGATCCTGGGCTACCGCGGACGCTTCGATCCGGAACGCGCGTATCGGCTGCTGGAAGAATACGGGGTGAGAAATTCGTTTCTCTTCCCGACGGCTTTGAAGCAAATGATGAAAGCCGTACCAAACCCGAAAACCAAGTTCGCTATTTCCCTGCGCTCCATCATGAGCGCGGGCGAGTCGGTGGGCGTGACTGTGATCGAGTGGGCGCGCGAGCAGCTCGGCGTCACCATCAACGAGATGTTCGGCCAGACCGAGATCAACTACGTGGTGGGCAACTGCCAGGCGGCCTGGCCGGTGAAGCCGGGCTCGATCGGCCGGCCGTACCCGGGCCACCGCGTCGCGATCATCGATGAGCGGGGCGACGAGGCGCCGCGCGGCGAACTGGGCGAGATCGCGGTGCACCGCCAGGACGATCCGGTGTTCTTCCTCGAATACTGGAAGAATCCGGACGCCACGCGCGAGAAGTTCATCGGCGACTGGGGCTGCACCGGCGACCAGGGCCGCATGGACGAGGACGGCTACATCTGGTACCAGGGCCGCTCGGATGACGTCATCAAGTCCTCGGGCTACCGCATCGGCCCGGCCGAGATCGAGTCCTGCATCGTCAAGCATCCCGCGGTCGCCAACGCCGCGGTGATCGGCAAGGCGGACGAGACGCGCGGCCAGATCGTCAAGGCCTTCATCGTGCTGCAGCCGGGCCAGGCGGCGTCGCAGTCGCTGATGGACGAAATCCAGGCGCACGTGCGCGGCCGGCTCGCGCCCTACGAGTATCCGAAGGAAATCGAGTTCATCGACGCCCTGCCGATGACCACCACCGGCAAGGTGCAGCGCAAGGAGCTGCGCAAGCGGGAGGAAGCAAAATTCGCTTCCGAAAAGCGCGAGGACGCGAAGAGCGGACCGAAGGCGTGACCGGGCCGCGCGCGACGCGCATCGTTCTGTTGGGCGGGGGGCACGCGCACGCGCTCGTGCTCCTCGCATTCCGCGACTTCGTCTCTGAGCACCTCGAAGTCGTGGTCGTCTCGCCCGGGCCGGCGCACACCTACTCGGGCATGGTCCCGGGCGTGATCGCCGGGCACTACGCGCCGGAGGACGCGCAGATCGACCTGGCGCGCCTGGCGCGCCTGGCGCGCCGCGCGGGTGCCGTCCTGGTGCAGGCGCAGGCGGTGGCGCTCGACACGGCGGACAAGCGGGTGGTGCTCGCCGACGGCAGCTCGGTGTCCTACGACATCCTCTCGCTCGACGTCGGTTCGGTGCCCGAGGGCGCGGCGCCGGAGTCCGTCGCGGTCAAGCCGTTCGACCAGTTCTTCGCGCGCTGGCGCGCACTGCTCGATTCGCGCGCAGCGCCGCGCATTGCGATCGTGGGCGCGGGCGCAGGCGGCGTGGAGCTCGCGATGGCGATGCAGTTCGCACTCGGCCGGCGCAAAGGCGGCTCGGTGGAGCTGTTTTCCGACCGCGTTGCCCTCGCGCCGGCGCTGGCCGAGCGAGTCCGGCGCGCGCTCGAGCGCCTTTCGATCCCGCTGCGCCTGGGCCAAGCGCCGGGCGCCGGATTCGACGCGACCTTCCGGGTCACCGGGGCTGCGGCGCTGCCGATGCTGCGCAATTGCGGACTGCAGACCGACGCGCGCGGCTTCGTGCTGGTGGATGCGGCGCTGCGCAGCGTTTCGCACCCCGACGTCTTCGCCGCGGGCGATTGCGCGGCGCTGGCAGGCAGGCCAGTGCCGAAATCCGGCGTCTATGCGGTCCGCCAGGGCCCGATCCTGGCGGAGAACCTGAAACGCGTGGTGCGCGGCATGGCGATGCTCGACTACGTGCCGCAGCGCGAGAGCCTCGCGCTGCTGAGCTGCGGCGCCCGGTACGCGATCGCCAGCCGCGGCGCCTGGATCGCCGAGGGGCGCTGGGTCTGGTGGTGGAAGGACTGGCTGGACCGGCGCTGGGTTGCGAATTTCAGGTAGCGGGTTTGCTCGCGACCAGGATCTTGCCGTCGGCCTCCACGGTGACGTCGCCGTGCTGGTTCTTCGCCTCGCACTTCATCACCACGATGCCGCCCGCGTGCTTGGGCTTGTCCAGCCTGGCGGTCACGGTCCAGCGCGTCGCCAGCGTGTCGCCGGGACGCACCGGCGCCCTGAAGCGGCAGTGGTGCTCCACATAGGCGATCGCCGTGCCCGCGAAATACATGCCTACGGGCGATGAGACGAGCGCGCTCGTAAACGGCCCGTGCAGGATGCGCCCGCCGAAGCGCGACTTCTCCGCGAACGCCTCGTCCACGTGCAGCGGGTTGAAGTCGCCGAACATGCCGGCGGCGAGCACCAGGTGCGTCTCGGTGACCGTGACCTGGTCGCCGAAGCCGTCGCCGACCTGAACCTCGTCGTACCATTTGCCGTGAAATACCATGGCTGATCCCGGGAAATCCTTCTATAGAATCGAGCGCGTGATTGGCGCCCCAGACACGAATCGAACGTGCGACCTGCCCCTTAGGAGGGGGCTGCTCTATCCACTGAGCTACCGGGGCCCGAAGGAGATTTTACTCGTATGAGGTTGTTCGTTTTTTCCGTTCTCTTCAGCCTTGCCGCCACAGCGAGCGCGCAGTCCTGGGCATGGGACGACGGCACGGTGCCGTACGTGACGACGCCGGAAGCGGTGGTCGAGCGCATGCTGTACCTTGCGCAACCCAAAGCGGGAGAACGGCTCGTGGATCTCGGCTCGGGCGATGGGCGCATCGTGATCGAGGCCGCCAAGCGCTACGGCGCGCAGGGCCTCGGCGTGGATATCGATCCGAATCTCGTGCGCATTGCGCAGGAGAATGCGCGGCTCGCCGGCGTGGAGGCGCTCGCCAGCTTCGAGACGCGCGACCTGTTCGAGACCGACCTGCGCGGCGCCCGCGTGGTGACCATGTACCTGCTGCCGGAAGTGAACCGCAAGCTGCTGCCGCGCCTCATCGACCAGCTGCGGCCCGGCGCGCGCATCGTGTCGCACGACTACGAGCTCGGGCCCTGGCCGTTCGACGAGATGATCGAGCTCGTGCTCACCGAGAAGCTCATCGGGCCAGCCGGCCGCTCGCGCGTCTATCTCTGGGTCGTGCCGGCCGACGCGCGCGGGCGCTGGATCGCCGAGATTCCCGGGCTCGGCGGCCGCTGGCAGTTCGACGTGGCGCAGAAGTTCCAGGAGCTCGACGTCGATGCGCGTGTCATAGGTCAAACCGCGGGCGCGCAGATGGTGGTGAGCCGCGCGCGCCTGCGCGGCGAGGATCTGCGCATGGCGGTGTCCGGCCTGGTCGGCGGCAAGGCCTACAACCTGCTGTTCCGCGGCAAGATCACCGGCGGCGCGATCGAGGGCGACGTGCGCATTTCGGACGGCGAGACGGCGCGCAGCATTCCCTGGAAGGCGGCACGCCCATGAGCGCGCACGCAGGTCAACCCCGGCCTCTGCTGTCCGTCGCCGACGGGGTGTTCCTCACCGTCGGCATGGTGATCGGCGTCGGCATCTTCAAGGCGCCGTCGATCGTCGCCGGGAACACCTCGGGCACCGCCGAGTTCCTGTTCGCCTGGCTGCTCGGCGGCTTCATCTCGCTCTGCGGCGCGCTGGTCTACGCCGAGCTCGCCGCGCGCCACCCGGAGACGGGCGGCGAGTACGCGTTCCTCGGCGAAGGCCTGGGCCGCGGCACGGCCTTCCTGTTCGCCTGGTCGCGCATGACCGTGATCCAGACCGGCGCGATCGCGGCGGTGGCGTTCGTGTTCGGCGAGTACGCGAGCGAGATTTTTCGGCTCGGCACGCACAGCACGGCGATCTACGCCGGGCTCTCGGTGCTCGCGATGACGCTGCTAAATCTCGCCGGTACGCTGCAGTCCAAGACGCTGCAGAAGGTGATGGAGACGGCGCTCATCGCCGGCCTGCTCGTGCTCGCGGTGGCCGGCTTCGTCTCGGGCGGCAGCCCGAAGCCGCCCGCGCAGGGCAGCGGCGGCGGCGACTTCCTGTTCGCGATGATGTTCGTGCTGTTCACCTTCGGCGGCTGGAACGAGGCCGCCTATCTGTCGGGCGAGGTGCGCGAGCCGCGGCGCAACATGATGAAGGTGCTGGTGGGCGGCATTATCGCGGTGACGGTGCTCTACCTGATCGTCAACCTGGGCTACCTCGCCGCGTTGGGGCAGAGCGGCATCGCGGCCTCGAAGGCCGTGGGCGCGGACGTGATGCGGCTCGCCGTGGGCGACGCGGGCGCGGTGGCGCTGTCGCTCATCGTCTGCGTCTCGGCGCTGACCACCATCAACGCCGCGGTGTTCACCGGCGCGCGCACCAATTTCGCCATGGGGCGCGACTTCCCGCTGTTCGCCCGCCTGGGCAACTGGCGCGAGCGCGGCAGCACGCCCGCCAACGCGCTCGTGCTCCAGGGTGCGATCACGCTGGTGCTGATCGTGGTCGCGAGCCTGGCGACCAAGGACGGCTTCGACGCGATGGTCGCGTATACCGCTCCCGTGTTCTGGACGTTTTTCCTGCTCACGGGCATGACGCTGTTCATCTTCCGCGCGCGCCATGGCAAGCAGAGCGAGTTCAAGACGCCGTTCTATCCCGTGATTCCCCTGATCTTCTGTTCGATGTGCGGCTTCATGCTGTGGAAGGCGATCGCCTACGTCTTCAACCCGCACTATGGGCCGAAGTTCGGCAACTTGGTGCTCGCGGGCCTGGTGGTCATGGTCGCGGGCATCCCGCTGTACTGGCTCGCGCGCCGCAGGTGAGCGCGCACGGCGGCGAAGCGCCGTCGGCCTGGGTCGAGCGCTGGGCGCCGCTGATCCGGCACGGCACCGTGCTCGACGTCGCCTGCGGCCGCGGCCGGCATGCACGATATTTCCTCGCACGGGGCCTGGCCGTGGTCGCCATTGACCGCGAGCCCCAGGACATCCCGGGCGCCCGCTTCATAAGGGCCGATCTCGAGGACGGCAGTCCCTGGCCGCTCGCGGACGAGCGCTTCGAGGGCATCGTGGTCACCAATTACCTGCATCGGCCCCTGCTGGCGACGCTCCGGGACAGCCTCGCCGAGGGCGGCGTGCTGATCTACGAGACCTTCATGCTCGGGAACGAACGCCACGGCCGCCCGTCCAATCCAGCGTTCCTGCTGCGGCCGGGCGAGTTGCTCGAGGCGTTTCGCGAGCTGCGCGTGGAGGCCTTCGAGGAGGGTCCGGTTGCCGAGCCGAAACCCGCAATGATTCAAAGACTTTGTGCCATCCGGGCCGGCAAGGGATAAAATGAGGAATTAAGCGAAATGCAGCGAATTTCGAACGGAGATTTCCGATGATTACAGGCAGTCTGGTCGCGATCGTTACCCCGATGCTGGAGGATGGGCGTCTGGACATCGCGCGTTTCAAGAGCCTGATCGACTGGCACATTGCCGAGGGCACCTCGGCCATCGTCGTCGTGGGCACCACGGGCGAGTCGCCGACCGTGGATTTCGACGAGCACAAGGAGCTGATCCGCGTCGCCGTCGGGCACTCCAACGGCCGCCTGCCGATCGTCGCCGGCACCGGCGGCAATTCGACAGCGGAGGCCATTGAGCTCGCCGAGTCCGCCAAGCGGGCTGGCGCGACGGCAAGCCTGTCGGTGGTGCCGTATTACAACAAGCCCACGCAGGAAGGCCTCTACCGGCATTTCCGCAAGATCGCGGAAACCGTGGAGCTGCCGATGATCCTCTACAACGTGCCGGTGCGCACCGTGACCGACATGCAGAACGATACGGTGCTGCGCCTCGCGCAGGTGCCGGGCATCATCGGCATCAAGGACGCGACCTCCAACATGGAGCGCGGCACCGATCTGATCAAGCGCGCGCCGCGCAATTTCGCCATCTACTCCGGCGAGGACGCCGGCGCGCTGGCGCTGATCCTGCTGGGCGGCCATGGCGTGATCTCGGTGACCGCCAACGTGGCGCCGCGCATGATGGCGGAGATGTGCGCCGCCGCGCTGGTGGGCGACGTCAAGAAGGCGCGCGAGTTGAACCTGCGCCTCATCGGCCTGCACCAGAAGCTGTTCGTCGAGACCAACCCGTCGCCGGTGAAATGGGCGATGGCGCAGATGGGCCTGATCGAGCCGGGCCTGCGGCTGCCGCTGGTGCCGCTCTCGGAGCGCTGCCACGACAGCGTGCGCGAAGCGCTGGCCGAGGCCGGTATCGCGCTGCCGCTGCGCATGGTGGAAAAGCGCGCATGACGCTCACACGGGCGCTCGCCGCGCGCCTGGTTCCGCTCGCCGCGGCCGCGTTGTCGGCCTGCACCATGAGCAGCGACATCCTGCAGGGCAAGAAGATCGACTACAAGTCGGCCGGACAGCTGCCGTCGCTCGAGATTCCGCCGGATCTCACCACGCCGGCGAGCGACAACCGCTACGTGGTTCCCGACACCGGCAAGGGCTCGGCGACTGCCTCGAGCTACGAGGCCGACCGTGCGCAGGCGCGCCGGACCGGCACCGTGCAGGCCGGCGTGCTGCCGACCGTGGAGAAGATGCGCATCGAGCGCGCCGGCTCGCAGCGCTGGCTGGTGATCGCCGACACGCCCGAGAAGATCTGGCCCCTGGTGCGCGATTTCTGGCAGGAAAACGGCTTCCTGATCGCGCTGAGTCTGCCCGAGGCGGGCGTGATGGAGACCGACTGGGCGGAGAACCGCGCCAAGCTGCCGCAGGACGCGCTGCGCGGCTTCCTCGGCAAGATCCTCGACCAGATCTACAGCACCGCGGAGCGCGACAAGTTCCGCACGCGGCTCGAGCGCACCGACGAAGGCACAGAGATCTACGTCAGTCACCGCGGCATGGTGGAGGTGCTCCGGAATGCGCGCTCCAACCAGACCGACGGCTCGACCATCTGGCAGCCGCGTCCAGCCGACCCGGACCTCGAGGCCGAATTCCTGCGCCGCCTGATGGTGCGCCTGGGCACGCAGGAAGAGAAGTCGAAGCAGTTCGTCGCCGCCGCCCCGCAGGCGCCGGCGCGCGCGGCCATCCAGCAGGGCATCGGCGGCTTCGAGACGCTCGAAGTCTTCGAGCCCTTCGATCGCACCTGGCGGCGCGTCGGCCTCGCGCTCGACCGCGTCGGCTTCACGGTCGAGGACCGCGACCGCCAGAAGGGCCAGTACTTCGTGCGCTACGCCGACACCGACGCTTCGGACATGAAACGCAAGGACAGTGAGAAAGGTCTCCTCGCCAAGCTGGCTTTCTGGAAGTCCGACGATCCCCTGGCCAGCGCGGAGCAGTACCGCGTGCACATCCGGCAGTTCGCGGGCAAGTGCGTGGTGCAGGTTCTCACCAAGGAAGGCGCTCAGGCCAACACCCAGTCCACGCGCCGCATCATCGCGCTGCTGCACGAGCAGTTGAAGTGACCCTTAGATTTGCTTCCATCGGAAGCGGATCCAAGGGCAATTGCCTGGTCGCCGAAAGCGGCGCAACGCGCCTGCTGCTCGACTGCGGCCTCGCGCCGCGCGAGACCGAGCGGCGACTCGCGAAGCTGGGCCTCGCGCCCGCGGATCTTGCGGGCATCCTCGTGACGCACGAGCACGACGACCACGCCGGCCAGGCCTACGCGTTCGCCGCGCTGCACCGGCTGCCGGTGTGGCTGACCTGGGGCACGCAGGCCGCGCTCGCCGAGGCCGGCAAGCCGCCGGGCACGGTAGCGACGCGCACCATCCACGGCCGCAGCGCCTTCGCGGTCGGCGACATCGAAGTGCTGCCCTATACCGTGCCGCACGACGCGCGCGAGCCGGTGCAGTTCGTGCTGTCCGACGGCGCGTCGCGCCTCGGGGTGCTCACCGACATCGGCGCTTCGACCGCGCACGTCGAGGCCACGCTCTCGGGCTGCGACGCGCTGGTGCTCGAGTGCAACCATGACGCCGACATGATCTGGGCGGGCGACTACCCGAAGTGGCTCAAGGAGCGCATCACGGGGCCGTTCGGCCACCTGTCGAACCGCCAGTCGGAGCAGCTGCTCGGCGCGCTCGAGCGCTCGCGGCTGAAGCACGTGATCGCCGCGCACCTGTCGCAGCACAACAACCGGCCGGACCTGGCGCGCGAGGCGCTGGCGCGGGCGATGACCTGCGCGCCGGACTGGATCGGGCTCTCGACGCAGGAGGAGGGCTTCGCCTGGCGGGAGCTCAAATGAAAACGGCGGACCCTTCCGGGACCCGCCGTTGCTTGTTGCCCTAAAGCCTTACTTCTTCGGCTCGTCCTTCTTCATTTCGTCCTTCTTCATTTCGTCCTTCTTCTCTTCGGCCTTCGGCGCTTCGGGCGCCTTGGCTTCCTCCTTCTTCGGCTCGTCCTTCTTCACTTCGGCCGGCGGCGGCGTGGCCGGCGCTGCGGGTTTGGGCGCTTCCTGTTTGCCGCAGGCGGCGAGCGCAAAGGCGGCCGCGACCGCGATCAGCAGTTGCTTGTTCATTGTCAATTCCTTTGAGATTGATTTTACTGAGATTTTCTGACTGTGGCAGCCAAGATTGCGGCTGTGCACAAATTATAGCAGCGAGCGCTCTACAGGCCAACCGTGGTGCCCGCAACGCCGGGAAACGAGGCCGACCAGATCTCGAGGAAGCGCGAGCGCATCGCCAGCGCCTCGGTGTCGTCGTTCAGGCCGATCGCGCCGCGCATGCGGCTCGCCATGGGCCGGCGCACGTAGTGCGCGGCATCGAGCACCATGAAGGCGTCCTGCAGGCTGCGGATCTCCTCGTGCGTGCGGTTGATCTGCATCGCGTGGCTGAAGCGCTTGATGAAGTCCATCATGCGCGGGCTGCCGCGCGTCAGGTACTCGGTATCGTGCACCACCATCAGGATGCGGTGCGTGCGGCTCGCGCGCAGGAAAGCCTCCAGCAGCGCGATGCGCGCGCGCGAATTGAGATTGAGCGCACTGCCGTCGGGCTCGAAGATCCGCAGCTCGCGGCCCTGCTGCGCGAGCAGCTGGTCCACGGCGGCCTGGAAACCGGCGTTGCCGCTGAAGGGCCGGTACTCGGGTTTGGGGGCCTGGACGCTCACGAGGAGGATTCGAGCCGCAGGTAGCCTGCGCGCTGCCAGTCCGAGACTAAGGGCTCGAGCCCGGCGCGTGCAAGCACGCGGCCGGGCGCGCGGCGCCGGTCGGCAAGCCGCGCGAGCGCGCGTCGCTGGCCCGCGCGCGGCACGAAGGACTCGCCGTTGATGAAGAAGCGCTTCCCGGCGTAAAGCAATTGGGTCTTGGCATCGAGCACGGCGACCCGGCTCGTCAGCCTGCCTGCCTTTGCGCGCTTCCTGAATACGACGTTGCTCTTCGGCGTGGTGAGGTAACGCCCCAGCAGCTCGGTCGCGTCCGCCCGGTTCCATCGAATCCGATTCAGCACGGCGCCGGCGAATGCGGTCATCGGGCCGCCGATCCTTGCCGGATTCCTGGAGGCTCTCAGGCCGGGATCGCGGTAGGTCGCGTCCGGCAGGCCGCGCTCGTGCAGGTAGTCGAGAAACGCCGCCGCGAGCTCGGCGCCGCGCGGCGCGCGAAAGCCCACGGAGCAGGTGAAGCAGGCGTCGAGCGCGACGCCGTCGTGGCCCCATCCGGGCGGCAGGTAGAGCAAGTCTCCGGGCTCGAGCAGGTATTCGTCCTCGGGCGCGAAGTCCGCGATCAGCTTGAGCGGCGCGCCGGGGACGAGGGCGAAAGGGCGGCCTGCCGGCCGCGGCCGCGCGAGCCGCCAGAGGCGCCGGCCCGCGCCCTGGATCAGGAACACGTCGTAGGAATCGACGTGCGGGCCGACGCCGCCGCCGGGCGCGGCGTAACTCACCATCACGTCGTCCAGCCGCGCCTGCGGAACGAAGGCGAAGCGCCGCAGCAGCTGCTCGGCATGCTTGCTGTGACCGTTCACGCCGTTCACGAGAAGCGTCCAGTCGCGCGTTCGCGCTTTTTCCAGACTGGACCGATCGAGCGGGCCGTGCGTGACCGCCCATCTGCCGCCGCGGCGTTGCACCAGACGGGATTCCACATCGTTGCGCGCCGCGAGCGCAAACAGCGCGGACTTGCCGATCGCGCCGCGGAATCCGGGCAGCGCGCGCCGCACCAGCAGCGGGCGCTTCTGCCAGTGCCGGCGCAAAAAAACCTGCGGCGACAAGCCCCCTAGCGGCGCTTCTTCCATCGAAGGATTATAAGTGTGGCAGCTCTGCGACAACCGCGATCGCGGCACTTGTCAAACGCGGGTGCAGGCATAAAATTTCCCGCACGCTTCTCATGCTGCAACCTGGACAACACGCGCCGGTCTTCACGCTGCCTGACGCCGACATGCAGGCGGTGGAACTCGCCTCGTTCATCGGCAAGAAGCACATCGTGCTGTACTTCTACCCGCGCGACAACACGCCGGGCTGCACGCTGCAGGCGGCCGAGTTCTCGGATCACGAGGGTGAGTTCGGGCGCTGCAACTGCGTGATCCTCGGCGTCTCGCGCGACGACTGCCTCACGCACGCCGAGTTCCGCGACAAGCACGGCCTGTCGATCGGCCTGCTGTCGGACCCCGAGGGCGAGGTCTGCCGCCGCTACGGCGTGCTGCAGGAGAAGGAGACCGACGGCGTGCGCAAGGAGTGCCTGGTGCGCTCGACCTTCGTGATCGACAAGAAGGGCGTCATCCGCCACGCCGCCTACAACGTCAACCCCAAGCACCACGCCGCCGAGATCTACGACGTCGTCCGCAAGCTGAAGTCCTGACCGGGCTTTTCGATTTGGCCTATCATTCGGCCTAGGGGGATCGGCCGATGGATGTGATGGGCATTCTGTCGTACGGGATCGGCACGCTGATCGGGTTCTTCCTGGTCGGCCTGCTGGTCTTCACGTTCATCCGCGACATCACGCAGAAAAAGCACGGCGTGCTGCGCAACTACCCGGTGATTGGGCGGCTGCGCTACTTCTTCGAGGAGCTCGGCGAGTACTTCCGCCAGTACTTCTTCGCGGGCGACCGCGACGAGATGCCGTTCAACCGCGCCACGCGCGGCTGGGTCTACCGCCTGGCCAAGAACGAGGGCGGCGTGATCGGCTTCGGCTCGACCTACGACCTGCACCAGTCGGGCGCCCTGATTTTCGTCAACCACCCGTTTCCGGTGCTCGAGGAGGAGCGGCTGCCGACGCCCGCGTGCGTGATGGGCGAGGGCTACGCGAAGCTGCCGTTCGAGGCGCGCTCGATCGTCAACATCAGCGGCATGAGCTTCGGCGCGATCTCGGCGCCCGCGGTGCGCTCGCTGTCGCGCGGCGCGGCGGTGGCCGGCTGCTGGATGGACACGGGCGAGGGCGGCCTGTCGCCGTACCACCTCGAGGGCGGTTGCGACATCATCATGCAGATCGGCACCGCCAAGTACGGCGTGCGCGACGCGCAGGGCAACCTGAGCGCGGACCGCCTGGTCGAGCTCGCCAAGGTCGTCAAGGCCTTCGAGATCAAGCTATCCCAGGGAGCAAAGCCTGGTAAGGGCGGCGTATTGCCGGCGAAGAAGGTGACGCCCGAGATCGCGCAGATCCGCGGCATCCCGGAGGGGCGCGACTCGATCAGCCCGAACCGGCACCGCGACATCGCCAACGTCAACGAGCTGCTCGACAAGATCGCCTGGATCCGCGACCTCACGGGACGCCCGGTCGGCGTGAAGACCGCGATCGGCGGCTGGCGCCTGCTGAACGATTTCGGCGAGGCGATCCACCGCCGCGGGCTGGAATTCGCGCCGGACTTCCTCGCCATCGACGGCGGCGAGGGCGGCTCGGGCGCGGCGCCGCAGGCGCTCGCCGACCACATGAGCCTGTCGATCGACGAGGCGCTGCCGCGCGTGGTGGACTCGCTGATCGAGACCGGCCTGCGCCAGCGCGTCCGCGTGATCGCCTCGGGCAAGATCGTCACCTCGGCGCGCGCCGCCTGGGCGCTGGCGGCGGGCGCCGACTTCGTCAACACCGCGCGCGGCTTCATGTTCTCGTTGGGCTGCATTCAGGCGCTGCGCTGCCACCAGAACACCTGCCCGACCGGCGTGACCACCCACAACAAGCGCCTGCAGCGCGCGCTGGTGGTCGAGGAAAAGTACCTGCGCGTCGCCAACTACTGCAACGGCATCAACCGCGAGATCGACATGATCGCGCACTCCTGCGGCGTGCGGCACGCGCGCGAGCTGCGCCGCGAGCACGTACGGATCGTGCAGGCCAATCACCAGTCGATCGCGCTCAACATGCTGTACCCATATCCGGAGCCCAAGGCGCGCGTGCGCGCCGCTTGATGCTCAGGCCTGGCGCAGCCAGGAATTCCAGATCCGGCGCGCCGGATCGATCAGCTCGCTGGCGACGAGCCCGACCGGTCCAGCACTGGACTTCACGCATTCGTCGGCTGCGCAGCCGTGCAGGTGCGTTCCGAGCACCAGCGACGTTTCGCCAGAGTATTTCTGCGCGAGCAGGGCGCCGAGGATGCCGGAGAGCACGTCGCCCATGCCTGCGGAGCCCATGCCGGGATTGCCGGAGGTGTTGACGAACCAGTGGCCGTCGCGCGCCACCAGCACGCTGCCGTTGCCCTTGAGCACCACGTGCGCGTTCAGGTTCTGCGCGAGCGCGCGCGCGGCCTTCAGGCGGTCGGCCTGCACGTGCGCGGTGGTCTCGGCGAGCAGGCGCCCGGCTTCGGCCGGGTGCGGCGTGAGCAGCGTGTCGGCCTTGCGGCGCGCGCAGGCCTTGCGCAGGTCTTCGTTCTCCGCGATCAGATTGAGCGCGTCGGCATCGAGCACGCAGGGCAGCTCGCTCGTGAGCGCGGCGCCGAGCAGGGTCTCGGCGCGCTCGCTCTGACCCAGGCCCGGGCCCACGACGATCGCGTCGAGATCCAGGCCGAACACATCCTCGGGGTGGCGCAGCATGAGCTCCGGCGCCCCGGCATCGGCCGCGATTTGCTCCAGCATGCCGGCGTAGACGCGCCCGGCGCCGAGCTTCAGCGCCGCGCGCCCGGCGAGCAGCGCAGCGCCCGCCATGCCCTCGTCGCCGCCCAGGATGCCGAGCGAGCCGGCCATGCCCTTGTGAAAGTTCCGCGGGCGCGGCTTGAGGACGTTCGAGAATAGGGAGGGCTCGGCAAGCCATCCGTGGGAAATGCCCTCAGATGAAAGACCCAGATCGGCAACGGTCACTTCGCCGCAATGGTCCGGGCCGTCCAGCGTGAGCAGGCCGGGCTTCAGGCCGATGAAGGTGAGGGTGTGCGTGGCGCGCACCGCGTGGCCGGGGGCGCGGCCCGTGTCCGATTCCAGCCCGCTCGGGATGTCCAGCGCGAGCACCGGGCAGGATTGCGAATTGATGTACTCGACAAGTTTCGCGAATGCGCCTTCGACAGGCCGCGCGATGCCAATGCCGAAGAGACCATCGACCACGAGCGACCAACGAATGTTGAGAGGGATTTCTTCGGGTTTCGTGGCCTGTGCAATTCGGAAAAACTTCTCCAGCAAAATCCTGGCCACAATCTTGGCGTCGCCGCCGTTGTTGCCGGGGCCCGCGAGGACCAGGATGTCCTTGCCCTTGTCGCCAGCAAGCGAGATCGCGAGTTCGGCCGCAGCCGCGCCGGCGCGCTCCATCAGCGGCGGCGTGACGTCGCCGGCGGCCTGCTCGATGCGGCGGATGTCCTGCGTGAGGTAGATGGGCCGCGACACGCGCAGATTATCGCAGGGCGCCGCCGCGGGCGGGGCTGACGCAGATCAAACCGTCAGCGCAGCAGCTCGTATCTGCCGCCTTTTTCCAGCGCGCGCTGGTAGGCGGGGCGCTCGTGGATCTTCTTCAGGAACGCCCAGAGCTTCGGCCGGCTCTCGTTCAGTCCGCCGCGCGAAGCCGCGGCCTCCAGAGGAAAGCTCATCTGGATGTCGGCGGCGCTGAACGCGGAGCCGGCGAACCAATCGTGCTTCGCGAGCTCGTCCTCCATGAAGTCGAGCTGGCGCTGCAGGTTGGGCAAGACCATCAGCTGCTTCGCTCGCCGCGCGATCGCGCGCGCGACCGGTCGCACGAAGAAGGGCATGGCCTTGCCGCTCTCGATGCGGTCGAAGATGAGCTTCAACAGCAGCGGCGGCATCGCCGAGCCCTCGGCAAAGTGCATCCAGTAGACGTAGCGGAGATATGCCGGGGACTCTCTATCGGGAATGAATCTTCCGTTTCCGTATCGAGCGGCAAGATATTCAACAATAGCCCCCGACTCCGCGAGCGTCAGTTCCCCGTCGCTGATCACGGGCGACTTGCCGAGCGGGTGCACCGCGCGCAGCTCCGGCGGCGCGAGCATGGTCCTCGCGTCGCGCTGGTAGCGCTTCACCTCGTAGGCGAGGCCCAGCTCCTCGAGCAGCCAGAGGATGCGCTGCGAGCGCGAGTTGTTCAGGTGGTGGACGGCGATCATTTGGCCTTCTGGATCAGCGCGTCGGGCAGCCAGGTGACGATCTCGGGAAAGATCGTGATCAGCGCGATGCACAGCACCATCATCAAGAAGAACGGGATCGAGGCCCAGGCCACGTAGTTGCTGTCCCTGCCGCTCATGGTCTGCAGCACGAACAGGTTGAAGCCGAGCGGCGGCGTGACCTCGGCGATCTCGACGAGCAGCACGATGAAGATGCCGAACCAGACCAGGTCGATGCCGGCCTTCTCGATCATCGGGATCACGATCGAGGTGGTCAGCACGATCATCGACACGCCGTCGAGCGCCGCGCCGAGCAGGATATAGATGCCCGCGAGGATCGCGATCAGCGTGTACTTGTTCGGCTCGAGCGCCGCCACCCAGGCCGCGAGCGCCTTGGGGATGCCCGTGAAGGCCATGCAGGAGGAGAGGAACGCGGCCCCGGCGAGGATGAACATGATCATGCATGACAGCCGCGTGGCGCCCATCAGACTCTGCCAGAAGGTCTCGCGGCTCAGGCCGCCCGACCACCAGGCGATGCCGAGCGACCCCAGCACGCCGAAGGCCGCCGACTCGGTCGCCGTGGCCCAGCCCTTGATCATCACCCAGACGATGAACACGATCAGCAGCACGCAGGGGATCAGGTGGCGGCTGCGGTAGAGCTTCTCGGCGAAGCTGAGCCGGAACTCGTCCTTGGGCGTCTTGCCGGGGTGCAGCCAGGCCCAGACGACGATGTAGCCCGAGAACAGCGCCATCAGGAGAAACCCGGGCAGGAAGCCCGCCAGGAAGACCTTGAGGATCGAGACCTCGGCGGCCACCGCGTAGACCACCATGATGATCGAGGGCGGCAGCAGGATGCCGAGCGTGCCGGCGCCGCAGAGCGAGCCGAGCGCGGTCTTTTCGTCGTAGCCGCGCTTGACGAGCTCGGGCAGCGCCACCTTGGCGATGGTCGCGCAGGTCGCAGCGGAGGAGCCCGACACGGTGCCGAAGATGCCGCAGGCGAGCACGTTGACGTGCATCAGGCGGCCGGGCAGCCAGGTGAGCCAGGGCGCGAGGCCCTCGAACATCTCCTCCGAGAGCTTGGTGCGGTAGAGGATCTCCCCCATCCAGATGAACAAGGGCAGCGCGGCGAGCGTCCAGGAGGCGCTCGAGCCCCAGAAGGACTGGAACAGGTTGACGTCGGGCGGCGTCGAGGTGAAGAACTGCAGCCCGAACCAGGCCACCGTGCCCAGCGAGATCGCGATCCAGACCCCGCCCGCGAGCAGCACCAGCAGCAGCGCGAGCAGCACCAGCGCGATCTCGAGCGTGCTCATCTCAGGCGAGCTCCGAATAGTCGCCGCGCGCGCGGCGGTCCTCTTCGGCGAGCTGGTAAGCCGGCTTCTGCCTTCTCACGACAAGAATCAATTCATCGAGAATGGCGACCAGCAGGATGAAGGCGCCGAACACGAAGCACAGCTGCGGGATCCAGATCGGGATCTTCACCAGGCCCTGCGCGACTTCCTTGAACTGCCAGCTCTCCCAGACGAACTTGACGACCGCGACGTTCATGTAGCCGATGAACAGCGCGGTCACCGCGAGCGCGGCGATCTCGGCGCGCCTGCGAGCGGCAGGCCGCAGCCGGTCGATGAACAGGCCCACGCGCACCAGCTCGCCGTGCCGGAAGGTGTGGCCGAGCGCGAAGAACGCCGCAGCCGCGCACAGCCAGGAGGTGAGGTCGTCGGCGGCGCGGATCAGCAGGCCGAACTCGCGCCCGACCGACTGCGCCAGCATCAGCACGCAGATGCTGGCGAGGCAGAGCGCGGCGAGCGCGCCGCTCGCCGCGTAGAGGCGGTCGAGGAATCGCCTCACACGCGGCTCGCCGCGTCCTTCGGTCTACTTGCCGCGGTAAGCCTTGACGATCGCTTCGCCGTCGGCGCCCGCGGCCTTCAGCCATTCGGCGGCGATGGTGTCGCCGATCTTGTTCATGGCCGCCATCAGCGCGGCATCGGGCTTGTGCACCGTCATGCCGTTGTCGGCGAGCATCTTGTTGGCGTCGGCTTCGCGCTTGCGCGACATGTCCCAGCCGCGCTTCTCGGCTGCCGCGCCCGCCGCCTGCAGCAGCTTCTGCTGCTCCGCGGGCAGGCGCTGGAACGCGCGGCCGTTCACGACCACCACGTTCTTCGGGTGCATGGCGTTGGTGGTGTAGTAGTTCTTGACGAACTCCCAGGCCTTGGTCGAGGTCCCGGTCGCCGACGAGGTGATCATCGCGCTGATGGTGCCGGTGGCGAAGGCCTGCGGCACTTCGGGCACCTGGATCACGGTCGGGCTGGCGCCCAGCAGCTCGGCGAGCCGCGCGGTGTAGGCGCTGTAGGTGCGGAACTTGACGCCCTTGAAGTCGTCCACGCTCTTCAAGGGGTTCTTGGTGTACAGGCCCTGTCCCGGCCAGGCCACCGAGAACAGCAGCAGCAGTCCGCGGGCTTCCAGCTTCTTCGAGAGCACCGCCTTCTGCGCCTGGTAGAGCTTCCAGGCATTGTCGTAGCCCGCGGCGAGGAACGGCACGTTGTCGGCGTTGAACACGGCCTCCTCGTTGCCGAACTGGCCGAGCAGGAATTCCGCGATCGGCACCTGCCCGGTGGAGACCGCGCGCAGGATGTCCGGATGCTTGATCAGCGAGCCGTTCGAATGCACGTTGATGTCGAGATTGCCTGCGGATCCCTTCTTCACGTCCTCCGCGAACTGGCGCACGTTGACGGTGTGGAACTCGCCGTCGGAGTACGGCGTCGGCATGTCCCACTTGGTCTGGGCTTGCGCGCCGGGATGAAAGACGGCGACGACGGCAAGTGCGGCGAGCGATGCGAACAGGGGTCTGAGCTTCATGTTCTTCTCCGGAAATTAGTCCTTCAGGCGGGCGGCCACATCTTCGGCCAACGCGAGCGACGCTGTCAATCCGGGCGACTCGATGCCGAACAGGTTGACCAGCCCGGGCACGCCGTGCTCGGCCGGCCCCTGGATCACGAAATCGGCGGCCGGCTCCCCGGGCCCGGAGATCTTGGGGCGGATGCCGGCGTAGCCAGGCGCGAGGGCGCCGTCCGGCAGCGCCGGCCAGTAGCACCGGATCGCCGCGTAGAAGCGCTCGGCGCGGCGCGGGTCGACGCTGTAGTCCGGGCGCTCGACCCATTCCACGTCCGGGCCGAAGCGCGCCTGGCCGGCGAGGTCCAGCGTCACGTGCACCCCCAGGCCGCCAGGCTCGGGTACCGGGTAGACCAGGCGCGCGAAGGGCGGGCGTCCCGTGAGCGAGTAGTAGTTGCCCTTGGCGTAGTACTCCGGCGGGATCCGGTCGCGCGGCAAGGCGTCGATCCGGCCGGCGACGCTCGGCGCCCTGATGCCTGCACTGTTAACGAGAATTTGCGAATGAATTCTTGTTTCGCCCGAGTGAATCTCGAATCCGGAGCGGGAGACGAGCACCCTGTCCAGAGGACTCTTCAGGCCCAACATTGCGCCCGCGTCCTCGGCGTCGCCAAGGAAGGCGAGCATGAGCGCATGGCTGTCGATGATACCGGTCGAAGGCGAGTGCAGCGCCGCAACGCAGTGCAGCGCCGGCTCCATGCGCATCGCCTCGGCGGCCGGGATCTCGACAACGTCGGCGACGTCGTTCTCGTGCGCTCTTTCGCGTATTTTCTCCAATTCAGGTAACTGATTGTCGTTCGTGGCAACGATCAATTTCCCGCACTGGCGATAGGGCACCCCGTGCGTTTCGCAGTACTCGTACAGACGCTGGCGGCCCGCCACGCAGGAGCGCGCCTTGAGCGAGCCCTGCGGGTAATAGATGCCCGCGTGGATCACCTCGGAGTTGCGCGAGCTGGTGTGCGTGCCGATCGCGTCCTCGGCCTCGAGGATCACCACCTCGCGGCCCGCGCGGGCCAGGGCGCGCGCCGCGGCGAGCCCGACGACGCCGGCGCCGACGACCACACACTCGACCTCATCCATGCTTCATCGTCTCGCAGCAGCTGCAGCGCGCAAGGGATTGGGACCGGGGGGAACTGCCACTTGTAGCTATAATAACGCGCCCCCTCAGAGCCCCCAGGCGCTTGAACCTCTCCGCGATATTTTCCAAGACCGGCAAGGGCGTGCAGGAAGCGTCCGGCAAGACCAGCCATCTGTCGCGCGCCGACCGGGCGGTGCTCTCGGCGATCGACGGCAAGACGCCGCTCACCGAGGTGCAAAAGGATTTCGAAAAGCTCGCCGGCCCGAAATTCGAAGCGCTGATCCAGCAGCTCGACAAGGACGGCTTCATCCGCGAGGTGTCCTCGGGCGCCGCCCAGGCCGCGCCGCCGCCGCGCGCGGCGCCGCCCAAGGCGGCGCAGCCGCCGTCCGCGGACGACAGCGACGGCCTGGATTTCACGCAGGCGATCAGGGTTCCGCCCAAGGCGCCATCGGCGCCCAAGCCGCCGCCGGTCGACTTGGCCGCGGCGGCGCGCGCCGACGCCGAGCGCAAAGCGAAAGAACAGCAGGTGACCGACTACAAGGCCCGTCAGGAAGCCGAGGCGAAGGCGAAAGCCGAAGCGGAGGCGAAGGCCAGGGCGGCCGCCGCCGAGGCGCGCGCCCGGGCGGAGGCCGAAGCCAGAGCGCGCGCCGAGGCCGAAGCGAAAGCGAAAGCGAAGGCGGAGGCCGAGGCCAGGACGCGCGCCGACGCGGACGCGAAGGTCAAGGCCGCGCGCGAGGCCGCCGTGCGCATGGCGACCGAGGCCAAGGCCAGGGCGGAAGCCGACGCGAGGGCGAAGACGGAAGCGGCCGAGAAGGACAAGGCGCGGCTCGAAGCCGAGTTGAACGCCAAGCTCGAGGCCGAGCGCAAGGCGCGCGAGGAGCAGGAGCGCAAGCGGCGCGAGGAGGAGGACCGCCGGCGCAAGGAGGAGGACGAACGGCGCGCCAAGGAAGAGGCGGAGCGGCGCGCGCGCGAAGAGGCCGACCGCAAGAAGCGCGAGGAAGAGGAGCGCAAGCGGCGCGAAGAGGACGAGCGCCGGCGCAAGGAGGACGAGGAGCGCCGGGCGCGCGAGGATGCCGAGCGCAAGAAGCGTGAGGAGGAGGAGGTACGCCGGCGCAAGGAGGAAGAGGAGCGGCGCGCGAAGGAAGAGGTGGACCGCAGGAAGCGGGAGGAGGAGGAAGCCCGCCGCCGCAGGGACGAGGAAGAGAAGCGCACGAAGGACGAAGCGCAGCGCCGTGCACGCGACGAGGCGGACCGCAAGAAGCGCGAAGACGAGGATCGCAAGCGGCGCGAGGACGACGAACGCCGTGCGCGCGAGGCAGCCGCTTCGCTGCCGAAGATCGAGACCGTGGCGCCGCCGCCACCGCCTGCGGCGGCGTCGGGCGGCGGCATCGGCGATTCGCTGCTCGCCGACCTGGATTCATTCGGCAAGCGCGAGGAGGAGGAGCAGCGGGAACGCGAAGAGGCCGAGCGCAAGGCGAAGGCCGAAGCCGAGCGCAAGGCGAAGGAGGAGGCCGAGCGCCGCGCGAAAGAGGAGGCCGAGAAGAAGCGCCGCGACGAGGAGGAGCGCCGCCGCAAGGAGGAAGAGAAGCGGCGCGTGCAGGAGGAGGCCGAGCGCAAGGCGCGCGAGGAAGAGGGGCGGCTCGAGGAGGAGGAGGCCGAGCGCAAGCGCGAGGCGAAGGAGGCGCAGGCCGCCAAGCAGGCCGAGGAGCGCGCGGCAAAGGCCGCCGCCGCAAAGGGCGCTGCGCGCAGGGTCTCGGGGGACGAGGACGACATCCCGGTCACGGAAGACGATCTCGACACCGACGACTTGAAGCGGGACCAGAAGGTCGCCGCGGAGAAGGCGCGCCGGGCGGCGCGCGAGGCGCCGCCCGTGGCGGTCGCGACCGGCGGCCGGCCGAAGAAGTGGGGCAAGCCGGTGGCGATCGTACTGTTCGTGCTGCTGATCGCGGGCGTCGGCGTGCTGAACTTCATGCCGGTGTCGACCGCGGAGTACGAGAAGGCGGCCTCGGACGCGATGGGGGTGCCGGTGAAGATCGGTGCGGGGCGCCTGTCGGTGTTCACGGGCATCGAGGTGAAGCTGGAAAACGTGTCGATCGGCAGCGCGGTGAAGATCCGCAGCGTGCGCGGCGCACCCGAGGTCGGCTCGCTGTTCGGCGCGCGCAAGGCCTTCAGTCGCGTCGAGCTCGAAGGCGTGCAGATCGCCCAGTCGCAAGTCGGCGAGGCGCTGCTCGGCAAGGTGGCGGGCGAGAACTTCCGGATCGGACGCGTGACGGTCAAGCAGCTCGCGCTCGACGGCCCGCTCAAGCTGCCGCCGCTCGACGTGGACGCGACTGTGGCGGGCGACGGCACGTTCCAGACGGTCAGGCTGTCCGGCGCCGACAAGCTCAGCGTGACGCTGCAGCCGAAGGGCAGCGACATCGGCTTCGAGATCGCCGCGCCCTCGTTCGCGCCGCCGTTCGTGCCGGCGCTGAGCCTGGCGGAGTTCTCGATGAAGGGCACGGCGAACCGCGCGGGCGTGGTGACTTCCGAATTCGACGGGCGCGCCTTCGACGGCGTGTTGCACGGCACCGCGCGCATTCGCTGGGGCGACAGCTGGACGGTGGAAGGCGAAGTGAAGCCGCGCAACCTGAAAGTCGCGGTGTTCGCGCCGACGCTGGTCTCCGAAGGACGGGTTGAAGGGCGCGCCGCCTACAGCATGACGGGCAGCTCGCCCGGCTCGCTCTACGAGAACGCGCGCCTGCAGGGCGAGTTCAAGATCGAGAAGGGCGTGCTCGGCAGCTTCGACCTGGCGCGCGCGCTGCAGACGGGCGGCGCGCAATCCGGCGGCCGCACCGTGTTCAACGAGATGACCGGCCAGGGTGTGTATGACAAGGGCGCCATGCAGTTCACCAACGTCGCCATTTCGGCGGGCGGGCTCAATGCGGGCGCGAGCCTGAACATCGACACGAGCGGCAATCTCTCGGGCCGCATCGTCGCCGATGTGAAGACCACGAGCCAGAAGCTGAGCGCGACGCTGACCGTTTCCGGCAAGGTGCAGGATCCCGTGATCAGGAAGTGACCGCGCCCATCGTCCTCCGCTTCCGCGGCGCGCGCGCGCTGTCGGATTTCCGCCTCGCCAAGCTGGTCCAGGAACTGAAGAACGCGCAGCCCTCGGTGCGCGGCGTGGCGGCCGAGTACTGGCATTTCGTCGAGGCCGGCCACGAGCCCGAAGCGCGGGAGCGCGAATTGTTGGAGCGGCTGCTGCGCTATGGCGCACCGCCGCCGGCGCAGTTGCCGCCCGGCGAGCCTTTCCTCGTGGTGCCCCGGCTGGGAACGCTTTCGCCCTGGGCTTCCAAGGCCACCGACATCGCGCACAACTGCGGGCTCGCGAGCGTTCGACGGATTGAACGCGGAATTCTGTTTCTTGTTGATTCAATAGACAGAATCGATAGAAACAGCATGTCCGCCTTGCTGTACGACCGCATGACCGAGAGCGTGCTCGGCGCGCTGGAGGAAGCCGACGGTCTTTTTCAGCACGTCCCACCGCGGCCGCTCGAGCGCGTGCCGCTCGCGGAACTGGAGCAGGCCAACGAGCGCCTCGGTCTGGCGCTGAGCGACGACGAGATCGCCTACCTGCGCGACGCCTTCGGCGGCCTCGGGCGCGATCCGACCGACGCCGAGCTGACCATGTTCGCGCAGGCGAACTCCGAGCACTGCCGCCACAAGATCTTCAATGCCGACTGGATCGTCGACGGCGAGAAGCAGGACCGGTCGCTGTTCGCGATGATCCGCCACACGCACGCGGCCAACCCGCAGGGCACAGTGCTGGCGTACGCGGACAATGCGGCGATTCTCGAGGGCGTTGCTGCCGAGCGTTTTTTCCCTGACGAAAATCTTGTCTATAGAAAAAGCTCGGGAACGACACATCTGGTCGTCAAATGCGAAACCCATAACCACCCGACCGCGATCTCGCCGTTCCCGGGCGCGGCGACGGGCGCCGGCGGCGAGATCCGCGACGAGGGCGCGACCGGGCGCGGCGCCAAGCCCAAGGCGGGCCTGGTCGGCTACTCGGTGTCCAACCTGCGCGTCCCGGAGTGGCCGCAGCCCTGGGAGGGACGCGACTACGGGCGCCCCGGGCGCATCGTCTCCGCGCTGCAGATCATGCTCGACGGCCCGATCGGCGCGGCCTCGTTCAACAACGAGTTTGGCCGACCGAACCTCGCCGGCTATTTCCGCAGCTTCGAGCAGGAGGTGGGCGGCGCGCAGCGCGGCTACCACAAGCCGATCATGCTTGCGGGGGGCGTAGGAAGCATTTCTTCCGAGAATTCCGCAAAGAAGATCTTCCGCGAAAAGACCCTCCTGATCCAGCTCGGCGGGCCGGGCATGCGGATCGGCATGGGCGGCGGCGCCGCGTCCTCGATGCGCGCCGGCGCCAACACCGAGGACCTGGACTTCGACTCGGTGCAGCGCGGCAACGCCGAGATCCAGCGGCGCGCGCAGGAGGTCATCGACCGCTGCGCGCAGCTGGGCGAAGCCAACCCGATCCTGTCGATCCACGATGTCGGCGCGGGCGGCCTGTCGAACGCCTTCCCGGAGCTCGCGCACTCGGCGGGCCGCGGCGCGCGCCTCGACCTGCGCGCCGCGCCTTCCGAGGACAGCGGCATGTCGCCGCGCGAAATCTGGTGCAACGAGGCGCAGGAGCGCTACGTGCTCGCGATCGCGCCCGAGAGCCTGGATGTCTTCAACCGGATCTGCGCGCGCGAGCGCTGTCCCTACGCGGTGCTGGGGAGCGCGACCGCGGACGGGCATCTGGTGGTGTTCGACAGGGAATTCAACAACGATCCGGTCGATATCGACCTGTCGGTCGTGCTGGGCAAGCCGCCGAAGATGCTGCGCGACGTGAAGCGCGTCGCGCGGCGGCTCGAACCCCTGTCGCTGGAGGGCATCGAGCTGAAGGAGGCGGCCTACCGCGTGCTGCGGCACCCGGCGGTCGCGGACAAGACCTTCCTGATTTCGATCGGCGACCGCACGGTGGGCGGGCTGTGCTCGCGCGACCCGTTTGTCGGGCCCTGGCAGGTACCGGTCGCCGACTGCGCCGTCACGCTGCTCGACTACGACGGCTACGCGGGCGAGGCCTTCGCGATCGGCGAGCGCACGCCGCTTGCGCTCATCGACGGCCCGGCTTCCGGGCGCATGGCGGTGGGTGAAGCGCTGACCAACCTCGCGGCCGCGCGCGTGCGCTCGCTCGACCGGGTCAAGCTCTCGGCCAACTGGATGGCCGCGGCGGGCGCGCCGGGCGAGGACGCGGCGCTCTACGACACGGTGCGCGCGGTCGCGCTGGAGCTCTGCCCGGCGCTCGGCGTGGCGATCCCGGTCGGCAAGGATTCGCTGTCGATGCGCACCGCCTGGGACGGCAAGGAGGTGGTGGCGCCGCTGTCGCTGATCGTGAGCGCGTTCGCCGCGGTCGGCGATGCGCGCGCGACGCTGACCCCGCGCCTGCGCACCGACGCGGGCGACACCGAGCTGCTGCTGATCGACCTGGGCGGCGGCAAGAACCGCCTCGGCGGCTCGATCCTGGCGCAGGTGTTCTCGCGATTCGGCGATACGGCGCCGGATGTCGATTCCGCGCTTCACCTCGGCAAGTTCTTTGCAGCGGTTCAGGAGCTGAACTCCAAGAACCTGCTGCTCGCCTACCACGATCGCTCCGACGGCGGCTTGTTCGCGACGGTGAGCGAGATGGCGTTCGCCGGCCGCTGCGGGGTGACGGTGAACCTCGACGAGCTGGTGTTCGACCGCTGGAGCGACGACGTGGACGGCTTCAAGCGCTCCAACGACGAGCAGCTCGCCGGCAGGCTGCGCGAGCGCGCGCTGCAGGCGCTGTTCGCCGAGGAGCTGGGCGCGGTCCTGCAGATCCGCGCGGCCGACCGCACCAGGGTCATGGATCTCCTTCGTTCCCTTGGCCTTGGGGATCTTTCGTTTGTTCTCGGCTTTCTGAATGGCAGAGATGAAATAGCGCTCACCCGCGGCGCCAAGCCGATCTTCAAGGAGAAGCGCGTGGACCTGCAGCGCGCCTGGTCCGAGACCAGCTTCCGCATGCAGCAGCTGCGCGACAACCCGGAATGCGCGCGGGAGGAATACGACCGGATTCTCGACACGAACGATCCGGGAATTTCATTTCAATTGACTTTTTCCCCTCGAAAATTCTCAATCAACACCGGAAAACCACCCCAGGTCGCCATCCTTCGCGAGCAGGGGGTCAACAGCCAGGTCGAGATGGCGGCGGCATTCACGCGCGCGGGCTTCGATGCGGTGGACGTGCACATGTCGGACGTCATCGCCGGGCGCGTGCAGCTTGCGGGCTTCAAGGGGCTCGCGGCCTGCGGCGGCTTTTCCTACGGCGACGTGCTGGGCGGCGGCCAGGGCTGGGCGAAATCGATCCTGTTCAACGCGCGCGCGCGCGGCGAGTTCGAGCGCTTCTTCGCGCGTGCGGACACGTTCGCGCTCGGCTCCTGCAACGGCTGCCAGATGATGGCGGCGCTCAAGGAGATCATCCCGGGCGCGCAGCACTGGCCGGCGTTCACCGGCAACCGCTCGGCGCAGTTCGAGGCGCGCTTCGTGATGGTCGAAGTGGCCGAGAGCCCCTCGATCCTGTTCCGCGGCATGGCCGGCAGCCGCATGCCCATCGCCAGCGCGCATGGCGAGGGTTTCGCTCTTTTCGCAGATGAAAGCGACCTGAAGAAAGCGGCGGTCGCACTGCGATTCGTCGACAACCAGGGCAGGACCGCGCTGGCCTACCCGCTGAATCCGAACGGCTCGCCCGGCGGCATCACGGGCCTCACCACGCCCGACGGCCGCTTCACGATCGTGATGCCGCACCCGGAACGCGTGTTCCGGTCCATCCAGATGTCGTGGGCGCCGGACGGCGCCGGCGAGGACTCGCCGTGGATGCAACTCTTCTACAATGCCCGGCAATGGGTCGGATAGTCCTCTTCCTCCTGCTGGGAGCGGCTTGCGCCGTGCACGCCGCCGATTGCCCGCCGCTGCTCGATGCCGCGCTGCCCACCCTGAGCGACGACAAGCCCGAGTCGATCTGCCAGTACCGGGGCAAGGTGCTGCTGGTGGTGAACACCGCGAGCCAGTGCGGCTACACGCCGCAGTATGAAGGCCTCGAGAAGCTCTACCGCCGCTACAAGGACAGGGGCCTGGTGGTGCTCGGCTTCCCATCCAACGACTTCGGCGGCCAGGAGCCGGGCTCGAACCGGGAGATCGCGAAGTTCTGCGAAGCCAACTACGGCGTGAGCTTCCCGATGTTCACCAAGACCCGCGTCGCCAGGGGCGACGTCAACGCGTTCTACTCGAAGCTGGCCAAGGCCACGGGCACGGCGCCAGGCTGGAACTTCCACAAGTACCTGGTGGACCGCAGCGGCACGCGAGCGCAATCGTTCGCCACCAAGATCGAGCCGTCCGATCCGAAGCTGGTGAAGGAAATCGAACGCCTGCTGGCAGAAAAAGGAGATCGCAAATGAGCGTCGTGCGTCACGAACCCGGCCCGATCCTGAGCCTCGCCGTCGAGAACGGCGCCACCGTTTACCTCGCCGGCATCGTGCCCAAGGACCTGAAGAAGGACATCAAGGGCCAGACGCTGGAAGTGCTCGCGGAAATCGACCGGCTGCTCGCCAAGTGCGGCACCAGCAAGTCGAAGCTGCTGCAGGCGACCATCTGGGTCACCGACATCCGCAACCGCGCGCCGATGAACGAGGTCTGGACCGCGTGGGTGGACGCGAAGAACCTGCCGGTGCGCGCCTGCGTGGAGGCGAAGCTCGCCGATCCCGCCTGCCTCGTGGAGATCATGGTCGTCGCGGCCAAGTAGCGGCGCGCGGCACGCCGGTCAATCGAAGAGCCGGATCACGCCGTCGAGGCCCGTGAAGCTCAGGCCGTGCGTGGCCTGCGCGCGCACCACGGGCTTGGCGCGGTAGGCGACCGAGACGCCGGCCTCGGCCATCATCTTCAGGTCGTTGGCGCCGTCGCCGATCGCGACGGTCTGCGCTTGCGCCGCACCGAGGCGCCGCGCCATCTGGCGGAACTTCGCGGCCTTCGCCTGCGCGTCCACGATGCCGCCCAGCACGCGGCCGGTGAGGCGGCCGCCCTCGATCTCGAGCACGTTGGAGATGGTGTCGTCCAGGCCGAGGCGCTCCTTGAGCCGCCCGGTGAAGAATGTAAAGCCGCCCGACACGAGCAGCAGCTTCACGCCATGGCGCTTGCAGTGCTCGATCAGCTGCTCGGCGCCCGGCGACAGGCGCAGCTTCTCGTCGTAAACCTCCTGCAGCGCGTCTTCCTCGAGCCCGGCGAGCAGCGCGACGCGCCGGCGCAGGCTCTCGGGGTAATCGATTTCGCCGCGCATCGCCTGTTCGGTGATACGGGAAATCTCCTCCTTCCGGTTCGCGAAGCTGCCCAGCTCGTCGATGCACTCGATCGTGATCAGCGTCGAGTCCATGTCCATCGCCAGCAGTTCGAGGTCGGCGAAGCGCCGCCCCTCGGGCAGCCAGGCATGGTCGAGGCGGCGCGTCTCGCACCAGGCGGGGACGCGCTCGCGCCGCTGCGCGCCGCGCAGCCGCCAGGCGTGCTCGCCGACCTGCTCGGTCGCCGAAGCGCCGCACAGGTCCGCGAGCGCTGCCGCGTCGGCGGCGCTCGCGCTAGCGCTTTGCAGGACGAGGATCGGCGCGCTGGTCGCTGGGGACATCGGCTTTCTTCGCTTCCGGGTCGGGCTTGGCGCTGGCGCGTTCGCGCCATACCTTGGCCTGCGCGGCGTCGGCCGTCACGCCGAGGCCGAGCTCGTAGGCCTTGGCGAACTCGAGCATCGCGATGCGGTTGCCGTGGTCGGCGGCGCGCCGGAACCAGGCGGTCGCGGCCTCCAGGTCGCGCGGCGCGCCGATGCCCCGCTGCAGCATGATCGCGAGGAACAGCGCGGCGCTGTCGTTGTCCTGGGCGGCGGCGGCGCGGAACCATTTGATCGCTTCGGCGGGGTTCTGCGGTACGCCCTCGCCGTCGAGGTAGAGGCGCCCGAGCTGCGCCTGCGCGCGCGCGTCGCCCGCCTCGGCCGCCTTCTGCAGCAGCTTCGCCATCTCGGCGGGGTCCTGCTGCACGCCGACACCTTCGCCGTACATGAGCGCGAGGTTGGTCAGCGCCACCGCGTGACCCTGCTCGGCGGCGAGCTTGTACCACTTGGAAGCCTCGATCGGGTTGCGCAGCACGCCGCGGCCGTCGTAGTACATGGCGCCGAGGTTGTTCTGCGCGCCGGCGTGGCCGGCCTCGGCCGCGCGCTGGTACCAGTCGCGCGCGGCCGCGATGTCGCGCAGCGGCGGCGAAGCGGTCTCGAGCACCGAGCCGAGCACGTACTGCGCCTCGAGATTGCCGTTCACCGCGAGCGGCCGCAGCGAGTCGATCGCCTGCTGCACGTCGCCGCGGTCGAGCGCACCGAGCGCGGGGATCAGCTCCTGGTGGCCGCCGCGCTCGCGCTCACGTTCGCGGTCCTGCTGCGCGCCCGCGGCGAGCGCCCAGAACAGGGCGAAGACGACGCAGAGCGCCTTCAAGCCGCGAGCGCTCCGAGCAGCTCCTTCGCGGCCTGCACGCGCAGCGGCCATTCGGCCATCTTCGCTTCCAGCCGCAGCCGGTCCGGGCCCGCCAGGCGCAGGTTCTTGCGCCGCTGCACGAGCGCGATCACCTTGCCGCGCTCGACCGGCGCGTCGTTGGCGAACTGCAGCTGCAGCGCTTCGTGCGTGGCGTCCACGCGCGTGACGCCGAGCGGCGCGGCGAGCAGCCGCAGCCGGTGCGACTCGAGCAGCGCCTTGGCCGGCTCGGGCAGCAGGCCGAAGCGGTCGATGAGCTCCTCCTGCATGAGGTCGAGCTCCTCTGCGGTGCGGCAGTTGGCGAGGCGCTTGTAGAGCGTCAGCCGCTCGTGTACGTCGTCGCAGTAGGTCTGCGGCAGCAGCGCGGGCACGTGCAGCTTGATCTCGGCGGCGCCGTCGGCGGCCGGATCGAGGTCGATCGCCTTGCCGGCCTTGAGCGCGCGCACCGCGCGCTCGAGCATGCGCGTGTACAGGTCGAAGCCGACTTCCTGGATCTGCCCGGATTGCGACTCGCCGAGCACTTCGCCCGCGCCGCGGATTTCCAGGTCGTGCATCGCCAGGTAGAAGCCCGAGCCCAGCTCTTCCATCATCTGGATGGCCTCGAGTCGCTTCTTGGCTTGCGCTCCGAGGGAATCGAACGAAGACACGAGCAGGTAGGCATAGGCCTGGTGGTGCGAGCGCCCGACGCGGCCGCGCAGCTGGTGCAGCTGCGCGAGACCGAACTTGTCGGCGCGCTGGATGACGATGGTGTTCGCGGTCGGGATATCGATGCCCGTCTCGATGATGGTCGAGCACAGCAGCACGTTGGAGCGCTGCTGCGTGAAGTCCCGCATCACGCGCTCCAGCTCGCGCTCGCGCATCTGGCCGTGCGCGACCGCGAGGCGCGCCTCGGGCAGCAGGCGCGCGAGGCGGTCATGCGCGTGCTCGATGGTGTCGACCTCGTTGTGCAGGTAGTAGACCTGGCCGCCGCGGCGCAGCTCGCGTAGCACCGCCTCGCGCACCAGGCCGTCGGAATGCGCCGCGACGAAGGTCTTGATCGCGAGGCGGCGCTCCGGCGCCGTGGCGATGACCGAGAAATCGCGCAGGCCCTCGAGCGAGAGCGCGAGCGTGCGCGGGATCGGCGTCGCGGTGAGCGTGAGCACGTCCACCTCCGCGCGCAGCCGCCTGAGCGCCTCCTTCTGGTGCACGCCGAAGCGGTGCTCCTCGTCGATGATCACCAGCCCCAGGCGGGCGAACTTCACGTCCTTCGAGAGCAGCTTGTGCGTGCCGATGACGACGTCGAGTTCACCGGACTCGAGGGCTTTGAGTAGTCGAGTGCTTTCTTTTCCCGATCTGAAGCGGGAAAGCTCCCCGATCTCGATCGGCCAATCGGCAAATCGGTCGGCGAAGGTCTGGTAGTGCTGCTCGGCGAGCAGCGTGGTGGGGCAGAGGATCGCGACCTGCTTGCGGTCGGCGACGGCGACGAAGGCCGCGCGCAGCGCGACCTCGGTCTTGCCGAAGCCGACGTCGCCGCAGATCAGGCGGTCCATCGGCTTGCCCGCGGTCATGTCGGCGGTGACGGCGGCGATCGCCGCCGCCTGGTCCGGCGTCTCGTCGAAGCCGAAGCCGTCGGCAAACGCGTCCAGGTCGTGCGGCTTCACGCCGAAGGCGTGGCCCTGGCGCGCGGCGCGCTTGGCGTAGAGCGCCAGCAGCTCGGCGGCGCTGTCGCGCACCTGCTTGGCCGCCTTGGCGCGCGCCTTGTCCCATTGGCCGCTGCCCAGCTTGTGCAGCGGCGCCTCCTCGGGCTGCGCGCCCGAGTAACGCGAGATCGCCTCGAGCTGCGAGACCGGCACGTACAGCTTGTCGCCGCCGTCGTACGCGAGCAGCAGGAATTCCGTGACGCCTTCGCCGAGGTCGAGGTTCACCAGCCCGCCGTAGCGGCCGATGCCGTGCTGCACGTGGACCACCGGGTCGCCGACCTTGAGCTCCGACAGGTCGCGCAGCATGCCCTCGAACGAGCTCTGCGCCTTGGCGCCGCGCGTGCGGCGCCGCGCCGTGCCCGCATAGAGCTCCGCCTCGGTCACCACCGCCCAGCCCTCGGCCGGGACCGCGAAGCCGTTTGCGAGCGGGGAGACGACTATCTGAAGATTTTCAGTTCCTGAATTGAAAGTTTGAAAATCCTCACAGGCCAAGGGCGAAAGACCGTATTCCCTGAAGTACGACAGCATCGTTTCCCGCCGCCCCGGCGACTCGGCGCTCAGCAGCACACGCAGTCCCGAGCTCGCCGCGAAGGCCTTCAGCGCGGCGAGCGGGTCCTGCGCGCGGCGGTCGACCGCGATCGGCGGCAGCGCGGTGCTCGCGAAAGGCTGGTCGGGGTCCACGGCGGCCGATTCGAGCAGGTCGATGCGCGCGAAGCTCTTGGCGCGCGTGTAGAACTCCTCGGCGGGCAGGAACAGCTCGGCCGGCGGCAGCAGCGGCCGGTCCGGATCGCCCCCCAGCATCCTGTAGCGCGACTGCGCATCCAGCCAGAACGCCTGGATCGCGCCCGCGACGTCGCGGTGCAGGACCAGCGTCGCGTTCTCGGGCAGGTAGTCGAAGACGGTGGCGAGTCCGTCGAAGAACAGGGGCAGGTAGTACTCGACGCCCGCGGCGGGCACGCCGCTCGAGACATCCTTGTACAGGCGCCGCTTCGAGGGATCGCCCTCGAATAGCTCGCGCCAGCGGCCGCGGAACTTGGTGCGGCCCGCCTCGTCCATCGGAAACTCGCGCGCCGGCAGCATGCGCACTTCCTTCACCGCATAGAGCGTGCGCTGCGAGTCGACGTCGAAGGTGCGGATGGTCTCGATCAGCTCGTCGTCCAGGTCCAGGCGGTAGGGCACCGCGCTGCCCATCGGGAACAGGTCGACGATGCCGCCGCGAAAGCAGAATTCGCTCGGCGTGACGACCTGCGTGACGCCGCTGTAGCCGGCGAGCGCGAGCTGGCGGCGCAGCGCCTCGGCATCGAGCCGCTCGCCCTGGCGCAGGAAAAACGTGTGCGCGGCGAGGTAGGCGGGCGGGCACAGGCGCACCAGCGCGGTCGAGGCGGGCACGATCACCACGTCGAAGTCGCCGCGCTGGATGCGGTACAGCGTCGCGAGGCGCTCGGACACGAGGTCGTGGTGCGGCGAGAAGCTGTCGTAGGGCAGCGTCTCCCAATCCGGCAGCAGGCAGGCGCGCAGCGACGGTGCGAGCCAGCCGATCTCCTCCAGCATGCGCGCCGCGTCGAGCGCGCTCGCGGCGAACACGGCGAGCGGCCGGGCCTCGGCGGCCAGCCGCGTCAGCACCAGTGCGTCGGAGGAGCCGGCCAGTCCGCAGTAGCGTTTCCAGCCGGGAAGCGAATCTCGATGCATGACAAGAAGAAGGCGCCATGCAATTATACGGCCTTGAAAATACGAAAGATTTCGAATTGGCCTTCTATGCGCTGATTCCCGCCGCCGGCAGCGGAAACCGGCTCGGCGCCGGGCAGCCCAAGCAGTACCTGCCGCTCGCCGGCAAGCCGATGCTGTGGCACGCCATCGCCGCGATTTGCCTGCCGCCCGTGGACAACGTGTTCGTCGTGCTCGCGCCCGAAGACCGCGAGTTCGCGCGCCACGACTGGAGCGCGTTCGCCGGCCGGCTCGAGCCGCTGTACTGCGGCGGCGCGTCGCGCCGCGATTCCGTCTACAACGGCATGGTGGCGGCGATGGCCGCGGTGGACGCCGACGACTGGATGCTGGTGCACGACGCGGCGCGGCCCTGCTTGCCGAAGCGCGACCTCGAGAGCCTGATCCGCGAGACGTGCGACGACCAGATCGGCGGCATCCTCGCGCTGCCGGCGGCCGACACCGTGAAAAGGGCGGCCAAGGACGAGGCGGGCACGCTGCGCGTGGCCGGCACCCAGGACCGCAGCCAGCTCTGGCTCGCGCAGACGCCGCAGATGTTCCGCTGCGGGCTGCTCGCGCAGGCGCTGCAGGCGGCGAAACTGGCGGTGACCGACGAAGCCAGTGCGATCGAGCAGCTCGGGCTCAAGCCGCGCCTGGTGGCGGGCAGCCGCGAGAACATCAAGGTAACCTTCGCCGAGGACCTGCAGATCGCCGAGGCGATCCTGGCCCGGCGATGAGGGGAGGACGATGAGGATCGGGCAGGGCTACGACGTGCACGCGCTGGTCGCGGGCCGCAGGCTGGTGATCGGCGGCGTGCAGATCCCGCACGCCAAGGGCCTCGCGGGGCACTCGGATGCTGACGTGCTGCTGCACGCGATCTGCGACGCGCTGCTCGGCGCTGCCTCGCTCGGCGACATCGGCATGCATTTTCCGGACAGCGAGCCGGGCTACATGGACTCGAATAGCCGCATCCTTTTGAAAGAGGTTGGAAACAAATTGCGCGCGCAGGGTTATCGCATCGTCAACATCGACTGCACGATCGTTGCGCAAGCGCCGCGCATGGCGCCCCATATCGCGAAGATGATCGGCAACATCGCCGCCGACCTGGGCCTCGAGCCCGCCGCGGTGAGCGTGAAGGCGACCACCACCGAAAAGCTCGGCTACATCGGGCGCGAGGAAGGCATCGCCGCGCAAGCCATCGCTCTTATCGAGTAAGCCCATGTATTCACCGCCCTACAACCAGCCGAACGATCGGATCGAGCTCCTTGAGTTCATGCGTGCCAACGACTTTCCCGTGCTGGTCACGGGAACGGGCGGCGTGCTGCATGCGTCGCACCTGCCGGTCACCGTGCACGACGACGGCGAGCAGGTGGTCATCGACATGCACATGGCGAAGAACAACCCGCAGTGGAAGGAGTTCCTCGACGAGGAGGTGCTGGTGATCTTCTTGGGGCCACACGCCTACGTGTCGCCACGCTGGTACGAGGAGCAGGAGCGCGTGCCGACCTGGAACTACGCGGCAGTGCACGCCTATGGCGTGCCGAAGCTCATTCCCGAGAGGCAGCACAAGCTCGCATCCCAGCGCAAGTTGATCGAGAGCCTCGACCCGCAGTGGCTGCCGAAATTCGACGCGCTGCGGCGCCAGTACGTCGAGCAGATGCTGGACGGCATCGTCAACTTCTCGATTCCCGTCACGCGGCTCGAAGCGCGCTGGAAGCTGTCGCAGAACCGCAGCCGGCGCGAGATGGAACTGATCGCCGCCGAGCTGGACAAGTCCGAGGACTCGGCCGCGCGCGCGCTGGCGGCGCTGCACCGCCGGCACCTGCTGGCGAAGTGAGGCCGCGACGGCGCGTCGCCTGTTCTTCGCGATCTGGCCGCCGCGCGAGGCAGCCGTGGCGCTGCACCGCTGGGCAATCGAGGCGCAGCGCGCGAGCGGCGGGCGCGTCACGCGCCTCGAGACGATCCATCTGACGCTCGCGTTCCTCGGCGACGCTGAGGAGAGCGCCTTGCATTTGCTCAAAGGTCTCAACGTGAGGGGCGAGAGACATTTCCTGCCGATCGAGCAGGCGCGCTACTGGGCGCACAACCGGATCGTCTGGGCCGGACCTGAGCGGACACCGGAAGCGCTGCGGCGTCTCTCGGGTGATTTGAATCAGGAGTTGAAATCAAGGCAGTTTCGGACCGAGGCGCGCGAATTCGCAGCGCATGTGACGCTGATCCGCAACGCACACGCGCCGAACGCCCTTCCTGCCCTGCCGACCGTGCGCTGGTCGGTCGAGGAATACTTGCTCGTGGAGTCCGTCGCCGCAGGCAAAGGGCGGGACTACGAGGTACTGGCGCGCTACGCGCTCGCCTGAGCCGCCCGCTCGGACGATTCCGGTGCCTTGATGCCCGCCTGGGCGAGCCAGAGGTATTGCTGCTTCAGGAGGTTGTCCACGAGCGCGAGCTGGTCGGCGAGCGCTTCGTGCAGCGCGCTGCCGTGCTTGCGCCGGTCGAGCTGGAGGCGCCCGTCGGCTTCGCCGCCTTCGAGCAGCAGCAGGAGTCCCGCCTTCCTCGCGAGGTGCAGCATGATGACGTTCTCCGCCAGGCAATGCATGAACAGCACGCGGCAGCCGATGTTGGCCGCGTGCAGGAGCGCGCGCTGCAGCAGCGCGTAGCCGTGGCCTTTGCCGCGGCAGCGCGGATCGACGCTCAAGCCGAGCTCGGCGGTGCGCTCGGCCGGATCGAGTGCGAGGTGCGCGAAGCCGACCAGCTCGAGCGCGTCGCCCTCGATGCCGAACACGCGATCGCGCTCGAAATCGATGCCGTCCACGTACGCGCCAATGGCATCGTCGCGGATCGCGCGGCCGAAGCGCAGCCGCCGGTCTTCCGCCGGCAGTTGCAGCAGGTGGCGCGCGATGTCGTTCCGGTGCCGCGGGTTCAGCCGCTGCACCGCGACGGCGGGGACCATCGACCTAGCGGATCGAGGTGTTGGGCTGGCTGTAGGGGCGGTCGAAAACCTGCTTGACCGCGCGCTTCACCATAGCCGACAGCGCAACCAGCGTGTCGGCGATGGCCTGCGCCCGGGCGAGCTGGGCCTCGGCCTGCAGCCGGGCGAGACCGCTCATGCGGACTTCCGCCAGCCGTGCATTGATCGTTTCCCAATCATGGTTACTTTTGCTAACCTTTTTTGTCATGAGCTTGCTCCTGTTCAGTCTTCAGTTTACGGCGCTGCACTATTACAGCGCGATGACATGAATGCTGTATAAGTCCATGTCAGTATTTACTCTTGTTTGACGATTGGGATAGGTGAAAGTTGCGCTGCAGCAATTTATATTTTCTCTCCTATATGAATACAAAATCTCATATGACAGCCAGTCTGCCGTCGCTGAACGCGCTGCGGGCGTTTGAAGCGGCGGCACGCCACATGAGTTTTGCCTTGGCTGCCAAGGAGTTGCACGTCACCCCGGCGGCGATCAGCCACCAGGTCAAGGGGCTCGAGGAGCACCTCGGCCGGCCGCTGTTCCGCCGCCTAAAGCGCGGGCTCGAACTGACGCGCGGCGGCCAGGCCCTGCTGCCGCGATTGAGCGAGGGCTTCGGCCGGCTCGCGGCGGCGGTCGAGGAGCTGCGTGCGATCGAGGAGGAGGGCACGCTCGCGGTGAGCGTCGCCACGTCGCTCGCGTCGCGCTGGCTCGCGCCCCGCCTCTATCGCTTCGTGGCCGAGCACCCGGAGCTCGACGTGCGCATCAACGCGAGCACGCGGCTCATCGACCCGAAGAAGGGCGACCCGGCGGGCGGCGACGGCGATCCGAGCGCGCCGCTGGAGAACGCCGACATCGCGGTGCGCTTCGGCGCCGGCGACTACCCCGGCTATCGCGTCGACAAGCTGATGGCGGTCACAGTAATGCCGATGTGCAGCCCGAAACTGCTCGAGGGCAAGCGGCCGCTGCGCACGCCCGCCGACCTCGCGTACCAGGTCTTGATCCACGACAACGTGACTTACGACGACGGCGGGCCGCTGTGGCCGGCCTGGCTCAAGGCGGCCGGCGTCGAGGGCCTGGACACCGCGCACGGCCTGCGCTTCAGCCACGCCATGCTCGCGCTGGAGGCGGCGGCCGACGGCCTAGGCGTGGCGCTCAGCATGCCGGTGCTGGGGGGCAGCGATCTCGCGTCAGGGCGCCTGGTCGCGCCGTTCGTGCTCACGCTGCCGCTCAAGTTCGCCTACTACACGGTGAGCGCGGCCGAGGCCGCCGAGCGCCAGGACGTGGCGGCGTTCCGCAGCTGGCTGCTCGCGGAAGCCGCCAGGGGCTAGCGCGCGATCTCCAGCCGCGCGGCGAGGCCGCCGCCTGCGCGCGCCGCCAGCACG
>JBASCW010000013.1:0-38687 GCA_049651845.1 Burkholderiales bacterium | reverse complement strand
GCGCCGGCGATCGCGGCGAGCGGCCGCGACAGCGCCGAGGCGATCAGCCAGGCGCCGGCCAGCGCGAGCAGCAGCAGACCGAGCCCCGCGCCCACCCATTCGAGGCCGAAGCGCCGCTCGATGCGCTCGCGCGGCAGCATCACCCAGTACTCGTCCTCGTCGATCCTGAAGCTCACCCAGAAGCCGCGCACGCCGTCGCGCGCGAACGCGAAGCGCGTCTCGGGCCCGAGCGAGTCGCGCACGCGGCCGGCGAGCAGGTCGAGAAACGGCCGGTCCCCGGGCAGCGCCTGCAGCTTCTCGTCCGCGGTGACCGGCGCGAGGCGGATACCCTCGCGCTCGTTGATCTCGATCAGCAGGTTGCGGCGCAGGATCGGGTCGGCGTTGACGAGCGCCGCGCGCGTGAGGTTGACGATGCTGATGGTCTGCTGGGCCAGCGCGCGCGCGCGCGGCTCGCGCTCGTACATGCGGTACAGCTGCACCGTGGCCGCGGCCGAGGCGAGGATCAGCAGCGCGATCAGCAGGAACGACCGTGTGAACAGGGTCATGGTCGGGAGGCAATGCCCAGCGGCGGCGCGTGTTACGCGCTTCCGTCCGGCACGAACACGTAGCCGAAGCCCCAGACCGTCTGGATGTGGCGCGGGTGCGCGTGGTCATCCTCGACGATCTTGCGCAGGCGCGAGATCTGCACGTCGATCGAGCGATCGAACACGCCGTATTCGCGCCCGCGCGCGAGCTCCATGAGCTTGTCGCGCGACAGCGGCTGGCGCGGGTGCTGCACGAGGACCTTGAGCACGGAAAACTCGCCGGTCGTGAGCGACACGGGCTTGCCGTCCCGGGCCAGGCTGCGCGTCGCGAGGTTGAACTCGAAGGCGCCGAAGCGGTGGATCTCCGTGCCGGTGGCGGGCGCGCCCGGCGGGCCGGCCGGCTGCCGCCGCCGCAGCACGGCGTTGACGCGCGCCACCAGCTCGCGCGGGTTGAACGGCTTGGGCAGGTAGTCGTCGGCGCCCATCTCCAGGCCGACGATGCGGTCCACCTCGTCGCCCTTGGCGGTCAGCATGATGATCGCCGGCCCGCTGCCCGGCGGCGCCTTGTCGCTGCGCAGCCGGCGGCAGATGGCGAGGCCGTCCTCGCCCGGCAGCATCAGGTCGAGCACGATGAGGTCATAGCGCTCGCGTGCGAGCTGCCGGTCCATGCCCGACGCATCCGAAACAGCGCGCGCCTCGAAGCCCTGCTCGGTGAAATAGCGCACCACCAGCTCGCGCAGTCTCTGGTCGTCGTCGACGACGAGAATCCGCTTCTTCAGCTCAGCCATGCGCCGCAGGGTACAGGGGCATTCGGTGCTCGATGAAACAACGTGTTGCCTCCGGCCGCGGTGGACACGATTTGTTACAAATAATAAGCGGGAATGTGCTCGGCCCGGCAGTCGCGAACGTAAGATGCAGCCGACATGAGACTGCTCGTGGCATTCCTCACGGCGATCCTGCTGCTGCCGGCGCTCGCCCAGCCGCCCCATGGCGGTCGGCACGACGGCGCGCAGCGGCCGATGCCGCCGCCGCAGCGGCGCATGGACTGGGAGGAGCGCCAGCGCATGCGCGAGCAGGTGCGCAGCGGCCAGATGTCGCGCGAAGAGGCGCGCGAACGCTGGCACGAGCATCGTCGGAACGATCCGGCGCGCTTCAGCCCCGAGCAGCGCGAGGAGCTGCGCCGCGCCGTGCGGGAAGCCAACCGCGATCTCGAGAAACGTTAGCATCCGCCGCCAATCGGCGTGAGAGAGATTGGCTCAATGTGAAGTCCTTCGGATTTGCCGCTCTCCTGATCGCGCTGCTTCTGCCCGGCATCCTGCGCGCCAGTGACTACTCCCCGTATGGCCGGAATATCGGTTGTGGCGAAGTCGCTTCCGGCCGCCCGCAGCAGATCTGCGAGGCGATTGCCGCCTCCCTGACGTGGCAATGGATGGGGCACGCCGTCCTTGCGCCCGGCAATAAGCCGAGCTTCGAGGGCATTCGCAAGGTGTATTGCGCGTTGCAGATCGGGAAAGGCGACGTGGAAACATTGCAACGGCTGAGAAACTACGATCCGATTCGGAGACGTCGACCCGACTGGCGACTGGAATCCGCCGCCGACATGCTCCTGCGGATCGTCGTCAATCTGGACGGCAGGGGCGACGAGCCGGAGAACTCCGTCTTCAATCCAAAGAGCGCCGATTACATTCTGAAAAGCGGATGCGCTTAGCAGTCTTGGCCTGACCGGTTGCGCGACCCGAAGGCGGGAACTTCACTTCAGAAGATGGGCGATCGAGTTGGCGTAGTAGAGGATCAGCGGCAGCTCGGCCGTGCGCGGCGCGTAGAGGCCGTCCTTCTCGTCCACCAGCCGGCGCAGCGTGAGCATGCGCAGGCCCACGGCGACCGCGTAGTCGAGGTCCTCGCGCGGGATGTAGACGTGCGCGCCCGCGGCTTCGAGCTTTTCGATGAGCCGTTCGACGCCCGACTTGAGTTCGAGCTCGGAAATCGGCTTCTGACGCTGCTCGATGAACACCGAGGCGATCAGCGGCACCGGCACCACCGGCACGATGCCGCCGACGCGCGCCATGAGGTGCCGGCCCAGCTCGCCGATCGCCTGCCTGCGCGCCTCGCCCTGCAGCTTCTGGAAGTTGAGCCCGCGCAGCGCGCAGTACTCGCGCATCGAGACGGGCGCGCCGAAGTTCACGCAGGCGTAGCCGAAGCGGTGCCAGTCGCTCTTGAGCATCAGCCGCAGGTTGTTGGTGACGAAGCCGAGCGTGTTCCACACCGCCCAGAAGCGCCCGGGCTTGCGCGCGTCGGGATCGGCCGAGAGCAGCAGCGTGCGGTCTTCCAGCACGCGGTCGTAGTTGAGCCCGAGCGGCACGAACACCAGATCACGTTCGCCGTCTAACCAAAACCCGCGCAACATGTAGTCAACAACGCCCAAACGAGGTTCCCTCATCAGCCCGTCGCGCGTGAGGCCGCCCTCGGGGAACACCGCCTGCGGCACGCCGGCCTGCGTGGCCATCACGATGTAGCGCTCCAGCACGCGCCGGTAGAGCTCGTCCTTGGAGTTGCGGCGCACGAAATAGGCGCCCATCGAGCGGATCAGCGCCGACAGCGGCCAGCTGCGCGCCCATTCGCCCACGGCGTAGGAGAGCGCGGCCTTGTCCGCGGCGAGGTAGCCGGCGAGGATGTAGTCCATGTTGGAGCGGTGGTTCATGACGAACACCACCGTCGCGTCGTCGGGCACCTTCTGTAGCGACTCGGTATCGACGAAGCCGAGGCGCACGCGGTACAGGCCCTGCGCGAGCTTGCGCCCGACCCAGTAGCCGATGCGGAAGTAGAGGTAGGCGTTGAACGCCGGCACGATCTCGCGCGCGTAGCGCTCGACGGTCGCCAGCACCTGCGGCAGCGGCTGCTTGTTCTGGGCGGCGAACTGCTCGGCCGCGGCAAGCACTTTGGGGTCACCCATCAACCGGTGGATGAGCACCTGGCGGCGCGTGCGCTGGAAAGGGCGCACGCCGATGCGCAGGCGCGAGGAGACTTCCTCGAGCACCACGTTGGCGCGTCCGGCCATGAACCAGCGCAGCGCCGGCATCAGCAGCTTGTCGTAGGCCGCCCAGACCGCGAGCGCGCCGGCAAGCACTGCCAGCCACAATGGAACCGAGACCAAGGGCCTCCCTCCCCGAAATCGTCGGCGCCAAGTCTATACTGTGCGTCCATGGCGATCCGCAGGTCCTTTCTTCCGATTGCGGAACTCGTCCTGCTTGCGCTGGCAGGCGGCGCCGTCGCCCAGGACGGGCGCCCGGCGCTGCGCGAGGTGTCGGCGATCCGCGTCGGCAACTACGGCTCGCCCTCGGTGCTGCTCGAGGGCCGCGAGAAGGCGGGCCCCATCGTCAGCGAGCTGAACGCGCTGCGCGGCAAGGCCTGGCGCGGCGGCGACACGAAGCTCGAGTGCTACGCGACCCTGATCGTGATCAGCGGCAAGAAGACCCTGGCAACCTTCCGCATCCGGCCCGAGCACATCGTCGAGCGCGTGGGGCCGAAGGGCGTGCCGGTCTACAGCCTGGCGCTCGGGCCGGTCGACCTGCCGAGAGTGAGCAAGCTGCTCACGGAAATCCCGCCGCCGAAGGACTGCAGCTAGGGCCTGGCCCCGGGCTCCGCCCCCGCGGCGCGTCGTCCAGCACTGCAAAGCAAGAGAAAGTAGCCGAAACCAGCCCGATGCCGATCAGGCGATTGCGCGGGTTGTCGGAGTGCGGCAAAACTAGAGCGCGCGCTTCACCGCGTTGGCGACCGCGCGCGTGTCGTGCACGCCGCCCAGGTCGGGCGTGAAGACTTGCTCCTCGGTGGTGCGCTCGATCGCCCTCATGAGGCGCGCAGCGGCTTTCGGCTCGCCCAGGTGCTCGAGCATCATGGCGGCCGTCCAGAAGGTGGCGATCGGATTGGCGACGCCCTTGCCGGTGATGTCGAAAGCCGAGCCGTGGATCGGCTCGAACATGGACGGGAACCGGCGCTCCGGGTTGAGGTTCGCCGTCGGCGCGATGCCGAGCGAGCCCGACAGCGCGGCGGCCAGATCCGACAGGATGTCCGCATGAAGGTTGGACGCGACGATGGTGTCGAGCGACTCGGGCTTGAGCACCATGCGCGTCGTCACGGCATCGACCAGCATGCGGTCGGTGTTCACGTCGGGATACCTCTTCGCGACCTCGTAGAAAATCTCGTCCCACAGTACCATGCCGTGCCTTTGGGCATTCGATTTGGTGACCAGAGTCAGAAGTCGGCGGGGACGTTCGCGAGCGAGTTCGAACGCAAATCGGTGGATTCGTTCAACGCAGGTGCGCGTGAACACGGAGGTTTCCGTGGCGATCTCCTCCGGCAATCCCCGGTGCACGCGCCCGCCCGAGCCCGAGTACTCGCCTTCGGAGTTCTCGCGGATGATCACCCAGTCGATCTTCTCCCCGCCGTCCAGCTTCGATTTGATGCCGGGCAGGACCCTTGAAGGCCGTACGTTGGCGTACTGGTCGAAGCCCTGGCAGATCGGCAGCCGCAGGCCCCACAGCGAGACGTGGTCCGGCACTTCGGGCGCGCCGACCGCGCCGAAGAAGATGGCGTCGAAGGTCTTCAGCTTCTCCAGTCCGCCCTCGGGGATATAGGCGCCTTTCTCCAGGAAACGCTTCGAGCTCCAGTCGAAATGCTCGAATTCGAGCTTGAAGCCTTCCTTCTCAGCGAGGACATGGAGGACTTCGATGCCAGCGGCGATGACCTCGATGCCGATGCCGTCGCCGGGAATCGATGCGATCCGGTAGGATCTCATGATGCAAGGATATCGCAGGATCGCTCTTTCGCTTGCGCTCTGTGCGCTCGCCTGGCCAGCGGTTGCGCTCGCGCAGGCGCCGGCGAAGGCGCGCGCGGCCGCGGAGCCGCGCGCGGTTTCGCCGCGCGGCCCGCTCGCCGAGGACGAGCAGCGCAACGTCGCGGTGTTCCGCGCGGTGTCGGCTTCTACGGTTCACATCACCACCACCGAGACGAGCCGCGACCTGTTCTCGATGGACGTGATGCAGGTGCCGCGCGGCACCGGCAGCGGCTTCATCTGGGACGAGCGCGGCCATGTCGTGACCAATTTCCACGTCATCCAGGGCGCGAGCGGCGCGCGCGTGACGCTCGCCGACCAGTCGCAGTGGCAGGCCGAACTGGTGGGTGCGTTTTCAGACCGCGACCTCGCGGTGCTGCGCATCGGTGCGCCGCGCGACAAGCTCAAGCCCGTGGCGATCGGCAGCAGCCGCGACCTGCAGGTCGGGCAGAAGGTCTACGCCGTCGGCAACCCGTTCGGCCTGGATCAGACGCTGACCACCGGCATCGTCAGCGCGCTCAACCGCGAGATCGAGTCCGCCAACGAGCGCAAGATCCGCGGCGTCATCCAGACCGACGCCGCGATCAACCCGGGCAACTCGGGCGGCCCGCTGCTCGACTCGGCCGGACGCCTGATCGGCGTCAACACCGCGATCTTCAGCCCGTCCGGGGCGTCGGCGGGCATCGGCTTCGCGATCCCGGTGGACGAGGTGAACCGCGTCGTGCCGCGCCTGATCCGCGACGGCAAATTCACGCGTCCTGCGCTCGGTATCCAGACCGGCTCGGAGCAGTTCCACGCCTCGCTGCGCCTGCCGAAAGGCGTGGCGGTGCTGGCCGTCGTGCCCGGCAGCCCGGCCGCCGCGGCGGGCATCCAGCCTTTCCGGCGCGACCGCCGCGGCGAGATCGTCGCGGGCGACATCATCACGGCGGTGGCCGGCCGGCCGGTGGCCTCGCTCGACGACCTGCTCGAAGCGCTCGAGGCGCGCCAGCCGGGCGAGACGGTCGCCGTTGCGCTGCTGCGCGCCGGCAAGACGGTCGAGCTGAAGATCCGGCTTGCTGCCTCGGAGTAGCTGCGGCTAGGCGGCCTTGCGCGCGGCCGCGCGCAAGGCCTCGGCGACGGCGGCACCCACGTCGGGCGTCGAGGCCTTGCCCTTCATGTCGGGCGTGTGCGGGCCTTCGACGATCACGCGCTCGATCGCGCGCACCACGTCGGCCGCCGCCTCGGGGTGGCCGAGGTGCTCGAGCATCAGCGCGCCGGACCAGATCTGGCCGATCGGGTTGGCGATCTTCCGGCCGGCGATGTCGGGCGCCGAGCCGTGCACCGGCTCGAAAATCGAAGGCGCGGTGCGCTCCGGGTTGATGTTGCCCGAGGGCGCGATGCCGATGGTGCCGGCGGTCGCGGGGCCGAGGTCCGAGAGGATGTCGCCGAACAGGTTCGAGGCGACGATTACGTCGAAGCGGTCGGGATTGAGCACCATCTGGATCGACAGCCCGTCGACGTGGTACTGGTCGGTGCGGATCCCGGGGTAACGCGTCTTCATCTCGGCGAAGCGCTCGTCCCAGTAGGGCATGGTGATCGAAATGCCGTTCGACTTGGTGCAGGACGTGACGTGCTTCTTGCGCGTCTTGGCGAGCTCGAAGGCGTACTTCATGATGCGGTCGACGCCCCGGCGCGAAAAAACGGCCTGCTGCATGACGATTTCATTTTCAGAGTTCTCAAAAGCCCTGCCACCGATGCCACCGTATTCACCTTCGGTGTTTTCGCGGATCACGGTGTAGTCGATGTCGCCGGGCTTGCGGCCCGCGAGCGGGCAGGGCAGGCCCTCGAACAGGCGCACCGGCCGCAGGTTCACGTAGAGGTCGAACCAGCGCCGGAAGTTGATCAGCAGCCCCCAGGCCGAGATGTGGTCGGCGACGATCGCCGGGTTGCCGACGGCGCCGAAGTAGATGGCGTCGAACTGGCGCAGGATCTGCGGCGCGTCGTCCGGGCACATCTTGCCGTGCTGCTTGTACCAGTCGCAGCTCCAGTCGAACTCCTGCCACTGGAAGGAAATGCCGTGCCTTGCGCCGGCGGCCTCCATGACGCGCACGCCCTCGGGCATCACCTCCCGGCCGATGCCGTCCCCTGCGATGACTGCGATCTTGTGTGATTTCATAGGTGGCGAGTATAGCTAGAATGCCTCATGAAGTTCGCCGCTTTCGAGACCTCCACCGAGTGGTGCTCGGTCGCGCTCTGGCTCGACGGGGAGATCACCGGCATCGAGGAGCCGGCCGGCAACCGGCAGTCGGAACGGGTGCTGCCCATGCTCGAAAAGCTTTTCGGAATGAAAAACATCGCAGCCTCGCATCTCGATGCCGTGGCGTTCGGCGCCGGGCCCGGCTCGTTCACGGGCCTGAGGATCGCCTGCGGGGTCGCGCAGGGTATAGCGTTCGCGCGCGGCGTGCCCGCGATAGGCATCTCCACGCTCGAGGCGCTCGCCGAGGAATCCGGCGCGCCGCGCGTCGTCGCCTGCCTCGATGCGCGCATGCACGAAGTGTATTATTCCGCGCTCGAGAAGAGCGGCGGCCGCTGGCGCGAGGTGATCGCCGCGCGCTGCGCCGCGCCGGCGGACCTGCCGAAGCCGCCGGGCGAGGGCTGGATCGGCTGCGGCAACGGCTTTGCCGCCTACGGGTCGCTCGGACTGGCCAGCGTGAATCCCGACATCCACCCTTCGGCGGTATCGGTCGCGCGCCTCGCGGCGCCGCGCCTCGCGGCGGGCGAGGGCCTCGACGCGGCGCTCGCCGTGCCGGTCTACATGCGCGAGAAGGTCGCGCTCACCGAGGCGGAGCGGGCGGCACCATGAGCGCCGTACTCAAGGACCAGCCATGCTTCGCGCCGATGCGCGAAGCGGAGCTCGTCGAGGTGCTGGCGGTCGAGAACGCGATCTACACGCATCCCTGGACGCGCGGCAACTTCGCCGATTCGCTCAAGGCCGGATACCAGTGCTGGACCTGGCGCGCGGGCGCGGAGCTGATCGGCTACTTCGTCGTGCTGATCGCGGCGGGTGAGGCGCACCTGCTCAACCTGTCGGTGGCCGCGGACCACCAGCGCGGCGGCCACGGCAGCACGCTGCTCGTGGAGGCGATGCGCCTTGCGCGCACGCGGGGCGCGCAGCACATCTTCCTCGAAGTGCGGCCGAGCAACGACGGCGCGAAAGCGCTCTACCGCCGCTTCGGCTTCCGCCAGGTCGCGGTGCGCCCCGGCTACTACCCCGCGCATGCCGGCCGCGAGGACGCGCTCGTGCTCACGCAGGCGCTATGAGCCGGCGCGACGAAATTCTGAAGGAAATGGGCTTGTCTCCGGTCTGGAGGTTGCGTTCCGCTCCCCCGGTGGCTCAACAGGTAAGCGAAGTCAAAGGCAACAGCATTCAAGACATGGACTGGACGCAACTGAAGGCGAAAGTTGCGGGCTGCACGGATTGCAAGCTGCGCGCCGGATGCACGCAGACGGTGTTCGGCGTGGGCGACGAGCAGGCCGACTGGCTGCTGGTCGGCGAAGCGCCGGGGGCGGAGGAGGACCGGCTCGGCGAGCCCTTCGTGGGGCAGGCCGGGCGGCTGCTGGACCACATGTTGTTCTCGATAGGCCTGGCGCGCGGCGAGAACGTCTACATCGCCAATGTGCTCAAGTGCCGGCCGCCGGGCAACCGCAATCCGGAGCCCGACGAGGTGGCGACATGCTCGCCGCACCTGCTGCGCCAGGTGGCGCTGATCCAGCCCAAGCTGATCGTGGCCATGGGCCGCTTCGCTGCGCAGACGCTGCTCGGCACCGACGCGACCATCGCCAGCCTGCGCGGCCGCGTGCACCGTTATGCGGGCGTGCCGCTAGTGGTCACCTACCACCCGGCCTACCTGCTCAGGAACCTGCCGGACAAGGCCAAGGCCTGGGCCGACCTGGTGTTCGCGCGGAAGACGATCCAGGAAAAAGGGGGTCAGAGCAACATTTCAGGATCCTGAAATGTTGCTCTGACCCCCTTTTTCTTTCAGTGGTGGTGGCCGCTCTCGGCGCGTGCGAAAGCGAGCAGCTTCTCGACTTCTCCGGAGTGGACGCGGCAGTTGCGGCGATGCCAGCGCTGCACGAAGAACATCGTGCCGGCGACGAACAGGCCGAACATCGCGATCACCCAGTAGATCGACAGCCCGAGCGCGAGCAGCAGCGAGTACAGGGCGATCATCACCAGGATCGAGCTGTTCTCGTTGAAGTTCTGTACCGCGATCGAGCGCCCGGCGCCGACCAGGTGGTGGCCGCGGTGCTGCAGCAGCGCGTTCATCGGCACCACGAAGAAGCCCGCGAGCGCGCCGATCAGGATGATCAGCGGCACCGCGAGCCAGACGCTGCGCACCGCGTCCATGAGGATCACGATCAGGCCCATGGCGATGCCGAGCGGGATCACGCGCACGGCGTGGTCCAGGCGCACGGCCATCGAGGCGGCCACGGCGCCGAGGGCGATGCCGAGCGCGCACACGCCCTGCAGGATGGAAGCGTCCGACAGGTTGTAGCCGAGCGCGGCCGCCGACCAGTCGATGACGATGAACTGCAGCGTCGCGCCCGCGCCCCAGAATAGCGTCGTCACCGCGAGCGAGATCTGCCCGAGCTTGTCCTTCCAGAGGCTGTCGACGCAGCGCACGAAGTCGCGTAGCGTGTCCACGGGATGCGCCGGCAGCGGCTTCATCGCCACGCCGGTGCGCGGGATGTACAGGTTGAACAGCGCGGCGATGGCGTAGACGACGATGATGATCGCCACCGCGGCGTCGGGCGGCGTGTCGATCGTGGTCTCGACGAAGGGCAGGTCGAAGCCGAGCAGCACGTCGGCGACGCCGGTGCGGATCAGGAAGCCGCCCAGCACCACGCCGAGGATGATCGAGGCGACCGTGAGGCCCTCGATCCAGCCGTTGGCGGCGACCAGCTTGGAGTGCGGCAGGTACTCGGTGAGGATGCCGTACTTGGCCGGCGAGTAGGCCGCCGCGCCCAGGCCGACCAGCGCATAGGCGGCGAGCGGATTCACCTCGAACAGCATCAGCGCGCAGCCGGCGATCTTCACGGTGTTGGCGAGGAACATCACCGTGCCCTTCGGCAGCCGGTCGGCGAACGCGCCGACGAAAGGCGCGAGCACCACGTAGGAGATCACGAAGAAGAACTTGAGGTACGGCGTCATCCAGGGCGGCGAGTCCGCCTGCATCAGCAGCGCGATCGCGGCGACCAGCAGCGCGTTGTCCGCGAGCGACGAGAAGAACTGCGCCGCCATGATGATGTAGAAGCCGGTACCCATGTGAGCCGGGCTTATAGCATGGCCCGCCGCGCTTTGCGCGGCCCTTGGATGACCTTTGCGCGCGCCGCGGGTATCCTGCCGCCCATGCCCAGGCCGATCCGAGCGACGATCAGCAGCGCCGCGCTCGCGCACAATCTCGGCATCGCACGCGCGCAGGCCGGCTCGGCGAAGGTCTGGGCGGTCGTCAAGGCCAACGCCTACGGGCACGGCCTGAAACGCGCGGTCGGCGCGCTGGGTGAGGCGGACGGTTTTGCAATTCTTGACCTTGTCGAGGCGCTGACGCTGCGCGCGGCCGGGGTCGCCAAGCCGATTCTCATGCTCGAAGGATTCTTCAAGGCCGAGGACATCGCGCCGGTCGCGCGCCAGCGCCTGACGCCCGTGATCCACAGCATGGCGCAGGTCGAGATGCTGGAGAAGACCGCCGTCGAGGGCAAGTTCGGCGTCTACCTGAAGGTCAACAGCGGCATGAACCGGCTCGGCTTCACGGTGGACAACGTGCGGCTCGCCTGGAACGCGCTCAAGGCGCATCCGGCGGTCGAATCGGTCACGCTGATGACGCACTTCGCCGACGCCGACGGCGAGACCGGCGTGGCCGGGCAGCTGCAGTGGTTCTGCGAGCTTGCGCAGCCCTTCGAGGCGCCGCGCTCGCTCGCCAATTCGGCCGCGCTGCTGCGCTTTCCCGAGGAGACCCGCGCCGACTGGGTGCGGCCGGGCATCATGCTCTACGGCTGCTCGCCGTTTGCCTTCAAGACCGCCGAGGACATCGGCCTCAGGCCGGCGATGACGCTCAGCTCCGAGATCATCGGCGTGCAGAACCTGCAACCCGGCGAGCGCGTCGGCTACGGCCAGACCTACGAGGCCGGGCAGGAGATGACGATCGGCATCGTCGCCTGCGGCTACGCCGACGGCTATCCGCGCCACGCGCCCTCGGGCACGCCGGTGCTGGTGGCCGGTCAACGCACGCACACGGTCGGGCGTGTGTCGATGGACATGCTCTGCGTGGACATCAGCGACATCCCCGAGGCCTACGTCGGCACCCCGGTCACGCTCTGGGGCGAGGGATTGTCTGCCGACGAGGTCGCCAGCTCGGCGGGCACGGTCAGCTACCAGTTGCTCTGTGCGCTTGCGTCGAGGGTGCCTGTGGTTGAAGTTTGATTTGAGTGAATTCAAGAAAATAAGAACGTGAAAAAAACAAAATCTGCCTATGTGTGCTCCGATTGCGGAGCCACGGCGCTGCAATGGTTCGGCGCATGCCCGTCGTGCGGCGCTGCCGGCACGCTCACCGAGACCATCTCGGAACGCGGCACGGTGCGCCGCCCGGCAGGCGCCGCGCCCGGCAGCGTGCCGCTCAGCGAAGTCGAGACGCGAGAGCTGGAGCGGCTTGCCACCGGCATCGGCGAGCTGGACCGCGTGCTGGGCGGCGGGCTGGTCGCCGGTCAGGTGGTGCTGATCGGCGGCGACCCAGGCATCGGCAAGTCCACGCTGCTGCTGCAGGCGCTGGCGTCGATGGGTGCTTCGAGCCGGACGCTGTACGTCTCGGGCGAGGAGTCGGCCGAGCAGGTGGCGATGCGCGCGCGGCGTCTCGCGCTCGAAGCGCGGGCCGTGCACCTGATCGCCGAGATCCAGCTCGAGCGCATCGCCGCCGCGCTCGACGCCCAGCGCCCTGAAGTGGCGGTGGTCGACTCGATCCAGACGCTGTGGTCCGAGGCGCTGCAGTCGGCGCCCGGGTCGGTCGCGCAGGTGCGCGAGTGCGCGGCGCAGCTCGCGCGCCACGCAAAAAAGAGCGGCACGGCGCTGTTCATCATCGGCCACGTCACCAAGGAGGGCGCGATCGCCGGGCCGCGCGTGCTGGAGCACATCGTCGACACGGTGCTGTATTTCGAGGGCGACCCGCATTCGAGCTTTCGCCTGGTGCGCGCGGTGAAGAACCGCTTCGGCGCGGTCAACGAGCTCGGCGTCTTCGCCATGACCGACAAGGGACTGCGCGCGGTGGCCAATCCCTCGGCGCTGTTCCTGTCGCAGCACGGCAAGAACGTCGCCGGCTCCTGCGTGCTCGCCACGCTGGAGGGCACGCGCCCGATGCTGGTGGAGATCCAGGCGCTCGTCGACAGCGCGCACACGCCGAACCCGCGGCGCCTGTCGGTCGGCCTGGAGCAGAACCGCCTGGCGATGCTGCTCGCGGTGCTGCACCGGCACGCGGGCATCGCGACCTGGGAGCAGGACGTCTTCGTAAACGCGGTCGGCGGGGTTCGTATCGGGGAGCCCGCCGCGGATCTGCCGGTCTGCCTCGCCATCGTTTCCTCGCTCACGGACAGGGCGATACAAGCCAAGACCGTCGTATTCGGCGAAGTCGGGCTGGCCGGGGAGGTGCGCCCGGCGCCGCGCGGCCAGGACCGCCTGCGCGAAGCGGCCAAGCTCGGCTTCGAGAAAGCCATCGTGCCGAAGGCCAACCTGCCCAAGGCGAAGCTCGCCGGCATCGAGGTGATCGGCGTAGAGCGCGTGGACCAGGCGGTCCAGGTGCTGCGCAGCCTGTGAAAGTCGTCGCAGTCACCGGCGGTGCGCAAGGCATCGGGCGAGCGGTGTGCCTGCGCTTTGCGGCGGCGGGCTACGCGGTGTCCATCGCGGACCCGGACGCGCCGGCGGGCCGCGAGGCGGCGCGCATGGTCGAAGGTCTGGGAGCGCCATGCCTTTTCGTGCGCGCCGACACGAGCGTGCCTGCGCAAATCGAGCGCTGGGTGCGCCACACGGTGCAGAGGCTCGGTTGCCCGGACGCGCTGGTCAACAACGCCGGCATCGGCCGGCGCGCGCCGTTCCTCGCGCTGAAGGCGCGCGATTTCGACCGCGTGATCGCGGTCAACCTGCGCGGCACCTTCCTGTGCTCGCAGGCAGTGGCGCGCCGCATGGCGCGACGCGGCCGCGGCGGGGCGATCGTGAACATCGCCTCGACGCGTGCCTTCATGTCCGAGCCGGGCACCGAGGCCTATACCGCCTCGAAAGGCGGCATCGTAGCGCTCACGCACGGTATGGCGGTGAGCCTCGGGCCGCTCGGCATCCGCGTGAATTCGGTGAGCCCGGGCTGGATCGAAACGCGCGACTGGAAGTACTCGCGGCGCGCGACCAAGCCAGTGCACTCCCGGCGCGACCGGCTGCAGCACCCGGTCGGCCGCGTCGGCAAGCCCGAAGACATCGCCGACGCCTGCTTCTACCTCGTCGAGCAGGCCGGCTTCATGACCGGCCAGAACGCCACGCTCGACGGCGGCATGACCGTCAAGATGATCTACGAGGAGTAGGGCGGCTCAGACCGGCGGCGGATTGCGGTCCGAGTACTGCAGCCGCTGGTGCCAGTAGGGGTAGCTGAGCGGCACCGCGCTCGCTGCGTCGAGCTTCGCGATCTGCTCTTTCGTCAGCTGCCAGCCGACCGCGCCGAGGTTCTGGCGCAGTTGCGCTTCGTTGCGCGCGCCGATCACCAGCGTCGAAACCGAGGGCCGCTGCAGCAGCCAGTTGAGCGCGACCTGCGCGTTGGTCTTGCCGGTCTCCCGGGCGATGGCGTCGAGGGCGTCCACGACCCTGAACAGGTACTCGTCCGGCACCTGCGGGCCGCGCTCGATGACGAGTGGGTTGTGCAGGCGGCTCTCGGCCGGCAGCGGCTGGCCGCGCCTGAGCTTGCCGCCCAGGCGCCCCCAGCCGAGCGGGCTCCAGACCACCGCGCCCACGCCCTGGTCGAGCGCGAGCGGCATCAGTTCCCATTCGTATTCGCGGCCGATCAGCGAGTAGTAGGCCTGGTGCGCGACGTAGCGCGCGAGTCCGTGCTTCTCGGAGGCCGCGAGCGACTTCATGATGTGCCAGCCCGAGAAGTTCGAGCAGCCGATGTAGCGGATCTTGCCCGCGCGCACGAGGTCGTCGAGCACGCCGAGCGCTTCCTCGACCGGCGTGAGCGCGTCGAAAGCGTGCAGCTGATAGAGGTCGATGTAGTCGGTGCCAAGCCGCTTGAGGCTCGCCTCGACCGCGTTGGTGATGTGGAAGCGCGAGTTGCCGATCTGGTTCGGGCCGGGCCCGCGGCGAAAGCTGCCCTTGGTCGAGATCAGCACGTCGGCCCGCCGGCCCTCGAGCGCCTGGCCGAGGATCTCCTCGGCCAGGCCGTTCGAGTAGCTGTCGGCCGAATCGAACATGTTGAGGCCCGCCTCGAGGCAGATGTCGACCAGCCGCGTCGCCTCGCGCACGTCGCTGGCGCCCCAGGACTTGAAGAAGTCGTTGCCGCCGCCAAAAGTCCCGGTGCCCAGCGTGAGGGCGGGGACCATGAAGCCGGAGGCGCCGAGTCGCCGGTATTCCATCAAGAGGTCTCCATGAGTTGACGCGCGGCACGGATGCCGCTGCGCACCGCGGCCTCGAGTGTAGGCGGGTATTCAGGGTCGAGATAGTCGCCGGCGAAGAACAATCCCTCATGTTTCGCGGGGAACTCCGCCTGCCTGGCGCGCGCATCGCAGGCGATGGTCGCGCGCTTCTCGGCGATGACGCGCGTCCACTGCGGGTCCGGCAGGTCGCGCAACGCAGCCTTGAGCTCCCGGTGGCAGGTCGTCGCGAGCTCGTCCTGCGTCATCTGCTGATGGTCGCCCTGCGCGCTGATCACGCAGGCGATGAGGCCGCGCTCGCCAGTGAGCGCGGCGCGGTCGAACGCCCATTGCACGATGCCGCTGGCCAAGCCGAGCATCGGGAAGGACAGCCGGACCGTCTCCGGGTACTGCAGGTAGCAGGTGTAGATCGGCTGGTACTCGTACTCGGGCACGGGCTCCGGCAGCAGCGCCTTGAGCTGGTGCGGGCCCACCGCGATGATGGCTGCCGCGAAATCGTCTTGTAAGTCTTTCAGACTTCGTATGGGGGAATTCAATCGGATCTCGCCGCTCCGAGCAGTCACGAAGTCGCGAGCCGGCTCTGGAAAGAGGCGCGACAGGTCCACGCATGGCAGCAACAGGTCGCTTGCACCCGACGGGCCGGCGAGCGAATCGCGCAGCACGGCGGCGAAGACCTGCGCGGAGGCGCGTTCGGGCGGCGTGTTGAGCGCCGACACGCACAACGGGCGCCAGACGTAATGGCCGAGCACGCCGTTCTGGCGGTACTGCTCGAGCAGCGCGGCGACCGACAGGTCTTGCGGCAGCCGAAAGGACTTGCGCTTCAGCGCGAGAAAGAAGCGGATCGCATCCACCCGCTCCCGGAGCGGAATCCGGCCCGGCAGCAGCAGCTCGAGCGCGCCGCGAAAGCGAAAGCCGTCCGCATAGCGCAGGTCGAGCGGCAAGCGCCGCAAGGCGCCACCCGGCACGCCGACGCGGTCCATGAGGCGCAGCAGCTCGGTGTAGGCGCCGATCAGGATGTGCTGGCCGTTGTCGAACTCGCGGCCCTCGGTCTTCACGCGGCGCGCGCGGCCGCCGGGCACGAGGCCGCTTTCGAAAACCGTCACCGGCACACCGCGTTCGGCAAGCGTGACGGCCGCCGCCATGCCGGCGTAGCCGGCACCCACCACGGCTACACGCTGACCCATGTTTTCCAGGCGAGCCAGAGTTTTCGCAGCGGCGTGAGCGACGTGCGTTGCGTCAGGACCTTGAAGCCGTCCTGCTCGATCTCCGCGAGCGTCGCGCGGTAGATCGCCGCCATGATCAGTCCGGCGCGCTGGGTGCGCCGGTCTTGCGCGGGCAGCTGATGCAGGGCGTTTTCATAGAAGTCGTTGGCGCGGCGGCTCTGAAACGCCATCAGCGACCTGAAATTCTCCGAATATTTCGCCTGCAGGATGTCGGCGGCCGGCACGTCGAACTTCTTCAGCTCGTCCATCGGCAGGTAGATTCTGTTCTTGCGCGCGTCCTCGCCCACGTCGCGGATGATGTTGGTCAGCTGGAAGGCGGTGCCGAGGTTCTTCGCGTAGTCGAGCGTGCTCGGGTTCTCGTAGCCGAAGATGCCCGCGGCGAGCAGCCCGACCGCGCCCGCGACGTGGTAGCAGTAGCGCTCGAGGCCGGCGAAGTCCAGGTAACGCGTCTGCGACAGGTCCATCTCCATGCCGTCGACGATTTCGTTCAGCTGCTTTGCCCTGATGTCGAACTTCTCCACGAAAGGCAGCAGCGCCTTGGTGACCGGATGGCTCGGCGAGCCTTCGTACAGCTTGCCGATTTCGAGGCGCCACCAGGCGAGCTTGGCGCGCGCGATCTGCGGATCGCTGCATTCGTCCACCACGTCGTCCACCTCGCGGCAGAACGCGTACAGCGCGGTGATCGCGCGCCGGCGCTCGGGCGGCAGGAACAGGAACGAGTAATAGAAGCTCGACCCGCTCGCCGCCGCTTTCTGCTGGCAGTATCGATCAGGCGTCACGAACAGTTCTTCGAATCTTCACTGGAAGGTTCTGAGAAATAGCAGAGGCCAGTCGAGCGCTTTGAGCACCGGGCGGCGTCGGAACATGTCGTAGCCGGCGCGCTCGAGCTTTTCCAGGATGCGCAGACCGCCCTGGACCGTCAGCGCGATCTCCAGGCGCAGCCGGCCCCTGAGACGGTCCACGAGCGGCTTGCCCTCGAGCATCAGGCGCCGCGCGCGCTCGACCTGGAAGCGCATCAGGTCCCGGAACGCCGGGTCGCAGCGGCGTTCGCGCAGGTGCGTTTCGCCCACGCCGAAGCGCCGCATCTCGTCCTGCGGCAGGTAGATGCGGTCCTTGGTCTCGAAGTCGATGCGCACGTCCTGCCAGAAGTTGACGAGCTGCAGAGCCGAGCAGATGCAGTCCGAATGGCGCAGGTTCTCGGGCGTGTCCTCCCTGAACAATCCGAGGACCAGCCTGCCGATCGGGTTCGCGGAGCGCCGGCAGTAGTCGAGCACCTCGGCATAGTCGGCATAACGATTCTTGACGACGTCCTGCGCGAAGGCGTCCAGCAGGTCGTGGAGCAGCTGCATCGGCAGGTCGTGCGTGCGCACCACGCGCGCAAGCTCCCGGAACAGGGGGACAGTTGACGCTCTGTTCGACTGAATGCCTTGCAATTCAACCCGGTATCCCTGGAGCTTTTCCAGACGTTGCGGCGGCGCGGCGTTGCCTTCGTCGGCGAAGTCGTCGGCGCTTCGTGCGAAGCGGTAGAGGACGCTCACGGGCTCGCGCAGCGCCGGAGGCAGCAGCAGCGACGCGACCGGGAAGTTCTCGTAATGGCCGACCGACACTTGCGGCTATAATACGTTGTTTTTCGTAGAGCTTTTCGGCCGCGAAGGTGGCGGAATTGGTAGACGCACCAGGTTTAGGTCCTGGCGCCTAACCGCATGTGGGTTCGAGTCCCACCCTTCGCACCAACCTTCGGCAAAGAGGAAACGATCGGAATGGCGGTGAACGTGGAAACGCTGGGCACGCTGGAGCGTCGCCTGCAGATGTCGGTGCCGGTGAAGGACGTGGAGCGGCAGGTGGACGATCGCCTGAAGCAGATGGCGCGCAACGTGAAGATGCCGGGCTTCCGCCCCGGCAAGGTGCCGCTCAAGATGGTGGTGCGGCAATACGGCCCGCAGGTGCGCTCGGAAGTCCTGGGCAGCGCGGTGGAGAAGGCCTTCACCGAGGCGGTGAAGGAAGCGAATCTCAAGGTCGCCGGCTACCCGAAAATCGAGAAGAAGGACGGCGCGACGGACGCGCCGGCGCTCGAGTTCAGCGCCACCTTCGAGGTCTACCCGGAGGTGAAGCTCGGCGACATCTCGGCCGCTAAGATCGAGCGGCCCAGGCTCGAGGTGGACGACGCCGCGGTCGAGCGGACGCTGGAGATCCTGCGCAAGCAGCGCATCAGCTACGCCGAAGCAGCGCGCGCCGCGCAGGAGGGCGACCGTCTGACGGTCGATTTCGAGGGCAAGATCGGCGGCGAGGGCTTCCAGGGCGGCAAGGCGGCGGGTTTCGCCTTCGTGCTGGGCGAAAAGCGCATGCTGCCGGAGTTCGAGTCGAGCGCCGCCGGCATGAAGGCCGGCGAGTCGAAGAATTTCGATCTCAAGTTCCCGGACGACTATCATGGCAAGGAGGTGGCCGGCAAGACGGCCGCCTTCACGCTCGAGGTGAAGAAGGTCGAGGAGCCGAAACTACCGGCGCTCGACGGCGAGTTTGCCAAGCAGTTCGGGGTCGCCGACGGCGATGTCGCCAAGATGCGTAGCGAGGTGCGCGCCAACGTCGAGCGCGAGGTCAACAAGCGCGTCGAGGGGCGGCTCAAGGCGCAGGCGCTGCAGGCTCTGCTCGACGCGGCGCCGCTCGAGCTGCCCAAGGCGCTGGTCGAGATGGAGCAGCAGCGCCTGGTGCAGCAGGCGGCGGCCGAGCTGCAGGCGCGCGGCGTGAAAATGGACCAGCTGCCGTTCGATCCGCAGTCGTTCGAGGCGAGCGCCAAGCGCCGCGTCGCGCTGGCGCTGATAATTAGTGCTTTGAGTGAAAGAGAAAACCTCAAACCGAAGCCCGCGGACGTACGCGCGCTGATCGAGGCCGAGTCGGCCAGCTACGAGCATCCGGCCGAGGTGGTAAAATGGTTTTACATGCAGCCGCAGCGCTTGTCCGAAATGGAGAGCCTCGCGCTCGAGAGCAATGTCGTGAGCTGGGTCCTGTCGAAGGCCAAGGTTGAGGACAAGGCCGTTGCCTTCGACGAGCTGATGGGCGGCGCTTCGTGAAGTCCCTCACCTGGAAATCCAACATGGAAGAAACCCGTGACCTGGGGCTGATCCCCATGGTCATCGAGCAGTCGGGGCGTGGCGAGCGCGCCTACGACATCTATTCGCGGCTGCTCAAGGAGCGCGTGGTGTTCCTGGTCGGCCCGGTGACCGAGATCACCGCCAATCTGATCGTCGCGCAGCTGCTGTTCCTCGAGTCCGAGAACCCGGACAAGGACATCTTCTTCTACATCAACTCGCCGGGCGGCTCGGTGTCCGCGGGCCTCGCGATCTACGACACGATGCAGTTCATCAAGCCGGACGTCAGCACGCTGTGCATCGGCCAGGCCGCCAGCATGGGCGCGCTGCTGCTGGCCGCGGGCGATGCGACCAAGCGCTTCGTACTGCCGAACTCGCGCGTGATGATCCACCAGCCGATGGGCGGCTTCTCCGGGCAGGCCTCGGACGTGGAGATCCACGCCCGCGAGATCCTGTTCCTGCGTCAGCGCCTGAACGAGATCCTCGCCAAGCACACCGGCCAGACGGTCGAGACCATCGCCAAGGACACCGACCGCGACAACTTCCTGTCGGCCGAAGACGCGGTAAAGTACGGTCTTGTGGACAAGGTCCTGACCGTCAGGGAGCCGGGCTGATGTCGGAGAAGTCCTCCTCCGGGGAGAAGCTGCTCTACTGCTCGTTCTGCGGCAAGAGCCAGCACGAGGTCCGCAAGCTGATCGCGGGCCCGTCGGTGTTCATCTGCGACGAGTGCATCGAGCTGTGCAACGACATCATCCGAGAGGAGACCGCCTCGGACAAGGGCGGCAAGGGCCAGAAGTCCGACCTGCCGGCGCCGCACGAGATCCGCAACATCCTGGACCAGTACGTGATCGGGCAGGACCAGGCGAAGAAGATCCTGGCCGTCGCGGTCTACAACCATTACAAACGTTTGAAACACCTGTCGAAGAACGACGAGGTGGAGCTCGCGAAGTCGAACATCCTGCTGATCGGGCCGACCGGCTCGGGCAAGACGCTGCTCGCGCAGACGCTCGCCCGGCTGCTCAACGTGCCCTTCGTGATCGCGGATGCGACCACGCTCACGGAAGCCGGCTACGTCGGCGAGGACGTCGAGAACATCATCCAGAAGCTGCTGCAGAATTGCGACTACGACGTCGACAAGGCCAAGCGGGGCATCGTCTACATCGACGAGATCGACAAGATCTCGCGCAAGTCCGACAACCCCTCGATCACGCGCGACGTCTCGGGCGAGGGCGTGCAGCAGGCGCTGCTCAAGTTGATCGAGGGCACCATCGCCTCGGTGCCGCCGCAGGGCGGCCGCAAGCACCCGAACCAGGACTTCGTGCAGGTGGACACCACCAACATCCTGTTCGTCTGCGGCGGCGCGTTCGACGGGCTGGAGAAAATCGTGCGCAACCGCACCGAGAAGACCGGCATCGGCTTCGGCGCCGAGGTGCGCAGCGCGAACGATTCCAAGGCCAACTACGACCTGCTGAAGGCGGTGGAGCCCGAGGACCTGATCAAGTACGGCCTAATCCCGGAGTTCGTCGGCCGCATGCCGGTGGTCGCCGCGCTCGAGGAGCTGGACGTCGAAGCGCTGATCGAGATCCTGATCGAGCCGAAGAACGCGCTCATCAAGCAGTATCAGCGCCTGTTCATGATGGAGGGCGTGGAGCTCGAGGTGCGCCCGGCGGCGCTGGGGGCGGTGGCGCAAAAGGCGCTCGCGCGCAAAACCGGTGCGCGCGGCCTGCGCTCGATCCTGGAGCAGATTCTGCTCGACACGATGTACGAGCTGCCCACGCTGGAGAATGTAAGCAAAGTGGTCGTCGACGAGCAGATGGTCTCGGCCGAGGGCAAGCCGCTGCTGATCTACTCCGACCCGCCCAAAGTCGCGGGCAGCACCGCCTAGCGATTTGCGTTTTTCCCTGGGAACTCCTATGTTGATGGGGCGTCCCACGGCATAGAGGTCCTCATGGCTGACGAAGAAGCACAATCCCCCGGATCCGACCCCGCCGCAGGCGCGACGCAGTACCCGTTGCTGCCGCTGCGCGACGTCGTGGTGTTCCCGCACATGGTCATCCCGCTGTTCGTCGGGCGGCCGAAATCCATCAAGGCGATGGAGGCGGCGATGGAGAGCGGCAAGTCGATCCTGCTGGTCGCGCAGCGCTCGGCCGCGAAGGACGACCCGGGCGCGGAGGACATGTACGAGATCGGCTGCGTGTCGAGCATCCTGCAGATGCTCAAGCTGCCGGATGGCACGGTCAAAGTGCTGGTCGAGGGCGGCACGCGCGCGCGCCTCGGCGCGATCACCGACCTGCGCAGCCACTGGGTCGCCGAGGCGACGCCGATCCCGGCCGAAGGCACGCCGCCGCCCGAAGTCGAGGCGATGCGCCGCGCGCTGCTGTCGGCCTTCGACCAGTACGTGAAGCTCAACAAGAAGATCCCGCCCGAGATCCTCACCTCGCTCTCGGGCATCGACGAAGCCGGGCGCCTGGCCGACACCGTGGCGGCGCACCTGCCGCTCAAGCTCGAGCAGAAGCAGCAGGTGCTGGAGATGTTCGAGGTCAAGGCGCGCCTGGAGCACCTGCTGTCGCAGCTCGAGACCGAGATCGACATCCTGCAGGTCGAGAAACGCATCCGCGGCCGCGTCAAGCGGCAGATGGAGAAGAGCCAACGCGAGTACTACCTCAACGAGCAGGTCAAGGCGATCCAGAAGGAGCTCGGCGAGGGCGAGGAGGGCGCCGACCTCGAGGAGATGGAGAAGCGCATCCGCAAGGCGCACATGCCCAAGGACGCGCGCAAGAAGGCCGAGTCCGAACTCAAGAAGCTCAAGCTCATGTCGCCGATGTCGGCCGAGGCGACCGTGGTGCGCAACTACATCGAGACGCTGGTCAACCTGCCCTGGCGCAAGAAATCCAAGGTCTGCAAGGACCTCAAGGTGGCGCAGCAGATCCTCGACCAGGACCACTACGGCCTGGAGAAGATCAAGGAGCGCATCGTCGAGTACCTCGCGGTGCAGACGCGCGTGGACAAGATGAAGGCGCCGATCCTGTGCCTGGTGGGCGCGCCGGGCGTGGGCAAGACCTCGCTCGGCCAGTCGATCGCGCGCGCGACCAACCGCAAGTTCGTGAGGATGTCGCTGGGCGGTGTCAGGGATGAGGCCGAGATCCGCGGCCACCGCCGCACCTACATCGGCTCGATGCCGGGCAAGATCCTGCAGAGCATGAGCAAGGTCGGCGTGAAGAACCCGCTGTTCCTGCTGGACGAAGTGGACAAGCTCGGCCAGGACTGGCGCGGCGACCCGTCGTCGGCGCTGCTCGAGGTGCTCGACCCGGAGCAGAACAACACCTTCACCGACCACTACATCGAGGTCGAGTACGACCTGTCGGAGGTGATGTTCATCGCCACCGCCAACACGCTCAACATCCCGGCGCCGCTGCTCGACCGCATGGAGGTGATCCGGCTGTCGGGCTACACCGAGGACGAGAAGCTCAACATCGCCACGCAGTACCTGCTGCCCAAGCAGATGAAGAACAACGGGCTCAAGGAAGGCGAGGTCGCGGTCGCCGAGTCGGCGATCCGCGACATCATCCGCTACTACACGCGCGAGGCGGGCGTGCGCAGCCTGGAGCGCGAGATTTCCAAGATCTGCCGCAAGGCGGTCAAGCAGCTTCTCACCGAGAAGCAGGCGGGCGAGGGCAAGGCCAAGCGCATCACGGTGACGGCGCGCACGCTCGACAAATTCCTCGGCGTGCGCAAGTTCAGCTTCGGCATGGCCGAGAAGAAGAACCAGATCGGCCAGGTCACCGGGCTCGCCTGGACCGAGGTGGGCGGCGAGCTGCTGACCATCGAGACCGTGACCATGCCCGGCAAGGGCAAGACCATCACCACCGGCAAGCTCGGCGAGGTCATGCAGGAGTCGATCCAGGCCGCGCTCTCGGTGGTGCGCAACCGCTCGAGGAAGCTCGGCGTCGCCGAGGACTTCTACCAGAAGAACGACATGCACATCCACCTGCCCGAGGGCGCCACGCCCAAGGACGGCCCGAGCGCCGGCATCGGCATCGCCACCTCGATGGTGTCGGTGCTGACCGGCATCCCGGTGCGCGCCGACGTGGCGATGACCGGCGAGATCACGCTGCGCGGCGAGGTGCTGGCGATCGGCGGCCTCAAGGAGAAGCTGCTCGCGGCGCACCGCGGCGGCATCAAGACCGTGATGATCCCGGACGAGAACGTGAAGGACCTCGTCGAAATCCCGGACAACGTCAAGAACAAGCTCGAGATCATCCCGGTGAAGTGGATTGACAAAGTGCTCGAGGTGGCCCTCGAGCGCCAGCCCGCGCCGCTGCCCGAGTCCGCGGTGGCGGCCGGGGCGCCGCTGCCCGCCGCCGAGGAGAAACCGGGCGTGCCGGCCGCGGTCAAGCATTGAAGCCTCGGGGAGGGCGCGGTGAACAAGGCGGACATGATCGAGCAGATCGCGCAGGCGGCTGAAGTGTCGAAATCGGCCGCCGAGCGCGCGGTGGACGCGCTGGTGAGCGCCATCAAGACCAGCCTGCGCAAGGGCGACATGGTGACGCTGGTCGGCTTCGGCACCTTCTACGTCGGCAAGCGCAAGGCGCGCACCGGCCGCAACCCGCGAACCGGGGAGACGCTCGCCATCCAGGCGACGCGCGTTCCCAAATTCCGCGCTGGCAAGGCCCTCAAGGACGCGATAAACTAGCGCCCCTTTTTGCGGGTAGCCGTAAGGCGGGTGCTTAGCTCAGCTGGCAGAGCGTCGCTCTTACACGGCGAATGTCGGCGGTTCGATCCCGTCAGCACCCACCAGATTCAGCACAAGTAGGAGCGGTAGTTCAGTTGGTTAGAATACCGGCCTGTCACGCCGGGGGTCGCGGGTTCGAGTCCCGTCCGCTCCGCCAACCATCTTCACCTCATGTTTGATTTCGTCGCCAAGCACAAGCGCCTGCTGCAGTTCGTCCTCGCGTTGACGATGGTGCCGTTCGTGTTCTTCGGCCTGGAGGCCTACACGCGCTCGACGCCGGGATCGAACGAGGTTGCGGTCGTTGACGGCACGCCGGTCACGACGCGCGAGTTCACCGACGAGCGGCAGCGCCAGCAGGAGCGGCTGCGGCAGATGCTCGGCCAGAACGCCGACCTGTCGCCGTTCGACACGCCCGAGATGCGCATGGCGGTGCTCGACTCGCTGATCTCGCAGCGCCTGCTGGCCAACGAGGTGGTCGACGCGCGGTTGACGATGTCGAAGGACGAGGTGGTAGCGGTCATCGTCGCCGCGCCGGAATTCCAGGAGAACGGCAAGTTTTCGAGCGAGCGCTACGCCAACTACCTGCGCGCTGCGGGCCTCTCCGACGAGGGCAACGTCGCCAAGCTGCAGGTCGACGTGCCCGTGGCGCGCCTCGCGAGCACCATCTCCGGCACCGCGATGGAGCCGCGCAGCGTGGCCGACCGGCTCGCGGCGATCGAGGGCGAGAAGCGCGAAGTCGCCGAGGCGTTCATCCCGGCAGCGCCCTATCGCGCCGCCGTCAAGCCGGATGAGGCCGCGATGAAGGCCTATTACGACGCCAACCTCGCGCGCTACAAGATACCGGAGCGGATCCGCGCGGAGTACGTGGCGCTGTCGGCCGCCGAGCTCGCGAGCGGCGAGACCGTGAGCGACGCCGAGCTCAAGGCCGCGTTCGACGCGCGCGCCTCGCAGTTCGGCGTCGCCGAGCAGCGCCGCGCGAGCCACATCCTGGTGAAGACCCAGGCGGAAGCCGACGCGCTGCTGGCCGAAGTGCGCAAGGCGCCGCAGCGGTTCGCCGAGCTCGCGAAGAAGAGCTCGCAGGACTTCAGCTCGGCCGAGAAGGGCGGCGATCTCGGCATGAACCCGAAGGGCTCGCTCGCCAGCCCGGCGCTGGAGGACGTGATGTTCCGCCTCAAGCAGGGTGAGAGCGAAGTCGTGAAGACGGAATTCGGCTACCACGTGGTGCTCCTCGCCGCGGTGCAGGCCGGCAAGGCCGGCTCGCTGGAGGAGGCGCGCAAGGACCTGACCGCCGAGCTGCTCAAGCAGAAGGCGGCCAAGAAGTTCGCCGAGGTCGCCGAGCCGTTCAACAACCTGGTCTACGAGCAGTCCGACAGCCTGAAGCCCGCGGCCGAGCGCTACAAGCTGAAGATCGCGGCCAGCGGCTGGTTCAGCCGCGACGGCGCGGGTGCCGGGCCGCTGGCGCATCCGAAACTGCTGGCGGCGCTGTTCACGCAGGACTCGACCAAGCAGCGGCGCAATACCGACGCGGTCGAAGTGCAGCCCGGCGTGCTCGTGGCGGCGCGCGTCGCCGAGCACCAGCCCGAGACGCAGCGTCCCTACGAGGAAGTGAAGGCCGAGGTCGCGGGGGCGCTTGCGCGCCGCGAGGCCGCCGCGATGGCGAAAAAGGAAGGCGAGGCGAAGCTCGCCGCGCTGGCCAAGGGCGGCGATGCGGGCCCGAGCTGGGCCGCCGCGAAGGCAGTCTCGCGCCAGGATCCGCAGGGGCTGCCGCAGCCGGCGCTGCGCAAGGTGATGGCGGCCGACGCCTCGAAGCTGCCGGCCTACGCCGGCGTGGAGCGCGGCGAAGAGGGCTACGCGCTATACCGCGTCAGCCGGGTGATCCCGGCGGAGGCGCGCAGCGCGGCGCAGGTCGCCGAAGGACGCGCGCGCTACGACCAGCAGGCCGGCGTGGAGCAGCTCGACGCCTACCTCGCCAGCCTGCGCGCGCGCGCGAAGATCGAAGTCAAGCGCGCGGCGCTGGAGAAGAACGCGAACTAGCCTGCGGCCGCGCCGTTGTCGCCGGCGATGGTGACGGAGACGACGTTGAAGCCGCCGTCCACGTAGAGGATCTCCGCGGTGATGCCGGCCGCGAGATCCGACAGCAGGAACGCCGCGGCGTTGCCGACATCCTCGATGGTGACGTTGCGCCGCAACGGCGCGAACGTCTCGACGTGCTTGAGGATTTTGCCGAAGCCGGCAATGCCGGCGGCGGCGAGCGTCTTGATCGGCCCCGCCGAGATGCCGTTCACCCGGATGCCTTTCGGCCCGAGGTTCGCGGCCAGATAGCGCACCGAGGCCTCCAGGCTCGCCTTGGCGAGCCCCATGGTGTTGTAGTGCGGAATCTGGCGCTCGGCGCCGAGGTAGGTCAGCGTGAGCAGCGAGCCCTTGCGGCCCTCCATCATCGGCAGCGCGGCCTTGGCGAGCGCCGGGAAGCTGTACGCCGAGATGTCGTGCGCGATCCGGAAGGCCTCGCGCGACAGGCCGTCGAGGAGCTCGCCCGCGATCGCCTCGCGGGGCGCGAAGCCGATGGCGTGCACCAGTCCGTCCAGGCCGTCCCAGCGCTCGCGCAGGGACGCGAACAGCCCGTCGATCTGCGCGTCGCTTGCCACGTCGCAGGGAAAGACGAGCTCTGAGCCGAACTCGCGCGCCAGGTCGGTGACGCGGTCCTTGAAGCGGTCGCCCACGTAGGTGAAGGCCAGTTCCGCGCCTTCGCGGCGCGCAGCCTTGGCGATTCCATGGGCGATGGAGCGGTTGCTGAGCAGGCCGGTGACGAGGATTTTCTTGCCGGAGAGAAATGCCATGCGGGCATTATACTTTCCCACATGCGCGCGCCGCTGCGGATGCTCGTCCTGCCGACGCTGGTCCTGCACCTGCTGCTCGCGGGCTGCAGCGAGGTCTGGAACGATCCGTATCCGGCGGCGGAGCGGGGCCGCAACATTCTCTACTCGGTGTTCGGCGAGCGCCCCAAGCACCTCGATCCGGCGCAGTCCTACACCTCCGACGAGGCCGTGTTCACGCGCCAGGTCTACGAGCCGCCGCTGCAGTACCACTACCTGAAGCGCCCCTACGAGCTGATCCCGCTCACGGCGGCGGAGATGCCGCAGCCGCGCATCGTCGAGAAGGCCGGCGCGGTCTACAGCGTGTACGAGATACGCATCAGGCCCGGCATCAGGTTCCAGCCGCACCCGGGTTTTGTGCCCGGGAATCTGAAATTGAATGAAAGAGACGTAACGAAGCTGAAGAGTCCCTACGACCTCACGCTAGGAACGCGCGAGCTCACGGCCGACGACTACGTCTACCAGATCAAGCGCCTCGCGCACCCGCGCCTGCATTCGCCGATTTTCGGCCTGATGGCCGAGTACATCGTCGGCCTCAAGGCGTATGCGGCCCGGCTCAAGGCCGCGGACAGGCCGGGCGAGTGGCTCGACCTGCGCCAGCACGACATCGAGGGCGTCGAGCGCGTGGACGCGCATACCTACCGGGTGACGCTGAAAGGGCGCTACCCGCAGTTCGTCTACTGGCTGGCAATGCCGTTCTTCGCGCCGGTGCCCTGGGAGGCGGACCGCTTCTTCAGCCAGGCGGGCATGGCGGAAAAGAACTTCACGCTCGACTGGTGGCCGGTCGGCACCGGGCCGTTCATGCTCGCCGAGAACGACCCGAACTCGCGCATGGTGCTCGCGCGCAACCCGAACTTCCGCGGCGAGCCCTATCCGTCGCAAGGCGAGCCCGGCGACGCCGAGCGCGGGCTGCTCGCGGACGCGGGCAGGACCATGCCCTTCCTCGACAAGGCGGTGTATACGCGCGAGCGCGAGGCGATACCCCTCTGGAACAAGTTCCTGCAGGGCTACTACGACCTTTCGGGCATCGGCTCCGACACCTTCGACCAGGCCGTGCGCGTGTCGCTGGAGGGCGAGGCGGGCCTGAGCCCGGAGATGGAGGCGCGCGGCATCCGGCTCGATACGACCATCGCCCCGACCATCTTCTACCTGGGCGTGAACTGGCTCGACCCGGTGATCGGCGGGTCGCAAGGTGGAGCGCAGGCCGAGCGCGCGCGCAAGCTGCGGCAGGCGCTGGCGATCGCGGTGGACTGGGAGGAGTACCTGGCGATCTTTGCCAACGGGCGCGGCGTGCCTTCCCACAGCCCGCTCGCGCCGGGCATCTTCGGCTACCGCGAGGGCCAGGAGAGCGTCAACTCGGTGACGCACGAGTGGAAGGACGGCAAGGCGCACCGGCGCCCGATCGAAGCGGCGCACAAGCTGCTCGCCGAGGCCGGCTATCCGGACGGCCGCGACGCGAAGACCGGCCAGCCGCTCGTCCTCTATCTCGACAGCACGACCCGCGGACCCGGCGACAAGGCGGTCCTGGACTGGTGGCGCAAGCAGTTCGCCAAGCTCGCGATCCAGTTCGAGTCGCGCCAGACCGACTGGAACCGCTTCCAGGAGAAGCTGCGCAAGGGCAGCACGCAGCTGTTCATGGTGGGCTGGAGCGCCGATTACCCGGATCCCGAGAACTTCATGTTCCTGCTGCACGGGCCGCAGAGCCGCGCCAGGACCCAGGGCGAGAACGCGTCGAACTACGTGAATGCGGAGTTCGACGCGCTGTTCGAACGCATGCGCAACATGCCGAACGGGCCCGAGCGCCAGCGCATCATCGACCGAATGAACGAAATCTTCCGGCACGACGCGCCCTGGATCGGCGGCTTCCATCCGAAGAACTTCGCGCTGTTCCACGGCTGGCTGGGCAACGCCAAGGTGAACGAGATCTCCGACAACAAGCTGAAGTACCTGAAGGTCGATCCCGCGAAGCGCGAGGCGATGCGCCGCGAATGGAACCAGCCGATGGTCTGGCCGCTCCTCGCTTTGCTCGTTGCGCTTCTGATTTCAATAGTTCCGGCAATAAACACGTATCGGCGCCGGGAACGCATGGCGGCGAGGCCGGCGGCGTAGATGCTGAACTACATCATCCGGCGCCTGCTGTACGCGGTCCCGATCCTGATCGGCGTCAACCTGCTCACCTTCCTGCTGTTCTTCGTGGTCAACACGCCCGACGACATGGCGCGCATGCAGCTCGGCGCACGGCGCGTGACGCCCGAGGCGATCGAGAAGTGGAAGGCGGAGCGTGGCTACGATCTTCCCCTGGTCTGGAATTCACGTGAAGAGTCCTTCTTCGACAAGGCGGGCAAGACGATATTCGTGCAGAAATCCGCGCGGCTTTTCCTCTTCGACTTCGGCCATTCGGAGGACAAGCGCGACATTGCCGGCGAGATCCGGCAGCGCATGTGGCCGAGCCTCGCGCTCGCAGTGCCCGTGTTCCTCGTTGGACTCGCGGTGTGCATCAGCTTCGCGCTGCTGCTCGCCTTCTTCCGCGCGACCTACGTGGACCTCTGGGGCGTGGTGCTGTGCGTGGCGATGATGTCGATCTCTACGCTGTTCTACATCATCGGCGGCCAGTACATCGCCTCGAAGCTCTGGCACCTGGTGCCGATTTCCGGCTACGCTGGCGGCCTCGACTCGGTGCGCTTCCTCGTGCTGCCGGTGGCGATCGGCGTAATCAGCGGCATCGGCTCGAGCAGCCGCTGGTACCGCACGCTGTTCCTGGAGGAGATGGGCCGCGACTACGTGCGCACCGCGCGCGCCAAGGGCCTCGCGGAAACCGCGGTGATGTTCCGGCACGTGCTCAAGAACGCGCTGATCCCGATCCTCACCGGCGCGGTGGTGGTGATCCCGCTGCTGTTCCTCGGCAGCCTGCTGTCGGAGTCCTTCTTCGGCATCCCGGGCCTGGGCAGCTACACCATCGAGGCGATCCAGTCGCAGGACTACGCGGTCGTGCGCGCGATGGTGTTCCTCGGCTCGGTGTTCTACATCGTCGGCCTGATCCTGACCGACATCTCCTACACGCTGGTCGACCCGCGCATCCGGCTGGAATAGCGTGCCCTTCGTCCTCGCAACCGATGCGCTGGTCTGGCTGCTCGTGGCGGCCGCGGCGGGCTACGCCTTCTATTGCCGGCGCCACGCGCACCTGGCGGTGCCCTGGCGGCGCGTGTTTCAGAGCCCCGCGGCGATGGCCTCGGCGGTGGTGCTGGCGGCGTTCCTCGCGGTCGGGCTGCTGGATTCGCTGCACTTCCGCCCGCGGCTGGAGCAGAAGGCGGGCGAGCCCGCGGCCTACGCGACCGAGGTGTTGTCCGTGCTCGACGTGGCGCTCAAGCACCTGCGCGGCCGCAGCGAGAAGACCTACTCGGCCCCGCTCGCAACGCGCTCCTATGCCAAGGAGCAGATCGAGCTGCCCGGCGGCCGGCAGATGCGCGATTTCCCGCGCCTGCGCTTCGGCGGCGCGCACCTCGCCGACGAGGCCGAGTGGGCGGACGACGTGGCGCGGCGAACACTCATGGGTCTTGGGGTGTCCATCGTTCTGTGTCTCTTGATCATGGTTCTTGTTGGAAAACTAAGAGCCAAGACTCCGGACATTCCCTGGCATGCCGCGGGCGGCGCGCTGTGCGTGCTGCTGCTGCTCGCCGGGCCCGCGGTCGCGCTCTCGACCGGCTATCACGTGCTGGGCACCGACAAGGTGGGGCAGGACGTGTTCTACCTCGCGCTCAAGTCGATCCGCACCAGCCTCGTCATCGGCACGCTGACGACGCTGGTGCTGCTGCCGGTCGGCATCGCGCTCGGCACGATGGCGGGCTACTTCCGCGGCTGGGTGGACGACGTGATCCAGTACGTCTACACGACGCTCAACTCGATCCCGGGCGTGCTGCTGATCGCCGCCTCGGTGCTGATGATGCAGGTGGTCATCGACCGCCACCCCGAATGGTTCTCGGTCGCCGCGCAGCGCGCCGATTTCAGGCTGCTCGTGCTGTGCGCGATCCTCGGGCTCACCAGCTGGACCGGCCTCGCGCGCCTGCTGCGCGGCGAGACGCTCAAGCTGTCGCAGCTGGAGTACATCCAGGCCGCGCACGCGTTCGGCGTGCGCGACGCGCGCATCCTCGCGCGCCACATCCTGCCGAACGTCTCGCACATCGTGATCATCGCGATGGTGATGGATTTCTCGGGCCTGGTGCTCGCCGAGGCGGTGCTGTCCTACGTGGGGGTCGGCGTGGATCCCTCGACCAACAGCTTCGGCACCATGATCAACGCCGCGCGCCTGGAGATGTCGCGCGAGCCCGTGGTGTGGTGGGCGCTCGCGACCGCGTTCAGCTTCATGTTCGCGCTGGTGCTCGCGGCCAACCTGTTCGCCGACGCGGCGCGCGACGGCTTCGATCCGCGGGTGCGCGTATGAGCGGCAACGCCGGCGCCGCGGTGCTCTCGGTCGCGGGGCTGCGCACCGAGCTCGACTCGCGCGCCGGCACGGTGCACGCGGTGGACGGGCTGGATTTCGAGCTGCACCGGGGCGAGTGCTTCGCGCTGGTGGGCGAGTCGGGCTCGGGCAAGTCGATGACCGCGCTGTCGCTGCTGCGCCTGCTGCCGGAGGCGGGCCGCATCGTCGGCGGCCGGGTGCTGCTCGGCGAGCAGGACCTGCTCGGGCTGCCGGAGGCCGCGATGCGCTCGGTGCGCGGCCGGCGCGTGGCGATGATCTTCCAGGAGCCGGCGACGGCCCTGAACCCCGTGCTCACAGTCGGTCGACAGATCGCGGAAGTCATTGAAAGGCACTCTGGAGAGAAAGACCCCAGAGGCAAGGTCCTTGAATTGCTGAAGGCGGTCGGAATTCCCGATACCGAAAACCGCCTCGAGCAGTACCCGTTTCAGCTCTCGGGCGGTCTCAAGCAGCGCGTGATGATCGCCGCGGCGCTCGCCGCCGAACCCGAGGTGCTGATCGCCGACGAGCCCACCACCGCGCTCGACGTCACGATCCAGGCGCAGATTCTCGACCTGCTCGCGAAGCTCCAGGCCGAGCGCGCGATGGCGATCCTGCTGATCACCCACGACCTCGGCATCGTCGCGCGCATGGCGCAGCGCGTGGCGGTGATGTACGCGGGCGAGATCGTCGAGATCGCCAGCCGCGAGGACTTCTTCGCCGCGCCCCAGCATCCGTACTCGCAGAAGCTGTTCGATGCGCTGCCTTCGCCCGAGAAGCGCGGCGCCGAGCTCAGCGTGATCGCCGGCCAGGTGCCGCCGCTCACCGGCACCTTTGCCGGCTGCCGCTTCGCCGAGCGCTGCGACTTCGCCTTCGGTCGCTGCCGGGCCGAGGCGCCCCAGCTGATCGTGCCGCCCGGCGGCGAAGCGCGGCGGGTGCGCTGCCACTTGCGCGAGCAGGGGCTGGAAGGGCTGCGCACGGTAGGCGGCGAACGCCAGGACGAGACGCAGATCGCGCTCGGCAGCCTGCCGGCGATCGCGCAGATCGAGGACCTCAAGGTGCATTTCCCGATCCGCAAGGGGCTGTTACGGCGCACCGTGGGCCACGTCAAGGCGGTGGACGGCGTGTCGCTCGCGATCCACGCGGGCCGCACGCTGGCGCTGGTCGGGGAATCGGGCTGCGGCAAGACTACGGTGGGCAAGGCGCTGCTGCGGCTCATCGAGCCCACCGAGGGCAGGGTGGTGTTCGCCGGCCGCGATCTCGGGGCGCTATCGCGCGCCGAGCTGCGCGCGGCGCGCGGCGGCATGCAGATCGTGTTCCAGGATCCCTATGCCTCGCTCAACCCGCGCATGCGCGTGGCCGAGATCCTCGCCGAGGGCATGCAGAGCCTCGGCATCGGCCGCGACGAGCGCGAGCGCGCCCGGCGCGCCGAGCGCCTGCTCGCGCAGGTCGGGCTGCCGTCCGCGGCGCTGGGACGCTACCCTCACGAATTCTCGGGCGGCCAGCGCCAGCGCATCGCCATCGCGCGCGCGCTGGCGGTGGAGCCCAGGCTCATCGTCTGCGACGAGCCGACCAGCGCGCTCGACGTCTCGGTGCAGGCGCAGATCCTGAATCTGCTGAAATCGCTGCAGGAGCGGCTCGGCGTGGCTTACCTGTTCATCACGCACAACATGGCGGTGGTCCAGTATCTCGCCCACGATGTGGCGGTCATGTACCAGGGTCAGATCGTCGAGCACGGCTCGGTGGAGCAGGTGCTGTATTCCCCGCGCCATGCGTACACGGTGGAACTGCTGTCGGCGGTGCCGACGATCGACGGCTACCGGCCGTCGAAGGCGGCGAGCAGCAGTTGATTCAGGTCGTTGGGGACCGGCAGCAGGCCGCTGCGCAGCAGCTGGCCGAGCCGATCGCGGTCCTCGACGGGCAGCGTCGCGAGCTCGGCCTTGAACTCCGCGGCCATGCGCTGCTTCTCGCTGTAGGGCATCCGCGCCAGCCGCAGCTGCGCGGCGCGCACCGCGAGCGCGCGCTCGGCGAAATACTCGATCATCGTGCCGCGGATGGCGGCGTTCTTCGGGTTGAGCAGCGCGGCATGCAGCTGATCGAAGATCTCCTGGCGCTGCCGGTCGCTCAAGTAGAGAAAGCTGTCGTCGATCAAGCGGCGCAGAATCTCGGGCTCGACCGAAGTGCCGGGGTAGACGCGGCCGAAGTCCGGCAGCGGCACCGCAGGGGCGGCCGAAGGCGTGCGGTTCGCATGCTCCAGAACCATGTCCCGGGCGATGCCGATCAGGAACATCAGGATCGGGTCGGCCGACGCGGGCGCGACAAGGCCTGCGAAAAGCAGTGTGAAAAGCACCCCTCTCCGTAGTGCCCGGCCCATCGCGCCATTCTAGGCGCCCAGGATCAGCCAGGGTGCCGCAAGGCAGCAACATCGAAGGAACTACTTAAGGAAAGAACCCTAGTTAGCTGATTTCTTGACAGGTTTTGAAGATTTCCTGGGCTTTCCCTTGGAGGCCTGCTTGGTCCGGGTCGGCGTGCCTTTGGTCTGAATAACCAGCTTCTGGCCGGCCGTCAGGCGGCCGATCCTGTTGGTGCGGCGCAGTTCGTCCGCGCTGACCCGGTAGCGGGCGGCGATGCCGGGCAGCGTCTCGCCGGCCTTCACCGTGTGCACGAAGGTGCGCGGACCGGCGAGCGGGATCGGCGGCGCGTACATGATGGGCAGGCGGCCGAGGTTGCGGGCGCTGCCGTCGGCGGGCACCACCAGCAGCGCGGGCATCGCGCGCGCGCGCGGGGTGATGCCGTTCACTTCCTTGAGCTGGGCGAGGGTGACACCGTGCTTCTTGGCGATCCCTTCCAGCGTGTCGCCGCGCCTGGGCTGGTAGGTCTGCCAGGACACGAGCGACTTGTCGTCGTACTTGGTGAGGTTCTCGTGGAACACGTCCACCCGGTCGGCGGGCAGCACGATGCGCGGCGACACGTCGGCGCGGATCACGGGGCGGCTGAAGCCCGGGTTGAGCGCGATGAACTCCTCGACCGGCATTTCGGCGAGCTTGGCGGCGAGGCGCACGTCGATGTCGCGCGTCTTCTCGACGCTCGCGAAGTAGGGCTGGTTCGGGATCGGGTCGAGGTCGATGCCGAACAGCGCGGGATCGGCGACGATGTTCTTCAGCGCCTGCAGCTTGGGCACGTAGTGCCGCGTCTCCGCGGGCATGTTGATGCCCTCGTAGTCGAGCGGCTTGCCCTCACGGCGGTTCTTCTCCAGCGCGCGCGCCACGGCGTTCTCGCCCCAGTTGTAGGAGGCGAGCGCGAGGTGCCAGTCGCCGTGCATGTCGTAGACGTCCTTCAGGTAGTCGAGCGCCGCCGAGGTGGAGGCGACGATGTCGCGCCGTCCGTCGTACCACCAGTTCTGCGCCAGCTCGTAGCGCTTGCCGGTGCCGGGGATGAACTGCCAGAGGCCCGATGCGTGCGCGCGCGAGTAGGCCATCGGGTTGAACGAGCTCTCGACCATCGGCAAGAGCGCGAGCTCGGTGGGCAGGCCGCGCTTCTCGATCTCGTCTACGATGTGGTAGAGGTAGCGCCGGCTGCGCTCGAAGACGCGCTTCAGGTAATCGGGCCGCGCCACGTACCAGGCGGTCTTCTCGGCGACCAGCGGCCCCGCCAGGTCGGGCATCGAGAAGCCGGCCCGGATGCGCTGCCAGACGTCGTCCTGGCGGACGGTGCGGTCGACGCGCGGCAGCGCCGGCGCCGCGGCGAGTTCCTCGCGCGCGCCGTCGAACGGCGGCAGGCGCGTGGCGTCGAGCGGCGGGCCCGCTGGCGTCCGGGAGCGGGGCGCTTCGACCGGGTAGCCGCGGCTGTCGAGCACCGGCCCGCTGCTCCGGCTTCGCGCTTGCGTAGGCACGGTGGCAGTGGCGCCGTCCATGCCCTCGGGCGCGGGTTGCGAAGCGCAGGCCGCAAGCAGCGTCGCCGTTGCGCCGATCAGGATTCGGAGGACCGTCCGTTGCACAGACGGCATTAGACCCGATTTTTCCATTCCCTGATGGCGGCGAACACGCTGACCGGGTCGCCGATGCGCCTGCCGAGGTACTTGTTGGCGGACTCGATCACGGCCGGCTCGGCGCAGCGCAGGAACGGATTGGTTGCGCGTTCCTCGCCCAGCGTCGAGGGCAGGGTCGGGCGGCCCGCGTCGCGCAGCGCCTGCGCGCGCGCCTCGCGCTCGATGAGCGCCGGGTTCTGCGGATCGACGGCGCGCGCGAAGCGGATGTTGGCGAGCGTGTATTCATGCCCGCAATAGACCCGGGTGTCGTCCGGCAGCGCCGCGAGCTTCTGCAGCGAGGCGAGCATCTGCGCGGGCGTGCCCTCGAACACGCGGCCGCAGCCGCAGGCGAACAGCGTGTCGCCGCAGAACAGCGAAGCTAAGCCATAATAGGCGACATGTGCGCGCGTATGGCCTGGAATCTCCAGCACCGAAAACCGCGCGCCGATCCCGGGAATCTCGACGCGGTCGTCCTGGCCCACCGGATGCGTGAGCGCCGGGATCGGCTCTCCTTTCGGGCCGAACACCGGGACCTTCCTCGCGGCGACGAGCTCGGCGATGCCGCCGACGTGGTCGGGATGGTGATGCGTGGCGAGGATCGCCGCGAGCTCGAGGCCCTCGCGCGCGAGGTACTCCGTCACCGGGCGCGCCTCGCCCGGATCGACGACCGCGGCCTGGCGATCCTGGCGCAGGGTCCAGATGTAGTTGTCCTTGAACGCGGGTAGCGGAACGATCTCGATCATGGACCGGCAATCCTTCATGCAGAACGGCGCGCAGCAGTATACCGGCGCGCGCCCAGGGCTCGCCGATTGGTTCGCCACGCCGCAGGGGCGCCACGTGCTCGACTGGGAGCGCACGCAGTTCGACCTCGCCACCGAGGACGTGTTCGGCTACCGCGCGGTGCAGATGGGCCTGCACCAGATCGACTTCCTGCGCGCCAACCGCATCGCGTTCCGCTTCACGCTGGCGCTGGAGCAGGGCGCCACGCTCGCCGCGGACCCCATGCAGCTGCCGCTTGCCAGCCAGAGCGTGGACCTGGTGGCATTGCCGCACGCGCTCGAATCGACCGCCGACCCGCATCTGGTGCTGCGCGAGGCCGAGCGCGTGCTGATGCCCGAGGGACAGCTGGTCATCTCGGGCTTCAACCCGCTGTCGTTCTGGCGCCTGCGGCAACTGTTCGCGCGCCGCGGCGCGGGCGCGCCCTGGGACGAACGCTTCATCGGCCTGCTGCGCCTGAAGGACTGGCTGCACCTGCTCGGCTTCGAGCTGAACGGCGGGCGCTTCGGCTGCTATGCGCCGCCCCTGGAGAGCCCGCGCTGGATGCAGCGCTTCGCCTTCATGGAGAAGGCGGGCGCGCGCTGGTGGCCGATCATGGGCGGGGTGTACGTGGTGCGCGCGATCAAGCGCGTGCACGGCATGCGCCTGATCACGCCGGCCTGGCGCAAGGAGCGCGCGCGGCGGCGCGCGGTCGCGGTCGTTCCCCAACGCAATGGCCACCCCACGCGCAGCACGCACGACGGCGCGCACCGCAGCAGCGATGGCTGAGAGGGTGGTGGAGATCTACGCCGACGGCGCCTGCCGGGGCAACCCCGGTCCGGGCGGCTGGGGCGTGCTGCTGCGCTCAGGCGGCCGCGAGCGCGAGCTGCACGGCGGCGAGGCGCAGACCACCAACAACCGCATGGAGCTCACCGCGGTGATCGAGGGGCTGCGCGCGCTCAAAGGGCCGTCGCAGGTGCGCGTCTACACCGACTCTCAATACGTGCAAAAGGGCATCTCGCAGTGGATCCACGCCTGGAAGCAGCGTGGCTGGCGCACCGCGGACAAGAAGCCGGTCAAGAACGAGGACCTCTGGAAGGCGCTCGACGAAGCGGCGCGCCGGCACAGCGTGGAGTGGAACTGGGTCAGGGGCCACGCGGGCCATCCCGAGAACGAGCGCGCCGACGCGCTGGCGAACAAGGGGATCGACGTTGGCGGCTAGGCAGATCGTGCTCGACACCGAGACCACCGGCCTGAACGCCAAGCTCGGCGACCGCGTGATCGAGATCGGCTGCATCGAGCTGCTCAGCCGCAGCGTCACCGAGCGCCAGTTCCACCGCTACATCAACCCGCAGCGCGACATCGAGGAGGGCGCCGCCAAGGTGCACGGCCTCACGGCCGAGTTCCTCGCCGACAAGCCGAAGTTCGCCGACATCGCGCGCGAGTTCTTGGACTACGTGGGCGGCGCCGAGCTGATCATCCACAACGCCGCGTTCGACGTCGAGTTCCTCGACCAGGAGCTCGCACTGGCGGGCATGAAGAAGCTGTCTGATCACGCCGCCGGCATCGTCGACACGCTGGCGATCGCGCGCGAGCTGCATCCCGGCAGGAAGAACTCTCTGGACGCGCTCTGCGAGCGCTACGGCGTGAGCAACGCGCACCGCACGCTGCACGGCGCGCTGCTGGATGCACGCCTGCTCGCCGAGGTCTACCTCGCGCTCACGCGCGGCCAGGAGAGCCTGGTGATGGAGCTCGAGGCGCCTGGCGTGGCCGCGGTCGCGGCCGCACGCGTGGACGCGAGCAAGCTGAAGGTGCTGCGCGCGAGCGCCGAAGAGGCCGCGGCGCACGAGAAGCTCCTCGACAGCATCGATCAGGCGGCCAAGGACAAGGGCGGCAGCCTTTGGCGGAAACTCGCCGGTTGAGCCCGGCGAGTCCCAGCAATTGGCCGACGGGCCCACCCCAGCTTCGCGCGCAAGAGCCCAAAGCGCGCTAAGCACGCTGCCGCCAGTAGCCGGGACGCCTCCTTTGATGGGCAACCGCAATGATGGCAATGAAGTCAGGCCCCTGCCGATAAACTATCGAATACGGGAATCGCGCGACGAGAACTCGACGCTGCCCGGAGCCCGTCGGTGACCCCTGCATCCGGGAATTGCCTGACGAGAGAAATCGTTCGCTCGACCTCCGCTGCAAACGACTTGCCCAGACCGCTCATCCGGGATTCGTAGAAGAGCGCAGCATCCTCGAGTTCCGCTTCCGCGTCAGGGTGAAGCCTGTAGGGAATCACGCCAGCCGGCGGCGCAGCCGGGCGAACACCTCGTCGCCGTCGACGAGTTGTACCTCGCCGCGGTCGATTTGGCCAACCCGGCGCTCGATCTCGAGCCGCCAAGCCTCCTCGACTTCCGGATCGGCCGGGCCGTGTTCTTCATGCTCAAGCGCGGCGAGGCGTTCGAGGCCGAGCGCTTCTTCGCCCACCGAGGTTCGGTGCCGCGGCGCGCAGCCGCAACGTTCTAACGGGAGCCCTATGAGCGCGT
>JBASCW010000012.1:0-10655 GCA_049651845.1 Burkholderiales bacterium | reverse complement strand
CGGCGCTTCACCGCGGCCTCCACTTTGTTGTTGGTCTTCATGTCCAAACCCCGATGTTATGCCGACATCGGAATAACGCATGAAGTTGGATTCGGTTGTCATGAGGTTACGTAATTCTCAATAGTAGAAAAAATAAGTCATCTGCAAGAAGTTCCAGCGTGTAGGCGCCTTTGGTCGCCTCGGTGCCGCCGTGGCCGCGCGCGTCGTAAGCGAGGATCCGGTACTCGCCCTTGAGCGCCGCGATCTGCGGGTCCCACATGCGCACGCTGCAGGCGAGCGAGTGGCTGAGCACCAGCCAGGGCGCGCCTTCCTTGCCGTGGATCTCGTAGTAGATGTCGATGCCGTTGGCCTTGGTCTTCATGCTGCCGCCACCACCAGGGGAATGTGCATTTCGTCCTCGCTCGTGCCGCCGTGATTGCCGATGTGCAGGTGCCGGGATTCGCCGGGCACCCAGTCTTTTACCGTGCCGCGGCCGCGCATGATGATCGCCACGTCGCCGATTCGCTGCGCGAAACGCGCGTGCGCACGCCCTGGCCCGAACCAGCCTTCGTCCTGCAATTCCTGGCTGGGGCGGATGTCCGCGCGGTTGCCAAAGTGTTTTTTCGCCTCATGGGAAAAGGCCTCTTGATCATGAACGTGACAGAACGCGACTCGACGCTCACCGCAGAGCGGAAACCGCAGCAGGGAAGACAGTTGCGGCGGGAGTTCGAGCGATTGCTCCGGCGGGCAGTCGATGAATCCGTGGTCGGCCGTCAGCAGCAGAAGCGTGTCGGTGCCGGCGAGGCGCGCGAGCAGCTCGCCGACGGCGGCATCGAGCGCTTCGAAATGCGCGCGCACCTCGGCGCTCGCGACGCCGTAGCGGTGCGCAAGCGCGTCGAACTCCGGCCAGTAGGCGTAGACGAGCTTGCGTTCGAGGCCGGACTTCACCGCGGCGACGGTTTGCGCGACAAAGCCCTCGAGATCGTCGTAGGCGAGGCGCTCGGCGCGGCCGCAATGGAAGGCGTTGTAGGTCGAGTCGATGATGGTGCGCCAGGAGACGACGATCGCGCGCGCCGCGAGCGCATCGAACAGCGGCGGCTCGGCGAAGATGCGCTCCGGCGCGACGCCTAGCGAGGCCTTCTCGCCGCGGCGCAGGAACGGCAGCGGCGCGCCTACGCAGGCGGCCTCTGGAAAGTAGGTGAACCAGCCGGTGAGGCCGTGCTCCAGCGGCGTCGCGCCGGTGAACGAGGTCGTGATCGCGCTCGCGGTGGTGGACGGGAACACCGCGCTGATCGCGCCGCGCCGGTGCCGGGCGAGCGTGCCACCGGCGCCGTTGGCGCGTAGGTAGTTGTCGCCCAGGCCGTCCGCGATCAGGAACACGACGTTGGTCGCGGCGCGCAGCTGCGCCGGCGGCAGGCAGGCGAGCGGCGCGTGGCGCGGCGCGCCGCCGCGGGCCTCCACCAGCGACGCGACGAGGTTGACGAATCCGTTGCCGGAATAGTCGGGCCTGACCATCGGCCCGATGCTAGCGGAGGAAGGGCTTCTAGTGCAGGGCGACCGAGTTGATCAGCAGCGCGTCGTAGTGGCCGAGGAACTCGTCCACCGACTCCTCGGTTGGCTCGCCGGCTGCCAGGTCCGCCATCGAGGCGCGGAACTTCACTTCCACTTCGCCCTCGAGAAACCCGGCGCGGCCCGTGGTCTTGTCCACCAGTTCGATCCCATGGCGGCCGGGGAATTCGACCACGTAGTAGTTCTCACTGTTGTACATCACGTTCATGGCCACCTCCGTGGGCAGCGCAAGTCACAAAGCCATTCTCTCCCCCATCGCAACAACGCAGCTTGCCGTAGGTCAGTTGACGCGCACCGGCAGTCGGTTCTGATGCGCGGCTGCGTGATAAAATGCACGTCCAACTCCCCGGGACAAGCCGCCATGCGCATGGAAGTGCACCTGCACGCCGACATCCCGATGCTCGAAGGCGTGTCGAAAAAGCAGATCGAGCAGGCGATCGCGCCGCTGCTGGACTACCTGGATGCGGACGGGCTCGCCGATGTGAAGAGCCTCGAGCCCGAGGAGCCCGGCCTGCGCTACGACGACAAGGAACTCATGTTCCTGATGTGCTGGACCGGCGAAATCGGCCGCAGTTTCCACCCGGCACTGGAGTCGGCGCTCGATAACCTGGGGCCGCTGTGCTACGAGGCGGTCGAAGTCGAGCTCACGATGTACCTGGACAACGGCGAGCAGGAGTCGCGGCTGCTGTTCGTCGGCCCGACCGCGCACGCGATTCACGAGGCGCAGCGCCGCTGCATGGTCGAGGACGTCACGGCACTGCTTGCGCGCCAGTTCGGCAAGGAGCAGATCGCCGAAGTGACCGCGCTGCTGGACCGGCTGTTCGAGCAGGAATGGAAGTCGCGCGCGAGCGAGGCGCAGAAGCCCGAGCGCGCGTTCGAGACCGCCACCCGGCCGTCGCGCAAGCACCTGCACTGAGTCGCAGTCGTGGCCGGCCCGAAATATCCCGGGTTCGACACGCTCGCGCTGCACGCCGGGCAATCGCCGGATCCTGCCACTGGCGCGCGCGCGGTGCCGATCTACCAGACCACGTCTTACGTGTTCCGCGATGCGGCGCACGCCGCCTCGCTGTTCAACATGGAGCGCGCCGGGCACGTCTATTCGCGCATCTCCAATCCCACGGTCGCGGTGCTGGAGGAGCGCATGGCGGCGCTCGAGGGCGGTGTCGGCGCCATCGCCACGGCGAGCGGCCAGGCGGCGCTGCACCTCGCGGTCGCGACGCTCATGGACGCGGGCAGCCACATCGTCGCATCGGGCGCGCTCTACGGCGGCTCGCACAACCTGCTCGGCTATACGCTGAAACGGTTCGGCATCGAGACGACCTTTGTTTCGCCTCGTGAGCCGAAGAATTTTCTCGAGGCAATCCGACCGAACACGCGCCTGCTTTTCGGCGAGACGCTCGGCAACCCGGGCCTCGACGTGCTGGACATCCCGGCGGTGTCGAAAATCGCGCACCAAGCAGGCCTGCCGCTGCTCGTCGACGCGACCTTCACCACGCCCTGGCTCATGAAGCCGTTCGAGCTCGGCGCCGACCTGCTGTACCACTCGGCGACCAAGTTCCTCGGCGGCCACGGCATCGCCATCGGCGGCGTGCTCGTGGACTCGGGCCGCTTCGACTGGGAGAGGAGCGGCAAATTCCCGCAGCTCACGGCGCCTTACGCGGGCTTCCACAACATGGATTTCGAGGAGGAATCGGGGACGCGCGCGTTCCTCTTGCGCGCGCGCAGAGAGGGATTGCGGGACTTCGGCGCCTGCATGGCGCCGATGACGGCGTTCCAGATCCTGCAGGGCATCGAGACGCTGCACCTGCGCATGCCGCGCCATGTGGAGAGCACGCGCAAAGTGGTGACCTTTCTTTCTTCGAGTTCTCTGGTTGAAAAGGTCCTTTACCCGGAAAACCCCGATCACCCCGACCATGCGCTCGCCAAACGCCTGCTGCCGAAGGGCTGCGGTGCCGTGTTCTCGTTCGACCTCAAGGGCGGGCGCGAGGCAGGGCGCAAGTTCATCGAGTCGCTGCGCGTGTTCTCGCACCTGGCCAACGTGGGCGACGCGAAGTCGCTGGTGATCCACCCGGCCACCACCACCCATTACCGCATGTCGGACGAGGATCTCAAGAAAGCCGGCATCGGCCCGGGCACGGTGCGGCTGTCGATCGGCCTGGAGGACGCGGACGACCTGATCGCCGATCTCGCGCAGGCCCTGCGCACGGCGGCGAAGGCCTGATGGAGCTGGCGCTGCAGGGCCGGAAGGCGTTCGCCTACACGGCGGCGCACGAGCTCGATCCGGCGAAGCGCAGCATCGTCTTCGTGCACGGCGCAGGCCTCGACCATTCCTGGTGGGGCCTGCAGAGCCGCTACTTCGGCTACCACGGCTTCAACGTGCTTGCCGTCGACCTGCCCGCGCACGGCCGCTCCGAAGGCCCGGCGCTGACTGGCATTGGCGAGATGGCCGACTGGGTAAAGAAGGTTCTGGATGAAAGGAAGATCCAATCCGCCGCGCTCGTCGGCCACTCCATGGGCTCTCTCGCCGTGCTCGAATTCGCCGCGCGCTATCCGCAGGCCGCGCAGAAGATCGCCCTGATCGGCGTGGCCTACCCGATGAAGGTGTCCGATGCCTTTCTCGACGCCGCGAAGCGCAACGACCAGGCGGCCTACGACATGGAGACCATCTGGGGGCACGCCGCGCAGGTGCCGCTCGCGGGCAACCCGAGCCCCGGCATGTGGATGTACGGCGATACGCTCGCGCGCCTGGCGCGCCTCGGCCCCGGCGTACTGCATGCCGACCTTGTCGCCTGCAACGCCTACGCCGACGGCATGGCGGCGGCGGCGAAAGTGAAGTGTCCGGCGCTGTTCGTCGTCGGCGCGCGCGACGTCATGACGCCGCCGCGCGCCGCGCAGGCGCTCGCCGCCGCCATCGCGGATTCGAAAACCGTCACGATCGGGCCTTCCGGGCACTCGCTCATGGCCGAGGCGCCGGACGCCACGCTCGACGCGCTGATCGGCTTCCTGGGTTGAGCGTCAGTCGCGCGTCCAGCGCGCCTTGGCCACCACCAGGCCGGTCAGGCCGCCGATCACCGACAGGCCCAGCGCGATGACCGCGAACAGCGCCCAGAGCGGCCCCTCGAACTGCATCACCAGGGCGCCGCCGGTGGCCACCAGCACCAGCCGCGTCGTGTTGGCGAGCACGGGCCACAGCATCTGCCCGGCGCCTTGCGAGGCGAAATACAGCGCCAGGCCGGCGCCGAACAGCGGATAGAACGGCGCGACGATGCGCATGTAGGTGCTGCCGATCGCGATCACCTCGGCGTCGTCGCTGAAGATGTGGATCCACAGCGGCGGGTAGATCGCCACGCTGCCGCCGATCACCAGGCATATCAGCGCGGAGGCCGCGGTGCCCGTCCAGGCGATGCGCTTGGCGCGCTCGCCCTGGCCGGCGCCGATGTTGGTGCCCACCATCACCACCAGCGCCTGCGCGATCGCGAACACGATCGGCACCTGCAGCAGCTCCAGGCGCACGCCGACGCCGTAGCCGGCGAGCGCGGCGGTGCCGAAGCGCGCGACGAAACCGGTGAGGATCACCGCGGTGAGCACCGTCTGCAGGGCCGAGACCGAAGAGAGCGCGCCGACGCGCAGGATCTCGCGGAACAGCCGGCCCTCGAGCCGCCAGTGCGCGCGCTCGGGCCGCAGCGGGCTGCGCCAGACGCCGATCGCCATGGCGAGGCTCGCTAGGCCGAACGCGATGACGTACGCGACCGCCGCGCCGGCGATGCCCCAGCGCGGGAACGGCCCCCAGCCGAGCGTGAGCGCGCCCGAGAGCGGAATTTGCACCAGCGCCGTGCCGACGAAGGCGAGCGCGGGAGCGAGCGTATTGCCGCTGCCGCGCAGCACGCTCGCCAGCGTATTGGCGAGCCACACCAGCACTGCGCCGCCGAACAGGACCGTGGAGTACTCGAGCGCCTGCTCGAGCGGCGCGCCCTGGCCGCCGAGCAGCCGGTAGAGCCCGCGCCCGAACAGCTGCAGCAGCAGCGTGAACACCAGGCCGCCGCAGACGCCGATCACCAGGCCGTGCACGACGAGATTGCGCGCCGCGTCGCGGTTGCCCGCGCCGAGCGCGCGCGCCACCGCCGACGACACGCCGCCGCCCATGGCGCCGGCCGAGGTCATCTGCAGCAGCATTACCATCGGGAACACCAGCGCGAGGCCCGCGAGCGACTCGGTGCCGAGCTGGCCGATGTAGTAGGTGTCGGCGACCGAGACCGAGGTCTGGAACAGGGCGAGCACGACGCCCGGCGCCGCGAGCCGCGCGAGCGTGGGCACGATCGGCGCGGTGAGGAGCGGGCTGCGTTGGACCGACACGCGCCGAGCCTAGCGCAGTTTCTGCGCCAACTCCGCTGGAATGGCGAACGCGAGCGCCCAGCCGATCAGCACGCCGAGCGCGTTGGCGACCATGTCGAAAGGTTCGTAGGTGCGGTAGCCGAGCTGGCCCTGGATGAACTCCAGGCCGACGCCCATGCCGGTCCAGGCGAGCGCATGAGCGATGCGCGCAGCGCGGCGCGGATAGAGCAGGCAGAACCAGAGCATGAGCGAGCCGTAGCCGAGGAAGTGACCCAGCTTGTCGCCTTGCTCGATATCGATGCGCGGCGGCGCGGGGGTGAGCGAGAGCCAGACGATCGCCGCGACGAGCGCCCAGCCGGCCGCGACGCAGAGCTTGCGCTTCAGAACAGGCCCATCTGGCCGCTCGCCTCCGCAGGCGCGGGCGGGCGGAAGCGCGTGCAATCGAGACCGCCGCGCGAAGCCATGTGGCTGTCCTCGCGGTTGAGGCCCAAGCGCCGGCAGGCGACCTCGAAGCGCTGGCGGATCAGCTCCACGAAGTTGCCGCTGCCGGTCATGCGCGAGCCGAAGTTCGGGTCGTTCTCGCGCCCGCCGCGCGTCTGCCGGACGATGCTCATCACGTGGTCGGCGCGCTGCGGCTGGTGCGCCGCGAGCCATTCCTTGAACAGCGGCCGCACTTCGTTCGGCAGGCGCAGCAGGATCCAGCCGGCCATCGTGGCGCCCGCTTGGGCGCCAGCTTCGAGCACCGCTTCGAGCGTCTTGTCGGTGAGCGCCGGGATCAGCGGCGCGACCATCACGCCGACGGGGATGCCGGCCCCGGCGAGCGCACGGATCGCGTCCACCCTACGGCCCGGGCTCGCCGCGCGCGGCTCGAGCGTGCGCGCGAGCCGGTGGTCCAGCGTCGTGACCGAGACGAAGGCCTTGACGAGGTTCTTCTTCGCCATCGGCGCGAGCAGGTCGATGTCGCGCTCGATGAGCGCCGACTTGGTGACGATGGTGAGCGGGTGGTCGCAGTCCGCGAGCACTCTGAGCAGGCCGCGCATGATGCCGTAGCGGCGCTCGACCGGCTGGTAGCAGTCGGTGTTGGTGCCGAAGGCGATCGGGCTCACGCGGTAGCCCTTTTTCGCCAGCTCCTGCCTGAGGAGATCCACCGCATTGGTCTTGGCGAAGAGGCGGGTCTCGAAGTCGAGGCCCGGCGAGAGTTCCAGGTAGGCGTGGCTCGGCCGCGCGTAGCAGTAGACGCAGCCGTGCTCGCAGCCGCGGTAAGCGTTGATCGATTGTTCGAAGGGGATGTCGGGCGAGTCGTTGCGCGCGATGATGGAACGCGCCCGCTCTTCGGTTACTGTTGTCTTGAAAGTTTCATTGATCTGTTCTTCAGCGGCCCAGCCATCATCGCCCGACGGCCTCCAGCCGTCGTCGTACGTCGAGCGGGCCTCTTTCTCGAAGCGTCCCTGAATCTGCGAAAGTGCGCCGCGAAGCTTGGTCATTCGTTCTAGAATTGCTCTCCCTTTCCGGTACTGTATAGATGCACAGTAGCGCTGGCAATACCCGCCGCAGCATCGGCCTGCTCTCCGCCTGCCAGGCGATGCTGATGGCCAACAACTCGACGCTGATCGCGGTCAACGGCCTGGCCGGCCTCGCACTCGCGCCCACGGCGACGCTCGCCACGCTGCCGGTGACCTGCTGGGTGGTGGGCGGCGCGATCGCCACCATGCCCGCCTCGCAGTACATGAAGCGGGTGGGGCGCCAGGCCGGCCTGATCCGCGGCGCGGCGATCGGCATCGCCGGCGCGCTGCTGTGCGCGGCCGCCGTCTGGCAGTCGAGCTTCGCGCTGCTGTGCGCGGGCGCGCTGGTCTACGGCTTCTACAACGCTTTCGGCCAGTACTACCGCTTCGTCGCCGCCGAGGTGGCGCCGCCCGAATCCCGCGCCACCGCGGTGTCGCTGGTGCTCGCGGGCGGCCTGGTGGGCGGCATCCTCGGCCCGAGCGCGAGCCGGCTCACGGTCGACCTCGTCGGGCCGCGCTTCACGGGCGCCTACCTCGCGCTCATCGCGTTCGTGCTGGTGACGATGGCGCTGCTCGCGCGCGTCCGCGTGCCGAACCTGAGCGCGCAGGAGCAGGCCGCAACCGGGCGGCCGCTCGCCCAGATCGCGCGCCAGCCGAAGTACATCGTCGCGGTGCTGTCGGGGTCGCTCGGCTACGGCGTGATGAATTTTCTCATGACCTCGACGCCGCTCGCGATGCGCGTCTGCGGGCATCCGTACGGCGACGCCGCGTTCGTGATTTCCTCGCACGTGGTGGCGATGTTCGCGCCGTCCTTCGTGACCGGCGGCCTGATCCGGCGCTTCGGCACGGTGGCGGTGATGTTCGCCGGCGCGCTGCTCAACGTCGCCGCCATCGCCATGGCGCTCTCGGGCGTGGAAGTTAGCCATTTCTGGTGGTCGCTGGTGCTGCTCGGCGTGGGCTGGAACTTCCTCTACATCGGCGGCACCACGCTGCTCACCGAGACCTACCGGCCCGAGGAGCGCGCGCGGGCGCAGGGCGCCAACGAGTTCGCGATCTTCGCGATGATGACGCTGTCGTCGCTGTCTTCGGGCATGATCGTCACCAACGCCGGCTGGGAAAAGGTCAACTACGCAGCCGCGCCGCTGATCGTGATCATCATTCTTGGATTGACGTTCTTGCTCTTCATTTCTAGAAAACCAAATAAATGAAAGCACCGGCCGAAATCGGCATGCGCCTGGAGGAGGTCGACACGCCGGCGCTGATCCTGGATCTGGACGCCTTCGAGACCAATCTCAAGCGGCTCGCGCAGGCCGTGCGCGGGCGCGTGCGCGTGCGCGCGCACGCGAAGACCCACAAATGCCCCGAGATCGCGCGCCGCCAGGTCGCCGCGGGCGCGGTCGGCGTGTGCTGCCAGAAGGTGTCGGAAGCCGAGGCCATGGTCGAGGGCGGCATCGCCGACGTGCTGGTGTCCAACGAGATCGTCGGCGCGCGCATCGGAGTGTGCGTGGACGACGCCGACGCGCTGCGCGAGCTGCAGGCCGCGGCGCGGCGCGCCGCGGTCACGATCGACACCTACATCGAGCTCGAGGTCGGCATGCGCCGCTGCGGCATCGCGCCCGGTGCGCCCGCGCTCGAGCTCGCGCGCGCGATCGTCGCCTCGCCCGGCCTGCGCTTCGCCGGCCTGCACGCCTACCACGGCCGCGCGCAGCACATCCGCGCGGCTCAGGAGCGCCGCGCGGTCATCCAGAACTCGGCATTGCTCGTGAAGAACACCAAGGCGCTGCTCAAGGGCACCGGCATCGACTGCCCGATCGTCACCGGCGCGGGCAGCGGCACCTTCATGTTCGAGGTCGAGCAGGGCGCCTGGGACGAGATCCAGCCCGGCTCCTACGTGTTCATGGACTGGGACTACGCGCGCAACGAGTGGGCGCCGCCGATGCCGCGCTTCGAGCACTCGCTGTTCGTGCTTGCCGGCGTGATGAGCCGGCCGGGACCGGCGCTGGCGATCGTGGACGCGGGGCTCAAGGCATCCAGCGTCGATTCGGGCATGCCCGCAGTGTGGGAGCGGCCGGGCCTCAGCTATACGCACGCCTCCGACGAGCATGGCTGGGTCGAGATCGCGCCCGGTGCGCCGGCGCCGGGACTGGGCGATAAATTGCTGCTGGTGCCGGGGCATTGCGACCCCACGGTGAACCTGTACGACTGGTATGTTTGCGTCCGAGGGGGCGTCGTGGAAGCGCTGTGGCCGATCACCGCACGCGGCGCGCTCACCTAGGCTGGAGGACCGCATGCGCAAGCAATACCTGAATCCGAAGGAAATTTTTCACTCGCCGTTCTTCACGCATACGGTCGCGGTTTCGGGGCCGGCGCGCATGGTCTATGTGTCGGGTCAGGTGAGCTATGACCGCGACGGCTTCGTGATCGGCAAGGACGACATGCGCGCGCAGGCCGAGCAGGTGTTCAGGTCGCTCTCGCACAACCTCAAGGCGGCGGGCGCGCGCTGGAGCGACGTGGTCAAGCTGAACGGCTACATGGTGAACATGAACGACGACGCGGTGAACCTGTACCGCGAGGTGCGCTCGCGCTACCTGGATCCCAGGCACCTGCCGGCGAGCACGCTGATCGGCGTCGAGCGCCTGGTGCACGACGACCTGCTGCTGGAAGTCGAGGTGATCGCCGCGGTGGCCGAGAAGCCGGTGCCTGCGAAAGCCGCGCCCGCGGCGCCGAAGAGGAAGAAGCGCTGAGTTGAGCCGCGCCGCCTACGGCTGGGTGGTGGTGCTGTGCGCCTTCACCCTGATGTTCGTGGGCTTCGGCGCGGCCTATTCCTTCGCCGCGTTCTTCCGCGCCTTCGAGTCCGAGTTCGGCGCCTCGCGCGCGCACGTGTCGCTGGTGTTCTCGCTGTGCGCGTTCCTGTACTTCCTGCTCGGCGCGCCCGGCGGCATGCTCGCCGACCGCTACGGCACGCGCATCGTCGCGCTCGCGGGCGTGGGCTGCCTCGCGGCCGGACTCGCGGCGGCGAGCTGCGCGCGCTCGATCGAGGTGCTCTACGCGACCTACTCGATCGGCCTCGGCGTCGGCATCGGCCTCACCTACGTTCCCTCGGTCGCGGCGGTGCAGCCCTGGTTCGACCGGCACCGCGTGCTCGCTTCGGGTGTCGCCGTGTCGGGGATCGGCGCGGGCAACCTGCTCGCGCCGCCGCTCGCCGCCTGGTGGATCGACGCATTCGGCTGGCGCGGCGCCTACCTCGCGCTCGCCGCCTGCGCGCTGCTGCTG
>JBASCW010000011.1:0-4073 GCA_049651845.1 Burkholderiales bacterium | reverse complement strand
GGCCGAGCTGAAACACACCGCGCGCGGCCGGCTCAAATCCGCACAACGGCGCTCCGCGATCATCGCCGCTTGCTGGACCCAGGCTGAGCTGATCTAGTGTCACACGGTTAGGTAATTCTCAGTAATTCCGGGTCAGATCAACCCCCAGTGGAGGAATGCAGATGGACTACTCGCTCTTTCCCCGCGACCTGTTCGGGGAGCTGGACCGCCTGCAGCGCCAGATGCAGCAGGTGTTCGAGTTCTCGCCCAGCATCCGCGGCTTCTCGCGCGGCGGTTTTCCCGCGCTCAACATCGGCACCACCGCCGGCTCGGCCGAGATCTATGCCTTCGCGCCGGGGCTGGACCCGGCGACGATCGAGGTGACGCTCGAGCGCGGCGTGCTCAGCATCTCCGGCGAGCGCAAGAACGGCGCGCCAACCTGGGACGCCAAGGCGAGCGTGCACATCAACGAGCGCTTCGCCGGGCGCTTCCACCGCGTGGTCACGCTGTCGGACGACCTGGATACGAACGCCGTGAACGCGAGCTACCGCGACGGCGTGTTGCACGTGAGCATCCGGCGCAGCGAGCAGGCGCAGCCGCGCCGCATCGACATCAACTGAAAGGGGACACCGCCATGGACGACAACACCGCCGTCGCCCGCGAGCAGCAGGCCGCGGAGCTCGCCACGCTGCTGCCGCCGGTGGACGTGATCGAAGACGCGACCGGCATCACCCTGTACGCCGACCTGCCGGGCGTGCCGCGCGACAAGCTCAGCCTCGAGGTGGACGGCGATACGCTGGTCATCGAGGGCCAGATGGACATGCGCGTGCCCGAGGGCATGGAGGCCACGCACGCCGAAGTGAGCGTCCCGCGCTACCGCCGCGTGTTCACGCTCTCCAAGGAGCTCGATACCGAGCGGCTGCAGGCCGAGATGAAACAGGGCGTGCTCAAGCTGCACATCCAGAAGGCCGACCACGCCAGACCGCGGCGCATCAGCGTGTCGGCCGGCTGACGCGCGGCCGCGCTAGCGGTTGCCGCGGCCGTCGGCGCTCTGCGCGTCCCAGGGCTGGCGCGCGATATGGCGCGCCTGGTGCTCTTCCATGCGCTGCTGCTGCGACTTCGTGCCGCTGGCGAGGAAGACCACCACGAGGGCGCCGGCCAGCAGCAGGACGGTGGCGACGGCGATCATGAGGAAGACGGTGTGCATGCGCATGCCTCCAGAATGCAATGCGCATAGTGTTCACCCGCGCTCGCTGTGCCGGCGGATGCCGGCGGAAACTTTCTTCGAATCGGCGACAGTCGCTTCTCACGGCGTGTCGGCAAGCCCCGACATGTCGGCGCGCTGACCATGCCGCCGCGCGCCGTGGAAGTGGTGCAGCCGTAACTGCAGGCGCACACGGGCCACTACTTCCGCGGGCCGTACGAACGCAGACGCTAGATATCGGCAGTTCGCGGCGTATGTGGATGAAACCGTTGCCGATTCATCCAGCGCCGCGCGTCCCATCTCAAAACGAGATTTATCGCCTTGTCCGAGTCGTAGCCACCCGATGTCCGACCGCTAGAATGCCAGCGTCGGCCCAGGGGAGGCCATGCTCGATCTCAGGGATCTGCGCTACTTCGTCGCGGTGTATGAGACCGGCGGCTTCGGCCGCGCGGCCGCGCGGTTGAAGGTCGCGCAATCGAACGTGTCGATGCGCGTGCTGCGGCTCGAGCGCCTGCTCGATGCGCCGCTGTTCGAGCGGCGCCACCGCGCGATCGCGCCGACGCCGCGCGGCGATCTGCTGTATCGCCACGCGCAGCGCGTGCTCGACGAAGTCGAGGAGCTCGAGACGACGATGCTGCGTCGCGAGGCCGGCTGAGCGCGGCGCGGCGTCGGGTTGCCACGACAAAAATCCGAGCAATAGTGCCGGCTTCTCGATGGTCATCGCCTGGTTCGCGCTGGTGGTGCTCGGCCCGCCCGCGCCCGCGGCCACCGGCAAGTCATCCGATGCGTCCACCTGCAGGATCTGCGGCGTCGTCGAAGGCATCGCCGAGTTCGAGCGCGCGAGCTTCCAGCCGAACGGCGAGCAGAACGAGGGCATCGTGGTGCTGCTCGCGCAGCTGGGCGGCCTCAAGGGCGCGCCCGCGCGCGGCCGCGTCTACGAGACCGCGGTGCTGCACGACGACGGCTCGGTGCGCGTGGTGCGCGACACCAGCGAGCCGCAATGGAAGCGCGGCGACCGCGTGAAGGTGATCCGGGGGCGCATCGAGCCGATCGCGCTCGCGCAGCCCGGGCGCTACTGACGCAGCGATCGGCCGGGCCGCGCAGCGCGCCGGGCGGCTACGCTGCCGTGGCTCGCCGCGGCCGCGCCGGACGCCGGGCGAACACGAAGAACGCCGAGCCCAGGCCCGCAAGCACGGCGAGTGTCGTGAATCCCGCACGGTAGTTGCCCGTGAGGTCGGCCATCACGCCGGCGATCATCGGGCCGCCGATCTGGCCGATGATGATGATCATCAGCGACAGGCCGAGGATCGTGCCGATCGCGCTGCGGCCGAAGTAGTCGGCGCGGATCGCCTGCATCAGCGGCCCGCGCAGGCCCCAGGCGGTGCCGTGCAGGATCGCGTAGGCGACGATCATCGCCACGTTGGCGGCGTAGGTGAGCAACAGCAGCCCCGCCATGTGGCCGAACATGCAGGCGGCGGACAGGAAGCGCTGGTTGAAGCGGTCGCCGATCCAGGCGCCCAGCGCCACGCCGCCCAGCTGCGCGACCGTCTGCAGCATGATCGCGAACGCGGCCTGCTCGAGCGTGTAGCCGAGGCCTTCCTTCATGTGCGTGATGGCGTGCGTGTTGATCGCCTGCACCACCAGCAGCGCGAAGCCGTGGCCGAGCGAGATCAGCCAGAACGCGGGCGTGCGCAGCGCCTCGCGCGCCGTGAAGTCGCGCGTGCCATCGTCGCGCTTCTTCTGCTGCGTTGCCAGGTCCATCTGCGTGGGCGGCTCGCCGTCCAGGCGCAGGCCGTGGTCTTCGGGACGGCGCTTGAAGACGAGAGATAGCGGCAGGCAGACCGCCCAGATGACGAGGCCCGAGGCGAACGCGGTCGCGCGCCAGCCGTAGGCGGCCAGCGCCCAGGCCACCAGCGGCAGCGCCAGGCCGCCCGCGGCCATGCCGAACTGCATCGACGACAGCGCGCGCGCGCGCTTCTTCTCGAACCAGTGGATCAGCGCGACGTTGAGCGGGAAGAAGCCGCACAGGCTCGCGCCGAGCGCGGTGACGATGAACGCGCCGTAGAACGACAGCAGCGAGTCGATGCGGCTGAGCAGGATGAAGCCCAGGCCGAACAGCGCCACGCCGGTGCGGATCACGCCCTGCGCGCCGAAGCGGTCGATGAACCAGCCGATCACCGGCCCGAGCAGCGCGGCCTCGAGCTGGTGGATCGCCGCCGCGCCCGAGAGCTCGGTCTTCGACCAGCCGCGGTCGTCGCGCAGCACCGCGAAGTAGGCGCCGAAGGACTGCAGCAGCAGCGTACCCTGCACGAACTGCATCGCGCCGGCTGCGCCGACCATCCACCAGCCGTAGAAGACCTTCTTCATGCCCGCGCCGAGAGTAGCGCAGCGGGCGCCCGCGGGGCGCCCAGGTTCGACAGTCCGTGCGGCGCGCGGCTACTTCTTCGCCGACGCGCTGACGGCGCCGAAGTCGAACTCGATCTTGCTCACGTCCACGCTCGCCTTGGCCTTCGCCTCGGCGCGCTGGCGCGCGGCGGTATTGAACTTCATGTTACCGGCGAGGAAGGCCTCGGCCAGGCGAAAGCTGAGCTCGACCAGCTTCTCGTGATCGGGCCTCTCGCCCGGCGCCGCGTGCACGTTGGCCGAAAGCTGGACGAAGACCTGCCTGGCGAGCTCCTCGACCGGGTCAACGGGCGGCGCGGCGGCCGGTTTCGCGGCCGGCGCGGGTGCGGATTCTCCACCACCACTCATCTTCGTGTCTCCTCGATTGAAGCGGAGATGCTACTCCAGTCGGAGCTGTTCGGGGTGCGGAGTTTCGGGCCCGAGCAGCTCGTGGGCGCCGACGCCGAGCAGGCGCACGGGGCGGCGCGCGGCCTCGGTGCGCTCGAGC
>JBASCW010000010.1:0-21301 GCA_049651845.1 Burkholderiales bacterium | reverse complement strand
GGAAGACCTGCTCGAGGACAAGCGTTACCTCACGGTGCAACGCTACCTGCGCCGCGTCTACGCCGATCCGATCACCGGAAAGGCCGACTGGGGACTCGTGCCCGCACCGGGCGGCGGCATCATGGGCGTGTACAGCACGGCTGCAGCAAAGCCCGTTCGCGACCTGGGGGCTGCGTCCTATCGCGATTGGAAGTTCGCCTACGAACCGCCGCGCGCGCCCTCGACAGCACCTGGCACACCGAAGCGCTAGAAGTTACCTGGATTTGTCCAGCTGATAGCCGAAGCGCGGAAAGTGAACGTGCACGGTACCGGCACGCGCATCGGTACGGCGCACGACGATTTCGTCGGCCGAGGCCTGCAGCAGCTCCCCCACCACCGGATCGAGGCCGGTGTCGATCGGCATCACCGACGCCTGGTCGCCCAGCGCGATGCCGTTGGTCTCCAGCGCGACCGCCTCCTTCACGGCCTCGGGCGTGGACGACTTCGCGATCCGCAGCGCATCGCCGCTCGTGATCTCGGCGGACCTGCCGTGGCCGAAGGCGGTCATGCGCTCCATGAAGGCGAGCGTGCGCGGATAGGGCGCGAGCATCGGCCGCAGGTCTTGCGGCAGCCAGAGCGGCCAGAGCGCGTGGTAGAGCGAGAAATCGGCATAGCAGGGCTCGGCGCCGAACAGGTACGGCGTGGCGAACTGCGCCTCGATCCTGCCGAGCAGCCCGGCGAGGTTCGCCTTGCACTCGTGCGCGGGGGCGCGCCGCAAGCTGCCTCGATACGCCGAGCGGTCCTTGCCGAAGGCAGCGAGGTACTCCGGCGCGGCGTCCTTGAAGTAGATCTTCATCATGCCCATGCCGGGCTGGAAGCCCACCGGCGCCGTGTTCCAGAACAGCGTGGTGTCCGCGAAGTGGGCGGCCGCCTGCAGCGCGTAGCTGTCGCCCCGGGGGAAAAACGAGGGCGCGGGCGCCAGGCGCTCCAGCACGCGCGCGATCAGCGCGGTGTCGCAATAGATCTCGGCGCCCAGCTGCAGGATCGGCGTGCGGCGGTAGCCGCCCGTGAGCGCGACCACGTCGGGCTTGGGCATGATGAGCGGAATCTGCACCGACTTCCAGGCCAGGCGCTTGAAGCCCAGCATCAGGCGCGCCTTCTCCGCGAACGGCGAAACGGGATAATGGTGCAGCACCGGTTCGGTCATAATCCGCCTTCCCTTTCGAATGTCCCCCTCATGGTAACCCGATGAAAGCCGTGCTCTGCAAGCAGTTCGGACCCCCGGAGTCGCTCGTGCTCGAGGAGCTGCCCTCGCCCAAGCCGGGAGCCGGCGAAGTGGTCGTGCGCGTGCACGCGGCGAGCCTCAATTTTCCGGACGTGCTCATCATCCAGAACAAATACCAGATGAGGCCGCCGCTGCCGTTTTCGCCCGGCAGCGAGTTCGCGGGCGAGGTGAAGGAAGTCGGCGAAGGCGTGAAGGGGTTCAAGCCGGGCGACCGCGTCATGGCGTGCACCGGCTACGGCGCGTTCGCCGAAGAGGTCAAGACCGAGGCGAGCCGCCTGGTGCCGCTGCCCGAGGGCATGGACTACAACAGCGGCGCGGCATTCCTGCTCACCTACGGCACCTCGGACCACGCGTTGCGCGATCGCGCCCAGCTCAAGGCCGGCGAGACGCTGCTGGTGCTCGGCGCCGCGGGCGGCGTGGGCCTGGCGGCGATCGACATCGGCAAGGCGATGGGCGCCACCGTGATCGCCTGCGCCTCGAGCGCCGACAAGCTCGAGGTCTGCCGGCAGCACGGCGCCGACGCCGTCATCAACTACGCCACCGAGGACCTGCGCGAGAAGATCAAGGAGCTCACGGGCGGCAGGGGCGTGGACGTGGTCTACGACGCGGTGGGCGGCCCCTACTCGGAGCCCGCGCTGCGCTCCACCACCTGGCGCGGGCGCTTCGTCGTGATCGGCTTCGCCGCGGGCGACATCCCGAAGATCCCGCTCAATCTTCCGCTCCTGAAGGGCAGCTCGATCGTCGGCGTGTTCTGGGGCGATTTCGTGCGCCGCGAGCCGAAGAACTTCGCCGCGAGCCTCGCGCAGCTCGGCGTCTGGTTCCGCGAGGGCAAGTTGAAGCCCCACATCTCGCAGACCTTCCCGCTCGCGCAGGCGGTGGACGCGCTCAGGCTGATGGCCGCGCGCAAGGTGAAGGGAAAGGTCGTGCTTACGGTTTAGTCCCGTCTCCCGAACCCAGCGGGAGCTGCATGTAGACGCTGTCCACCCAGCGTCCGAACTTGAATCCCGTGGAGCGCAGCAGCCCGGCGCGCACGAACCCCAGGCTTGCGTGCAGCTTGATCGAGCCCGCGTTCGCGCTGTCGCCGATCACCGCGATGATCTGCCGGTAATTGAGCGCCTCGCAGCGCGTGATGAGCTCCTGCAAGACCGCCTTGCCGATGCCCTTGCCCTGGAAACCCTGCTTCACGTAGACCGAGTCCTCCAGCGTGTAGCGGTAGGCCGAGCGCGTGCGGTACAGCGTGCAGTAGCCGTAGCCGAGGAGCTCGCCCTTCTCCTCGGCGGCCAGGTAGGGAAGGCCCTGGCGCGCGACATCCTCGTAGCGGCGCCGCATCTCCTCCACGGACGGCGGCACTTCCTCGAAGGAGGCGAGGCCGTGCAGCACATGGTGGGCGTAGATGGCCTGGATCGCCGGCAGGTCCGCCGGCGCAGCGCTTCGTACGAGCATGGAGCGATTATAGTTAAGGCATGACGCTTCAAGAGCAGCGCAGGCAGGCCGTCGGCGAACTGATCGACCGGGTGAAGGCGATCGCGGCGAGCGACGGGGTGACGCGCGCGTCGCTGGAAAGGATAAAGTCGGAGCTGACAGCGCTCGCGAGCCGGACCGATCTCTTTCCGCCCGCGCACTTTGCCAACCCGCCGGGCCGCCCCGGCGCCATCTACCACCTTGCCGAGGACGCCGACGGGCGCTTCGCGCTGTACGGCTCGGCGGGCGTGCCCGGCAAGGCGCAGCCGCCGCACAACCACACCACCTGGGCCTCGATCGCCGGCGTCTACGGCGACGAGCACAACGTGTTCTACGAGCGCATCGACCGGGACGAGATTCCGGGCGAGGGACGCCTGAAGAAGACGCACGAACTCACCATCCGGCGCGGCACAGCATGCGCCATGCTTCCGCACGATTTCCACACCATCGAGGTCACGAGCAAGGCCGAGTCGCTGCACCTGCACCTCTACGGCAAGACGCTCGAAGACCTTCCCGACCGTGTCACTTTCCCCTCCAGCAACGGCGGCAGGTACGCGCGCTTCATGGCCAGGCCCGAGATTTTCTGCCCGCGCATCTTGCCCGGGGAGCTGCGCGCGCTGATTGCAGCGGGCGGCGAGCTCGCGATCCTCGACGTGCGCGAGGAAGGCGTGCACGCACGGGGCCATCTGTTTCTCGCCACCTCGGCGCCGCTTTCGCAGCTGGAGCTGCGCGCCGGCAGGCTGGTGCCGCGCCTCGGCACGCGCATCGTGCTCGTGGACGACGACGAAGCGCTCGCGCAGCGCGCGGCCGCCGTGCTGCGCCGATTCGGCTACCGTGACCTGCACGTGATGGCCGGCGGCCACGCGGCCTGGAAGGCGGCCGGCTACGAGCTCTATTCCGGCGTGCACGTGCCGTCGAAGGCCTTCGGCGAGCACGTCGAGCACCACGACGGCACGCCGCGCATCGGCGCCTCCGAGCTCAAGGCGAAGCTGGATGCCGGCGAAGACCTCGTGGTGCTGGACTCGCGGCCGATGAGCGAATACCGCGTGATGAGCATCCCGGGCGCGCTCGACTGCCCGGGCGCGGAGCTCGTCTACCGCGCCTTCCAGGCGGCGCCGCGGCCCGAAACGCTGGTGGTGGTGAACTGCGCCGGGCGCACGCGCTCCATCATCGGCGCGCAGTCTCTGATCAACGCCGGGCTGCCGAACAGGGTGGTCGCGCTCAAGAACGGCACCATGGGCTGGCACCTCGCGGGGCTGGAACTGGAGCGCGGCCAGTCGCGCGCTGCGCGCGCGCCCTCGGGCGGCGCGCTGGCAAGAGCGCAAGCGGCGGCACAGCAAGTGGCCAAGCGCTTTTCGATCCGCTTTCTATCCATGAAAGAGCTTGAAAGGCTGAAGAACGAGAACGACAGGACGCTCTACCTCTTCGACGTCCGTTCACCGGAGGAGTACGCGGCCGGCCACCTGGCGGGCTCGATCCCGGCGCCCGGCGGGCAGCTCGTGCAGGCGACCGACACCTACGCGGCCGTGCACGGCGCGCGCATCGCGCTCGTGGACGACCACGGCGTGCGCGCGACGATGACCGCCTCGTGGCTCCTGCAGATGGGCTGGCCGGAAGTGTTTGTCGTTACTGATGGATTGAAGGGAAGCCTGGAAACGGGCAAACCTCCGGCTCCCGATGCTCCAGAAGTGCCTTTGCTTTCTCCAGAAAAGCTTTCCGGATTGAAAGACGCATTGATTCTGGACTTCGCGAGCAGCCTCCAGTACCGCGCCGGCCATGTCCCGGGCGCCGCCTTTGCGATTCGATCGCGACTCAATGCGAAGATCGAGGATTTCAGGTCGCAAGCCGTCGTTTGCACCTCACCGGACGGCTTGCTGGCGCGCTTTGCCGCCTCGGACCTGTCGTCACTGCTCAAGCGCGACGTGCCGGCGCTGGCAGGCGGCACCGCGGCCTGGCAGGCCGCCGGCCTGCCGCTGGAGACGGGCGAGACGCGCATGCTCGAGCCGCCCGAGGACGTGTACTACAAGCCCTACGACCACCAGTCCCAGGTCGAAGCGGCGATGCAGGACTACCTGCAGTGGGAAGTGGCGCTGCTCGAGCAGATCCGCCGCGACCCCGATTGCCGGTTCAAGGACTACCAGCCATCGGCTTAGCTCACGCCGCGGCATCGAGGAGCGTTCATGTCTGTCAATCGGCCCAAGGCAAGCAGCAAGTTGCTTCAGGAAACCGAGCGCGCGATCATCACCGAATGGCGCTTCGCGCCCGGCGCGGAGACCGGCTGGCACCGGCACGCTTATGACTACGTCGTCGTCTGCCTCACCGCGGGCAAACTCCTCGCCGAGACTGCCACCGGCAACGTCGAGACCGAGCTGCAGCTCGGCCAGTCCTACGCCCGCCCCGTTGGCGTCGAGCACAACATCGTCAACGCCGGCGGCGGCGAATTTGCGTTCGTCGAAATCGAACTGAAATAACGGACGACCCGCACGGCTCGAGATGAGGCGACCATGAGCTACCGAGATCACCTGATCACCTCCATTGGACAGCTGCGAGAACTCTACGGCGAGCGCTCGAAAGCCGCGATCCTCAAGGAGATCGATCGCCTCAATGGCGGATACCGCAAGCTGGTCGAAGCCGCCCCATTCGTGGTCGTGGCAACCGCTGGCCCGGAGGGACTCGATTGCTCGCCGAAGGGCGATGCGCCCGGCTTTGTCCGCGTCCTCGACGACAAGACGCTCGCCCTGCCCGATCGCCCCGGCAACAACCGGATCGATGGCTTCACCAACATCCTGCGCGATCCGCGAATCGCCCTGCTGTTCCTGATTCCCGGCGTCGGCGAGACGCTGCGCGTCAACGGCCGGGCTTCGATCACGGTCGACCCGGAGCTGATGCGGGGTTTCGCGGTCAACGGCAAGCTGCCGCGCTGCGTGCTGATCGTGCACATCGAGAGTATCTACTTCCACTGCTCGAAGGCGATCGTGCGGTCCAGGCTGTGGGACGAGAGCGCGAGAGCCGACCGTAAGGGCCTTCCCTCGCCCGGCACGCTCATTGCGGAACTCAGCTGCGGCGAGCTTGGCGGCGAATCCTACGACCGCGAGGTGCCGCAGAGGATCGAGGCCACGCTTTACTAACGCCGTCGCTTAGGTAGAATCGCGGGCCCCTCACGGTCCGCATGATCCGTTTCTCCAACATTACGCTTGCGCGCGGCAGCAAGGTGCTGCTCGAAGGCGCCGACGCGACGCTCAATCCGGGCGACCGCATCGGCCTGATCGGCGCCAACGGCTCGGGCAAGTCGAGCCTGTTCGCGCTGCTGCGCGGCGAGCTGCACGCCGACAAGGGCGACGCCGACTTTCCGCCGCAATGGCGCGTGGCGCACGTGGCGCAGGAGACGCCGGCGCTCGAGCGCCCGGCGCTCGAGTACGCGATCGACGGCGACACGCACCTGCGCCAGCTCGAACAGCGGCTCGTCCAGGCCGAGCACGACAACGACGGCAACCTGATCGGCGAGCTGCACGCCGCGCTCGGCGACGCGGGCGCCTACACGGTGCGCTCGCGCGCAGAGCAGCTGCTCGTGGGCCTGGGTTTCAAGCACGATGAATTGGCAAGCCCGGTTTCGAGCTTCTCCGGCGGCTGGCGCATGCGACTGAACCTCGCGCAGGCGCTGATGTGCCCCTCGGACCTGCTGCTGCTGGACGAGCCGACCAACCACCTTGACCTGGACGCCATCCTCTGGGTCGAGGAGTGGCTCAAGCGCTACGCGGGCACGCTGCTGGTGATCTCGCACGACCGCGACTTCCTCGACGGCGTGGTCACCACAATCCTGCACATCGACCAGAAGAAGCTGCGCCGCTATTCGGGCAACTACTCCGAGTTCGAGGTGCAGCGCGCGCAGGCGGTGGTGCTGGCGGCCAGTCAACGGGAAAAGCAGGAACGGGAGCGCGCGCACCTGCAATCGTTCATCGACCGCTTCAAGGCCAAGGCCACCAAGGCACGCCAGGCGCAGAGCCGCATGAAGATGCTCGCCAGGATGGAGGACCTGGCGCCCCTGCACGTCGCGGCGCCGTTCTCTTTCGAGTTCCGCGAGCCGCTGCGCGCACCCAACCCGCTGCTCGTGCTGGATGGCGTGTCGGCCGGCTACGGCGCGAACGCCGTGCTGTCCGGCATCGATTTCTCGCTGCAGTCGGGCGAGCGCTACGGCCTGCTCGGGGTCAACGGCGCTGGCAAGTCGACGTTCATCAAGACGATCGCGCGCACGCTGGCGCCGCTCGCCGGCACGGCCACGTTCAACAAGGGGCTCGTGGTGGGCTATTTCGCGCAGCACCAGCTCGAGATGCTCGACGACGCGGCGTCGCCGCTGCTGCACCTGCAGCGCCTCGCGCAAAGCACGGGCCATGAGCCGCGCGAGCAGGAGCTGCGCAACTTCCTCGGCATGTTCAACTTTCCCGGCGACATGGCGCTCGGGCCGATCGCCGCCTTCTCGGGCGGCGAGAAGGCGCGCCTCGCGCTCGCGCTCATCGTCTGGCAGCGCCCCAACCTGCTGCTGCTGGACGAACCGACCAACCACCTGGACCTGGAGACGCGCGAGGCGCTCACCGTGGCGCTCGCGCAGTTCGAGGGCACGCTGGTGCTGGTGTCGCACGACCGGCACCTGCTGCGCGCCACCACCGAGCAGTTCCTCATCGCCGCCGACGGGCGCCTGCGCGCCTTCGACGGCGACCTGGAGGACTACCGCGACTGGCTGCTGAAAAGCAAGCAGGACGCGAAGGAAAGCGCAGCGCCTCCGAGGCCGTCCACGCCGGCTCCTGCGCCCGGGAAAATGCCGGCGGCAACCAGGAAAAGCCTGGAAGCGCGGATCAAGCGCCTGGAGGATCTGATCGGCCGGCTGCAGGCGCGCAAGGCCGAGATCGAGGCACGGCTCGCCGACCCGGCGATCTACCAGGGCGCTTCGAGAGCGGCGCTGGAAACCGCGCTGCTCGACCAGGCGCATGTCGCGCGGGAAATCGGCGAACTCGAGAGCGAATGGCTGGGAAAGCAGCAGCAACTGGAACATGCAGTCCGGTGAATGGAACGCCGCGCGATCATCCGTTGTCCCGGCGCAGGTCGTGCGAGGCGGGGGCCAGACCGTAGCAGTTGCGGCCTTGCGCCTTGACCAGGCGCATCGCGCGGTCCGCCTGCGCCAGCAGCGCCGCCGCGTCGCACCCATCCTGCGGGTACAGGCTTATCCCAACGCCCAGGGTAACGCGCAGGAACGAGCCGTCCACCTCGTAGCGTTCGCCGCATAGCGCGAACAGTTTCTCCGCCGCGGTGCAGGCATCGGCGTGGGTTTTCACGTCCTCGACATAGGCGGCGAATTCACCTCCCTGCAGGCGGGCCAGCATGTCGTTGCCGCGCAGCGCGAGAGACATGCGCCTGGCGGCTTCGTGCAGTAGCCGGTCGCCGGTGTCGTCTCTCCAGGCGTCGCTGACCGTATTGAAGCGATCGACGTCGATGCAAAAGAGCGCAAAACCATCCGCTTGCCGTTCGGCCCTCCGGATTTCCTCCGCCAACCGGTCCTCGAACAGGATCCCGTTCGGCAGCCCGGTAAGCGCATCGTAGAAGGCGAGCGATGCCGGCGATCCGGCGGGCTTGCGTTCGTCGAGAGCCTGAAGAAAGTGGATGCGACACGCGAGCGCGCCGCACTCATCATGCACCGGGTGCACCGTCTCCATTACGCGAACCGTGCCGCCCGCGGCGGGATGCAAGCACGACTCTTCCCGCCATTGCCCTGCGTCGATCGTGGTGAGCCGGGGCTCGCCCTCCTTGAGCACCGCCAGGCGGCGGCCGAGGAGTCCGTCTGCGGATTCCCCGAGCCAGGCGTTCAACTGCGCATTGGCGTACTCGATGCATCCGTCGGGGCGCGTCACCGCCACCCCGATCGGGATTTCTTCGATGACGTCTGCCAGACCGAGCTTGCGCCAGGTCACACTGGTCTCCGATGCGTGGTTTCCGATGCGGCGCTTCGAACCAATGTAGATGCTACTCACAGTTAATTATTGCCGCAACTGACGGTAGCCATCGCCGGCCGCCCTTGGTGCTATTTTCCGGGCATGTCGCTTACCGATGAAAAACAAGGCTTTAGCCGACGTCTGCGCGACAGCCTGCGGCGAACCAAAGTGGCCGCACGGGGAGCCACCGGCATCGCGCGGGAATTCAACCTGCGCTACCAAGGCGCGCCGGTGACCGCTCAGGCGGTGCGCAAATGGCTCCTTGGCGAATCGCTACCGTCCCAGGACAAGATGCGCACTCTCGCCTTGTGGCTGGAGATTTCGCCGCACTGGCTCAGGTTCGGCGAAGCCGAACCCAGGACCGGGCGGCAACACCTCGCGCTCAGGCAGGAGCCCGCGGCCTACCAGGTGAGCCCCGGCTGGCTAGCGGCGAAATTCGACGCCTTGAGCGAGCCGCACAAGAAGATGGTCATGGAGATCGTGCTCGGGCTGTTGCGGCTGGAGGGCAAGCGCTGACGGAGGTGGCCGCGGAGGTCAGGCGCCCCCGGCGGTCGCCTCCGCAGCCGGCGCGGCGGCCGGCGCTTCGGTGACCGGCAGGTCGAGCATCGGCGGCTCGTTGGCCTGGTCCTTGCGGATCTTGTGGTACGCCATGCCCGTGCCGGCCGGGATCAGCCGGCCGACGATGACGTTTTCCTTGAGGCCGCGCAAGCCGTCGCGCTTGCCCATGATCGCCGCCTCGGTCAGCACGCGCGTGGTCTCCTGGAAGGAGGCCGCGGAGATGAACGAATCGGTGGACAGCGAAGCCTTGGTGATGCCGAGCAGCATGTACGCGTAGACGGCCTGCTTCTTGCCCTCTTTCACCGCCTTCTCGTTCTCCTCCAACACCTCGGCGCGCTCGGCCTGCTCGCCGGTGATGAACGAGGTCTCGCCCGGATCGGTGATTTCGACCCGGCGCAGCATCTGGCGCACGATCACCTCGATGTGCTTGTCGTTGATCTTCACGCCCTGCAGGCGGTACACGTCCTGCACTTCGTCGATGATGTAGCGCGCGAGCGCCTCCACACCGAGCAAGCGCAGCAGGTCGTGCGGGTCCACCGGGCCGTCGACGATCATCTCGCCCTTGTTGACCACCTGGCCGTCATGGACCAGCACGTGCTTGTCCTTCGGGATCAGGTACTCGTGCTGCTGCAGGTCGAGGTCGGTGATCACCAGGCGCTGCTTGCCCTTGGTGTCCTTGCCGAAGCTGACCGTGCCGGTGACTTCCGCGAGCATGCCCGCGTCCTTCGGCGAGCGCGCCTCGAACAGTTCGGCCACGCGCGGCAGGCCCCCGGTGATGTCGCGGGTCTTGGAGGTTTCCTGCGGGATCCTCGCGAGCACTTCGCCCACGGCCACCTGCTGGCCGTCGCGCACCGCGATCACGGCGCCGATCGGGAAGCTGATGTTGACCGCGTGGTCGGTACCGGCGATCTTCACTTCCTCGCCTTGCTCGTTGATCATCTTCACCGAGGGGCGCACGCCCTTCGACGCCGCGCTGCCGCGGCGCTTCGGGTCGATGACCACCAGGGTGGACAGGCCCGTGACGTCGTCGATCTGCTTGGCGACGGTGGTGCCCTCCTCGACGTTCTCGAAGCGCACGGTGCCCGCGTACTCGGTGACGATCGGCCGGTGGTGCGGGTCCCAGTTGGCGAGGTTGCTGCCCGCCTTGACGGCCTTGCCGTCGGTGACCGACAGCAGCGCGCCGTACGGCACCTTGTGGCGCTCGCGCTCGCGGTGGTTGTCGTCCTCGACGATGGCCTCGCCCGAGCGCGAGATCACCACCTTGTCGCCCTTGGCGTTGGTGACGTAGCGCATGGTCGGGGTGAAGCGCACCGTGCCGGCGGACTTCGCCTCGACGTGGCTCTGCACCGCGGTCCGGCTCGCCGCGCCGCCGATGTGGAAGGTCCGCATCGTGAGCTGCGTGCCGGGCTCGCCGATGGATTGCGCGGCGATCACGCCGATGGCCTCGCCGACGTTCACCGGCGAGCCGCGGCCGAGGTCGCGGCCGTAGCACTTCGAGCAGACGCCCCAGCGGGTGTCGCAGCTGAGCGCCGTGCGCACCTTGACCTCGTCGATGCCGAGGTTGTCGATCGTGTCCACCGCGTCTTCGTCCAGCAGCATCCCGGCCGGGAACAGCACGTCCTGGGTTTCCGGATGCGGCACTTCGATCGCGAGCACGCGGCCGAGGATGCGCTCCTTGAGCGCCTCCACCACCTCGCCGCCCTCGACCAGCGCCTTCATCGACACGCCGTTCTGCGTGCCGCAATCCTCTTCGGTCACCACCAGGTCCTGCGTCACGTCCACGAGGCGCCGGGTCAGGTAGCCAGAGTTGGCGGTCTTCAGCGCCGTGTCGGCGAGGCCCTTGCGGGCGCCGTGGGTGGAGATGAAGTACTGCAGCACGTTGAGGCCCTCGCGGAAGTTCGCGGTGATCGGCGTCTCGATGATCGAGCCGTCGGGCTTGGCCATCAGGCCGCGCATGCCGGCGAGCTGCCGGATCTGCGCCGCCGAGCCGCGCGCGCCGGAGTCGGCCATCATGTAGATGGAGTTGAACGCCTCCTGGCGCACCTTCTTGCCGTGGCGGTTCTCGGTCTCTTCCGAGCCGAGCTGCGCCATCATCTCCTTGCCGACCTGCTCGCCGCAGCGCGACCAGATGTCGACCACCTTGTTGTAGCGCTCGCCGACGGTGACCAGGCCCGAGGTGTACTGCGACTCGATCTCCTTGACCTCGGCCTCGGCGGCCGCGATCAGCTCATGCTTCACGGTCGGGATGTGCATGTCGTTCACGCCGAACGAGATGCCGCCGCGCGTGGCCATGGTGAAGCCCGCCTGCATCAGCTTGTCGGCGAAAATCACCGTCTCGCGCAGGCCGCAGCGCCGGAAGCCGACGTTGATCAGGCGCGAGATCTCCTTCTTCTTCAGCGGCTTGTTCAGCAGGTCGAACGACAGGCCCGGCGGCAGGATCTCCGAGAGCAGCGCGCGGCCGACCGTGGTCTCGTAGCGCGTGGTCTTTTCCTTGCGCTCGCCGTCGTCGCTGACCTCCACTTCCTTGATGCGCACCCAGATGCGCGCGTGCAGGTCCGCCTGGCGCGTCTCGTAGGCGCGCGAGACTTCGCCGACGTTGGCGAAGCTCATGCCCTCGCCCTTGGCGTTGATGCGCTCGCGCGTGGCGTAGTACAGGCCCAGCACGATGTCCTGCGAGGGCACGATGATCGGCTCGCCGTTGGCGGGCGAGAGCACGTTGTTCGAGGCCAGCATCAGCGTGCGCGCTTCCATCTGCGCCTCCAGCGACAGCGGCACGTGCACGGCCATCTGGTCGCCGTCGAAGTCGGCGTTGAACGCCGCGCACACGAGCGGATGCAGCTGGATCGCCTTGCCCTCGATGAGCACCGGCTCGAACGCCTGGATGCCGAGGCGGTGCAGCGTGGGCGCGCGGTTCAGCATCACCGGGTGCTCGCGGATCACCTCTTCCAGGATGTCCCAGACCTCGGGCACTTCCTGTTCCACCAGGCGCTTGGCGGCCTTGATGGTGGTGGCCAAGCCGAGCAGCTCCAGCTTGTTGAAGATGAACGGCTTGAAGAGTTCCAGCGCCATCTTCTTCGGCAGGCCGCACTGGTGGAGCTTCAACTGCGGGCCGACCACGATCACCGAGCGTCCGGAGTAGTCGACGCGCTTGCCGAGCAGGTTCTGCCGGAAGCGGCCGCCCTTGCCCTTGATCATGTCGGCGAGCGACTTGAGCGGGCGCTTGTTGGCGCCGGTCATCGCCTTGCCGCGGCGGCCGTTGTCGAGCAGCGAATCGACCGCCTCCTGCAGCATGCGCTTCTCGTTCTTGACGATGATTTCCGGCGCCTTTAGTTCAAGCAGCCTTTTCAATCTATTATTTCTATTGATGACGCGACGATAGAGATCGTTGAGATCCGACGTCGCGAAACGACCGCCGTCCAGCGGCACCAGCGGGCGCAGCTCGGGCGGCAGCACCGGCAGCACCTCCATCACCATCCAGTCGGGCTTGATGTTCGAGTTCTTGAAGCCTTCGAGCACCTTGAGGCGCTTGGCGAGCTTCTTGATCTTGGCATCCGAGCTCGTCTCCTCGAGGTCCTTGCGCAGCGTGTCGATCTCCTTCCTGAGGTCGATCGCGCGCAGCAGCGCGCGCACGCCCTCGGCGCCCATCGCCGCGGAGAAGTCGTCGCCGTACTCCTCGACCTTGGCGAGGTAGTCGTCCTCGGTGAGCAGCTGGCAGCGCTTGAGCGGCGTCAGGCCCGGGTCGGTGACGACGTAGGCCTCGAAATAGAGAACGCGCTCGATGTCGCGCAGCGTCATGTCGAGCACCAGGCCCAGGCGGCTGGGCAGACTCTTCAGGAACCAGATGTGCGCCACCGGGCTCGCGAGCTCGATGTGGCCCATGCGCTCGCGGCGCACCTTGGCGAGCGTCACCTCGACGCCGCACTTCTCGCAGATCACGCCGCGGTGCTTGAGGCGCTTGTACTTGCCGCACAGGCACTCGTAGTCCTTGATCGGCCCGAAGATCTTGGCGCAGAACAGACCGTCCCGCTCCGGCTTGAAGGTGCGGTAGTTGATGGTCTCCGGCTTCTTGACCTCGCCGTACGACCAGGAGCGGATCTTCTCGGGCGAGGCGAGCCCGATCTTGATCGCGTCGAATTCCTCGTCCTGCTGGACCTGCTTGAACAGTTCGAGCAGCGCTTTCATCGCTTAGTACCTCTCCAGGTCGATGTCGATCCCGAGGGACCGGATTTCCTTCACCAGCACGTTGAACGACTCGGGCATGCCGGCGTCGATCTTGTGGTCGCCCTTGACGATGTTCTCGTACACCTTGGTGCGTCCGTTGATGTCGTCGGACTTGACCGTGAGCATTTCCTGCAGCGTGTAGGCCGCGCCGTAGGCTTCGAGCGCCCAGACCTCCATCTCGCCGAAGCGCTGGCCGCCGAACTGCGCCTTGCCGCCCAGGGGCTGCTGCGTGACCAGCGAGTACGGTCCCGTCGAACGCGCATGCATCTTGTCGTCGACGAGGTGGTGCAGCTTGAGCACGTGCATGTAGCCCACCGTCACCGGCCGGTCGAAGGCCTCGCCCGTGCGCCCGTCGTGCAGCGTGAGCTGGCCCGATACGGGCAGGCCCGCGAGCTCGAGCATGGCGTTGATCTCGGCTTCCGACGCCCCGTCGAACACCGGCGTCGCGAACGGCACGCCTTGCTTGAGGTTGGTCGCAAGCTGCACGATCTCCTCGTCGGTGAGCTTGGAGATGTCCTCTTCCTTGCCTTTCTCGTTGTAGATGCGCTCGACGAACTTGCGCACCTCGGCGATTTTCTGCTGCGTCTTGAGCATTTCGCCGATCTTGATGCCGAGGCCCTTGGCGGCCCAGCCCAGGTGCACTTCCAGGATCTGCCCGACGTTCATGCGCGAAGGCACGCCGAGCGGGTTGAGCACGAGGTCCACGGGCGTGCCGTCGGCCGCGTGCGGCATGTCCTCCACCGGCACGATGCGCGAGATCACGCCCTTGTTGCCGTGGCGCCCGGCCATCTTGTCGCCCGGCTGCAGGCGGCGCTTGACGGCCACGTACACCTTGACCATCTTGAGCACGCCCGGCGGCAGCTCGTCGCCCTGGGTGAGCTTTTTCCTCTTGGCTTCGAACATGGCGTCGAACTCCTTGCGCTTCTGCGCGATGGAGTCCTTGAGGCTCTCGAGCTGCGCCGCCGCCTCTTCATTGGCCAGGCGGATGTCGAACCAGTCGTACTTCTCGAGGCCCGCCAGGTAGTCCTTGGTGACCTTGCTGCCCTTGGCGAGGCGCTTCGGGCCGCCGTTGGCGGTCTTGCCGGAGATCAGGCGCTCCAGACGCTCGAAGGTGTCGGCCTCGACGATGCGCATCTGGTCGGCCAGGTCGGTCTTGTAGCGCTTGAGCTCCTCTTCGATGATCGACTGGCTGCGCTTGTCGCGCTCGATGCCTTCGCGCGTGAACACCTGCACGTCGATCACGCAGCCGGAGATGCCCGAGGGCACCCGCAGGCTGGTGTCCTTCACGTCGGAGGCCTTCTCGCCGAAGATCGCGCGCAGCAGCTTCTCTTCCGGCGTGAGCTGCGTCTCGCCTTTGGGCGTGACCTTGCCCACGAGCACGTCGCCCGCCTCGACTTCGGCACCGATGTAGACGATGCCGGACTCGTCCAGGCGCGACAGCTGCGCCTCCGACAGGTTCGAGATGTCGCGGGTGATTTCCTCGGGTCCCAGCTTGGTGTCGCGGGCGACCACCGTGAGCTCCTCGATGTGGATCGAGGTGAAGCGCTCGTCGGCGACCACGCGTTCGGAAATGAGGATGGAGTCCTCGAAGTTGTAGCCGTTCCAGGGCATGAACGCGACCAGCATGTTCTGGCCGAGCGCGAGCTCGCCCAGGTCGGTGGAGGCGCCGTCGGCGATCACATCCCCTTTGGCGATGCGTTCGCCGGGTTTTACGATCGCGCGCTGGTTGATGTTGGTGTTCTGGTTCGAGCGCGTGTACTTGGTGAGCTTGTAGATGTCCACGCCGACGTCGCCGGGCACCGTCTCGTCGTCATTGACGCGCACCACGATGCGGGTCGCATCGACGTAATCCACCACGCCGCCGCGCAGGGCGACCACGCAGGTGCCCGAATCCACTGCCGAGGTACGCTCGACGCCGGTGCCGACCAGCGGCTTCTCCGGGCGCAGGCAGGGCACCGCCTGGCGCTGCATGTTGGAGCCCATCAGCGCGCGGTTGGCGTCGTCGTGCTCGAGAAACGGGATCAGGGACGCCGCCACCGAGACGATCTGCGAGGGCGCGACGTCCATGTACTGCACGTCTTCGGGCGCCTTCAGTTCGAACTCATTCTTGATCCGGCAGGAGACCAGCGTGTCGGTGAGCTTGCCGTGCTTGTCGATGGCCGCGTTCGCCTGCGCGATGACGTAGTGGCCTTCCTCGATCGCCGACAGGAACTCGATTTCGTTGGTGACCTTGCTGTCCTTGACCTTGCGGTACGGCGTCTCGAGGAAGCCGTACTTGTTGGTGCGCGCATAGAGCGCGAGCGAGTTGATGAGGCCGATGTTCGGGCCTTCCGGCGTCTCGATCGGGCAGACGCGGCCGTAATGCGTCGGGTGAACGTCGCGCACCTCGAAGCCGGCGCGCTCGCGCGTCAGGCCGCCCGGTCCCAGCGCCGAGACGCGGCGCTTGTGCGTGATCTCGGACAGCGGGTTGGTCTGGTCCATGAACTGCGACAGCTGCGAGGAGCCGAAGAACTCCTTGATCGCCGCCGAGATGGGCTTGGCGTTGATCAGGTCGTGCGGCATCAGGTTCTCGGACTCGGCCTGCGACAGGCGCTCCTTGACCGCGCGCTCGACACGCACCAGCCCCGCGCGGAACTGGTTCTCGGCGAGCTCGCCCACCGAGCGCACGCGCCGGTTGCCGAGGTGATCGATGTCGTCGATGTCGCCGCGGCCGTTGCGCAGCTCGACGAGGATGCGGATCACCTCGACGATGTCCCTGGGCGAGAGCGTGAAGCGCGGCTCGATCTTGGCCTCGAGCTTCTGCCGGTCGATGCCCTTCGACTTGAGGTCGTGGTACATCTTCTCGACCATCGCCTGCGCCTCGGCCTCGCTCGTCGCGCCTTCCAGGCTCACCTTGCCGAGCGACAGCTCGGGCGCGTTCTTCCAGTACGCGCGCAGGTCGGCCTCGACTTCCTTGGGCAGCGCGATGTTCTTGAAGCGCACCTGCCAGCTGCCCTCGGTCGCGACGTTGATGCGCCGGTTGAACTTCATGCGGCCCACGGCCGAGAGGTCGTAGCGCTCCTCGGCGAAGAACAGGCCGTTGAACAGCGTCTCGACCGCGTCCTCGGTCGGCGGCTCGCCCGGGCGCATCATGCGGTAGATGGCGACGCGCGCGGCCGTGCGGTCGGTGGTCTCGTCGGTGCGCAGCGTCTGCGAGATGTAGGGGCCCTGGTCGAGGTCGTTGGTGAACAGCGTCTGGATCTTCGCCGTCTTCGCCTCGCGCAGCTTGGCGAGCAGCTCCTCGGTGATCTCGTCGTTGGCGTTGGCGACGATCTCGCCGCTGTCGCTGACGATCACGTTGTGCGCCAGGGTGCGGCCGAGGATGAATTCGTCGGGCGCGGCGATGCGCTTGATGCCCGCCGACTCCATGTCGCGGATGTGCTTGACGGTGATGCGCTTGTCCTTGGCGACGATCGTCTTGCCGGACTTGTCGGCGATGTCGAAACGCGCGACCTCGCCGCGCAGGCGCTCGGGCACGATCTCGAACAGCACGCCGTTCGGCTCGACGTGGAAGGTATCGAACGCGAAGAACTCCTTGAGGATCTTCTCCGGCGTGTAGCCAAGCGCCTTGAGCAGGATCGTGACCGGCATCTTGCGCCGGCGGTCGACGCGGAAGAAGACGATGTCCTTGGGGTCGAACTCGAAGTCGAGCCAGGAGCCGCGGTACGGGATGATGCGCGCCGAGAACAGCAGCTTGCCCGAGCTGTGCGTCTTGCCGCGGTCGTGCTCGAAGAACACGCCCGGCGAGCGGTGCAGCTGCGAAACGATGACGCGCTCGGTGCCGTTGATGATGAACGAGCCCGTGGTGGTCATGAGCGGGATCTCGCCCATGTAGACCTCTTGCTCCTTGACCTCCTTCGGCACCGGCTTGGGCGACTCCTTGTCGAGGATCACCAGGCGCACCTTGGCGCGCAGCGGGCTCGCGTAGGTGAGGCCGCGCTGCTGGCATTCCTTGACGTCGAACGGCGGCTCGCCGAGCTGGAAGCTCACGAACTCCAGGCGCGCGTTGCCCGAATGCGAGGAGATCGGGAAGATCGAGGTAAACGCTGCCTGCAGCCCTTCGTTGCGCCGCGACTCGGGCGCGACGTGCGCCTGCAGGAACGCCGTGTAGGACTCGAGCTGGGTCGCCAGCAGGTACGGAACGTTCTGCACGTTCGCGCGCTTGGCGAAGCTCTTGCGGATGCGTTTACGCTCGGTCAGCGAGTAAGTCATGAAAGCTCCTAAATCCCCTGCGGCAAAGGGTCAAATCCTGCCAATGCAAAGCTCCGGGAGGGGGTCTGTGACCCCGTCCCGGACCTGAAGTTCCACTACTTGATTTCGACTTTTGCGCCAGCGTCGGTCAGCTTCTTCGCGATCGCGTCGGCGTCGGCCTTCGAGACGCCCTCCTTCACGGGCTTGGGAGCGCCGTCCACCAGGTCCTTGGCCTCCTTGAGGCCCAGGCTGGTGACCTCGCGAACCGCCTTGATCACGTTGACCTTGTTGTCGCCCACGGCGGCGAGCATGACCGTGAACTCGGTCTTCTCCTCGGCCGCCGCGCCGCCCGCGGCAGCGCCGCCGCCCGCCGGCGCCGCAACCGCGACTGCCGCCGCGGCCGACACACCGAACTTCTCTTCCATGTCCTTGATGAGCTGCGAGAGCTCCAGGACGGTCAGTTTCGATACTGCTTCCAGAATTTGTGCACGTTCCATCGTCATCTCCTGATTCGTAAGGGTTCCTGATTACTGCGTATGCGTTTGCCTAGGCGGCCTTCTTTTCCTGCGCGTCGCGTACCGCGGCGAGCGTGCGGACGAACCTGCCCGGCACCTCGTTCAGCGTCTGCACGAACTTCGCCACCGGCGCCTGCATGGTGCCCAGCAGCATGGCCAGCAGCTCTTCCCTGCTGGGCAGCGTCGCGAGCGCCTTGACGTCCTTGACGGACATCAGGTTGTTCGCCATCGCCCCGCCCTTGATCACGAACAGCTCGTGATCCTTGGCGAAGGCCGCGAGCACCTTGGCGCCGGCCACCGGATCCTGCGCGATGCCGTACATCAGCGGCCCGGCCATCTGGTCGGACAGCTTCTCGAACGGCGTGCCCTTGACGGCGCGCCGCGCGAGCGTGTTCTTCAGCACGCGCAGGTAGAGGCCGGACTTGCGCGCTTTCGCGCGCAGATCGGTCACCGCGCCGACGTCGAGGCCGCGGTACTCCGCGACGATCACCGCCTGCGCCTTGCCGAGCTGGGCGACGATCTCGCTTACGACCGCCTGCTTCTGCTCTAGGTTAAGACCCAAGGTCACACTCCTTTCTTGCGTTGAACGGTGACCTGGAAATCAGGAACACCGTCTGCGTAGGACACAGCTCGATTAAGCCCGGCCTTCAGGCTCCTACGGTCTTCGACAGCAATTGCACTTCTTCGCCTGCGCCCGCATCTAAGCCGACAACGAGGCCGGGTCCACCTTCACGCCCAGTCCCATCGTGCTAGACACCGACACCTTCTTAAGAAAAATTCCCTTGGTGCTCGCCGGCTTCGACTTGTTCAGCGCATCGAGGAGCGCGCCCAGGTTGTCGCGCAGCTGCTCCGGCGTGAACGAGGCGCGGCCGATCGTGCATTGCACGATGCCGGTCTTGTCGGCGCGGAACTGCACCTGTCCGCCCTTCGCGTTCTTGACAGCGGCCGCGACATCCGGCGTCACCGTGCCGACCTTGGGGTTCGGCATCAGGCCGCGCGGCCCGAGGATCTGGCCGAGCTGGCCGACCACGCGCATCGCGTCCGGCGCGGCGATCACGACGTCGAAATCCAGGCTGCCGCCCTTGATCTTCTCGGCGAGGTCTTCCATGCCCACGAGCTCCGCGCCGGCCGCCGTGGCCGCCTGCGCCTTGTCGCCCTGGGCGAACACCGCCACGCGCACCTTCTTGCCGGTGCCGGCCGGCAGCACGACCGAGCCGCGCACCGTCTGGTCCGATTTCTTGGTGTCGATGCCGAGGTTCACGGCCACGTCGACCGACTCGTCGAACTTGGCCGTCGCCGTCTCCTTGACGAGCTTCATCGCCTCCAGCGCCGCGTAGGCCTTGGCGCGATCCACCTTGTTGGCGAAGGCCTTGCGGCGCTTCGAAATGGCGGTCGTCATTTACATGCCCTCCACGATGATGCCCATGGAGCGCGCGCTGCCGGCGACCGTGCGCATCGCGGCCTCCAGGCTCGCGGCGTTCAGGTCCGGCTGCTTGACCTTGGCGATCTCCTCGACCTGCTTCCTGGTGATCTTGCCCACCTTGTCGGTGTGCGGGCGCGGGCTGCCGGACTCGATGCCGGCCGCCTTCTTGATCAGCACCGTGGTCGGCGGCGTCTTGATGATGAAGGTGAAGCTCTTGTCCGCGTAGGCAGTGATCACCACCGGCAGCGGCAGGCCGGGCTCGACTTTCTGAGTCTGCGCGTTGAAGGCCTTGCAGAACTCCATGATGTTCAGGCCGCGCTGGCCGAGTGCCGGGCCGATCGGCGGCGCCGGGTTGGCCTTGCCTGCAGGCACCTGCAGCTTGATGAAACCGACTATCTTCTTTGCCACGTTGCTCTCCTTGATGTGGGTTCAAGCGGGCGCCGGTCAGGCGCCCTCCCCGGGGTCGCGTTATCCTGCTTACGCTTTTTCAACCTGTCCGAACTCGAGCTCCACGGGCGTCGAGCGCCCGAAAATCGTCACCGCCACGCGCAGGCGGCTCTTTTCGTAATTCACGTCCTCGACAGTGCCCTGGAAGTCGGTGAACGGACCGTCCTTCACGCGCACCATTTCGCCGTTCTCGAATAGCACCTTGGGCTTGGGCTTTTCCACGCCCTCGCGCATCTGCTGCATGATGGCGTTGACTTCCTTTTCCGAGATCGGCGTCGGCCGCATCGCCGAGCCGCCGACGAAGCCGGTCACCTTGTTGGTGTTCTTCACCAGATGCCAGGTGTCGTCGTTCATCTCCATCTCGACCAGCACGTAGCCCGGGAAGAACTTGCGCTCGGACATGTGCTTCTGGCCGCCCTTCATTTCGACGACCTCCTCCACCGGCACCAGGATCTTGCCGAACTTGTCCTTCATGCCGGCGCGGTTGATGCGGTCCTCGAGCGCGCGTGCCACCGACTTCTCGAATCCCGAGTAGGCGTGCACCACGTACCAGCGCTTGGCAGTCTGTTCGGTCACGTTGGCTTCCATCATTTAGGTTCTCTTCCAGCCCAGCACGAGGTCATACAGCACCCACTCCAGCGTCTTGTCGCTCAGCCAGAGGAACACCGCCATCACCACCACGAACGCGAACACCGCGGCCGTGGTCTGGATCGTTTCCTTGCGCGTGGGCCAGACCACCTTGCGCACTTCGACCAGCGACTCGCGCGCGAAAGCCGCGAACTGCTGCCCGTAGGCGCTCGACCAGGCGACGGCGATCGCCGCCGCGACGCCGGCGAGCACCGCGGCGATGCGCAGCAGGATCGACTGCGCGCCGAGCAGGTAGTAGCCGGCGATGCCGGCCGCGACGAGCGCCGCGGCGATTGCCAGCTTGATCTTGTCCACCATGTTCTCTCGGCCGTTCCGCGAATTGTTCCGCTATTCGTTCAGTGGCAGGGGCAGAGGGAATCGAACCCCCAACCTTCGGTTTTGGAGACCGACGCTCTGCCAGTTGAGCTATGCCCCTAATCCCGTTATTCGATGACCTTGGCGACGACGCCGGCGCCCACCGTCTTGCCGCCCTCGCGGATGGCAAAGCGCAGGCCCTGCTCCATGGCCACCGGCGTGATCAGCGTCACCACCATCTTGATGTTGTCCCCCGGCA
>JBASCW010000009.1:0-43079 GCA_049651845.1 Burkholderiales bacterium | reverse complement strand
GCCCGGGGCGGCAGCGCCCGCAGCGGCGCCGGCACCGGCCGCGGCGGCACCTGCGGCACCTGCGGCGAAGAAGTAAGGAGCGCACATGGAAACCAAGGCATCGCTGCGCGGCGCGCACCTCTCGGCCCAGAAGGGCCGCCTGGTGGCGGACCTCGTGCGCGGCAAGAAGGTCGACCAGGCGATCAGCATCCTCGCGTTCTCGCCCAAGAAGGGCGCGGCGCTGGTGAAGAAGCTGCTCGAGTCGGCGATCGCCAACGCCGAGCACAACGACGGCGCCGACATCGACACGCTCAAGGTGAAGAAGATCCACGTCGAGCGCGGCGCGTTCCAGCGGCGCTTCCATGCGCGCGCCAAGGGGCGCGGCACGCGCGTGCTGCGGCATTCCTGCCACATTTACGTCACGGTCGGAGACTAGGAACATGGGACAGAAGATCAATCCGACCGGCTTCAGGCTCGCGGTCAACCGCAACTGGAGCTCGAAGTGGTACGCGAACAACCGCAGCTTCGCGCCGATGCTGGCCGAGGACATCAAGGTGCGCGCGTTCCTCAAGAGGAAGCTCGCGCATGCCTCGGTCGGGCGCGTGCTCATCGAGCGTCCCGCCAAGGACGCGCGCATCACCATTTTCTCGGCGCGGCCGGGCGTGGTGATCGGCAAGAAAGGCGAGGAGATCGAATCGCTCAAGGCCGAGCTGCGCCGCATCATGGGCGTGCAGCAGGTGCACGTGAACATCGAGGAGATCCGCAAGCCCGAGACCGACGCGCAGCTGATCGCCGATTCGATCGCGCAGCAGCTCGAGAAGCGCATCATGTTCCGCCGCGCCATGAAGCGCGCGATGCAGAACGCGATGCGCCTGGGCGCGCAGGGCGTGAAGATCATGAGCGCGGGCCGCCTGAACGGTCACGAGATCGCGCGTACCGAGTGGTACCGCGAGGGGCGCGTGCCGCTGCACACGCTGCGCGCCGACATCGATTACGGCACCGGCGAGGCGAAGACCAGCTACGGCGTGATCGGCATCAAGGTCTGGGTCTACAAGGGCGAGGTGATGCCCAAGGGCGAGGCGCAGGCCGCGCTGCCGGCGACCGCTGTGCCGGCCGTGCAGCCCGAGGCGCCGGCCGAGCCCAAGCGCGCGAAGAGGCCCGCACCCAGGCCCGGCGCCAAGCGCGCCCCTGCCAAGCCCAAGGAGGGCGCGAAGGCCGACGGCGAGAAGAAGGCCGCCCGGAAGTCCGACGCGCCCGCGCCCAAGACCACCGTCAAGCGCGCCAAGAAGATCGTCAAGGAATCCGATGAGACCGGGGCCAAGGGCGCCGCTGGCGGAGAGAAAAAGGAATAAGCGATGCTGCAACCTTCCCGCACCAAGTACCGCAAGCAGCACAAGGGCCGCAACACGGGAATCGCCACGCGCGGCAACAAGGTGTCCTTCGGCGAATACGGCCTCAAGGCCCTCGGCCGCGGCCGCCTGACCGCGCGCCAGCTCGAGGCCGCGCGCCGCACGCTGTCGCGCCACATCAAGCGCGGCGGCCGCGTCTGGATCCGCGTGTTCCCGGACAAGCCGGTCTCGCGCAAGCCCGCCGAGGTGCGCATGGGCAACGGCAAGGGCAACCCCGAGTACTTCGTCTGCGAGATCCAGCCGGGCAAGATCATCTTCGAGATGGACGGCGTGGATGCGGCGCTCGCCAAGGAAGCCTTCGCGCTCGCCGCGGCCAAGCTGCCGTTCCGCACGACCTCCGTGCACAGAATGCTGGGATAGCCATGAAAGCAAACGAACTTCGTGCCAAGAGCGGCGACGACCTGCAAAAGGAGCTCAACGAGCTGCTGAAGGCGCAGTTCGGCCTGCGTATGCAGCAGGCCACGCAGCAACTGGCGAACATCAGCCAGATCAAGAAGGTACGCCGCGACATCGCGCGCGTGCGCACCGTCATGAAGGAGAAAGCCGCCAAATGAATGCTGCCGCAACCGCGCAGGACGCCGCGCCCAAGAACCAGCGCAAGCTGGTCGGCCGGGTGGTCAGCAACAAGATGCAGAAGACCGTGGTGGTCCGCGTCGAGCGCCGGGTGACGCACCCGGAGTTCGGCAAGATCATCACGCGCTCGAGCAAGTACCACGCGCACGTGCCCGAGGGCGCCTACCAGGAAGGCGACCTGGTCGAGATCGCCGAGTGCCGGCCGCTGTCCAAGACCAAGGCCTGGACGGTGACGAAGCTTGTAGAGAAGTCAAAAGCCGTTTAGAATTAAGGACTCTTCCCCATAGCGGGACCCAAAACTGCCGATCCTGGATCGGCAAGTTGGAGAGGAAGCAAAACCATGATTCAGATGCAGTCTGTGCTGGACGTCGCCGACAACACCGGCGCGCGCGCCGTCATGTGCATCAAGGTGCTGGGCGGCTCGAAGCGCCGCTACGCCTCGATCGGCGACGTGATCAAGGTGAGCATCAAGGATGCCGCGCCGCGCGGCCGCGTGAAAAAGGGCGAGGTCTACGACGCGGTGGTCGTGCGCACCGCCAAGGGCGTGCGCCGCGGCGACGGCTCGCTGGTGCGCTTCGACTCGAACGCGGTGGTGCTGCTCACCCCCAAGCTCGAGCCGATCGGCACGCGCATTTTCGGCCCGGTGACGCGTGAGCTGCGCACCGAGCGCTTCATGAAGATCGTCTCGCTCGCGCCGGAGGTGCTCTGATGCTGCGGATCAAGAAGGGCGACGAGGTCGTGGTGATCTCTGGCCGCGACAAGGGCAAGCGCGGCACCGTGCTGCGCCGCGTCGACGACGAGCACGTGGTGGTCGAGGGCGTGAACCGCGTGAAAAAGCACCAGCGCCCGAACCCGATGAAGAACATCACCGGCGGCATCGTCGACAAGGACATGCCGATCCACGTCTCCAACATCGCGCTGTTCAACCCCGCGACGCAGAAGGCCGACCGCGTCGGCTTCAAGCTCCTGGGCGACGGCCGCAAGGTGCGCGTGTTCCGCTCGAACGGCGAGCAGGTGGACGCGTAAGGACACGCCATGGCCAAGGACAAAGACAAGCAGGAAGCGAAACCCAAGCAGGAAGCCCCGCAGCAGCAGCCGAAGGCGCCGAAGAAGGAAGCGCAGGCGAAGAAGGACAGCTTCGCGCCGAAAACGGCCGCGGGCCCGCAGCTGCCGGCGCCGCCGGCGCGCCTCGCGATCCTCTACCGCGACAAAGTGGTGCCCGACCTGATGAAGAAGTTCGGCTACAAGACCACGATGCAGGTGCCGCGCATCAAGAAGATCACGCTCAACATGGGCGTCGGCGAGACCGTGACCGACAAGAAGGTGCTCGACCACGCGGTCGCCGACATGACGCGCATCGCCGGCCAGAAGCCCGTGGTCACTAAGACGCGCAAATCGATCGCCAACTTCAAGGTGCGCGCCGGCTACCCGGTGGGCTGCACGGTGACGCTGCGCGGCGCGCGCATGTACGAGTTCCTCGATCGCCTGGTGAACATCGCGATCCCGCGCATCCGCGACTTCCGCGGCGTGTCGAACCGCGCGTTCGACGGACGCGGCAACTACAGCCTCGGCGTGAAGGAGCAGATCATCTTCCCCGAGATCGAGTACGACAAGATCGACGCGATCCGCGGCATGGACATCGCGATCAACACCACCGCCAGCAGCGACGACGAGGCGCGCGCGCTGCTGACGGCGTTCCGCTTCCCGTTCCGCCACGACCAGGCAAGAGCCGCGCCGGCCCCGTCCGGCGCGACCACGCAAGCACGGAAAGGCTGACCAACATGGCCAAGCTCGCAGTCAAACTCCGCGAAAAGAAGCGCCGCATGACGGTCGAGAAGTTCAAGGCCAAGCGCGCCGCGCTGTTCGAGGTGCTCCACGACGCCAGGGCGTCCGACGAGGACAAGGATGCCGCGCGCGCCAAGCTGCAGAAGCTGCCGCGCGACGCCTCGCCCTCGCGCCTGCGCAACCGCTGCGCGCTCACCGGGCGCCCGCGCGGCGTGTACCGCAAGTTCGGCCTCGGGCGCAACAAGCTGCGCGAGCTCGCGCTGCGCGGCGAAGTGCCCGGCATCATCAAGGCGAGCTGGTAAGGAGCCATCGATGAGCATGACCGATCCGATCGCAGACATGCTGACCCGCATCCGCAATGCCCAGATGGTCGGGCAGGTCGAGGCGAGCATGCCCTGCTCCAAGCTGAAGGCCGCCATCGCCCAGGTGCTCAAAGACGAGGGCTACATCGAGGACTACGCGGTGCGCGACAACGGCGCGAAGAAGGAGCTGCGCATCGGCCTCAAGTACTACGCCGGCAAGCCGGTGATCGAGCGCATCGAGCGCATTTCCAAGCCCGGCCTGCGCGTCTACCGCGACCGCGACAGCCTGCCCAGCGTGATGAACGGCCTGGGCGTGGCGATCGTCTCGACCTCGCGCGGCGTGATGACCGACCGCAAGGCGCGCGCCACCGGCGTCGGCGGCGAAGTGCTCTGCATCGTCGCCTGAGGAGCCGGCCATGTCGCGCATTGCAAAGAACCCCATCGCGCTGCCCAAGGGCGTCGAGGTGAAGATCTCCCCGGTGGAAATCTCCGTGAAGGGCCCGCTCGGCACGATCGCGCGCCCGATGGACCCGAACGTGGGCATCGACAAGGAGGGCGAGACGCTGAAGTGCAAGGCGCTCGGCAACTCGAACCACGCCAACGCGATGTCCGGCACCATGCGCGCGCTGGTCGCGAACATGGTCACCGGCGTCACCAAGGGCTTCGAGAAGAAGCTCGCGCTGGTCGGCGTCGGCTACCGCGCGCAGGCGCAGGGCGAAAAGCTCAACCTGTCGCTCGGCTTCTCGCATCCGGTGGTGCACACGATGCCCAAGGGCGTGAAGGTCGCCACGCCGACGCAGACGGAAATCGTCGTGACCGGCATCGACAAGCAGCTGGTCGGGCGCATCGCCGCCGAGATCCGCGACGTCAAGCCCCCCGAGCCCTACAAGGGCAAAGGCGTGCGCTACGCGGGCGAGGCGATCGTGCTCAAAGAAACGAAGAAGAAGTAACCGAGGTAGACGCCATGACGGACAAGAATCCAGCCCGCCTGCGCCGCGCGCGCCAGACCCGGCTCAAGATCCGCGAGATCGGCGCGGTGCGCCTGACCGTGCACCGCACGAACAGCCACATTTACGCGCAGATCACCTCGCCCGGCGGCGACAAGGTGCTCGCCGCGGCCTCCAGCCTCGAGAAGGAACTGCGCGCCAAGCTCAAGAACGGCGGCAACAAGGGCGCCGCGCAGGCCGTCGGCCAGCGCATCGCCGAGAAGGCGAAGGCCGCGGGCATCCAGGCCATCGCCTTCGACCGCGCCGGCTACCGCTACCACGGGCGCGTGAAGGCGCTCGCCGAGGCTGCCCGCGCCGGCGGCCTCAAATTCTAGGAACACAGCCATGGCCAAGATGCAGGCACGCAGGGTCCAGCAGCAGGAAGAGCGCGGCGACGGGCTGCGCGAGAAGATGGTCGCGGTGAACCGCGTCACCAAAGTGGTGAAGGGCGGACGCGTGCTCGGCTTCGCCGCGCTCACCGTGGTCGGCGACGGCGACGGCAGCATCGGCATGGGCAAGGGCAAGGCGCGCGAGGTCCCGGTCGCGGTGCAGAAGGCGATGGAAGAGGCGCGCCGGCGCATGTTCAAGGTCAACCTGAAGAGCGGCACGCTGCACCACGCTGTGATCGGCCGGCACGGCTCGGCCAAGGTGCTCATGCAGCCGGCCTCCGAGGGCACCGGTATCATCGCCGGCGGCGCGATGCGCGCGGTGTTCGAGGTGATGGGCGTGACCAACGTGCTCGCCAAGTGCTTCGGCTCGAGCAACCCCTACAACGTGGTGCGCGCCACGTTGCAGGGCCTGCAGTCGATGAACACGCCGGCCGAGATCGCCGCCAAGCGCGGCAAGAAGGTCGAAGAGATCCTTTCCAAGGAATAGGGCCATGGCGCAGAAGAAGAAGATCAAGGTCAAGCTCGTGAAGAGCACCAACGGCTGCCTGACCGGGCATGTCGCGACGGTGCGTGGCCTGGGCCTGCGGCGCCTGAACCACGTGGTGGAGCTCGCCGACACGCCGGAAGTGCGCGGCATGATCAACCGGGTCGCCTACCTGGTCAGGCTGGAGAGCTAGGATGAAACTCAATGACATGAAACCGGCGCCGGGCGCCAAGCAGCCGCGCCATCGCGTCGGCCGCGGCATCGGCTCGGGCTGGGGCAAGACCGCGGGCCTGGGCCACAAGGGCCAGCGCGCGCGCGCCGGCGGCTACCACAAGGTCGGCTTCGAAGGCGGCCAGATGCCGCTGCACCGCCGGCTGCCCAAGCGCGGCTTCAAGTCGCTCACGCGTGCGAGCGTCGCCGAGGTCCGCCTGTCGGACCTGCAGGACATGAAGGCGGCCGACATCGATCTCGCCGCGCTGCAGGCCGAGCGCGTGGTGCCGCGCGATGCGCTCGCCGCGAAAGTGATCCTGTCGGGCGAGCTCAAGCGCAAGATCACGCTGAAAGGCGTGAAGGCGAGCAAGGGCGCGCGCGCCGCGATCGAGAAGGCGGGCGGCACGTATGAGGAGCCGGCGGCCGCGCCGGCGCCGGAGAAGAAGCTCGCGGCCAAACCCAAGAAAGAAGCGAAGGAGTAAGCCGGCTTGGCCACCGCCCTTCCCGGCAAAGGCTCGACCGCCCGCTACGGCGACCTGAAGAAACGGCTGCTGTTTCTTCTCGGGGCGCTGTTCGTGTTCCGCATCGGCGCGCACATCCCGGTGCCGGGCATCGACCCGAACGTGCTCGCCGAGCTGTTCAAGGGCCAGCAGGGCGGCATCCTCGGCATGTTCAACATGTTTTCCGGGGGCGCGCTGTCGCGCTTCACGATCTTCGCGCTGGGCATCATGCCGTACATCTCGGCCTCGATCATCATGCAGCTGATGACGGCGATCAGCCCGCAGCTCGAGCAGCTGCGCAAGGAGGGCGAGACCGGGCGGCGCAAGATCACGCAGTACACGCGCTACGGCACGGTGGCGCTGGCCCTGTTCCAGGCGACCGCGATCTCGATCGCGCTGGAGTCCCAGGCCAACCTGGTGCTCGAGCCCGGCCTCATGTTCCGCATCACCACCGTCACCACGCTGGTCACCGGCACCATGTTCCTGATGTGGCTGGGCGAGCAGATCACCGAGCGCGGCCTCGGCAACGGCATCTCGATCATCATCTTCGCGGGCATCGCCGCGGGGCTGCCGAGCGCGATCGCCGGCACGCTCGAGCTCGTGCGCACCGGCGCGATGCACCCGCTCACCGCGTTGCTGATCGCCGCCTCGGTGATCGCGGTGACCGCCTTCGTGTGCTTCGTCGAGCGCGGCCAGCGCAAGATCCTCGTCAACTACGCCAAGCGCCAGGTCGGCAACAAGGTCTACGGCGGGCAGAGCTCGCACCTGCCATTCAAGCTCAACATGTCGGGCGTGATCCCGCCGATCTTCGCCTCCTCGCTGATCCTGTTCCCGGCGACGCTGCTGTCGTGGTTCGGCTCGGCCGAGGGCTTCGTCTGGCTGCGCGACCTCGCGGGCACGCTGTCGCCCGGCGAGCCGATCTACGTGCTCATGTACGGCGCGCTGATCGTGTTCTTCTGCTTCTTCTACACGGCGCTGCAGTACAACCCGAAGGAGACCGCGGACAACCTGAAGAAGTCCGGCGCCTTCGTGCCGGGCATCCGCCCGGGCGACCAGACCTCGCGCTACCTCGAGAAGATCCTCACGCGGCTCACGCTCGCGGGCGCGATCTACGTGACGCTGGTGTGCCTGCTGCCGGAGTTCCTGATCCTCAAGTGGAAGGTGCCGTTCTACTTCGGCGGCACGTCGCTCCTGATCATCGTGGTGGTGACGATGGACTTCATGGCCCAGGTGCAGGCCTACGTGATGACGCACCAGTACGAAAGCCTGCTCAAGAAGGCGAACTTCAAGGGCGGGCTGCCCGCGCGATAGCGAGAGGACGACGACATGAAAGTCATGGCTTCAGTGAAGAAGATCTGCCGCAAGTGCAAGATCGTGCGCCGCAAGCGGGTGGTGCGCGTGATCTGCAGCGACCCGCGCCACAAGCAACGTCAGGGATGACGTGCTCGTACGACTGCGCGTCATTTTCGCTTGATAAGACCTTGACGAAATTGATATAATTTCAGGTTCCCCGGAAGAAAAACGCCATGGCCCGTATAGCAGGCATCAACATCCCGAACCACCAGCACGCCGGCATCGCGCTGACCGCGATCTACGGCATCGGCCGCTCGCGCGCCCGGGCGATCTGCGTCGCCGCTGGCATCGAGCCGGCGCGCAAGATCAAGGACCTCACCGACGCCGAGATGGACCGGCTGCGCGAGGGCATCACGCGCCTCACCGTCGAGGGCGACCTGCGCCGCGAAGTGCAGATGTCGGTCAAGCGCCTGATCGACCTGGGCTGCTACCGCGGCTCGCGCCACCGCAAGGGCCTGCCCGTGCGCGGCCAGCGCACGCGCACCAACGCGCGCACGCGCAAGGGGCCGCGCAAGGCGGCGATCAAGATGAACGCTCCGGCCGGCAAGGTCTAACCAGGACAACCCATGGCAAGCAAAACGGCCCCGACCTCGCAGCAGCTGCAACAGACCGCTTCGGCACGCGCGCGCAAGAAGGTCAAGAAGAACGTCGCCGAGGGCATCGCCCACGTGCACGCTTCGTTCAACAACACCATCGTCACCATCACCGACCGCCAGGGCAACACGCTGTCCTGGGCGACCTCGGGCAACGCCGGCTTCAAGGGCTCGCGCAAGTCCACGCCGTTCGCGGCGCAGATGGCCGCCGAGCGCGCGGGCCGCGCGGCGCAGGAATGCGGCGTGAAGAACATCGAGGTGCGCATCAAGGGCCCCGGGCCGGGCCGCGAGTCGGCGGTGCGCGCGCTGAACGCGATCGGCCTGAAGATCGCCACGATCGCCGACGTTACCCCCGTACCGCACAACGGCTGCCGCGCGCCGAAGCGCCGCCGGGTATAGCAGGCAAAGTCCAGGAGAACGCATGGCAAGAAATCTCGACGCGAAGTGCCGCCAGTGCCGCCGGGAGGGCGAGAAGCTCTTCCTCAAGGGCGAGAAGTGCTTCACCGACAAGTGCGCCATCGAGCGCCGCGGCTACGCGCCCGGCCAGCACGGTCAGAAATCCGGCGCGCGCCTCTCGGACTACGGCAAGCAGCTGCGCGAGAAGCAGAAGACGCGCCGCATCTACGGCATCCTCGAGCGCCAGTTCCGCAAGATCTACGCCGAGGCTGCGCGCTCCAAGGGCGTGACCGGCGAGCGCCTGCTGCAGCTGCTGGAAGCGCGCCTGGACAACGTCGCGCACCGCATGGGCTTCGGTGCCTCGCGCACCGAGGCGCGCCAGCTGGTGCGCCACAACGCGATTCTCGTCAACGGCAAACGCGTCAACATCCCCTCCTATGAGGTGAGCCCGGGCGACGTCATCGAGGTCGCCGAGAAGGCGAAGGCGCAGCTGCGGATCAAGGCTTCTGCCGAGGCGGCCGAGTCGCGGCATATCCCCGAGTGGCTCGAAGTGGACACCAAGGCGCTCAAAGGGAAGTTCAAGGCGCTGCCTGCGCGCACCGAGCTGCCGAGCACGGTGAACGAGAGCCTGATCATCGAACTGTATTCGAAGTAACAAGGAAACCCATGCCCCAGACCGGATTCCTGAAGCCGCGCATCGTCGATGTGCAAAACCTCTCCCCGTCGCACGCCAAGGTGACGATGGAGCCCTTCGAGCGCGGCTACGGCCACACGCTCGGCAACGCGCTGCGCCGCGTGCTGCTGTCCTCGATGCCGGGCTACGCGCCGACCGAGGTGCAGATCGCCGGCGTGGTGCACGAGTACTCGACGCTGGACGGCGTGCGCGAGGACATCGTCGACATCCTGCTCAACCTCAAGGGCGTGGTGTTCCGCCTGCACAACCGCAGCGAGGCGATCCTCACGCTGAAGAAGAAGGGCGAAGGCCCGGTCACCGCGGGCGACATCGAGCCCTCGCACGACGTCGAGGTCGTGAACCCCGGCCACGTGATCGCCAACCTGTCGGCGGGCGGCAAGATCGAGCTGCAGCTCAAGGTCGAGGCCGGCCGCGGCTACCTGCCCGGCAACATGCGCTACCTGCCCGAGGAAACCAAGGGCATCGGCCGCATCATCCTCGACGCTTCGTTCAGCCCGGTGCGGCGCGTGTCGTACGCGGTGGATTCCGCTCGCGTCGAGCAGCGCACCGACCTGGACAAGCTGATTCTCGACATCGAGACCAACGGCGCGATCGAGCCCGAGGAGGCCGTGCGCTACGCCGCGCGCATCCTCGTCGACCAGCTGTCGGTGTTCGCGCAGCTCGAGGGCACCGCGCTGCCGACCGAGGAGAAGAAGTCGGTCGCGGTCGACCCGATCCTGCTGCGGCCGGTGGACGACCTGGAGCTCACGGTGCGCTCGGCCAACTGCCTCAAGGCCGAGAACATCTACTACATCGGCGACCTGATCCAGCGCACCGAGACCGAGCTGCTGAAGACGCCGAACCTCGGCCGCAAGTCGCTCAACGAGATCAAGGAAGTCCTGGCTTCCAGGGGACTGACCCTCGGCATGAAGCTCGAGAACTGGCCCCCGGCCGGGCTGGAACACCACAGGGCATAGCGCCATGCGCCACGGCAACGGACTCAGAAAGCTCAATCGCACGAGCACCCACCGCGCCGCCATGTTCCGCAACATGGCGGTGTCGCTGCTCACGCACGAGGAAATCAGCACCACGCTGCCGAAGGCGAAGGAGCTGCGCCGCATCGTCGAGCCGATGATCACGCTCGGCAAGACCGCGACGCTCGCCAACCGGCGCCTCGCCTTCAACCGGCTGCGTGACAACGGCACGGTGGCCAAGCTGTTCGCCGAGCTCGGGCCGCGCTACGCCAAGCGCAAGGGCGGCTACCTGCGCATCCTCAAGAGCGGCTTCCGCAAGGGCGACAACGCGCCGATGGCGCTGGTCAGCCTGCTCGACCGCCCGGATCTCGCGGCGACGACGCCCGCGGAGGGCAAGAAGAGCGAGAAGAACGAAGCCGCAAGAGCCGCCTGATCCCTAGAGGATCAGGATGGCCCTGTAGTCGTTCACATTGGTGCGCGTGGGTCCGGTGACCACCAGGTCGCCGAGCGCCGAGAAGACCCCGTAGCTGTCGTGCGCGGCGAGGAACTTGCGTGCATCGAGCCCCTGCGCCTGCGCGCGCGCGAGCATGTCCGGCGAGAGCAGGGCGCCCGCGTTGGCCTCCGAGCCGTCGATGCCGTCGGTATCGGCCGCAATGGCGTGCACGCCTTCGATGCCGGCGAGCTCCACGCCCAGCGCGAGCAGGAACTCGCCGCAGCGCCCGCCGCGGCCGCCGGTGCGGCGCACGGTCACCGTGCACTCGCCGCCCGAGATCAGCGCGACCGGCGGCTTGAACGGCGCGCCGTGGGCGCGGATTTCGCGCACCAGCGCCGCCATCACCCTGGCGACTTCGCGCGCTTCGCCGGTCACCGAGTCGCCGAGGATCACCGGCTCGACGCCGTTGTCGCGGAACAGCTTTGCCGCCGCCGCGAGCGCGTCGTGCGCGTTCGCGATCACGCGGTTCTCGACGTTCTCGAAGATCCTGTCGCCGGGCTTGGGCGTCTCCTCGCGCTCGCCGCGCAGCCCCGCGATGAGGTGCTTGAGCACCGCCTGCGGCGGCTTGATGTCGAACTGGTTGAGCACGTCCACCGCGTCCTGGTAGGTGGTCGGGTCCGGCGCGAATGGCCCCGAGGCGACGTGGGTCGCCGCATCGCCGGTCACATCGGAGATGATCAGCGCGGTGACCGGTGCCTTGCAGGCGGCGGCGAGGCGCCCGCCCTGGATCTGCGACAGGTGCTTGCGCACGGTGTTGATTTCCTGGATCGTCGCGCCGCTCTTGAGCAGGTCGCGCGTCACCGCGCGCAGATCGGCGATGGTGACGCCCTCGACCGGCAGCGACATCAGCGCCGAGCCGCCGCCGGAGATGAGCGCGATCAGCCTGTCCATCGGCTTGATGGCGCGCGCCGCGCCGAGCATCTCGCGCGCCGCGGTTTCGCCCGCCTCGTCGGGTACCGGGTGACCGGCTTCGACCCAGCGGATGCGCTCCAGCGGCAGCGCGTGGCCGTAGCGCGTGAGCGCGATGCCGATGAGCCTCTTGTCCTCCGGCCAGTGGCGCTCCACGGCGAGCGCCATCGAGGCCGCGGCCTTGCCCGCGGCGAGCACCAGCGTGCGGCCGTCGGGCGGCTTGGGCAGGTGCGCCGCCACGATCTGCAGCGGATCGACCGCGGCGACCGCGGCACGGAAACTGTTTTCGAGGAGCCCGCGCGGACTCAGCCGAAATGCTCCCCGGGACCTGTGCGCGCGGCTCCCCCGGCCGCCTCGCGGCCGGCCTGCACGAGTACCGGGTAGGCCTCGCGGAAGGCCTGCATGATCTCGGCCACCGGCACGTCGGCGTGGCTGCCGCGGTCGCGCAGGTACTCCATGTGGCGCCGGTCCTGCTCGTCGAACGGGTGGAAGATCGAGTCGGCGCGGCCGTCAAATTCGAGCGGCTTCACCCTGAAGCGCCGGCACAGCTCGACGTTGAAGGCCGGCGTCGCCTTGACCCACCTGCCCTCCAGGTGGAGCTCGGTGTAGCCGTGGTAGACGAACAGGTCCGTGCCCATGCGCTCAAGCAGCGCCGGCGTCGTGAGATGGTTCTTCACGTCTGCGAAGCCGACGCGCGCCGGGATGCCGTCGGCGCGCGCGCAAGCCGCCAGCAGCGCCGCCTTGCCGACGCAGAAGCCTTCGCCCGCGGCGATGCAGTGCGAGGCCTGGTAGGTCTCCGCCTTCGAGAAATCGAGGAACGGGTTGTAGCGGATGCCGTCGCGTACTGCGTAGTAGAGGGAGACGGCACGCTCTCGCGGGTCATCTCCGGAAGAATTTTTTCTGGAAAATTCCACAACCAAGGGGTGCGCGCTGTCGACATAGCGCGCGGGTGCAAGAAATTCCTTCATCGGTCGAGCTGCATCAGGCGGCGCGCGCCCGCGAACAGCGCGCTCGCGGGCTCGGTGAGGCCGTCGAGCACCGAAAAGTGGTTCGCGCCGGGCGCCGGGATGTCGCCCGCGAGCACGCTCTTCCAGCGCTCGCCGAGCAGCGCGTTCTGGCGCCGGAACTCCGAGCTCTCGCCGCCGCCGACGCAGGTCATCACCGGCGCGCGCGTCGCCGGCGGCAGGAACGCGGGCGAGGCCTTGAGCGCCGAGGCTTCGTCGAGGCGCAGGTCGGCGTTCAGCCAGGCCGCCTGCACGAGCGGACGCAGGTCGTAGATGCCGCTCACCGCGAGGCCGCCCTTGAACAGGTTCTTCGGCAGCCGCGCGTCGAGCGCCGGCCAGAGCGCCGCCATCAGCATCGCCGTGAGGTGGCCGCCCGCCGAATGCCCGGCAACGTACAGGCGGTCTTCGTCCATGCCGTAGTCCGCGGCGTGCAGCCAGAGCCAGCGGCCCGCGCGCAGCATCTGGCGCACGATCTCCTCGACCGTGACGGCGGGGCACAGGTCGTAGTTCACCACCGCGAGCGACACGCCCGCGCCGACCCAGGCCGGCGCGAGGAAGGAGAAATCCTTCTTGTCCAGGGCGCGCCAGTAGCCGCCGTGGATGAACATCAGGCAGGTGCCGTCGCCCTTGCGCGCCGGGAAGATGTCCATCGTCTCGCCGGCCGACTCGCCGTAGCGCTGGTCGAGACGGCAGGTCATGGTCGCGCGCGCGCGCTCCGAGTCGAGCGCCCAGCGCTCGAGCCAGCGGCCGTGGTCGGGGACGAGCTCGCGGTTGTTGTATTCGCGCGCGTAGAACTCTGGGTCGGCGGCGACAGCCGCGGCCGCCATCACCCGCGCTGCTCCCGCCACAGGCCGAGCGCGAGCTGCGCCGAGCGGTCCGAGTAGGAGAACAGCACGCATTCCCCGCGCGCTTCGAGGCGCAGCGGCTGCCACGAGGGCACCACGAAGGTGTCGCGCGGGCCGAAGCCGTAGGCTTCGCCGCCGATGTGCGCCCTGCCCGTGCCTTCGGCGACCGAGAACACCGTCGCATCGGTCGAGCGGCAGGCCGAAGTCGCGAAGCCCTTCGGCAGCAGCTGGATGAACGCGCCGATGGTGGGCATCGCCGGGCCGCCGGAGAGCGGGTTCGTGAATTGCATCTTCCAGCCATGGCAGGCGTCCGGGCCGCCGTTCTTCGCCAGCGCCGCGAGCGCCTCGCGGCTGCGCGCGTAGGGATAGCTGAAGATGGGCGAGGTCTTGCCGAACGGTGCCACCGGATCCAGCGGCGCGAGGTTGGCGCCGTAGCGCGCGCGCGAAGTGCCCTCGAGCGTGGTCACGGGCTGGGCGTCCTCCGGATAGTTCTCGGCGAACCCGGCGTCGAAGAACTGCAGCATCGGAATGTCGAGGCCGTCCATCCAGACCACCGGCTCGCCGCCCTCCGGGTTGCCATGGTCGTGCCAGGTCCAGGGCGGCGTGATGATGAAGTCGCCCGGGCGCATCGTGGTGCGCTCGCCGTTCACCGCGGTGTAGGCTCCCGAGCCCTCGACGATGAAGCGCAACGCCGACTGCGTGTGCCGGTGGCTCGGCGCGATTTCGCCGGGCAGGATCAGCTGCAGCCCGCAGTAGAGACTGCGCGTGATGCAGGATTGCCCGCGCATGCCCGGGTTCTCGAGGATCAGCACGCGCCGCACAGCCTCCTTGGCGGTGATCGCGCGGCCCGATTCCATGATGTACGGCCGGATCGCGTCGTAGCTCCAGTAGGCGGGTTTGCAGGGCGTCTGCGGCTGCGGCGGCACGAGCGCGTGCAGCACCTCCCACAGAGGCGCGAGGTTCTCCCGGTCCATGCGGCGGTAGAGCTCCTGCCGTCCCGCAGCGGATTCCGGCTTCAAAACGCTTGCCATGCCACGCTCCAGCGCGAAAAAATCATTATAAAGTGAGGAACCTATGAGCACCGAATCCGAAGACCGTCAGGCGATCATCGAGAACGTCAACAACTGGGCGCTCTGGCGCGATGCCGGCGACTGGGAGCGCTTCCGCACGGTCTGGCACGAAGACGGCTGGATGAGCGCCACCTGGTTCCAGGGCCCGGCGGAAAAGTTCATCGAGGTGAGCAGGGCGGGCTTCGACAAGGGCGTCAGCATCCTGCATTTCCTCGGCGGCACCAGCGTCGACGTGAACGGCGAGCGCGCCATCGCGCAGACCAAGATGACCATCGGCCAGCGCGCTACGGTCGACGGCGTGCTCGTCGACGTGGTCTGCACCGGGCGCTTTTACGATTTCTTCGCGCGAAAACGCGGCCTCTGGCGCATCGCGCGCCGGCAGCCGATCTACGAGAAGGACCGCATGGACCCGGTGGACCCGGCGGCGAAGCTCGCGCTCGACCCGGCGCTGCTGGCGAAATTCCCCGAGGGCTACCGCCACCTCGCCTACCTGCAGACCCGAATCGGCTTCACCGTCAAGCTCGACATGCCTCAGCTGAAAGGGCCCGTGGTGCAGGCCCTTTACGCGCACGGTCAGGCCTGGCTGGAAGGCACGCCCTCGGCGTTTCCGTCCTAGCTTCGGACCGGCTTGAGCCAGGTCACCGGCTTGCCGAGCGCGCCGCCCAGGGCCTTGCCCTCGGGATCGGCGAGCGCGGCCTCGCGCGCCTTGCGAATCGCCCTGGCCTGCTCGGCGGGGTCAGCGGTCGCCGGATTCTCGACCAGCGCGTCGAAGATGGCGAGAAAGTTCGCCTTGCCGCGGCGATGGGTCTCGCCGTAGCCCTTGATGAGGCGCGCGCATTCGGCGATCTCGAGCGCGAGCGGCACGCTGCGCGCCGAAGCCTCCCGCACGCGTGCGAGCCAGCGCTCGATCAGTTTCTGCTCTTCCTGGTAGCGGTAGGAATGCGGCCGCCAGGGCTTGAGCCAGGCGAGCGAGCGCACCATCAGGTAGCCGAAAACCCCCGAGGTCTTGATATGCATGCCGACGTTGTAGGCGTCGAGCTTGCCGTTCTTCTCGGCCCAACGGATCAGCGCGCCGCCCAGTGATGGCGGCAGGAGCGAGGCGAATTCCTCGATGCCGGGCTTGAGGAAGTCGATCACCACCACCGGCTCGCCGTCCTGCGCGCCGACCTCGCGGCGCACGCGCTCGAAGCGCGCGGCGCGCGTCTTCAGGTCGGCGACGCGGACGATGTCTTCGTAGGCCATCCAGAGGGCCAGCTGCCTTGCCGTTTCGGCGGCAAGCTTCTTGTCCCTGTCCTGGAGAAACTTCACTCGTTCAGAAAACAAGTCCGCATACGCAGCGCCCTGGTAGTCCGTCAGGCGCTCCACACCCAGCCGCAACACTTCGTCGAGTTCGGTCGCGCGCCTGGGTGGCGCAGGCGGCTGCGGCGCTGCGCGCGCGCCGGCGGCGATCTCGAAGCTGGCGGCGAAGCCGCGCAGGCTCGCCTCGGCGCCGCGGCCGCCGCGGCGGATCGCCTGCTCGCAGGCCTCGCGCGGCAGCGGCAATACGCCGCTGCCGCACATGGCGCCGAACAGCACCGCGTTGATCACGGTGCCGCTGTCCTGCGCGAGCTTGCGCATGTCGAAGAGCACCGCCTGCTTGGCGAGCTCGCGGCCCGCTGCGATCACGCGCTCGCTGTCGAAGCGGCCGTCGGCCATCTGCATTTTCTCGATGGTGGCGTAGATGCGGTGCGTGGAGGCGATCAGCGTGGTGCGTTCGGGGCTCACGTAGCCGTTCTGCATCGCGCGGCCGGCCTCGACGAGCTCGGAGGCGACCATCACGTCCACGTTGCCCGGGCTCGGCGTGAGCGAGAGCACGGGCGCGCGGCCGCCGAGGTCGGCCTCCTTCGCCGGGAACACCTCCAGGTAGTAGGTGGTCGCGCCGGTGCGCTGCGCGACGCCCGGGATCGAGGTGCTCTGCGCCGGGAGGCCGCATTGCGCGGCGGCGTCGATCAGCCAGTCCGCCATCACGCCGCCGCCTTCGCCGCCAAGCGCGGCAATCAGGATCGTGATCGGCCTGTCAGGAAGTTTCATGAAAAAAGCTTTTGCATTGAACTGCGAAAACCAGAAATCAATCTTTCAATACCCCACGGATTCTGCACGATCTCCGCTCGGTAGAAAGAAGGGCACAGGACGGCTGCGTGCGCGTTCTCGCCGCACAGGCCGCAGCCGACGCAGCCGTCGATCACGGTGGCGACCGGGTCGCGGCGCAGCGGATCCGGGTTGTCCTTCACGGTGAGCGTGGGGCAGCCCGAGAGGCGGATGCAGGAGTGGTCGCCCGTGCAGGTGTCCTCGTCGACGCCGTATTTGACGCGGAGGGTGCGTTTGCCTTCAGCAAGATTCCTCGAAATCAGAGGCTTGAGTCTCCTTTGGCGCTCGAGCTGGCACTCGCCCTCGGCGACGATGACCTTGAGGCCCTTTGCCCCGGTGGTCATCGCCTCCCGGTACGTCTTCGTCATCGCGCCGACGTCGTAGTTGTCGACCGTGCGCAGCCACTTCACACCGATCCCGTTGAGGGTGTCCTCGATCGAGTGTTCAGAATTTTTGGGAGAAGAGAGAAGTTCCTGAGTTCCCGTGGCGGAAGCGTAGCCGTTCTTCATGATCACCAGCACGCCGTCGCCTTTGTTCATGAGGTTCGAGGCGACACCCGAGAGCAGGCCGTTGTGCCAGAAGCCGCCGTCGCCCATCACCGCGACCGGGCGCCGCGCCTGCAGCGGCGCGACGCCCGCCGCGCTCGCGAGGCTCATGCCGTAGCCGAGCAGCGTGTTGCCCTGGGAGAACGGCTCGAAGGAGGCGAAGGCATGGCAGCCGACGTCCATCGAGACGTGCGGCCGGCCGATCTCCTGCGCCACCAGCTTCATCGCCGAGAACACCGGCCGCTCGGGGCAGCCGACGCAGAACGTCGGCGGCCGCTGCGGCAGCGCGCCCAGCAACGCGGCCGCGCGTTCCCTGGTTTCTTGCACTGAATTCAACCAGAGAGAACCTGAAGACAGGTCCAATCCTGGCGCGTACTGCGCAAGAAAGCGCGCGAGCCCGCGCACCATGAGCTCGGCGGTGTAATCGCCGGCCATCTGCAGCAGGTCCTTGCCGTGGAGTTTCGTCTGCAGGCCTGCGCGGCGCAGATGGTTTGAGATCTCCTGCTCGATGAATTCCGGCTGGCCTTCCTCGAGCACCAGCAGCGCGCTCTTGCCCTTCGAGAACGCAACGATTTCATCCGGCACGAGCGGATACACCACGTTCAACACATAGATCGGGATGCGGCAATGGCCGAAATCGTCGGCGAGCCCGAGCAGCCTGAGCGCGCGCATCAGGTTGTTGTACAGGCCGCCCTGCACGACGAGGCCGACCGACTTCTCGGAACCGTCGAAGATCTCGTTGAGCTTGTGCTCGGCGATGTACTTGCGCGCGGCGGGCAGCCGCACCTCGCTCTTGAGCTTCTCCTGCCGGAAGATGGCCGGCGGATGCGCGAGCCGGTCGTAGACGAACTCCTTCGGCGGGCCTGCGAGGCGGTGGCGTGTCGAAACCGCAGGGGAAATGTTCGCTTTGGAAACAAAGGAGCCATGGACGTGACAGGCGCGGATCCTGAGCTCCATCATCACCGGCGTGTTGGAGGCCTCGGAGAGCGCGAAGCCATGCTCGACGCTCTGGACGATGCTGGCGAGGTTCGGCCGCGGGTCGAGCAGCCATATCAGCGACTTCATGGCGAAGGCGTGGCTGCGCTCCTGCGCCACCACGCCGCCCTCGCCGTAGTCCTCGCCCAGCACGATCAGCGCTCCGCCCATCACGCCCGCGCTCGCGAGGTAGGAGAGCGCGTCGGCCGCGACGTTGGTGCCGACCACCGACTTCCAGGTCACCGCGCCGCGCGCCGGGTAGTTGATCGAGGCGCCGAGCATCGCCGCGGCCGAGGCCTCGCTGGTGCAGGGCTCGACGTGCACGCCGAGCTCGTCCATGTAGTCGCGCGCCTGCACCATCACGTCGAGCAGGTGCGACACCGGCGCGCCCTGGTAGCCGCCGACGTAGGAGACGCCCGACTGCAGCAGCGCCTTGGTGACCGCGAGGATGCCTTCGCCGTGGAAGGTCTGGCCCTCGCCCAGGCGCAGCGACTCGATCTCCTTAGTGAACTGCCGTTCCATTGAAAAGACTTCTCATGAAAAAGATGAACCGATCGACAACATTGGGGTTTTGCACCACGTCTGCCCGGTAGAACGAAGGACACAGGACCGCCGCGTGCGCGTTCTCGCCGCACAGGCCGCAGCCGACGCAGCCTTCGATGACGGTCGCGACCGGGTCGCGGCGCAGAGGGTCCGGGTTGTCCTTCACGGTGAGCGTGGGGCAGCCCGAGAGACGGATGCAGGAGTGGTCCCCAGTGCACGTGTCTTCGTCGACGCCGTATTTGGTTCGGATGGTTCGCTTGCCTTCGGACATCTGCCGGGCGACAACCGGCCGCAGCTTGCGTTGCCGCTCGAGCTGGCACTCGCCCTCGGCGACGATCACCTTGAGGCCCTCGTAGTCGGTGGACATCGCCTCCTTCAGGGTCTTCGCGACCTCGCCGACGCGGTAGTTGTCCACGGTCTTCACCCAGCCCACGCCGACGCCCGCGAGCGCGCGCTCGATCGCCATGTCGCCGGACTTGTACTCGCTGTGCTGCGGACTGGAGGGCAGCTCCTGCGTGCCGGTGGCCGAGCTGTAGCCGTTCTTCATGATGACGAGGATGCCGTCGTCCTTGTTGAACACCGCGTTGGCGACGCCCGAGGTGAGGCCGTTGTGCCAGAAACCGCCGTCGCCCATGATGGTGAGCGTGCGCTTGCCGAACATGGTGTTGACCGCCGAGTTCGACGCGAGTCCCAGGCCGTAGCCGAGCACGGTGTGGCCGATGTTGAACGGCGGCAGCGTGGCGAACGTGTGGCAGCCGATGTCGGCCGAGATGTGGAATGCGCCCGTGGACCTTTCGGCGACCTTCATGGCCGCGAACACCGGGCGCTCCGGGCAGCCCACGCAGAACCCCGGCGGCCGCGCCGGAACGGCGCCGAGCAGCTCGGCCGCCCTTGATTTCAGGTCCTTTACCGAAGAGATTATTGAACTCAGGCTCAAGAACCCCGCAATGGCAGTCAGCACGACTTCGCCCGTGTACTCGCCCGCGACAGGCAGCAGCCCTTTGCCGAACACCTTTACCGCGTTCACTTCGGCGCGGCGCAGCGTGGCCTGTACCGCGTCCTCGATGAAGGCAGGCTGGCCTTCCTCCACGACGAGCACGCGTTTCTTGCCCGCGCAGAACGCCACGACCTCCTCGGGAATCATCGGGTAGGTGACGTTCATGCAATAAATCGGCACGCGCGAGCTGCCGAAGGCGTCCGCGAGGCCCAGCAGCTGCAGCGCGCGGATCACCGCGTTGTAGAGGCCGCCCTGGCAGACGATGCCGTTCTCGGCCATCTCGCCGGGGAACACCTCGTTCATCCGGTTCTGCCTGATGAAGTCGACGGCCGCCGGCCAGCGCACCTCGATCTTGTGCTTCTCCTGCGCGTAGGTCGCCGGCGGCAGGCTGATGCGGCCGAAATCGAAGTCCGGGTTCTCCATCACGCGCCGGCGCGAGATCGCGGGCGCGCGGTTGGCCTTGGTGCGGAACGCGCCGTGCACGTGGCAGGCGCGGATGCGCAGCTGCAGCAGCACCGGCGTGTTCGAGGCCTCCGACAGCTCGAAGCCCTGCTCGACGGCCTGCACGATCGCCGGCAGGTTGGGGCGCGGGTCGAGCAGCCACATCTGCGACTTCATGGCGAAGGCGTGGCTGCGCTCCTGGATGATCGAGGAGCCCTCGCCGTAGTCCTCGCCCAGCACCAGCAGCGCGCCGCCGCGCACGCCCGCCGAGGCGAGGTTGGAGAGCGCGTCCGAGGCGACGTTGGTGCCGACGGTGGACTTGAAGGCGACCGCGCCGCGCATCGGGTAGTTGATCGAGGCGCCCAGCATCGCCGCCGCGCCGGCCTCGCTCGCGTTCGACTCGACGTGCACGCCGAGCTCCTCGAGGATGCCGCGCGCGTCGTTGAGCACGTCCATCACGTGCGACACCGGCGCGCCCTGGTAGCCGCCCACGTAGGACACGCCGGACTGCAGCAGCGCCTTGGTGACCGCGAGGATGCCCTCGCCGCGGAAGGTCTCGCCCTCGCCCAGCTTGAGCAGCTCCACTTCCTGCTTGAAAGAGCGTTCCACGGCGCGCGCCTATCGCGTCAGCCGACCAGGCCGGGCAGCCAGGTGGCGATCGGGGGCGCGAGGAACACCAGCGCCAGCACCACCAGGCTGATCAGCAGGAAGGGCGCCACCGCGCGGAAGATGTGCATCATCGTCACCTGCGGCGGCGCCACGCCTTTCATGGTCATGAGCAGCAGGCCGTGCGGCGGCATGAGCAGCCCCAGCTGCATACAGATCAGGAACATCACGCCGAACCAGACCAGGTCCACGCCGAGGCTCTGCACCACGGGCATGAAGATCGGCAGCGTGATCATCATCATGCTGACCTGCTCGACGAACACGCCGAGGAAGATCAGCAGCAGCAGCATGCCGGCGATCACCGCCATCGGCGGCAGACCCAGGCCGGTGATCAGCTGCGCGAGGCCGTTGCTCGCGCCCGAGAAGGAGAGGATCTGCGAGAACGTCGTCGCGCCGACGATGATGAACAGGATCATGCCCGAGATGCCGGCCGTGCCGCGCAGGCTCTGGATCAGATTCTTCACCGACAGCGACCTGTACAGCATAGCCAGCACAATGGTCGCGAAGGCGCCCAGCGCGGCGCACTCGGTCGGCGTCGCCCAACCGGCAATCATCGCGCCGACCACGACGACGAAGATCGACACCAGCGGCAGCACGTACTTGAAGAAGGGCTGCAGGCGGCGCCAGCCGCCGTATTCCTCGAACGCGGTCTTGGGCGCGAGCTCGGGCACCAGCTTCACCGCGGTCACGATGTAGCCGACGAAGATCACCGACAGGATCAAGCCCGGCACGATGCCGCCGATCAGCAGCTTCGAGATCGAGATGCCCGACAGGCTGCCGAGCAGCACGGTGAGCGCGGAGGGAGGGATCAGCATGTCGACCGCGCCGATCGCCATGATCGGGCCGGCGGCGATGGTCGGGTGGTAGCCGCGGGCGAGCATCACCGGCAGCATCAGGCTGCCGAGCATCGCGGTGGTGGCGATGGTGGAGCCGGAGATCGCCGAGAACACCGTGCCGGCGACCACCGCGATCACCGCGAGGCGCCCCGGGATGTCGCGGATCAGCCGTTCCACGCCGTCGATCACCTTCACCGCGAGGCCCGTATGGAACAGCACCTCGCCCATGAGGATGAACAGCGGGATCGGCGTGAGCGCGAAGCTGGTCACCGAAGCGACGCTGTTGCGCGCGAGCTGCATCATGCCGGCTTCGCCGCCGAGGAAGATCAGCGCGCCGATCAGGTTGATGACCAGGAACGCGAAGGCGACCGGCAGCCCCACGAACATCAGCGCCGTGGAGCCGCCGAGCAGGAGCCAGGCTGCCGCTTCCCAGGACATCGCGCCGCCGGCTAGTCAGGACACCGCAAGCGCTGTGGGACGCGCTAGGCCGCGGTGACCGCATCGGTGCGCGGTCCCCGTTCGCCGGCGTACAGCCGCTGCATGCGGAACAGGACCTCGACCGCGAGTAGGATGAAAGCCGCCGGCAGCGGCGCGAGCAGCCACCACTCCGGCACCGAGAGCACCTTCACCACCATGGCGCCGATGGTGTAGCTCGACACGACCGCCTTGACGCCGTAGAGCGCGATCACCGCGCAGCAGGCGAGCGCCGCGAGATCGGCGAACCACTCGCAGTACCACGCCAGGCGCGCCGGAATCGCGCGCAGCATCACGTCGACGCGGATGTGCATGCCCTGGCGCAGCAGCCACGGCGCGGTGAGCATGGTGATGAAATACAGCGCGTACTCGGTCGCTTCGTTCGCCCAAGCGACGCCGAGCATGCCCGGCACGATGCGCACGTTGCGCAGCAGCACGTCGACGCAGATCACCAGCATCATCAGCAGCAGTACGGCGCAGCCCGCGAGCGCGAGGCCCGCGAGCAGGCGGCCGTACCATGCCGAGAACCGCGTCATGCCGGCACCTACTTGCTGAACAGCTTCTTCAGCTGCGGGCCGTAGGCCGGGCTCTTCTTGATGAGCTCGGACCAGGCGATGTCGTAGGCCTTGTCGACGTATTGCTTGGTGGCGGCCGCGTCGAAGGTGATCACCTGGATGCCGGCCTGCGCCTGGCGCTTGATGTCCTCGGCATTGGCGACCTTCCAGGAGTCGTTCGAGTTCTCCAGCGCGATCACGTGCTTCATGAGCAGGTCCTTCTGCGCCTGCGTGAGCGACTTCCACTTGTCGAGATTCATGACCAGCGACACTTCGGCGCTGTAGAAGCCAGGATCGACGCGGAACTTGGTCTTCTCCTGCCAGTTCATGTCGAAGATGCCCTGGATCGGCCAGCCGTAGCCGTCCACCACGCCGCGCTCGAGCGCGGTGTACACCTCGCCGGGCGCGGTGGTGACGACGGTGGCGCCGATCGCCTGGAAGAAGTCGCGGTACACGGGCGTCACGCGGATCTTCAGGCCCGTGAGGTCCGGCTTGTCGATCTTCTTGGTGAGGTAGAGGTGGAACGGCGTGTAGTCGATCACGCGGCCGAGGTACTGCATGTTGGCCTTCTCGTTCCAGATCTTGTTGATCAGCTCCACGGCGCCGTTCTTGCGCAGCTCGGGCCCCGGCATCTGCGTGAGCTTGAGCGAGTCGGCTTCGGGCATGATGGTCGTGTAGAAGGCGCCCGTGGACATGCCGATGTCAACCACGCCGGTGCGCACCGAGTTGCCGACCTCGAACGGCGGCATCGCCTTCGGGCCGCCGATGAAATTGAGCTGCAGCGTACCCTTGCCCGCGGCGTTGAGCGACTTGATCATGCCCTCGAGGTTCTTCACGTAGGTGGTGTTCTCGGCGAACGCGCTGACCACGCGCAGCGTGACTTCCTGAGCCTGGGCGAGCAAGGGCGCGGCCGCGGCTGCAGCGATGCAGATGAGTCTGTTCATGGGCTCCTCCTCCTTGGGGAGCGCACAGGGTAGGGCCCGGCTCAATCATTTGTCAAATCAATGTCATCCATGTTATGAATCATGCCCGTGAATGTCGCGAGCCTCGACCTGAACCTGCTGCGGGTGTTCGACGCGGTGCTGCGCGACCGCAGCGTGACCGCCGCCGCGCGCCACCTCGGGCTCACGCAGCCGGCCGTGTCGAACGCGCTGGCGCGGCTGCGCGGCCAGTTCGAGGACGCCCTGTTCGTGCGCACGCCGAAGGGCATGGACGCGACGCCGTTCGCGCGCGAGCTCGCCGAGCCCGTGCGCCAGGCGCTCGCGCTGCTCGAGTCCGCGCTCGCGCACGGCCCGGGCTTCGACCCGGTCAGCGCCACGCGCACGTTCCGCTTTTACATGTCGGATCTCGGCCAGATCGAGTTCCTGCCGCCGCTCGTGGAGCGCGCGCAGCGCGTCGCGCCGGGCGTGCGGCTTGAGGCGGTGGCGCTCGAGGTCGAGGACATCGGCGACGCGCTCGCCACCGGCGCGCTCGACATGGCGGTCGGCTTCCTGCCGGGCCTGGGCCCGCCGGTGCGCCGCCAGCCCCTGTTTCGCGATCCCTACGTGTGCCTGATGCGGGCCGGCCACCCGCTGATCGGCAAGAACCTGACGAAAAAGCAGTTTCTTTCCGCATCGCATGCGCTCGTCTCCTACAAGGGCGGCCACCGCGTGATCGAGGAGGCGCTCGACCGTGCGGGCCTGGCGCGCAGGATCGCGCTGCGCGTGCCGCATTTCACCGTCGTGCCGATGGTGCTGGAGCGCACCGACCTGATCCTCACGCTGCCCTCGCGCATCGCACGCGTCTACGTGCGCGGGGGCCGCTTCAAGTACCTGCCGTCGCCGGTGCCGATCCCGCCCGCCGACGTCGCGGCGCACTGGCACGAGCGCTTCGAGCGCGACCCGGGCAACCGCTGGCTGCGCGAGATGATCATGGAATTGTTCACCCAATGAGAGTGCTCATCGCCGGTGCCGGTCCGGCCGGCCTGTATCTCGCCTATCTGCTCAGGCGCCGGCATCCCGGCTGGCGGCTGCGCATCGTCGAGCAGAACCCGCGCGACTCGACTTTCGGCTTCGGCGTGGTGTTCTCCGAGCGCGCGCTCGAGTTCCTGCGCGCCGCCGACCCCGAGACCTGCGAGCGCATCGCGCCCGCGATGGAAGCCTGGACCGACATCACCGTCGTGCACCGCGGCACGCCGGTGGTCATCGACGGCATCGGCTTCTCGGCGATCGGCCGGCTGAAGTTCCTGCAGCTGCTGCGCGCCCAACTGGAGGCTGCCGGGGTTTCACCCGAATACGGTTTTCTTCTTGGAGAGGAACAAAACCTCCAGGAGTTCGACCTCGTGGTGGCGGCGGACGGAGCCAACTCGACCATTCGCAAAACGGCCGATTTCGGCACCACCATCGCGCCGCTCACCAACAAGTTCGCCTGGTTCGGCACGACGCGCGTGTTCGACACCCTGACCCAGACCTTCGTGCAGAACGAGGCGGGCAGCTTCAACGCGCACCACTACCGGCACGCGCCACGGATGAGCACCTTCGTATTCGAGTGCGATGCCGTGACCTGGCAGCGCGCCGGTTTCGAGCGCATGGCCGAGGCCGAGACGCTTGCCTACTGCGAGCGCGTGTTCGCCGACGCCCTGCAGGGCCATCGCCTGGTGTCGAACAAGTCGATCTGGCGCAATTTTCCCAAGGTGCGCAACGCGCGCTGGCGGATGGGCAACAAAGTGCTCATCGGCGATGCGCAGCGCACCGCCCATTTCTCGATCGGCTCGGGCACGCGCCTGGCCATGGAGGACGCGATTGCGCTCGCCAGGTGCCTTGCCGAATTCAAGAATGAAATCCCGGAAGCGCTGGCGGCATTCGAGGCGCAGCGACGCCCGGTCGTCGACAAGCTGGTCGCCGCTGCGGACGCGAGCGCCGACTGGTACGAGCATTTCCCCGAGCACATGCGCCTTGCGCCGCGCGACTTCGCCTGGAGCTACATCCAGCGCAGCGGGCGCGTCGACCCGGAAAAGCTGCGCGGGATCGCGCCGAAGTTCGTCGCGGCCGCATGATCGACCTCGCGCTCGCGGAACGCTTCGCGCGGGTGGCGCTGGCCAACGTGACGCGCGAATACCCGCGCAAGCTCGACCACCTGCTCGACGCACCGCCCGGCGATCTGACGCCGCGCGCGAGCCATCCCGCGTTCTACGGCAGCTACGACTGGCATTCGGCGGTGCACATGCACTGGCTGCTGGTGCGCCTGCTGCGGCTGCAAGCCGCGCTGCCGTGGGCGGCGCAGGCCCTGAGCGTGCTCGACAGGCACCTGTCGCCGGCGCCGCTTGCCGCCGAGCGGGCCCTGTTCGACGCGCCGGGCGGGCGAACCTTCGAGCGCCCGTACGGCTGGGCCTGGCTGCTCGAGCTGCAAGCCGAGGCGCTGCGAAGCCGCAGCTCGCGTGCCGAGTCCGGCCGCTGGGCGCAGGCGCTGGAGCCGCTCGCCGCGTACCTTGCGGGCCGCATGCGGGAGTTTGTCGCGGTCGCAGTCTATCCGGTGCGCGCCGGCATGCACGGCAACACCGCATTCGCCTGCATCCTCGCGCTGGACTACGCGCGCGAGGCGGGCGATGCGCCGCTTGCCGCCGCGATCGAGGCCGCCGCCCGCAAGTGGTACCTGGCCGATCGCGACGCGCCGCTCGCCTACGAGCCGTCGCAGGCCGACTTCCTGTCGCCCGTGTTGACCGAGGCGCAGCTGATGCGCGAGGTGCTGCCGCAGCACGAGTTTGCCGCCTGGCTCGCCGCCTTCCTGCCCGCCGGGCTCGGCGCGCTGGCCGTGCCGCCGGAAGTGCCGGACCGCAGCGACGCGCAGTTCTGCCACCTCGACGGATTGTCGCTGTCGCGCGCCTGGGCGCTGCGGCGACTGGCGGCCGCCCGGCACGCTGGTGGGCGCGGGGCTTTCGCGGAGGCATGCAGGGCCGCGGCGGAGCGCCATCTCGCCGCCGCACTGCCGCAGGCGGTGGGCGGCGATTATGTTGCGGAGCACTGGCTCGCGTCGTTCGCGGCGCTCGCGCTGTGCGACGCGCCGTGACGCGTCGAAACGACTGCTGTAGCCTGTCCCAGGTGGCGCAGTTCCAGAACCGCGAGCTTCGATCGTTTCTGCACAAGGCGGCGCTGTTCGCGGTGCGCAGTCTGCAATCATGGCCGCGGCGGGTACGCCTTGCCATCCTGGTGGCTTTCCCCAGTTACCGACGCCTCGACAGATATGTTCGGCGGTATGCAAGGGCGAGCCTGCGATCGGAGCATCAATTTCTGTTCCGGATCGCGATTCGTTGCCTCGGTATTCTCAACTGGAAGAATTCTGTCGAAAGCGGAGAACTGCCCTTCCTGGAGGGCTTCCTGCCCCCGTACGACAGCGACCAGTGGGTGGCGATCGATGTGGGCGCCAATACCGGGCAGTTCGCTTCCTGGGTGCTCGCATCGACCAGGCGCCTGCACCTGATCTCGTATGAAGCGAATCCCCTGGCGTGGAAGCGGTACGCGGACAATCTTTCCTCAGCCTTCGCCGGCAGCGGCATGCGTCGCTGGAGGCTGGTGGAGAAGGGTGTGAGCAGCGCAGCGGGCAAAGCCGCGATCTACGATTACACCGACGAGCCGGGCAGCTCGCATGCCAGCCTCTACAAGGAGACGTTCGAGAGCATTCACCATCGTGACGCTGCCAGCATCGAGGTAGAGCTGTGCACGCTCGATGCGAACCTGGCGGATCTCGGCAGGAAGATCTGCCTGCTGAAATTCGACATCGAGGGGCATGAACTGGAGGCCCTCAAGGGCGCGTCTGCGACGATCGCCCGCCACAGGCCGCCGCTGATCCTGATCGAATTCAACGCCATGAATGCCATGTCGAACGCGAGTTTTCACGCGATCCGCAAGGCGATCGGGGAGGACTATCTGCCGCATCGGCTGCTGCCCGGCGGCGAGCTGCTGCCGCTTGCGGGCGAAGCGCCCCTGATGACGGAGATCTATGCGTATCAGAACATCGCGTTCATAAGGAGCCCGTGATGCGATCGACGGCCTTGTTTCCCAGCACGCTGGTCGGCAGCTACCCGCAGCCCGACTGGCTGATCGACCGCGGCCAGCTCGGCAAGCGCTTCCCGCCTCGGCTGCGCGCGAAAGAGCTGTGGCGCGTGCCCGAGGCCTGGCTCGCCCAGGCGCAGGACGACGCCACGCTGCTCGCGATCCGCGCGCAGGAGGAGGCGGGCCTGGACATCATCACCGACGGCGAGATCCGCCGCGAGAGCTACTCCAACCGCTTCGCGACCGCGCTGGAGGGCGTCGACATCGACAACCCGGGGCAGGGACTGGACCGCTCCGGGCACCCGATCGCGCTGCCGCGCATCGCGGGCAGGGTCCGGCGGCGGCGTCCGGTGGAAGTTGAAGACCTGCTTTTCCTGAAGAAGCACACCAGGAAGATGGTGAAGATGACCGTGCCCGGCCCGTTCACGATGAGCGAGCAGGCGCAGAACGACTACTACAAGTCGGGCGAAGAGGCGGCCATGGATTATGCCGCGGCGGTGAACGAGGAGATCCGCGACCTGTTCGCCGCCGGCGCCGACGTGGTGCAGATCGACGAGCCCTGGATGCAGGCGCGGCCGGAGAAAGCGCGCCGGTACGGCCTCAAGGCGCTCAACCGCGCGCTCGAAGGCGTCACCGGCACCACCGCGGTGCACATCTGCTTCGGCTACGCGGCGGTGATCCACCAGAAGCCCTCGGGCTACTCGTTCCTGCCCGAGTTCGCGGGCTGCAGCTGTCAGCAGGTCTCGATCGAAGCGGCACAGCCGAATCTGGACTTTTCGGTTTTGAATACTCTGAAAAACAAGAAAATCATGATCGGATGCATCGATCTCAACGACATGACCATCGAAACACCGCAAGTCGTCGTCGCGCGCATCAAGCGCGCGCTGCCGTACGTGAGAAAGGAGGACGTGATCCTCGCGCCGGACTGCGGCATGAAGTACCTGCCGCGCGAGGTGGCCTACGGCAAGATGAAGGCGATGGTCGAGGCGGCGAAGCTCCTGCGCGCCGAGTTCGCTGCCGGCTAGGCGGCCTGCCCATCCACCCAGGAGCCGCATCGTGACCAGCCGTACCCATGTCCTGCTTTGGACCGACGCCACCGCAGCCTATGTCGATGCGATCGCGTCCGCTGGCCTGGCCGACCGCGTCGTGGTCGAGAGTTTGCCTCGCAAGGAGAAACCGTCCGCCGAGCAGATGGCCCGGACCGAGGTGCTGATGGCCTACGGCGTTCCGCCGGGCCTGCTGCCGGCGATGCCGAAGCTGCGCTGGGCCCAGGCGATGATGGCCGGCGTCGAGGGCTGGATCGCGCTGCCCGACCTGCCGGAGAAGCTGATCCTCACTTGCGCGCGCGGCACGCACAGGGAATCGATGCCGGAGAACATCCTCGGCGCGATCTTCTTCGTCGCCAAGCCCTACGCCACCGCGGTGGAGAACCAGAGGCAGCGCAAATGGGTCCACAGCCCCGCGCAGCCGCTCACCGGCAAGACGCTGGGCATCCTCGGACTTGGCGCGATCGGCCAGGACGTCGCACGCATCGCTGGTGTGCTCGGGCTTCGGGTCATCGGCACGCGCCGGCGGCCCGAACCCATGGCCCACGTCGCCGAAGTCCTGCCCCCCGAGCGCACGCCCGAGGTGCTGGCGCAATCCGACTTCGTGCTGCTATTGCTGCCGGCAACGCGGGAGACGGACAACTTCATCAACGCCGAACGCCTGGCCATGATGAAGCCCGGCGCCTGGCTGCTGAATTTCGGCCGCGGCCACCTGATCAAGGACGACGACCTGGTCGCGGCGGTGAAGGCGAAGAAGATCGCGGGCGCCGTATTGGACGTGTTCCGCCAGGAGCCGCTACCCGCCGACCATCCGTTCTGGACTACCGAGGGGATCATCGTGCTTCCCCATATCGGCGGTCCCCACCCGCATCGCGACAGGATCGTCGCGCGCCTGTTCGCCGACAACCTGGGCCGCTTCCTCGACGGCAAGCCGCTCAAGGAAGTGGTGGACTGCAAAGTGGGCTACTAGGTCACGACCTCCGGCGCTCCCGAATAAAGGCGTTCCACCAGCGCGGCGCGGCGCTCGAGCACCGCACGCTGGTTGATGTAGCCCTTGTCGGTGATCTCGCCGGCGTCGATCTGCGGCGGTTCGGTCATGACCAGCAGGCGCACCGGGTGCGTGGAGCTGCCGCTTTCGTTCACGAGTTCCTTCAGGGTGGCGACAAGTTTTGCGCGGATTTCCGCCGGGTCCTTGGGCGCGGCCGGACTCAGAAAGACGAGGGCGCCGACTTCGTTGCGGTCGTGGCCGGCGATCACCGCGTCCTGGATGATCGGGTTGCCGGCGGCGATGAGCTTCACGCGGATCGCGCCCACGTGCACCCAGGTGCCGGTGGTGAGCTTGAAATCCTCGGCGACGCGGCCGTCGAACACCAGTCCTTTCTCGGGGGCCGCGGGGTCGGCCAGCTTCATCGCGTCGCCGATGCGGTAGTAGCCTTCTTCGTCGAACGCCGCGCGCGTGAGCTCGTCGCTGCGGTGGTAGCCCGGCGTCACGTTCGGCCCCTTGACGCGAATTTCGAGCTTGCCGCCCGAAGGCAGCAGCTTGAGCTCGCAGCCCGGCGCCGGGTTGCCCACCACGCCGGCGCGCTCGATCGGGTAGTGCACGCAGGAGGCCATCGGCGCGGTCTCGGTCGAGCCCCAGGCCGAGAGCATGGCGAGGTTGCCGCCCTTCTCGGCGAGGGCGAGCTTCTCCAGCCGCTCCCAGAGGTTCTGCGGCAGCGCCGCGCCTGCATAGAACACCATGTCGAGGTCGCGGAAGAAGCTGTGCCGCAGCGCCGCGTCCTGCTCGAGCATCGGCATCAGCAGGTCGAAGCCGCGCGGCACGTTGAAATACAGGGTGGGCGAGATCTCGCGCAGGTTCTTCGCGGTGATCTCCACCAGGCCGGGCGCGGGCTTGCCGCCGTCGATGTAGAGCGTGCCGCCGTTGCGCAGCACCATGTTGAAGGTCGCGTTGCCGCCGAAGGTGTGGTTCCACGGCAGCCACTCGCACAGCACCTGCGGCCGGTCCTCCAGGAACGGCCAGAGCTGCGCCCAGCTCTGCTGGTTGGAGGTGAGCATGCGGTGCGTGTTGATCACGCCCTTCGGAATGCCCGTCGAGCCGGAGGTGAACAGGATCTTCGCCACCGTGTCTGGCGCAAGACGCGAGAACGCCACCTCCAGCGTCGAGCCCGGATTGGTTTCGAGCAGCCGCGCGACCGGCGTCGAAGCGGCGCCTACGGCGGCGAGCGCCGGCGCGAACTTCTCGGCCTGCTCGGCGAACACGAGACCGGGATTGAGCAGCTCGAAGATGTACTTGAGCTTCGCGAAGTCCTTGGACATCAGCGAGTAGGCGGGCGAGATCGGCGCCACCGGCACGCCCGCGTGCATCGCGCCGAGCGCGAGCAGCGCGTGGTCCACGCTGTTGTCGGAGAGGATCGCCACCGGCCGCTCGGGCCCGAGGCCGAGGTCGAGCAGCGCCTGGCCGATGCGGCGCGCGTCCGAGAGCGCGTCGCGGTAGCTCACGCGCCGCCAGCCCTCGCCCTTGCGCTCGGCGAGGAACGTGCGGTCGGGCGCTCGCTCGTGCCAGTGCACGAGCCAGTCGCCGACCGCGCGCGCGTAGGGCTTGAGCGCCTGCGGCGAGCGCAGGAGCGTCGCGCCGTCGGCGCGCTTGTCGACCTCGACTTCGGCCGGCGCGAAGCGCAGGCGCGTATGCAGGCGCATCAGGCCTGCAATTCTATACAACTGAAGGCGCGCGGCGGCGCGCGCCGCTAGGCGAACGCTTCGGCGCGCTTCAGCAGCTCGGGCAGTCCCGGCTCGGCCGGATTGCGCGGCTTGCCGGGGTGGATGATCGCGACCTGGCAGGTCTCGGCCGCTTCCACGAGCTGCGCATAGGTGCCTGCGTCCGGGTCGGCGATGTAGGCCTGCTTGTTCTCGTTGTAGGCGAACATCTTGTCGTTGATCTGCGTGCACTCGTTGCAGGTCGTGCAGCGCGCCGTCTCGATGTAAGCCTCATCCGGCGACCTTTTCTCCTCGGGCTCGGGGGCGGGCGCGGCAACGGGAGCTGCGGCGGCGGCAGGCGCGGTCGCAGCAGCCGGGGTGGCTTGCGGCGCCGCGGCCGCGGCTGCGGCTGCCTGCTGCGCCTTTTCCTCCAGCGCCTTGCGCTCTTGCGCCACGCGGCGCTCGGCGTGCGAGTTGTGGATGCCGCCCAGCTCCTGCAGGCTGTGCCAGGATTCGCGGCAGCGCAGGGTGGCGCGCATCAGCGCGTCGTCGACGATCGCGCGCTGCAGCCGGTTGTCCTTGCCCACCACCAGCACGAACGGAACGCTGTCCTGCGGGCCTTTCGGGTCGCGGCGCAGGTGCTGGTCTGCGGCCACCATGCTCGCGTGCCACCTGGCGTGCGGCACCTGCGCGAAATGGCGGGCATGGCGCGGGTCGCAGGCGACGAAGTCGGCGAACGTGAAGGCGAGCTCCGTGCACACGCGCTGGTGCTTCTCGTCCTCGTAGGTGAACGCCTGCACCGGCCAGTCGGCCTCGACCTGGGTATTCGCCTCGAGATGGAAGCGCGAGGCCCAGTTCGGCCCCGCCGAAGGATCGTAGGTGTAGGCCGGGAAGGCGCGCGATTCCATCGCCGCCGCCCCGACTAGGTAGGGCGGCAGCGCGCCGCTCGCGCCGGCAGCGCCGGAGAACACGCTGAACAGGGCCGGGCCCGCGTACGACATGCCCTTCAGGATCCGCTCGCGGAACTGGAACAGGTTCGAGGCCGCCGACTGCAGAACGTACACGTCGTTCAGCCCCATCGCCATGCTGGCGAGCTGCTTGGCGCGCATGCCGAGGGCGAAATGGCCGTCGCGCGCGATCGTCGATTCTTCCAGCAGGTCGTCGGTCTGCACCAGGATCTTGACCGGCAACCCGGCCGACAGCATCTCCATCAGCTTGTCGGTCTCGGCGGCCTGCAGCCGGTCGGCGGTGACGCAGACCAGATAGTCCGGGAAATGCGACAGCTCCTCCATGCCGAGGTTGCTCTCGCCGAATTCCTTGAATAGCGCGTCGTGCTTTTCCTCGTTGTATTGCCCTTCGACCTCGAGCTCGGCGATGGCGATCGACCGAGCGAGCGTCATCGCCTCGGGCAGCCGCTCCCGGTAGGCGGCGAGCGCCTGCGCGCAGCTGCTGAAGGAGAAGGCGTAGCGCCGATCCTGCGCGGCGCGCTCCTCCGGGTCGTCGGGCACGGCCAGGAAGCGCTGGGATCGCAGCACCGCCAGCAGCGATTCGATGCGCCGGCGCCGGCCGGCCGTGAGCCCGCCCCTGCCGGAAGTCTTGGACAGCACGCGCGACAGCGCGGCGAAATCGAAGACCTCGGCATGTCCGCTGCCGATGGCCGCCTTCAGGCTGGACGCGCTGCGGCCCGCTGCCGAGCGCGCATTGTCGGCCTGCAGGATGTTCGCCAGCCCGATGCTCAGGCGCCGGATGTCGTCGCTCAGCTTTTCGGTCTTGCGGTCCTGCACCACGCTCCAGGCGCGCTTGAGCAGGTGCGCGGGCATCGCGGCGTCGCAGTCGGCGAGCTCGCCCCGCACCTTGAGCGCGCGGCGCGCGCGCGACAGGCTGTCCTTGAGCAGTTCGTCGCCGCGCGCCATGAGCCTGCCGGCCGCTTCATCCCAGAGAGCCTGCAGCGATCCCTGCCGGCCCGAGGCAAGCAGCGCGCGCACTTCCTGCTCGAGCCGCAGCAGGTGGCGGGTGAGGCGGTCGCCGCTGTCGTCCTTGACCAGCGCATGCACCACATCGTCGACGATGCCCGACAGGCATTGGACATAGCCCTTGTCGCTTGCGTCGCGCAGCAGCACGACCGGATAGTCGTAGCGCAGCGACGCGAGGTCGCGACAGCGCGCGAGCAGGGCGGGGCAGGCATCCGCGCCGGGCGCCGCGTCGGCGCCGGGCTGCTTGCCCGCGAGGTGAAAAGCGATCTGGCTTTGAAGTTCAGCGTCCATACTCATCTCTTACTGCGGCCACACGGTGTACTTGTCGAGCTCGGCCTCCAGGCCGCTGCGCACGTGCTCGGCGGTGCGCAACTGGCCGGCGTGCCGGGTCTCCTCGTAGCAGGGCACCGCGGGATTGTGGTAGAGGATGCCCACCGGGATCGGATCGGTGGTGCTCGCGATCTCGCGCGCGCGGTGGATGTCGAGCGGGTCGTGCTCGTGCTGGTTGCGGTAGGTGTTGCGCAGCCCGGCGCTCAGCTTCAGCCCGCGCTCGTGGTGCAGCATGAGGATGCGGTTCGGGTCGTGCAGCCAGGGATCCATCATCTTTGGCAGCCATTCCGGGCAGCGCTGCAGGATGCGGATGAACGAGAAGCCCTTGTGGTGGAACGCAACCTTCACCACGTCGTAGAGGATCTCCGGGATCCAGTCGACGACCTGCGCGACGAACGACACGTTCTGGATGCCCAGCGTCACGGTGAGCGGATTCAGCGCTTCCAGGTACGAGCCGCGCGGCGAGGTGTTGGTCTTGGTGCCGATGGGCGAGGTCGGCGAGGCCTGCATCTTGGTCAGGCCGTAGACCTGGTTGTCGTGCAGCATCAGGGTCATGTTCATGTTGTAGCGCACCGCGTGGATCCAGTGCGCCGCGCCGATGCTGCAGCAGTCGCCGTCGCCCGTGTTGACGAACACGTGCAGGTCAGGCCGCGCCATCTTGACGCCCTCGGCGATCGGCAGCGCGCGCCCGTGGATGCCGTGGAAGCCGTAGGTACGCATGTAGTGCGGGAAGCGGCTCGAGCAGCCGATGCCCGAGACGAAAGCGGTCTTCTCCGGGCGCAGGTTCTCGTCGCGACACAGGCGCTGCACCGCGGTCAGGATGGCGTTGTCGCCGCAGCCGGTGCACCAGCGCGGCACGCCGCCCTGGTAGTCCTCGAGATCGTGATGCTCCTCCACCATGCGCAGCAGGCATTCGGTCGCGGTGTTCATGCTTTGGCCACCTTGCGTTGGCTGACGTTCAGTTTTTCGCGGATCATGCGGCACATGGTCCCGGGCTTGATCGGCTGGCCGCGCACCTCGCTCCAGCAGTCGACGTCCACCAGGTAGCGCGAGCGCAGCAGCATCGCCAGCGCCGAGTAGCGCCGATTGTCCTCGTCGATGACGTCGGCCTGAAGGCTGTCGCTCCAATTGCTCTCGATCGTCATCACGCGCTTGAAGCGCTGCATCGCCTGCTTGATGCCGGGCGGCAGCGGCTGCAGGAAGCGCAGGTGCATGGACGACACCTTGAGCCCCTCGGCGTTGAGCGTGGTGACGGCTTCCTCGATCGCGCCCTGCGTGCTGCCCCAGCCGATCACCAGCAGGTCGCCGCTCTCCTTGCCGAAGACGGGCGGCGCCTTGAGCGTCTTCTGCAGCGTCGCCAGCTTGAGGCTGCGCATGCGCAACCCTTCCTCGTTGGTGTAAGGATCGTAGGCGACGTGGCCGTAGCGGTCGTGTGCGAGGCCGGTCAGGGTGTGCATGCCGCCGGGCTGGCCCGGCGCGAAGCGCTGTGCGAGACCGGTCGCCTTGTCCCAGTCGTACGGCTTGACGCCTTTGGGCACGGGGCTCTGGTCGATGGGTGGCGCGAGCCAGCTCTCGCTGAACTGGGGCCGCGGGAACGGCTGCTGCGAGGTGGCGAGGCCCGCGTCGGTGAGCACCACCACCACCATGTTGAAGGTCTCGGCGATCTTGCGCGCCGTAATGATCGAATAGAAGCAGTCCTCGATGGTGCTAGCCGCCATCACCACCTTGGGCGCATCGCCGTGGCTGCCGAACATGGCGCTCAGCAGGTCGCCCTGTTCGGCCTTGGTCGGCTGCCCGGTGCTGGGGCCGCCGCGCTGCACGTTCACCACCACCAGCGGAATCTCGCCCATCACCGCGAGGCCGATGCCTTCCTGCTTGAGCGAATAGCCCGGGCCGGAGGTGATGGTCACCGCGCACTTGCCCGCGTAGGAGGCGCCGATGGCGAAGGCACAGGCGGCGATCTCGTCCTCGGCCTGGTGCACCATGCCGCCCAGCTTCTCGAAAACGTCGCTCAGGTAGTGCGAGGCGGAGGTGGCCGGCGTGATCGGGTACATCGCGCAGATCTCCATGCCCGAGGCGAGCACGCCGAGCGCGAGTGCGGTGTTGCCGTTGACCACGATCTGCGGCACCGTCGAGCGGGTGGCAGGAATGCGGTACTTGAAATCCAGGTTGGCCTCGGCCCAGGCGTGACCCGCATCGAGCAGCCTGACGTTGGCGTCGATCACGCTCTGTTCCTTCTTGCCGAACGTGAGCGCGATCTGCTCGCGCGCGTGCTCCAGCGCAAAGCTGTAGATGCTGCACAGCATGCCGAGCGCGAACATGTTCTTGCCGCGCCGCGCGTCGTTCACGAGCTTCAGGCACTCACGCTCCATCGGCACTTCGACCACCTTGTAGCCGGCGGCGACCAGCTTGTCGTAGGCCTCGGCGTAGGACGCGGCGATCTGGGGGTCTTTGTTCGTGCGCCACATGCTTTCGAGCAATATGGTGCAGCCACGCTTGAGCTCGTCATCGCGCACGCGACCCAGCAGCACCTGCTCGTTGAAGGCGATCACCAGGTCGGTCTCGTCGCCGCCGTTGGTGATGCGTCCGGCGCCGATGCGGATGCGGTTGCCGCTCGCGCCGGCGACGCTGCGGGCCGGCGGCCGGATCTCGGCCGGGATGATCTCCACCGTCCAGATGCCGTTGCCCATCTTCGCGGCGATCGATCCCAGCGACTGGCCGCAGCGCTGCGCGCCTTCGCCCGAGTCGCTGATGATCTCCACGATGTGCTCTTTCAGCGTGACTGCCGGCTTGTTGCGTTGCGACTGCGTGACCGCATCGAGCGACGTATGGTTCATGGTGGCGAATTCGTGTTGGCTTGCAGTGTCAGGCGACGCGGATGCGCGCGAAATTGCGCTCGCGTGGATCGATGCCGAACATCCGGCTGCCGCGGCCGTCGATCACGTAGGGCTGGTCGCTGTCCCGGATGCCGAGGTAGGCTTTCATGCCGCGCGCGGCCTTGCGGCCGGCGCCCATCGCCTCGATCACGGTCGCCGCGCCGGTGACGATGTCGCCGCCGGCGAAGACGCCGGGCACCGAGGTGGCGAGGCTGTCGTCGGTGGCGATGTAGCCCCACTTGTTGAGGCCCAGGCTCGAGGTCTGGCCCATGATCGGGTTGGCGTTGGTGCCGATCGCGAAGATCACCAGGTCGCACTCGAAGTCGTGCTCGCTGCCGGCCACCGGCACCGGGCGGCGGCGGCCCGAGTCGTCCGGCTCGCCCAGCTCCATGCGGATGCAGCGCATGCCGCGCACGCCGCCCTTGCCGTCGTCGAGGATCTCGACGGGATTGGTGAGCCAGTGGAACTCGACGCCTTCCTCTTCCGCGTGGTGCACTTCCTCGGCGCGCGCGGGACACTCGGTGCGCGAGCGGCGGTAGATGCAGTAGACCTTCTCCGCGCCGAGCCGCCGTGCCACGCGCATTGCGTCCATCGCCGTGTTGCCGGCGCCGACCACGGCGACACGGTGGCCAAGCGGCAGCGGCGTGTCGAAATTCGGGAATTCCCTGGCGCGCATCAGGTTGCAGCGCGTCAGCATTTCGTTGGCCGACAGCACGCCGTTCAGCGAGTCGCCCGGGATGCCCATCATGGTCGGATAGCCGGCGCCGGTGCCTACGAAGACGGCATGGAAGCCGAGCTCGTCGATCATCTGCTCGATGGTGAACAGCCGGCCCACCAGCGTGTTGCACTCGAACTTCACGCCGAGCTTCTCCAGCTTGCCGATCTCGGCGTCGATCACCTCGTTGGGTAGGCGGAAGTCCGGGATGCCGTAGCGCATGACGCCGCCGGTCACGTGGAAGGCCTCGTAGACCGTGACGTCGCAGCCCGCCTTGGCCATGTCGGCGGCGCAGGCGAGGCCGGCGGGGCCGGACCCCACGATGCCGACGCGGTAGGGCGCGGGCTCGACGTACGGGGTGCTGGTCCAGCCTTCGGCGATCGCCTTGTCGCCCACCCAGCGCTCGAGCCGCCCGATGGCGACCGGCTCGAGCGACTCGCCCACGGTGCACACGCCCTCGCACTGGCTTTCCTGCGGGCAGACGCGCCCGCAGATGGCCGGCAGCAGGTTGGTGTCGGTGAGGATGTCGTAGGCGCCGTGGAAATCCTTCTCGCCGATCTTCTGGATGAAGCCCGGGATGTCGATACCGACCGGGCAGCCGTCGACGCAGGGCTGCTCCGGGCACAGCAGGCAGCGCTCGGACTCGCGCAGCGCCTCCTCGAGGCTGTAGCCGCAGGCGACCTCGGTGAAGTTCTTCACGCGGGCCGCGGCGGGCTGCTCGCGCATCGGCGTGCGTTCCTGCGGAATGGTGCGGATGGTCTTCTTCTTCGCCATCGGATCAACCGCCTCTCACTTCGTCGAACGGGTCGGGCAGCTCCAGCTCCTCGGCGGCCTGCGGCACCCGGACTTTCAGGGTCTGCAGCGGGTCGGTCATGCGGCAGTGCTCGGACCAGCGCTCGACCGCGGTCTTTTCCTGCTCGGCAAAGCGCTTGAGCCGCGTCATGAGATCGTCGAAATCGACCTGGTGGCCGTCGAAATCCGGACCGTCCACGCAGGCGAACTTCACCTGGCCGCCGATCTTCACGCGGCAACCGCCGCACATGCCGGTGCCGTCCACCATCAGCGGATTCAGGCTGACCATGGTCCTGACCTTGCGCTCGCGCGTGGCCTCGGCGCAGCCCTTCATCATCACCGGCGGGCCGATCGCGACGAACTCGTCGATGTCGGCGTGCTCGGCCAGCGCCTTGCGGATGCCTGCCGTCACGTTGCCCTTGATGCCGGCCGAGCCGTCGTCGGTGCAGACGATGAACTCGTCGCAGACGCCGCGGAACTTGTCTTCCCAGAACATCAGCGCCTTGTTGCGGAAGCCGATGATGCCGATCACGTAGGCGCCGTTCTCCTTGAAGGCGCGCGCGTGCGGGAACACGGGCGCGACGCCGAGGCCGCCGCCGACGCAGGCCACCTTCTTCAGCTTGCCGATGTGGCTCGGGATGCCCATCGGGCCGGCGACGCCGTACAGGCTCGTGCCGACCTTGCAGGTCTGCTGCATTTCGCGGGTGGTCTTGCCGACCGCCTGGATCACCAGGGTGATGGTGCCCTTGGCGCGATCGTAGTCCGCGAGCGTGAGCGGGATGCGCTCGCCGTGCGCGTGCGACATGACGATCACGAACTGGCCGGGTCGCGCCGCCTTCGCCATCAGCGGGTGGCGCACCTCGAGCAGATAGGTGACGTCGGAAAAATCCTCGCGCGCCACGATCTCAAAGCCGGCCATGGTCCACTCCTTGTTCGGAGCAGCCTAAGCCGGGCCAGCGCGCGGCCTTTGATCTAAAGCAAATCGGGCGGGATTGGCTCCGCGACAATCTCAGGACAGTCCGCCGCGCGAGGCGATGTAGCGGTTCATCCATTCGGCGGACGCCGCGATGCCGCCGAACGTGAACAGGTGGATGCCGACCACGTTGCAGGCGGCGTGCGCCGCGCAATAGCGCGCGACGGCCACGAGCTGGTCGGCCGGGTCGGTATGCGTCACCAGACGCACCGCGTCCATGCCTTGCGTGCGCAGCGCGCGCAGCGATACGCTCACGCCGCAGCGCTGCGCGAAGCGCAGCAGCGCGACCGGGCTGGTCGGGCCGGCGAGCCCTACGTAGACCGGGACTTCCGGCGCGTTGCGCGCCATGCGCGCGCAGTAGTCGACGACCCGCGAAGGCGCAAAGGAAAACTGCGTCACCACGTAAGAGCCCATGCCGTGCTGCGCGGCGAGCGCGAGCTTCTCGGCGAACGCGCGTTCCAGGACCGCGCCCGGAATGCGCGGATGGCCCTCGGGATAGCCCGGCAGGCCGATTTCGCGCAGGCCGCAGTTCGCGAGCAGCTCGTCGCGCAGCAGCGCCGCGCCGCCGGCGTAGGGGCCGGCCGCCTCGGGCTCGTCGCCGCCGAGGATCAGCGCCTTGCGCACGCCAGCCTCGGCCGTCGCGCGCTCAAGGAAGGCCTTCAGCTCGGCGCGGTCGCGGATGCGGCGCGCGGCGACATGCGGCACGGGCTCCAGGCCCGCCGCGCGCACCGCGGCGAGCGTGGGGACCGAGTCGAGCAGGCGGTGCCGCGGCAGGTGGTTGACGTAGACCGGCGTGCCTGCGGGCAGCAGCGCGGCGATCGCGGGCGCGTCCTGCGGGCGGTGCGCGCCCATCTCCAGCGAGCCGCCGGCGACGAGCTCGGCGGCGACCCGGGCGTCGGCGCCCGGTTGCTCCGCGACCGCTTCCATGTGTACCCTGTCTCCTGCGCTCACAGTACGAGCGGGGTCGTGGGAACGCAACCACAAACACGGAAGAAGAATGCGTGGGACACTGCCCACTACGCGAAATCAAAGACCTAAACTGCTAGACTTCACACATGAGAGAACGCAAGCCCTACCCGAACATCAGCGACGAAGAACTGGACCGGCGCGCCGAGGAAGCGCTCAAGCGCATGCTCGCCAACCCGCAGAAGCAGCCGGGCCAGCACCAGAACAGCAGCGGTGGTGGCGGTGGTGGTGGTGGTGGCGGTGGCGGTGGCGGCCGGCGGCGCCACCGGAGACGGCCGAAGTAGGGTTCTTTCCCGCTTCGCGTTGATGGCGCAAGACAAGCAGCAGGGCCTGGCCCGGGGCCTGACCAACTACGGGGATCCCGCCTTTTCGCTCTACCTGCGGCGCTCGTTCGCCAAGAGCATGGGCTACTCGGGCGAGATGCTCGCCCGGCCCGTGGTCGGCATCGCCGACTCCAGGAGCGGCTTCAACAACTGCCATCGCCATTTTCCCGAGCTCATCGAGGCGGTGAAGCGCGGCGTGCTCGCCGCGGGCGGGCTGCCGATCGAGTTCCCCACGGTGTCGCTCGGCGAAGTGTTCCTGCACCCGACCTCGATGATGTTCCGCAACCTGATGGCGATCGACGTCGAGGAGATGGTGCGCGCGCAGCCGATGGACGCCGTGGTGCTGGTGGGCGGCTGCGACAAGACCGTGCCCGCGCAGCTCATGGGCGCGGCGAGCGCCGACCTGCCCGCGGTGCAGCTGCTCGCGGGCCCGATGATGCCGACCTCGTTCCAGGGCGAGCGCCTCGGCGCCTGCACCGACTGCCGGCGGTTTTGGGCCTTGCATCGGTCAGGAAAGGTTTCTTCTTCTGAAATAGATCTTGTTGAAGGAAACCTGGCGACAACCGCGGGTACCTGTGCGGTGATGGGCACCGCTTCCACCATGGCGTCGATCGCCGAGGCGCTCGGCATGGCGCTGCCCGGCAGCGCGGCGATTCCGGCGGTGCACGCCGACCGGCTGCGCGCCGCCGAGGCGAGCGGCCGGCGTGCGGTGGAGCTCGCCGCCAAGCCGATCCGGCCCTCGCAGATCATCACGCAGAAGTCCGTCGAGAACGCGATGCGCGTGCTGCTCGCCATCGGCGGCTCGACCAACGCCATCGTGCACCTCACGGCGATCGCCGGGCGCGTCGGCGTGAAGGTGGACCTGCACCGTCTGAACCAGGTGTCGGACACGACGCCGGTGCTGGTGGACCTCAAGCCCACCGGCCAGTTCTACATGTCGGACCTGTACGCCGCGGGCGGCATCGGCGCGGTGCTGCGGGAGCTCAAACCGCTGCTGCACCTCGATTGCATGACGGTCACCGGCGAGACGCTCGGCGAGCGTCTGGCGCACGAGACCGGCGCCTGGGTGGACCGCGCGGTGGTGCGGCCGTTGGCCGAGCCGCTCGCGCAGGAGGGCGGGCTGGTCGCGCTGTTCGGCTCGCTCGCGCCCAACGGCGCGATCCTCAAGCGCTCGGCCGCGGACGCGAAGCTGTTCGAGCGCGAGGGCCGCGCGGTGGTGTTCAGCTCGCTCGACGACCTGTCGGCGCGCGTGGACGATCCGGCGCTCGATGTCACGCCCGAGGACTTCATGGTGCTGCAGAACGCGGGGCCGAAGTCGGGCTATGCCATGCCCGAGGCGGGTTACCTGCCGATCCCGCAGAAGCTCGCGCGCGCGGGGCTGAAGGACATGGTGAGGATCTCGGATGCGCGCATGAGCGGCACCGCCTACGGCACCATCGTGCTGCACGTCTCGCCCGAGGCCGCTGCCGGCGGCCCGCTCGCGCTGGTGCGCAACGGCGATCGCATCAAGCTTTCAGTGAAGGAACGAAGGATTGACCTGCTCGTTCCTGAAAAAGAATTATCAGAACGAAAAAAAACCTGGAAACCACCGGTCGCAGTACCGGCGCGCGGCTACGCGAGGCTGTACATGGACCACGTGCTGCAGGCCGAGGACGGCTGCGACTTCGATTTCCTGCGCAAGGCCTGATCAGCGCGGGTCGTAGAGCAGCTCGTAGGCGCCTTCGCTGTCGATCGACAGGCGCGCCGTGCGCCAGCCCTGCCGCTCCGGCGGCAGCCCCGCGTTGAAGGAGACGATTCGCCGCGCGACTTCCTGCGCGTTGCAGGGCGTGAATTCCTCGCCGTCCTCGCGCCGCAGCGAGGTGGTGAAGTAGAACTTCGCCGTCACCGCGTTGCCAGTGTTGGTGACCTCCACCCAGGTACGCCTCCATTCCGCGGGCAGCCCAGGTGCGAGGCAGGAAAAGATCTGCTCCACGCTTTTCGCATCCAGCTTCGGCCCGGCCGGCGCCGTGGACGGGGCGGCGATGGCGACATCGCGCCTCGCGGGCGCGGGCACGGGCGGCGCGACGATCGGCGCGGGTTTTGCAACCGGCGGCGGCGCAGGTGCAGCGACGGGCGCTGGCGCAGGCGGCGGTGCCGGAATCGGCGCCGCAATGGGCTCGGGCTGCGCGGGCGTCGGCTTCGCCACCGGCGGCGGGACGACGACTGGCGCCGGCGATGGCGCGGCTACCGGAGCGGGCGCGGCCGCGGGCGGCGGGATCGGCACCGCAACGGGCTCGGGC
>JBASCW010000008.1:0-23240 GCA_049651845.1 Burkholderiales bacterium | reverse complement strand
GTTTGGGTCTGAAGCTACCGGAGCGACTTCGACTACCCCAAACCGTGCAAATGTAGTGCCGACCTTGGACCTCAAGTCTTTGATCTACTACGATTCACACCCTCGAACTGTGGAAGTTGGGCTAGTTGACGCGCGTCAAGTTTGCGCCGTGCGGCGTTTGCCGCGCGTGGCGCGCTGGAGTTTGATTCCGGGAAAAGCAACATCCCGGGAGAAGACCGTGACGCGTACATCCTCCTTCGCCGGCGCCGTGGCGCCCGGCCTGCGCCTGCTGCTGCCCTCTGCCGTGTTCGCCCAGGCCAAGCCGGCGGCCGGCGCCCCGGCCAAGGTCGACGCCAAGGCCTGCTACGGCTGCCACGAGCCGACATCGACAGGGCGCTCGCGCTCGAGGGCAGCCACCCGCGCGCGCTGGAGATGGCGGGCAGCGCCGCGTTCGAGAACCGCGACTACGCGCGCGCTCTTCTACTGGGAGACGCTGCTGCGGCAGCTCGAGCGGCTGCGCCGGGTCGCGGAGCTCGCGCCCGGCCGCGGCTAGCGGCCTACTTCGCCGCTTCCTGCTGCGCCGACTTGAGGATCGGCAGCCAGCGGACCACTTCGCTTTCCACCAGCTTCTGCAGCGCCTGCGGCGAGCGTCCGGCCTTGTCCGGGATCACGCTGCCCAGCTCGAGCAGCCGCTTGCGCGTGGCCTCGTCGTCGAGCGCCTTCACCAGCGTCTCGCTGAGCTTGGCGGCGACGTCCTGCGGCAGGCCTTTGGGCGCGAACAGCGCGTTCCAGGCGCTCACCTGGTAGTCGGGCAGGCCGGCTTCCTTGGTGGTCGGCACGTTCGGCAGCGCCGGCGAGCGCTCGGGCGTGGCGATGGCGTAGGCCTTGATCGCGCCGCCTTTCACTTGCTCGACGAGGTTGACGATCTGGTCGCACATGTAGTCCACCTGCCCGCCGACCAGGTCGTTCAGCGCCGGTCCCGTGCCGCGGTAGGCGGCGACGATGCTCTTCGCCCCGAGCTGCGAGGTCAGCAGCGTGCAGGTGGTGAAGGACACCGAGCCCACGCCCGCGTGCGCCTGCTTGATCTTCGCCGACGGGTCCTTCACCTTGGCGACGAACTCCCTGAGGTTCGCGGCCGGGAAGTCCTTCTTCGCGACGATCAGGATCGGCGTTCCCGCGACCAGGCCGATCGGCGTGAAGTCCTTGGCGGGGTCGTACTTGAGGTTCGCGTACAGCGCGGGCGCCGCGCCGTGCGTGCCCATGTGGCCCATCATGATGGTGTAGCCGTCGGGCTTGGACTGCGCGCCGCGCGTGATGCCGGTGGTGCCGCCGGCGCCAGCGACGTTCTCCACCACGAACTGCTGGCCGAGGGCCTTGGAGAAATACTCGCTGGCGATCCTGGCGATGATGTCGGTGGGCCCGCCGGCCGCGAACGGCACGATGATGGTCACGGGGCGTGACGGATAGGGCTGCGAGAAAACGGCTGACGTCCAGACCAGCAGTACCAATACCCAGATGCGCTTCATGTCGATCTCCTTTGAATTCACTCGTGAAAAGCCTCGTCGCGGCGCTGGCTCACGGCGGGCAACACGGCAATGACGATGACGGCCAGCGCGAGCACGAGCAGCGTGGCGGCGACCGGCCGCTCCACGAACGTCATCAGGCTGCCCTCCGAGAGCGCGAGCGCCTGGCGCAGCTTCTCCTCCATGAGCCGGCCGAGCACGAAGCCGAGCAGCATCGGCGCGGGCTCTAGGCCCAGCTTGATCAGCGCGTAGCCGACCAGGCCGAAGAAGGCAGTGAAGTAGACGTCGTAGGGATTGTTGTTGATCGAGTAGATGCCGATCGCGCAGAACAGCAGGATCGTCGTGAACATCAGCCGGTAGGGCACCTTCAGCAGCCGCACCCAGAGGCCGATCAGCGGCAGGTTGATGATCAGCAGCAGCAGGTTGCCGATCCACATCGAGGCGATCATTCCCCAGAACAGCTGCGGGTGCTTGGTCATCACCTGCGGGCCGGGGATCAGCCCGTGGATGGTCATCGCGCCCACCATCAGCGCCATCACCGCGTTGGGCGGGATGCCGAGCGTGAGCAGCGGGATGAACGAGGTCTGCGCGCCGGCGTTGTTGGCGCTTTCCGGGCCGGCGACGCCCTCGATCGCGCCCTTGCCGAAGCGCGAGGGATCCTTGGCGAGCTTCTTCTCGAGCGCGTAGGAGGCGAAAGGGCCGAGCACGGCGCCGTTGCCCGGCAGGATGCCGAGCACCGAGCCGATGCCGGTGGCGCGCAGCACCGGCCCGACGCAGCGGCGCAGCTCCGCGCCCGTGGGCAACAGCTTGCCGATCCGGCCGACCGCGCCGCCGCGCGACTCGGGATTCTCGAGGTTGCGCAGGATCTCGGCGATGCCGAACACGCCCATCGCCAGCACCGCGAAGTCGACGCCGTCCGAGAGCTCGGCGATGCCGAGCGTGAGCCGCTCCTGCCCGGTCTCCAGGTCGGTGCCGACAGTGGCGAGCAGCAGGCCGAACACCACCATGATCACCGCCTTCAGCACCGAGCCGCGCGCGAGCACGATCGCCAGGCCGAGGCCGAACACCATCAGCCCGAAGTACTCGGCCGGGCCGAACAGCAGCGCGAGCTTGGTGAGCGGCGCGCCGATGGCCGCGATGATGAGCGTGGCCACCGTGCCCGCGAAGAACGAGCCGAGCGCGGCGATGCCGAGCGCGGCGCCGGCACGGCCCTGCTTGGCCATCTCGTTGCCGTCGATCGCGGTCACCACCGCGGTGACCTCGCCCGGGATCTTCATGAGGATCGCCGTGGTCGAGCCGCCGTACTGCGCGCCGTAGTAAATGCCGGCGAGCATGATCAGCGCACCGGTCGGATCCACCTTCAGCGTGAGCGGCATCAGCATCGCGATGGTGGCGATGGGACCCACCCCCGGCAGCACGCCGATCAGGGTGCCGATCAGGCAGCCCGTGAAGGCGAGAAAAAGGTTCGCCGGCGTGAGCGCGACCGAGAAGCCAAGCGCGAGGTTATGCGCGAGATCCATGCGCTCAATAGCCGATCAACCAGGGCGCGAGCGGTATCGGCAGCCCGAGCGCGAACTTGAACAGGCCGATGCAGAACACCGTCATCGCCAGGCCGAACAGCAGCGTTTCGCGCCAGCGCACCTCGTGGCTGCCGAAGGCGCCCACGCCGATCGCGAGCGGCCCGGCCACCGCCAGGCCGAGCGGGCGCACCGTGATGCCGAACAGCACCAGCGCGCCTAGGATCAGCAGCGGTCCGCGCAGCGACCAGCGTTCGAGAGGCGGCGCAGCCTGCGTCTTCACGACCGCGTTCACGGCGAGCAGCGCGCCGAGCAGGCCCAGCAGCACCGCAAGGGCCTTCGGGAGCGTGCCGGGCCCCATGCCCCCGCCGCTGCCGCTGCCGCCCGGCAGGCCGCGCGCGAGCCACCAAGCGAACACAGCGACCGCGACGATCGCCAGCCCGCCGGCGAAATCCTGTCCGAAGACCCTCCCCCCGAAGACCCTCCCCCTCATGACAGATCGGCCGTCAAGCCTCCGTGGCGATCTGGCGTCGCAACTCGCGAAAGCGGTCCTCGCCGGAGGTGCCGAACAGCGGGTCGATTCCCGGCGGCACCGCGTCGCGCACCGCCTCCCAGTCCTCGGGCGTCAGCTCCTTCGCGGCGCGCGCGAGCACGTCTTCCTCTTCCTTGGCGATGTGGTTGCCGTAGTAGACCAGGTAGGTCGCCGCGGCCACCTCGACCTCGCCGCGCGGGATCACCGCGCCGTTGAGGACCGACTGGATCAGCTTGCGCAGCGTCTCGCCGGCGCGCGCGATGACGCGGTGCTCCTGCGTGAGGCGCGCGAGCGGCAGCGCGAGGTCCGGGCAGCGCGGCGCGAGGCGCGCGAAGGCGACGTCCTCGCGCGGGTGGTGGAACCGGTCCGAGTACTCGCGCAGGTAGGTGACGATGTCGAGCATCAGCTCGTAATTCGGCGTGCCGCCGCGGTGAAACAGGTCGAGCTGCCGCTTCAGCAGCTCCAGCAGCTGGTTGAAATAGACGTGCTCGGTATGCCAGGCAGCGACGGGTCCCATGAGCGTCATCAGACACCCGGCGCTTCTCGCCGGGTTGACGCAGGTCAAAAAAAGTCATGAGACCCGGGCGGCGATCTGGCGCTTGACCGCCTCGGCGTCCGGCGGGATGACCTCGAAGCGCTGCGGCAGCTGCTCGAGCCGCTCGAAGCCGGACGGCCGCGCGGGCGCGCGGCCGAGCGCCTCGCGGATGGTCTCGGCGAACTTCGCCGGCAGCGCCGTCTCCAGGCAGACGAGCGGCACGCCCGGCTCGCGCAGCGCGAGGCCCACCTTCACGCCGTCCGCGGTATGCGGATCGATGACGGCGCCGTACTTTTCGTGCACGGCCCTGATGGTGGCGATGCGGTCGGCGTGGGTGCTGCGGCCGGAAGCGAAGCCCGCGCGCTCGGCCTCGAGATGGAATTCATTCAGCGCCAACAGCTCTCTGAGCCGTACGCAATCCCGGCCCACCAGCTCAAAGACGTACCTCTCGAAATTCGAAGCCCTGGAGATATCCATCGACGGGCTGGAGGTTGCGCGCGCCGTCGCGCGCGGCTGGTACTTCCCGGTGCGGAAGAACTCGTCGAGCACGTCGTTCTCGTTGGTCGCCAGGATCAGCTTGCGGATCGGCAGCCCCATGCGGCGCGCCACGTAGCCGGCGTAGATGTTGCCGAAATTGCCCGAAGGAACCGCAAACGAAACGGATTGGGAATCGGAAGAAGTGCAGGCAAAGTAACCCTTGAAATAGTAGACGACCTGCGCGGCCACCCTCGCCCAGTTGATCGAGTTCACCGCGCCGATGCGGTGGCGCTGCTTGAACGCGGCGTCGGCGTTGACCAGCTTCACCACGTCCTGGCAGTCGTCGAACGTGCCCTCGACCGCGAGGTTGTGGATGTTCGCTTCCTGCAGCGAGTACATCTGCGCGCGCTGGAACGCGCTCATGCGGCCGTGCGGCGAGAGCATGAACACCTGCACGTGGGCCTTGCCGCGCAGCGCGTGCTCGGCGGCCGAGCCGGTGTCGCCCGAGGTGGCACCGAGAATGTTGAGGGTCTGGTTCTTTCCCTTCAGCTCGTCTTCGAACAGGTTGCCGAGGAGCTGCAGCGCGATGTCCTTGAACGCCAGCGTCGGGCCGTTCGACAGGCCGAGCAGGTGCAGGCCCGGCTCAAGCGTGGTGAGCGGAGTTATCTCATCGGACTGGAATATTTCCCGGGTGTAGGTGCGATCGACGATGGCATCCAGGCCCGCAATATCGTCCATGAACCGCGAAAGGACGGCTCTCGCAAGCTCACGATAGTTCTTGTTCCTCAGTCCGGAAAGCGCAACGCGCGGAAATTCCTCGGGTACGTAGAGGCCGCCGTCGGGTGCCAGGCCTTCGAGCAGAATCTCGGAGAAGCGCCGCGCCGGCGCCTCGCCGCGGGTCGAGACGTACTTCATTACAGCAGTTCTTCGAGGCGGATGCGCGTGACCTTGCCGACCACGGTCGGCAGCTTCTCGATCTTCGCGGTCGCGGCGTTGACGTTCTTCTCGATCGCGCGGTGCGTGAGCATGACGATGTCGACGCGGCTCTCGCCCTCGCCGGGCTCCTTCTGCACCATCGCGTCGATCGAGATCCTCGAGTCGGCGAGGATGCGCGTCACGTCGGCCAGCACGCCGGGCCGGTCCTTGACGCGCATGCGCAGGTAGTAGGCGGTCTCGACCTCGCCGATCGGCAGGATCGGGTCCTTGGCGAGCCGGTCGGGCTGGAACGCGAGGTGCGGCACGCGGTGCTCCGGGTCGGCGGTGATCAGGCGCGTCACGTCCACCAGGTCCGCCACCACCGCGCTCGCGGTCGGCTGGCTGCCCGCGCCCGCGCCGTAGTACATGGTCGCGCCCACCGCGTCGCCCTTGACGAGGATCGCGTTCATCACGCCCTCGACGTTGGCGATCAGGCGGCTGGCCGGGATCAGCGTCGGGTGCACGCGCAGCTCGATGCCCCTGCGCTTCTTCTTGGTGATGCCGAGCAGCTTGATGCGGTAGCCGAGCTGCTCCGCGTAGCGGATGTCTTCCTGCGTGAGCTTCGAGATGCCCTCGGTATAGGCCTTGGCGAACTGCATCGGGATGCCGAAGGCGATCGCCGAGAGGATCGTCAGCTTGTGCGCCGCGTCCACGCCCTCGATGTCGAAGGTCGGATCGGATTCGGCGTAGCCCTTCTTCTGCGCCTCCTGGAGCACCGCGGCGAACGGCAGGCCCTTCGCGCGCATCTCCGAAAGGATGAAGTTGGAGGTGCCGTTGATGATGCCGGCGATCCACTCGATGCGGTTGGCCGCCAGGCCTTCGCGCAGCGCCTTGATGATCGGGATGCCGCCCGCGACCGAGGCTTCGAAGGCCACCATCACGCCCTGCTTCTGCGCCGCCTTGAAGATCTCGTTGCCGTGCTTGGCGAGCAGCGCCTTGTTGGCGGTGACCACGTGCTTGCCGCGCCGGATCGCTTCGAGCACCAGGTTCCTGGCGATGGTGGTGCCGCCGATCAGCTCGATGACGATGTCGACGTCCTTCGCGCGCACGACCGCGTACGCGTCGGTCGTGATCTGCGCTCTGGATCCGACGATTTTCTTCGCCCGCGCCAGGTCCTTGTCGGCGACCATCGAGATGCGGATGCCGCGCCCCGCCCTGCGCTCGATTTCGCTGGCATTGCGCTTCAGGACGTCCCAGGTGCCGCTGCCGACGGTGCCGATGCCGAGCAGCCCCACTTGAATCGGCTTCATGATTCGTTTCTCTTCAGGCGCAACTGCAGGTGGCGCTTCACGTCCGGCCATTCCGTGGCGAGGATGCTGTACATCACGGTGTCGCGGACGCTGCCGTCGCGGCGCAGCGCATGGTTGCGGATCACGCCGTCCTTCTTGGCGCCGAGCGCCTCGATCGCGCGTTGCGAGCGGAAATTGAAGTTGTCGGTGCGCAGGCCGATCACCTTGCAGCCGAGTTGCTCGAAACCGTATTCCAGCAGCAGCAGCTTGCAGGTCGTGTTCACGTGCGTGCGCTGGCAGCGCTGCGCATACCAGGTGTAGCCGATCTCGACGCGGTCGGCGGCGGCGATGATGTCGTGGTAGCGCGTGCTGCCGAGCAGCTGGCCGCTTTTCAGGTCGCGCACCACCCACGGCAGCATCTGGCCCGCCTTCTGCCCTGCCAGCGCGGCGTGGATGTAGGCGTCGGTCTCGCCGGGCGCGGGCACCGAGGTGAAGAACAGCTCCCAGAGCCTGCCGTCGGCGGCCGCTTCATCGAGTCCCTCGCGGTGATCCTTCGACAGGGGCTCCAGCCGGATGCCGTTGGCCTCCAGCGTCGCTGGCCGCGGCGAGATCACGACGCGCCCGCCGTGAAGCGGCGCATCATGCCGCTCCTTTCAGCAGTCCGTCCTTCCTGAACATCTCGCGGATGCCGCGCAGCGCCTGGCGCAGGCGGTGCTCGTTCTCGATCAGCGCGATGCGCACATGGCCGTCGCCGTAGTCGCCGAAGCCGATGCCGGGCGAGACCGCGATCTTCGCCTCCTCGAGCAGCCGCTTGGTGAACTCGATCGAGCCCATCTTCTCGTAGAACGCCGGGATCTTCGCCCAGATGTACATCGAGGCCCTGGGGTTGTCGACCATCCAGCCGATGTCGTGCAGGCCCTTCACCATCACGTCGCGACGTTTTTGATATGTTTCTTTAATAGAAGAAACACAATCTTGAGGTCCATCCAGTGCAACAATCGAAGCTACTTGCACCGGCGTGAAGCTGCCGTAGTCGTGGTAGCTCTTGATGCGCGCGAGCGCGCTCACGAGGTCGGCGTTGCCGACCATGAAGCCGATGCGCCAGCCCGCCATGTTGTAGCTCTTGGACATGGTGAAGAACTCGACCGCGATGTCGCGCGCGCCGGGCACCTGCATGATCGACGGCGCCTTCCACCCGTCGAAGGTGATGTCGGCGTAGGCGAGGTCGTGCACCACCAGGATGTCGTGTTGTTTTGCAATTGAAATGACTCTTTCAAAAAAATCATATTCAACGCACATCGCGGTCGGATTCGAAGGAAAGCCGATGATCAGCATCTTCGGTTTCGGGATCAGCTCGGCGATCGCGCGCTCGAGCTCCGCGAAGAAATCCACGCCCGGGGTCATGCGCACCGAGCGGATGTCGGCGCCGGCGATGATGGCGCCGTAGATGTGGATCGGGTACGAGGGGTTGGGCACCAGCACCGTGTCGCCGCGCTCCAGCGTCGCGAGCATCAGGTGCGCGAGGCCCTCCTTGGAGCCGATCGTGACGATCGCCTCCTTCTCCATGTCGAGCTCGACGCCGTAGCGGCGCTTGTACCAGTCGCAGATCGCGCGCCGCAGCCGCGGGATGCCCTTGGAGACCGAATAGCCGTGCGTATCCGGCCGCCGCGACGCTTCCACCAGCTTGTCGACGATGTGCTGCGGGGTCGGCCCGTCGGGGTTGCCCATCGACAGGTCGATGATGTCCTCGCCGCGCCGGCGCGCGGCCATCTTCAGCTCGTTGGTGATGTTGAAGACGTACGGCGGGAGGCGCTTGATCCTTGAAAATTCACGCATTGTAGAATTCTAGCAGTGAAGTTTCACATCACCGCGCCCGGCGCGCACAACTACTTCACCGCCTATGGCGAAGGCTTCGTGCGGGTGGGCGAGCAGCGCTACGAGCGCAACCTCATCGTCACGCCGCAGCAGGTGCTGCTCTGGAATGCCGCCTCGTTCGACGCGCTCGGCGAGGCCGACTTCGAGCCGCTGCTCGGCCTGCAGATCGACATCCTGCTGCTCGGCACGGGCGCCCGGCAGCGCTTCCCGCATCCCCGGCTCACGCGCGCCCTCGCCGCCAGGCGCGTCGGCGTGGAGGCGATGGACCTGCAGGCCGCCTGCCGCACCTTCAACATCCTGACCGCAGAGGAGCGCCGCGTCGCGGCCGCCCTGCTGTTCTCGTGACAAGGGGTTCGACATGAATCTGTTTCCGGGCTTCGAAAAGCGCAAGATCAGGACCTCCGGCGCGACCATCAACCTGGTCCACGGCGGCAAGGGGCCGCCCGTGCTGTTGCTGCACGGCTATCCCGAGACGCACGCGATGTGGCACCGTGTCGCGCCCGACCTCGCGCGCGCGCACGCCGTGGTCTGCGCCGACCTGCGCGGCTACGGCGCCTCGTCCAAGCCGCCGGGCCTGCCCGACCATGCCAACTATTCGAAGCGCGCGATGGCCAAGGACATGGTGGAAGTGATGGCCGCGCTCGGCCACCACCGCTTCCACGTCGCAGGGCACGACCGCGGCGCGCGCGTCGCGCACCGCATGGCGCGCGACCACGGCAAGCGCGTGCTCAGCCTCACGGTGCTCGACATCTCGCCCACGCTCACCATGTACCGGCGCACCGACAAGGACTTCGCCACCGCCTACTACCACTGGTTCTTCCTGATCCAGAAGGCGCCGCTGCCCGAGACCCTGCTCGCCAAGCAGGTTCCGCACTACATCATCGGCCGCATCGGGCGCGGTCCGGGCGGCATCCAGGTGTTCGACAAGCGCGCGCTGGCGGCGTACGTGCACGCGTTCCGCGATCCGAAGTGCATCCACGCTACTTGCGAGGACTATCGGGCGGCCGCCACGATCGACCTCGTCCATGACAAGCGGGATCTGCGAAAGAAGATAAGAATGCCGGTCCTAGTGCTCTGGGGCAGGAAGGGCGTGATCGAGGCGATGTTCCAGCCGCTCAGGGACTGGCGCGAGGTCGCCGCCGACGTGCGCGGGCGCGCGCTCGACTGCGGGCACTTCCTGCCCGAGGAAAAGCCCGACGACGTGCTGCGCGAGCTGTGCCGCTTCCTCGCCGATGCCTGAGCCCGAGGGCGCCGGCCGGCGCGAGCTGAGCCGCCGCGGGCTGCTCGGCCCCGAGGCAGGCTGGTCGCTCGCGCCGGTGGCGGCCTGGCTCGCGATCGAGGGCCGCACCATCGCCGACCCGGTGGCGCTGGTGAACGCTCTGATGGCCCGGCTCGACGCCGCCGGTGCGCGCGTGGACCGGTTGCGTTTCGTGAGCGGCACGCTGCATCCGCAGGTGCTCGCCTGGGGCGCGGTCTGGAGCCGCGCCGGCGGCGCGCAGATCCTCACCGCCGACCATGGCATCGAGCGGACCGAGTCCTACGCCGGCAGCCCAATCCAGATCGTGCGCCAGCAGAACCGCCCGCTTCGCCAGCGCATCGAAGCCGGGCTCGCCGCCGACGCGTATTCGCTGTACCACGAGCTGCGCGTCGAGGGCGTCACCGACTACTACGCCGTGCCGATGGTGTTCGGCACCGGCGTCGTCAATTTCCTCGCGCTCGCGACCAACGCGCCCGGCGGCTTCAGCGACGACGACCTCGACCGCTTCCGGGCGCTCGCCAACCTGCTCGCGCCGCTGGTCGAGCTGATCGAGCGCCAGCGCATGACGCTCGGGCTGCTCGACACCTTCGTCGGCCCGCGCATCAGCCGGCGCATCCTCGACGGCCAGGTCAAGCGCGGCGACGGCGAGCGCATCGACGCGGCGTTCTGGTACTCCGACCTGCGCGGCTTCACCGAGCTCTCGGAGACGCTGCCGGCCGCCGACCTGCTGCAGCTGCTGAATGACTACTTCGAGGCCTGCGCGGCCGCCGCCGCCGCGCGCGGCGGCGAGATCCTGCAGTTCATCGGCGACGCGGCGCTCATCGTGTTCGAGATCCGGCGCGCGGGCGAGGAGCGCAGGATCTGCGAGGACGCGCTGGATGCGGCCATCGACGCATTCAATGCCATCGCCGTGATCAACCACCGGCGCCGGCGCGTCGGCCTGCGCGAGATCGCCTTCGGTCTCGGCCTGCACCTGGGCACGGTCACGCACGCCAATGTCGGCTCGCCCAGCCGGCTCGCCTTCAACGTGGTGGGACCCGCAGTGAACAAGACCGCGCGCATCCAGGCGCGCACCAAGGACGCCGGCGTGCCGCTGCTCGTATCGGCGGAATTCGCCGGCCACATCCGGCGCCCGCTGCGCTCCATGGGCTCGTACGATCTGCACGGCGCAAAGGGTACGCACGAAGTCTTCGCGGTCCCCGAGGTCAGTTGAAGCGCCGGCCATGGTGGCAAGGCTCCGGCGCTGGGCGCGCGAGCTCGAATCGCAGCTGCTCATGCTCTGGTTCTGCCGGGATCATCCCGATACGCCGCTGGCGGCGAAGCTGCTGGCCGCGCTTGTGGTTGCTTATGCCTTCAGCCCGATCGATCTGATTCCCGATTTCGTGCCCGTGCTGGGCTATCTGGACGACCTAATCCTGGTGCCACCGGGCATCTACCTGACGCTGCGCCTGATTCCCGATCACGTGCTTGCCGATGCGAGGCAGAAAGCGGACCTGTGGATCGCGCGGCGCGAGCAACGGCCAAGGAATTACCTGGCCGCCGCCGCTGTCGTGCTGATCTGGCTTGCGCTCGCCTATTGGGCCTGGACGGCGTTCGCGTCCTGATGCAGTCCGGCGTGCGGTCTAAAGACCGGCGACTGTGGAGAACACGTTCAGCCGCGCGCGTCCCGAGTACTGATAGCTGAATATGCGGGGCCCTTTCGCGTATTCCGTTACGAGGTCCTCGAGCCGGAAGCCGGCAGCGACGAGCAAGTCGTCGGTTTTCCGGTCGAGATGGCATCCGCCGCTGAAGCGCGCCCATAGTGGAGTGAAACAAGCCTGGAAAGCGGCCACCCGCCTCTGGGGCGCGAGGCCATGCTCGGCGAACCACAGCACGCCGTCGGGCTTGAGCACGCGCCTGATTTCCGCCAGCGCGCGCTCCGGGTGCGCGATGCTGCACAACGTCCAGGTCATGACGACCGAGTCGACCGAGTGATCGGCCAGCGGGATCTGTTCCGCGCCGCCCTCCACGAACTCGACCGGAAACTGCGTTCCCCTGGCCCGCTTGCGCGCCTTGTGCAGGAGTTCTGGCGAGGGATCCAGTGCGGTCAGGCGCTCAACGGCCGAACCGTAAAACGGCAGATTGAGTCCGGAACCCGCGCCGACCTCCAGTACGAGGCCGCGGGCATGGGGCACGACGAGCGCGCGGTAGCGCGCAGCTTCGTCGTTCTGCATCGTCCAGTCGGTCAGATGCGGAAGAATGCGCCTGGCGTAGATGCCCACGGCGGGGTCCTCGGGATCGGCAGACGGTTGTGGTTGCGGCGGGAACTATTCGACCGGCAAGCCCGCAGCCTTCCACTCGGGGAAACCTTCTTCGAGGCGCCGTGCCTTCCAGCCGCGCTTGCGCAGCATGGCCACCGCCTCGAACGACATCAGGCAGTACGGGCCACGGCAGTAGGCGACGATTTCGCGCTTCTTCGGCAGCTTGGCGACGTAATCCTCGAGTTTCTCCATCGGCACGTTGATCGCGCCCGGCACATGCCCGGCTGCGTACTCGTCGGGCGGACGCACATCGAGGACGGTCACCAGGCCCTTCTTCGCGCGCGCGAGCAGTTCGTCCGCCTGCACGGCTTCGAGCGCATCCCGGTCGCCGAGGAACTCATCGACCAGCTGGCGGACCTCCGCCAGCCGCGATTCCGCGACCAGGCGCAGGCCGTGATACAGGCGCACGACGTCGTCGCCGGCAACCCGGTAGTAGACCCGCTGGCCGTCCTTGCGGGCCGCCACCAGGCCGGCCCGCCTGAGCGCCTGGAGGTGCTGGGAGGCGTTGGCCACGCTCACCCCGGCCATGGCCGCCAGCACGTCGACCGACCTCTCCCCTTGCGCCATGAATTCAAGCAGTTGCAGCCGGTTCCCGCTCGCCAGCGCCTGCGCGACCTTGGCGATGGACTGGTACAGCTCGCGCTTCGTCATGTCCGTTGACATGGCCAGCCGAGACTCCTATTATTCAATTGATCTCTTGAATACTAGCATATGGATGGAATCATACCTTCTCGAACATGAGGCGTCGCTGCGCGTATCGGCGTTCCTGCTGGTACTCGCGGTGATGGCGGCCTGGGAGCGCGCCGCGCCAGCGCGCAAGCAGGGCGAGCCGTGGTGGCGGCGCTGGCGCACCAATCTCGGGCTCGCCGCGGCGAACACGCTGCTGCTGCGCGTGGCTTTGCCCACGACCGCAATCGGCGTCGCAGGTTTTGCGCAGGCGAACGGCTGGGGCCTGCTGCCTCACTTCGGGGTCGGCGGCTGGGTCGCGCTCGCTGCCGCGGTCGTCGCGCTCGATTTCGTGATCTATTTCCAGCACGTCCTGTTCCATGCCGTGCCGGCGCTCGCCCGGCTGCATCAGGTGCATCACGCCGACCCGGATTTCGACACGACCACCGGGATTCGCTTCCATCCGATCGAGATTCTCCTGTCGATGCTGATCAAGTTCGCCGCCATCGTGGTCATCGGCGCCTCGCCGCTGGCGGTACTGCTGTTCGAGCTGCTGCTCAACCTGACTTCGCTCTTCAACCATGGCAACGTGCGCATGCCCCGAAAGATCGATGCGGCGGTGCGGGCGCTCCTGGTGACTCCCGACATGCATCGCGTCCACCACTCGGTCGTCGCCGCAGAGCGCAACAGCAACTACGGCTTCTGCCTCTCGGTCTGGGATCGCCTTTTCGGCACCTATGTAGCCGAGCCCGCGGGCGGGCATGCCGGTCTCAAGATCGGATTTCCGGGTTTCTCCGATCCGTCCGTGTCCACGACCTTCCTCGGGGTTCTCGGCATTCCCTTCAGAGCCAGGAGTGACGCATGAAACACCTGCTGGTCCTCAACGACCCGCCTTACGGCACCGAGCGCAGCTACAACGCGCTGCGCCTTGCGCGCAACCTGCTCATCAAGGAAAAGGGCGAACTGCGCGCGTTCCTCATGGGCGACGCGGCGGCCTGCGCCAAGGCGGGCCAGAAAGTGCCGCAGGGCTACTACAACATCGGCGACATGCTGGGCGCCGTGGCGCGCCGCGGCGGCGAGATCGGCGTCTGCGGCACCTGCATGGATGCGCGCGGCGTCGCCGACTCCGAACTCGTGCAGGGCGCGCATCGCAGCACGCTGGACGAACTGACCGAGTGGACCGCGTGGGCCGACAAGGTCCTCGTCTTCTGACGGCGGCGCGGTGAGCCGCAGCGCGCTCGTGCTGGGCGCCGGCCTGGGCGGCATGGTGGCCGCGCAGGCGCTGCGACGCCTGTTGCCGCGCGGCGACCAGGTCGTGCTGGTCGAGCGCGAAGAGCGCCATGTATTTCCGCCGTCGCTGCTGTGGCTGATGGTCGGGGGGCGCAGCGCCGAAGCGATTTCGCGTCCGGTAGCGCATGCGGTGCGCGAGGGGATCGAGCTGGTGCGCGGCGAAGTCACGGCCCTGGACGCGGCGGCCAGGACGGTGCGCGTCGGGTCAAGGGATCTGCACGGCGATGCGGTGGTCGTCGCGCTCGGCGCGGAGTACGCGCCGCAGTCGATCCCGGGGCTGGCCGAGGCGGGGCTGTGCCTTTACACGCTCGCCGGCGCCACGGCAATCCGGGAGGCCCTTGAGCGCGTCGAGCGCGGCCGGCTCGCCGTGCTCACCGCGGCGCCCGCGTACAAGTGCCCCGCCGCCCCTTACGAGGCGGCTTTGCTCATCGACGACTTTCTGCGCCATCGGGGGCGCCGCGACAAGGTCACGATGGACTTCTATGCCGCCGAGCCCGGACCGATGATGGTCGCCGGCCCCACGGTGTCGGCCGGCGTGCGCGGCATGCTCGAAGCACGCGGTATCGGCTATCACCCCGAGCACCAGATCAAGGCAGTGAGCCCGCGCACCGGACACATTGAGTTCGTCAACGGAACCTCCGCGGAGTTCGACCTGCTTGTGTACGTGCCTCCGCACCGCGCGCCTGCCGCCGTGCGTGATGCGGGGCTCACGAACGATACAGGTTGGATCCCGGTGGATCGCCACACGCTCGCGACGAAGCACCCTGGCGTCTACGCCATCGGCGACGTCACGGTGATTCCCCTCAAGATGGGCCGGCCGCTGCCCAAGGCAGGCGTGTTCGCGCACGGCCAGGCGGAAGCGGTCGCCCACAACATCGCGCGCGAATGGACCGGCAAGGGCAAGCCGAAGCGCTTCGAGGGCAACGGCATGTGTTTCATCGAGACCGGCGGCGGGCGCGCCGGGATGGGCAGCGGCAACTTCTACGCCGAACCGCTGCCCGATGTCAGGCTGCACCCGCCGGGCCTGCTTTGGCATGGCGCGAAGGTGCTCTACGAGAAGTACTGGCTGTTCACGAAGTTCTGAAAGCGACGTGCCGGCCCGCGCGTGGCGCTCGGAAAGAAAAACACCCTAGAAATCAGCCGACTAGCCATTCCGGGTGCTCCGCTTGCAGAGGTCACAAAAAACGCGTTTAATGAATGCGTTGCATCGCATAGCTGAGACCGTTTGCTAACAGACTCAAGGCATGCCGGGTAAGGCGCCGGAAGCAGCAATCAGGGACTTCAGCCTGCCCGCCACCGGCAGCGGCACGTTCAGGCTCTCCGACCAGCGCGGCAAGACGCTGGTTGTCTACTTCTACCCGAAGGACAACACGCCCGGCTGCACGGCCGAGGGCGCCGATTTCCGCGACCGCTACGCGGCCTTCCGCAAGGCCGGCGCCGAGGTGGTGGGCGTGTCGCGCGACTCGCTCCGGTCGCACGAGGGCTTCAAGGCGAAGATGAGATTGCCGTTCGAGCTGCTGTCGGACGCGGACGAGGCGCTGTGCGCGCAGTTCGGCGTGATCAAGATGAAGAACATGTACGGCAAGAAGGTCCGCGGTATCGAGCGCAGCACCTTCGTGATCGACCGCGAAGGCAGGCTCGCGCGCGAATGGCGCGGTGTCAAGGTTCCCGGCCACGTAGAGGAGGTATTGAACTTTGTTAAAGCCCTATGATGTCGAGCAGTCCGAAGTCGCCGTAGCTGAATCCTCCGCCCCCGACGCCATGCCGCAGAAGGCCCGCAGTCCGCGAAAACCCAAGGTCAAGAAGCTGTTCGTGCTCGACACCAACGTGCTGATGCACGACCCGGCGAGCCTGTTCCGCTTCGAGGAGCACGACCTGTACCTGCCGATGGGCACGCTGGAGGAGCTCGACAGCAACAAGAAAGGGCTTTCGGACGTGGCGCGCAACGCGCGCCAGGCGAGCCGCTTCCTCGACGAGATCGTCTCGGGCAAGGCCGGCGACATCGCCGCGGGCCTGCCGATCCGCGCGCCCAAGCACTTCGGCAACGGCTCGACCGCCGCCGGCGGACGCCTGTTCCTGCAGACCGAGGCGATCAACGGCGATCTGCCGGCGACGCTGCCCGCGGGCAAGACCGACAACCAGATCCTGTCGGTGGTGCGCCACCTGCAGAAGAAGGAGCCGGCGCGCAGCGTGATCCTGGTGTCCAAGGACATCAACATGCGCATCAAGGCGCGTGCGCTCGGCCTGCACACCGAGGACTACACCAACGACAAGGTGCTGGAGGACAACGACCTCCTGTACACCGGCGTGCGCCGCCTGGAGTCCGACTTCTGGGACTCGCACGGCAAGGACCTCGAGTCCTGGAAGAAGGAAGGCCACACCTACTACCGCGTGCGCGGCCCGCTGGTGCCGCAGCTGCAGCTCAACGAGTTCGTCTACGACGAGTCGGGCGAGCGCCCAGTGCACGCACTCGTGAAGGAGAAGTCCGGGCGCATCGCGGTGTTGGAGACGCTGCGCGACTACAGCCACGCCAAGAACTCGGTCTGGGGCATCACCGCGCGCAACCGCGAGCAGAACTTCGCGCTCAACCTGCTGATGAACCCTGCCATCGACTTCGTCACGCTGCTCGGCCAGGCCGGCACCGGCAAGACGCTGATGACCATCGCCGCGGGCCTCACGCAGGTGCTGGATGAAAAGCGCTATTCGGAAATAATCATGACCAGGGTCACGGTGCCCATCGGCGAGGACATCGGCTTCCTGCCCGGCACCGAGGAGGAGAAGATGCAGCCCTGGATGGGCGCGCTCGAGGACAACCTCGACGTGCTGAACGCCTCGGACGAGTCCGGCGGCGAATGGGGCCGCGCCGCGACGCGGGACCTCGTGCGCTCGCGCATCAAGATCAAGTCGCTGAACTTCATGCGCGGCCGCACCTTCGTCAACAAGTGGCTGGTGATCGACGAGGCGCAGAACCTCACGCCCAAGCAGATGAAGACGCTGGTCACGCGCGCCGGCCCCGGCACCAAGGTGGTGTGCCTGGGCAACATCGCGCAGATCGACACGCCCTACCTCACCGAGGGCAGCTCGGGCCTGACCTTCGTGGTCGACCGCATGAAGGGCTGGGCGCACGCCGGGCACGTGACGCTCGCGCGCGGCGAGCGCTCCCGCCTTGCGGACCACGCCGCCGCGACGCTCTGATTTCTGCTACGCTTTGCCGCCTTTTTTTCCTGAGGATCGCCCATGATGTTGCTGTTGCGCGCCGCGGCCCTGCTCGCCGCCACCCTGCTCATCGCCGTGCCCGCCGCCGCACAGCTGGCCCGGCCTTACGAGCCGCAGGTCGGCCAGGGCGGCAAGGACGTGATCTGGGTGCCTACGCCGGACGAGGTGGTCGAGCGCATGCTGCGCATGGCTCAGGTCGGGCCGAACGACCTGGTCTACGACCTGGGCGCCGGCGACGGCAAGATCGCCATCGCCGCGGCCAAGAAGTTCGGCGCGCGCGCCGTGGGCATCGAGTACAACCCGGACTTGGCCAAGCACGCGCAGGGCAACGTCGAGAAGGTCGGCGTCGCCGACAGGGCGCGCATCCAGCAGGGCGACATCTTCGCCACCGATTTCAGCCAGGCGACCGTGATCACCATGTACCTGCTGCCGGGCCTGAACATGAAGCTGCGGCCGACGATCCTCGCGATGCGCCCGGGCACGCGCGTGGTGTCGCACTCCTTCACGATGGAGGACTGGGAGGCCGACGAGACCTCGAGCATGGACGGGCGGCGCGCCTATTTCTGGGTGGTGCCCGCGAACGTAGGCGGCAGCTGGAACCTCGAGTCCGGCGGCGAGAAGCACGAGCTCAGCTTCGAGCAGCGCTTCCAGAAGCTCGAGGGCAACGTCAGCCTCGCCCCCGCCATGCAGGCCGGCCTGCGCGAGGCGCGCCTGCGCGGCTTCCAGATCGCCTTCACGATCGTCGACAACAACGGCGTGATGCGCAGCTACACGGGCCGCATCACCGGCAACCGCATGGAAGGCGGCTGGCGCGGCGAGAACGGCGCCGAGGGTCGCTGGCTTGCAACCAAGAAATAACTAAAGCTTCTTGTGTGAACCATCGCAGAAGGGCTTGCCGCCGCTGCGCTTGCAGCCGCACAGCCAGACCTTCTGCGCCTCGGTCATCGTGAACTTCACCGGCGTGAACTCGGTGGTCTTGTGCGAGCCGTCGCAGAACGGCTGGCGCTTCGACTGCCCGCAGGCGCACCACCAGTAGTCGCCCGGCGCGAGCTCCACCGCGTAAGGCCCCTTCTGCGGGATCGGCGGCTCGGCCACGGGTTTCCCGTCTACGCGAACCCGCTGCCGTGCGCGAGGTTCTCGAAGCGCGTGAACTGGCCGAGGAAGGCGAGGTCCACCTTGCCGATCGGGCCGTTCCTCTGCTTGCCGATGATCACCTCGGCGCGGCCCTTGGACTCGGGCTTCTCGGGGAAGTAGACCTCGTCGCGGTAGATGAACAGGATCACGTCGGCGTCCTGCTCGATCGCGCCCGACTCGCGCAGGTCCGACATCATCGGCCGCTTGTCGTTCCTCTGCTCGACCGCGCGCGACAGCTGCGACATCGCCACCACCGGCACCTGCAGTTCCTTGGCGAGCGCCTTGAGGCTGCGCGAGATCTCGGAGATCTCGGTGGCGCGGTTCTCGCCCTGCACGTCGCTCGAGGCCGACATCAGCTGCAAGTAGTCCACCACCACCAGGCCGAGCTTGCCGCACTGGCGCCGCATGCGGCGCGCGCGCGAGCGCAGCTCGAGCGGGTTGAGCGCGCCGGTCTCGTCGATGAAGATCGGCGCGTTGTGCAGGCGCTCCATCGCCGTGGACAGCCGGCTCCATTCCTCGTCGGCGAGGCGCCCGGTGCGCATCTTGTGCTGGTCGACGCGCGCGATCGAGCCGAGCATGCGCATCGCGAGCTGCGTGGCGCCCATCTCCATGCTGAAGATCGCCACCGGCAAGCCGTTGTCCACCGCGACGTGCTCGGCCATGTTCAGCGCGAGCGCGGTCTTGCCCATCGAGGGCCGTCCCGCGACGATGATCAGGTCGCCCGGCTGCAGGCCGGCGGTCTTCTCGTCCAGGTCCAGGTAGCCGGTCGGCACGCCGGTGACGTCCGACTTGTTGTCCTGGTGATACAGGTGGTCGATGCGCTCGAATACGCGCGCGAGCACCGGCTGGATCTCCTCGAAGCCCTGCGTGCCGCGCTGGCCCTTCTCGCCCACCTCGAGGATGCGCGTCTCGGCCTCGTCCAGCAGCTGGCCGACCTCCTTGCCCGAGGGCGCGAGCGCCGCCTCGGCGATCTCGGTCGCCACCTGCGCGAGGCGCCGCTGCACCGAGCGCTCGCGCACCAGCTCCGCGTAGCGCCGGATGTTGAGCGCGCTCGGCGTGTTCTGCGCGAGCGAGCCCAGGTAGGCCGGGCCGCCGGTGCGGTCCTTGTCCTCGCCCGCCTCGACCGACTCGGCGACCGTGACCACGTCCGCGGGCTTGCCCTGCTCGATGAGCCGGGAGATCTGCCGGAACAGGCGCCGGTGGTCGTCGCGGTAGAAATCCTCCGCCCTGACGAGGTCGGCGATCTTGTCGAAGGCCTGGTTGTCGAGCAGCAGGCCGCCGAGCAGGGACTGCTCGGCCTCGATCGAGTGCGGCGGCACCTTCAGCGCGAGTAACTGCGGATCGTTCGGCTCGTTGCGCGCCGTCTGGGCGGGAAAACTGTTGGGACGTGCCATCTAGGAGATATCCACAGGGTTCACAGCATGGCTCTTCATGCTCTGTTAGTAAATAGGCTTTGCTGTGAGTAAGCGTGGATAAGCTGTGGATATGCTGTGCTCAAAAAGAAAAAGGCCGCGCGCGCGGCCTTTCCAGGGGCTGGCGCCCGGCCGATCAGGTCTCGCCGATCACCGATACCGTAATCGTGACCACCACATCAGTGTGCAGCGCGATCTGGATCGGGTAGTCGCCGACCTGCTTGAGCGCGCCGGTCGGCATGCGCACCTGCGAGCGCTCGACCTCGTGGCCCAGCGCCTTGAGTGCATCGACGATGTCGTAGTTGGTGACCGAGCCGAACAGACGGCCGTCGACGCCAGCCTTCTGCGCGATCTTCAGCGCCTGGCCGTCGAGCTTCGCGCCGCGCTCCTGCGCCTGCGCGAGCGCCGCAGCCTGCGCCTTCTCGAGCTCGGCGCGCCGCGCTTCGAAGGCCTTCAGGTTCTCTTCGGTCGCGCGCTTGGCCTTGCCCTGCGGAATCAGGTAGTTGCGCGCGTAGCCGTCCTTGACCTTGACCACGTCGCCGAGGTTGCCGAGGTTGGCCAGCCGCTCCATGAGGATGACTTGCATCTGCGTTTCTCCTTCGCCGGGCTCAGTGCAGGTCGGTGTACGGCATCAGCGCGAGGAACCGCGCGCGCTTGATCGCGGTCGAGAGCTGGCGCTGGTAGCCGGCCGAGGTGCCGGTGATGCGGGCCGGGATGATGCGGCCGTTTTCGTTGATGAAGTCCTTGAGGATGTCGACCGCCTTGTAGTCGACCCACTCGATCTTCTCGGCGGTGAAGCGGCAGAACTTGCGGCGCCGGAACAGCGCGCGCTGTCCCCGGTCCTTCTTGTCCTTGCCCTTGCCCTTGAACTTGCCTTTTCTCGGTGGTGCCATGTCAGTGTCCTTCCACAAATTCGATGTTCGTCACGTGCAGCACCGGCTTCCGCGAAGTCCGGCTCTTCGCACACAGGAATCCTTCGGCCTTGAGCGCCCGCCCGAGCGCCGCGCCGGCGACTAGGTGCGCCTGCGCTTCGAACGCCAGCGCCTCGATCTCGGCCTCGACCTTGCGGGCGCCGCCCGCCTCGACGCGCTCGGATTGGTGGCGCAGGCGGAACTCGACGACCGGGACTCCGGCCGGCGTATGCCGCAGCACCTTCAATTCCGTGATCACGCCGGAAATCTCGACCCGGTTGGCCGGCTGGCTCAAGCCGCCGCGGCGGGCGCTGCCGCCGGCGCCGCAGGCGCGGGCGCCGCGCCTTCCGCCGGCCGTGCCTCGCCCATCATCGAGCGCGACTTCTCTTCCTTCATCATCGGCGAGGGCTCGACGAAGGCTTTGGTCATCTTGACCGTGAGGTGGCGCAGAACCGCGTCGTTGAAGCGGAACGAATGCTCCAGCTCGGCGATGGTCTCGCCGTCGCACTCGATGTTCATGAGGACGTAGTGCGCCTTGTGCACCTTGGCGAGCGGGTACGCCAGCTGGCGCCGGCCCCAGTCCTCCAGCCGATGCACCTTGCCGTTGCGCGCCGCGACGATGCCCTTGTAGCGCTCGACCATCGCGGGCACCTGCTCGCTCTGGTCCGGATGGACGATGAAACAGATTTCGTAATGCCGCATTCGGCGAATCTCCTTATGGGATAGTGCCGCCCGTGATGCGTCACGGTGCAGCAAGGAAGGGCGCGGATACTACAGCAGAATCTAGGACTTAGGCAAGCCTTCGTCGATCCAGGCCAAGAGCAGCGTATAGGACACCGCCAGGACCACCGGGCCCACGAACAGGCCCACCAGGCCGAAGGCGAGCAGCCCGCCGATCACCCCCGCGAAGATGAGCAATAGCGGCAGGTTGGCGCCTTGGCGGATCAGCACCGGCCGCAAGATGTTGTCGATTGCGCCCACGAACACCGTCCAGACCAGCAACACCAAGGCCGTGACCGTCTGGTCCTTCCAGTAGAGCCAGCCGACCGCGCAGAGCATTACCGGCACCACGCCGATCTGCGCCACCGCCAGTAGCAGCATTACCGCCGAGAGCAGGCCCGCGAACGGCACGCCGGCCACCAGCAGGCCCAGCCCCGCGAGCAGCGTCTGCACCACCGCAGTCACCACCACGCCCAGCGCCACCGCGCGGATCGCCTGCCCCGCGAGCCGCACCGCGCCGACCCCGCGCTCGCCCGCGAGCCGGTTGGCGAAGCCGTGCACCAGCTGCGAGGCGCTTTCGCCTTGCGCGAACAGGATCGCGGAGAGCAGCACGATGAGCAGCACCTGCAACGCGAGCTTGCCGATGCCCCCCGCCTCGGCCGCGAGCCAGGTGACCGCCTTGGCGAAATAGGGCGTGAGCAGTCGGGCGAGCTCCTCGGGTCCGGCAGCCGCGAGATCGCGCCAGGCCGCGTCGGCTTTCGCCCCGATGATCGGTAGCGCCTTCAGCCAGTCCGGCGGCATCGGCAGCCGGACCTCCTCGAGCGACGCCAGCCAGCGGCCAACCTGGTCGGCGTTGTCGATCAGCGTGAGCACCGCGGCGGCGACCGGCACCACGAACACCGTGAGCATGGCGAAGGTCATCGCGGTCACCGCGACCGCGCGCCCGCCGCGCAGCCAGCGCTGCAGGCGCAGCAGCAGCGGCCAGGTCGTGACGACGACCATGGTCGCCCAGACCAGCGCGGGCAGGAACGGCTGGAGGATCGAAAGCGAGGCGAGCGTGAGCGCGCCGATGAAGAACACGGCGAGCGTCGTGCGCAACAGGTCGCCGTTCGGCGCTTTCATGCCCGCAGTATCCCAGATCGGCGCACCGACTCGAACAGGCAGATGCCGGCGGCCACCGACGCGTTCAGGCTCTGCACCTGTCCCGCCATCGGGATGCGCACCAGCAGGTCGCAGCTCTCGCGCGTGAGCCGGCGCATGCCCGCGCCCTCCGCGCCCAGGACCCAGGCTACGGAAGTGGGGATGTCTGCTTCGAACAATGTCTTTTCGGCCCTTTCATCCGACCCGACGATCCATATGTTCCGATCCTTCAAGTCGGCCAGAGTCCGGGCCAGGTTGGTGACCATGAAGTAGGGCGTGATCTCGGCCGCGCCGCTCGCCACCTTGGAGACGGTCGCGTTGATGCCCGCGGCGTGGTCCTTGGGCGCGATCACCGCGTGCGCGCCGGCCGCGTTCGCCACGCGCAGGCAGGCGCCGAGGTTGTGCGGGTCGGTGATGCCGTCCAGCACCAGCAGGAGCGCCGGCACGCTGAGGCTCTCGAGCAGCTCCTCGAGCGTGCGCTTCTGCGTGGCCGCCGAGACGCGCGCGGCGACGCCCTGGTGCCGGCCGCCGCCCGCCATGCCGTCCAGGCG
>JBASCW010000007.1:0-4019 GCA_049651845.1 Burkholderiales bacterium | reverse complement strand
TCGCTCGACCAGCTCAACTTGCGGCGCAAGCGCGCGAACGACAGCGTGCTCGAGGCCGAAGCGGTCCTCACGGTGCACCTGTTGCGGCCATGAGGCGTCTTCGCGCATCCGACATTCCGATGGGCGCAGCGCTAACGATCGCTGCGCTGGTTCTCGCCGCGAGCGCGGTCACCGGGCGCGAGGAGAGCCGCGCACCAGCCGCGGTGACCGTGCCGGCAGATGCGCCTGCGCCGTCGCCCGCCGCGGACGATCTCGACGTTGCGCGGCTCAAGCGTCCGAAAGCCGAAGGCGCGCCGCCTGACCTGTTCGCGCCGCGCCAGGCCCCGGCGCCCGCCGCGCCACTTGTGGCCGCGGCCGTCGAAAAGCCAGCGCCGCCGCCCCCGCCCAGCGCGCCGCCGCTGCCCTTCAAGTACCTCGGCCGGATGATCGACAACGACAAGGTGGTGCTGTTTCTCGGGCGCAATCAGGAGAGCTTCGCCGCCGCCGCAGGCGAGACACTGGACGGTACCTACCTCGTGGAGAGCATCGGCGAGTCGGCGGTGCAGTTCGTCTACCTGCCGCTCGGCACGAAGCAGTCCTTGGTCATCGCGGCGCAGAACTAGGAGCCCTCATGAAGCGCATTCAGGTCCTGGCACTCGTTCTCGTCCTCGCCGCCTGTGCCGGCCAGCAGGTCTACGACGAGGGCGTCGCCTTGATCGATCAGGGACAGCCGGAACAGGGCCTCGCGCGCATGGAAGAGGCGATGCGCCTGGAGCCGGACAACATCCGCTATCGCCAGGCCTACATCCGCGAGCGCGACCTCGCCGTGCGGCGTTACCTGGCGGTCGCCGAGAACGCGCGCCAGCTCGGCCAATCGGAAGCGGCCGAAGGCGCCTATCGGCGCGCGCTCGCGCTCGCGCCGGACAACGCGCGCGCCAAGCTCGGCGTCGAGGCATTGAAAGGCGACCGGCGGCAACGCGAGCAGCTCGCGGAAGCGGAAGCGTCGCTCAAGAAGGGCGATCAGGCGGCCGCCCTGGCAAAGGTTCGAGGCGTGCTCGCGGAGACGGCGAGCAATCGAGAGGCGCAGCTGCTCTTGCGCCGTATCGAGGAAAGGGCGCTTCGCGCCGCAAGCGCCGGCCCGCAGCTCTCGGCGGCGCTCACCAAGCCCGTCACGCTCGAGTTCCGCGACGCGAGCCTGCGGCAGGTCTTCGACCTCGTGTCGCGTTCGACCGGACTCAATTTCATTTTCGACCGCGACGTGCGGCCCGACCTGCGTACCACGGTGTCGGTGAAGAACTCCAGCGTCGACGAGGTGCTGCGCTTCATCCTCGTGACCAACCAGCTCGAGCGCAAGGTGCTGTCGGCGAACACGCTGCTCGTGTATCCGAACACCGCGCCCAAGCAGCGCGAGTACCAGGACCTCGTCGTGAAGACGTTCTACCTCGCCAACACCGACGCGAAGACCGCGGCGAGCCTGATCCGCACGCTGGTGAAGACCAAGGAGCTGCATATCGACGAGAAGCTCAACCTGGTCGTCATGCGCGACACGCCGGACGCGGTGCGCATGGCCGAGCGCCTGATCGCCAACCAGGACCTCGCCGAGCCCGAGGTGATGCTCGAAGTCGAGGTCATGGAGGTCAGCCGCAACGCGCTTTACAACATGGGCATCCAGTTCCCGGACCGCGTGAGCGCGAGCCTGGTGGGCGCCGCGGGCGTCGCCGGCAGCGTCACGCTGCCCGAGTGGCTGGCGCGCAGCTCCGGCCTGGTGACGCTCGCGTTCTCAGACCCGTTCCTGGTCTTCAACCTGCGCAACACGATGGATCGCGCCAACCTGCTGGCGAACCCGCGCATCCGCGTGAAAAGCAAGGACAAGGCCAAGATCCACATCGGCGACAAGGTGCCGGTCATCACCACCACCTCGACTTCGACCGGCTTCGTCTCGGAGTCCGTCACCTACCTCGACGTCGGTCTCAAGCTGGACGTCGAACCCATGATCTATCTGGAAGACGACGTGGGCATCAAGATCGGCCTCGAAGTCTCCAACATCGTGCGCGAGATCAAGAGCACCTCGGGCACCCTCACCTACCAGGTCGGCACGCGCAACGCCGCCACCACGCTGCGCCTGAAAGATGGCGAAACGCAAGTGCTGGCGGGCCTGATCAGCGACGAAGACCGCCGCAGCGCGGTGCAGATCCCCGGGCTGGGGAGCATTCCCGTGCTCGGGCGCCTCTTCGGCAGCAATCAGGACACGCGCAACAAGACCGAGATCGTGCTGCTGATCACGCCGCGCGTGCTGCGCAATCTCGCGCGCCCCGAGCTGCGCTTCGAGGAATTCCCCGGCGGCACCGAGGCCGCCGCGGGCGCGCCGCCGATGCTGCTGCAGAGCGTCGCAGCAGACGTTGCCGACGGCAGCCCCGGTGCGGCCCCCGCCGCGGGCGCACCGGCCACGACCAGAGTCCTGCTGCGCGCGCCGGCGAGCATCCCGGCCGGCCAGGAGTTCACCGTGCAGGTGTCGCTCGAGACTGAGGCGGCGCTGCGCAGCGGTCTGCTCGATTTCGCCTTCGACCCCTCGCGCCTGAGGTTCGTGCGCGCAGAGCCCGGCGCGATGCTCGCCGAGGCCGACAAGGAGGCGGCTTTCCGCGCCAACGCGCCCGAGGCGCTCGGCCGCCTGAACCTCAGCTTCACGAGCAAGGGCGACCTCAAGGGCGCCGGCGAGCTCGCGCGCATCACGTTGCAGGTGGTCGGCGCCGCGGCCGGCACGCCGACGCTGCGCCTGGAGGCGCTCAACTTCACGAGCAGCACCGGCCAGGTCGTCTCCGCCCAGCTGCCGCCGCCGGTCGGTCTGTCCTTGACCAGATAGTCAGATGGGTCGGGCGCGCGGCTTCACGCTGATCGAAGTGCTGATCACTGCGGCGATCGTCGCGGTCTTGGCATCCATCGCACTGCCCCTGTCCGAGACGGCCGCCACGCGCTCGAAGGAGTTCGAACTGCGGCGCGCGCTGCGCGAAATCCGGGACGCCCTCGATGCCTACAAGCGCGCATCCGACGAGGGCCGCATCCAGCGCTCGCCGGAGCAGTCGGGCTATCCGCCCTCGCTCGCCGCGCTCGTGCAAGGCGTACCCGATGCGAAGAGCCCGGGCACCGCGAAAATCTACTTCCTGCGCCGCCTGCCGCGCGACCCGTTTCAGCCCGATCCCGGCATCGCGCCCGAGCGCAGCTGGGGCCTGCGCAGCTACGCCAGCCCACCGAACGATCCCAAACCCGGCAAGGACGTGTTCGACGTGCGCTCGCTCAGCGAGCGCAAGGGTCTCAACGGCATCCCCTACGCCGAATGGTGACGCGAGTCCGCGGTTTTACCCTGATCGAGCTCCTCGTAGCGCTCACCATCGTCGCGCTGCTGCTCTCCATCGTCGTGCCGCGCTTCTTCGGCAGCCTCGGCCGCGCGGAGGAAAGCGTGCTCAAGGAGAACCTGCACGCGCTGCGCGATGCCATCGACAAGCACCAGGCCGACACCGGCCGCTACCCGGCTTCGCTCGACGAGCTGGTCGCGAAGAAGTACCTGCGCAGCGTTCCCGCGGACCCGATTACCCAGAGCAGCGCGACCTGGCTCGTCGTGGCGCCGGCCGATCCGCAACTGGGCGCCGTGTACGACGTGAAGAGCGGCGCCAAGGGCACGGGCCGTGACGGGAAACCCTATGAGCAGTGGTAGGCAGCGCGGTTTTACCTACCTCGCCGCCCTCTTCTTCGTCGCCGTCGCCGGCCTCGGCCTGGCGGTGACCGGCGAGCTCTGGTCCCACGCGCGCCAGCGCGAGAAGGAGACGGAGCTTGCCTGGGTCGGCCAGCAGTTCCGCCAGGCGATCGGCCTGTATTACCAGCGCTCGCCGGGTGCGGTGAAGCGCTACCCCGAGCGGCTGGAAGACCTGCTCGAGGACAAGCGTTACCTCACGGTGCAACGCTACCTGCGCCGCGTCTACGCCGATCCGATCACCGGAAAGGCCGACTGGGGACTCGTGCCCGCACCGGGCGGCGGCATCATGGGC
>JBASCW010000006.1:0-6596 GCA_049651845.1 Burkholderiales bacterium | reverse complement strand
CGTGCGCGCCGCGCGGATCGCCTCGGCGGCGTCGCTGCCGACCGAGCGCGCGCTCGCGCAGGTGCGCACCCATGACGACACGGTGCGCGCGAGGCTTTCGGTGTCGGCCGTGAGCGGCGCGTCGTGCGGGCGGTGATAGGTGGCGTGGTCGCCGACGATGTTGACGATCGGGGTGTACGCGCGCTTGGCGTTGTGCAGGTTGGCGATCGCGTTGCCCAGGCCCGGCCCGCAGTGGAACAGCGTCGCCGCGGGCTTGCCCGCCATGCGCGCGTAGCCGTCGGCGCAGCCGGCGACCACCGTCTCGGCGAGGCCCAGCACGCAGCGCAGGCCGGCGACGCGGTCGAGCGCGGAGACGAAGTGCATCTCGGAGGTGCCGGGATTGGCGAAGCAGGTGTCCACGCCGCCCGCCACGAGCGTGCGCGCGAGGCTTTCGGCGCCATTCATGCGCGCAATGCTAGCATCGCAAGGAACCGGAGATTCGAAACATGGCCGCCGCCCCCGAAACGCGCAACATGGCGCTGTTCTGCGACTTCGAGAACGTCGCGCTCGGCGTGCAGGACGCGAAGTACGAGAAATTCGACATCAACCGCGTGCTCGAGCGGCTGCTGCTGAAGGGCTCGATCGTCGTCAAGAAGGCCTACTGCGACTGGCAGCGCTACAAGGAGTTCAAGGCCGGCATGCACGGCGCCTCGTTCGAACTGATCGAGATCCCGCACGTGCGCCAGTCGGGCAAGAATTCGGCCGACATCCGCATGGTGGTGGACGCGCTCGACCTGTGCTACACCAAGGGCCACGTCGACACCTTCGTGATCATCAGCGGCGATTCGGATTTCTCGCCGCTGGTCTCCAAGCTGCGCGAGAACGCCAAGGTGGTGATCGGCGTGGGCGTGAAGAACTCGACCTCCGACCTGCTGATCGCCAACTGCGACGAGTTCATCTACTACGACGACCTGGTGCGCGAGGACGAGGCCAAGCGGCGCGCGCAGAAGAAGCGCCGCGAGACCCAGAAGGCGGTGGCGCCGAGGGACGCTTCCGGCGGCGAAGACAAGGCCCAGGAAGTCTTCGACCTGGTGCTCGAGACCCTCGATGCGCTGGTCGCCGAGCGCGGCGAAGGCGAGAGGATCTGGGGCTCGATGGTCAAGCAGGCGCTCAAGCGCCGCAAGCCCGGCTTCAACGAGTCCTACTACGGCTTCCGCGCGTTCTCGGACCTGCTGGAGGAGGCCGAGAAGCGCGGGCTGCTCAAGCTCGAGCCCGACGAGAAATCGGGCGGCTACGTGCTGCGCCGGGCCTAGGGATTGAGCTGGCGGTAGACCGCGTTCGCGACTTTGTGCAGGTCGTCGCTGCCGATGTCGGCCGATGACAGCGCATAGCCGAGCCGGCGGTCGATCCAGTAGAACACCTTCACGTTGCCCTCGGCGGCGTAGCGGAACGCGGTTTCCTGGCTGCCGGGCGCGTTGGCGCGGACGTACAGCGTCACGCGCGTGCCTTGCTTGCACTGGTACATGAAATGCGCCACCGGGCCGTTGTCCCCGGGCAGCAAGCGGCCGCCGACGAGGCTATAGCCGACGTCCTCGAGATGCGGCGCGCGCAGCGGCGTGCCCAGCCGCTTGGACAGCCAGGCGACCAGGTGCTGCTCCTGGTCGGCGCCGACTTCGACCGGGTGGCGCACTTCGGGCGAATAGACCGCATGCGCGACGGCCGCGCGCTTTACGAAGCCCGGCACCTCGGCCTGCGGCGGCGCGACCGCGCGCCAGACATGCAGCTGCCAGCCGGCGATCACGCCCACGGCGAGGCCGAGCGCGACCCATCCGGCCGCGATTGCCGTGCCGCGCCAGCGCGCGCGGCGCGCGCGCGCCGGGGCCGACACGCGCTCGGGCACCGGCTCGCCCAGCACCGGGTCGTAGAGCTGGTGCAGCGCCTGCTGCAGCGCCTTCAGTTCAGCGTCTTCCCGCGTTGCGTTGTCGTTATCCATTCTTCACTTCACGATCTTCAACTGCTTACTGCCCCCCGGCGGCAGTCCCTGCAGCATCGCGCGCAGTTTCTCTCTTGCGCGCGCGAGGCGCGACATCACGGTGCCGATCGGGATGCCCAGCGTCCCGGCCGCCTCGTCGTAGCTCATGTCCTCGAGCGCGACCAGCAGCAGCACCTCGCGCTGGTCCGGCGGCAGGCGGCGGATCGCCAGGTCCAGGTCGCGCAGCACCAGGCCATCGGTCTCGCGCGCCGCCTGCGCCAGCTCCGGCATGTCCTCGTCGAGCTGCGCTGCCGGGCGCGCTGCGCGCAGCTGGTTCACGTGGACGTTGTGCATCACCGTGAACAGCCACGCCCGCAGGTCCGTGCCGCGCCGGTAGAGATGGAACTTCGACCAGGCGCGCTCAAGCGTGTCCTGCACCAGGTCGTCGGCCGCGATGCGGTCCCCGGCGAGCGCCCGCGCATAGCGCCGCAGCCGCGGGATCAGCTCGACGATGCTATCGGCGTCGTTCATGCAGAAGAACAGTCTACCCGCGCAGCTATTCCGTCAACAATTGCAATATCGCCCGCCGCCCGCTCAGTCGGGCTCGTCCGGGATCGCCGGCAGCGCGCGCAGGTAGGCGATCATCGCGCCGAGATCCTGGGGCGTGAGCTGGCTCGTGGTGTTTCTGATCACCTCGCCCATCATCTCAGCGACGACATCGCCGTCCGACGTCATCCCGGTAAGCAGGAATTCCCGGAGCTCCTTGTCGCCCCAACTCTTCAGCTTGGCGGGCGTGAGATTGGACACGCGCTTTCCCTCCGGGCCCTTGCCCTTCGCCGTTCCCGCGAGCAAGCGGTCGCGCACCGGACCGCCGAGAAAGTTGCGCGGCGTATGGCATTCCCCGCAATGGCCCAAGGCGTTGACCAGATAGTCGCCGCGGTTCACGTCGGCCGGGCGCCCGAGTGTGGGCGCGACAGGGCCGGGCGAGAAGAACAGCCATTTCCAACCGAGCACGAGGAAGCGCCAACCGAACGGAAACCGCAGATCGTGCGCACGGCTGGGCCGCGGGTTCGGCGGCAGCGAGCGCAAGTAGCTCCACAGGTCGCGCAGGTCGGCGTCGGTGATGCGCGTGAAAGATGGATAGGGAAAAGCGGGAAAGTAGTGCGCGCCGTCCGGACGCACTCCCACTCTCAGCGCGCGAACGAAATCCTCCTCGCGCCAGCGTCCGATGCCGGCGCCCGGGTCCGGCGTGATGTTCGGTCCGTAGAAGATGCCGAACGGCGTCTTCAGCGCCCGGCCGCCGGCGTAGGGAATCGACTTCTCGCCTTCTTCGGTGTGACAGCCGAGACAGCCGCCCGCCTTCGCGAGGTACTCGCCGCGCCTGGCATCGCCCTGCGCGGCCGCACCGCCGTGCGCCGCCACGAGCAGCGCGAAAGCCGCGACGGCGCAAAGCGCGCGCATCAGTGAGTTCACCGATGCGCGCATGTCGGGCTAGCGCGTTATTGCTTCACTCGGAAGTCGTCGTGGCAGCTGCCGCAGGCCTTGGCCACCGCGCCGAATGACGCCCTCACGCCCGCCTCGTCCTTGGCGCGCGCCGCGGCGCCGAGCTTGGCGGTCGCGGCTTCCAGCGCGTCCGCTGCGGCCTTGAACTTGGCCGCGTCCTTGTAGATCTCCGGCTTGGCGGCGCTTTTCACGTCCGCGGTGCTTGCCTGGAACCCGTCCCAAGGCATGCGCGAGAGATTTTCGAGGTAGGTCGCGTTCACGGCGACGACGTCCGCGTTGTACGGAGCAGCGCCCTTCAGCATCGCACCGATCGGACCCAGGTACTTGCCCTGCAGCGTCATCGCCGCCTGGCGCTGCTTCACCAGCACATCCGGCTTGGCCTGCGCGAACACCGTCGAGGCCACGCCCGCCGCTGCTGCAAAGGCCACACCGGCCACCCAAATGCGCTTTTTCATCCCGTTCTCCTCTGTCTGTTGGAAGGCATGCGCCCAAGGGTGCAGCGGCATACGCTGCACGGTCCGTAAACAGCCCGAGCCGCCGATTATTCCGGGCGCCTTAGCGCAGGCCGGCGACGTACTCCGCGACCGCCTGGATCTCGCGATCGCTCATGCGCGCGACCACGCTGCGCATCATGCCGTTCGGATCGTTGGCGCGCGCGCCCGAGCGGAAGGCCTTGAGCTGCGCCTCGACGTACTCGGAGAACTGCCCGGCGATGCGCGGATATTGCGACGGCATGCCCGCGCCGGTCGGCCCGTGGCAGCCCGCGCAGGCCGCGACGCCGGTGGAGAGGTTGCCGCCGCGGTAGATCTTCTGGCCGAGCGCGGCGAGCTCCTTGTCCCTGGCCACCGCGGGCTTGAGCTTCTGCGACGCGTAATAGGCCGCGACGTCCTTCATGTCCGCGGGCGACAGCGGCGCGACCATGCCGGCCATCACCGCATTCTCGCGTTCGGCCTTCTTGTCGCCCTGCGACTTGAAGTTGACGAGCTGCTTGTGCAGGTACTCGTAGACCTGGCCGGCGAGCTTCGGGTTGGCCGCGAGCTGGCTGTTGCCGTCGGCCGCATGGCAGGCGGCGCAGGTCTGGCTGGCGATCGCCTGGCCCTTGGCGGCGTCCGGTTTCGCCGGTGCCTGCGCCGCGGCGGCAGCCGGCCAGAGCGTCAGGCAGAAAATCGCTGCGCTGGCAAAGGTCGCCAACAGTCGGATCATGCGGCAGCTCCCCTGGGACTTGCGGTGGAAAGCCGCGATTTTATTAGAATTTCCGCCTTTGGGTACAGGAAGGCGGCCCGTGTCAGCGTTCCAGCAAGCGCGATTTCTCCTGTCGGCGGCCAAGGTCGGCGACTTTCCTCCCGAGGCCGGGCCGGAGCTCGCCTTCGCCGGGCGCTCCAACGTCGGCAAGTCGAGCGCCATCAACGCACTCGCAGGCCGGCGCCGGCTGGCGTTCTCCAGCAAGACGCCGGGGCGCACGCAGACCATCAATTTCTTCGCGCTCGGCAGCGCGGGCCGGCTCGCCGACCTGCCCGGCTACGGCTACGCCGCGGTGCCGCGCGCGCTGCGCGCGGACTGGGACGCGCTCATCGGCGGCTATTTCCTCGGCCGGCGCACGCTCGTCGGCGTGGTGCTGCTGATGGACGCGCGCCACCCGCTGGCGAAAAACGACCAGAATTTTCTCGAATGGCTGCGGCCGGTGCCAGCGCAGCGCCTCGTGCTGCTGTCGAAGGCCGACAAGCTGTCGCGCGCCGAGCGCGCGAAGGTGCTCTCGGCCACGCGCGCCGCGCTCGATACCGCGGCGCTGGCGTCGCAGGTGCAGCTGTTTTCGAGCGCCAGCGGGGAAGGCGTCGCCGAAGCGCGCGCGCTGCTCGAGGGCTGGCTCGCCAATAAAAAACCCCCGGAAAAGGGGAACTAAACCGGGGGCGGAAAACACCCCGGCTTGGGGCCGGGGCAACCCGCTCAGGGAGGAGAAGCGGGAGACGACTTGCATCGTCTGAAGGTAAGATTGGCGGCGGTGGAAAAAGTTCCACCCGGTCCGAATGGGCCGAAACCTCCCGAAGAATCAGATGAATATCTACGGCTCGTTTCCGGCGGTGCGCATGCGGCGAATGCGGCGCGACGAGTTCTCGCGCCGGCTGATGCGCGAAGCGCGGCTCAGCGCCGACGACCTGATTTACCCGGCGTTCATCGTCGAGGGGAAAAACCGCACCCAGAAAGTGGCTTCGATGCCGGGCGTCGAGCGCCTGAGCGTGGACCGGCTGCTGCCGGTCGCCGAGCGCTGCCTCAAGTTGCGCGTGCCGGTGATGGCGCTGTTTCCGGTGATCGACCAGACGCTGAAGTCGCTCGACGGTCGCGAAGCCTTCAATCCGAAAGGGCTCATCCCGCGCGCGGTCGCGGCGCTGAAGCGGCGCTTCCCCGAGCTCGGCGTCATGACCGACGTCGCGCTCGACCCGTACACCTCGCACGGTCAGGACGGCGTGATCGACAGGACGGGCTACATCCTGAACGACGTCACGCTCGCGATCCTGGAGAAGCAGGCGCTCGCGCAGGCGGCGGCGGGCGTGGACATCGTCGCGCCCTCGGATATGATGGACGGGCGCATCGGCCGCATCCGGCAGGCGCTCGAGAAGGCCGGTCACGTGCACACCAAGATCATGGCGTACTCGGCGAAATATGCCTCGGGCTTCTACGGCCCGTTCCGCGACGCGGTCGGCTCAGCGAAGAACCTCGGCAAGGGCGACAAGAAAACCTACCAGATGGACCCGGCGAACTCCGACGAGGCGCTCTGGGAAGTCGGCCTCGACCTGGCCGAGGGCGCCGACATGGTGATGGTCAAGCCAGGCCTGCCGTACCTGGACATCCTGCGGCGCGTGAAGGACGAGTTCAAGGCGCCGACCTTCGTCTACCAGGTCTCGGGCGAGTATTCGATGCTGCGCGCGGCAATCGCCAACGGCTGGCTGCCCGAGTCCTGCGTGATGGAGTCGCTCACCGCCTTCAAGCGTGCCGGCGCCGACGGCATCCTCAGCTATTTCGCGCTCGAAGCCGCCGCGCAGCTCAGGCGCTAGCGGAAGCAGAGCGCGACGCCGTGCGCGTCGCCCGCCGCCAGGATGAGCGAACCGTCGGCGAGCGCCGCGGGCGCGAAGCCGCCGCGGCGCAG
>JBASCW010000005.1:0-9047 GCA_049651845.1 Burkholderiales bacterium | reverse complement strand
TCGGCCGGGCCGTGTTCTTCATGCTCAAGCGCGGCGAGGCGTTCGAGGCCGAGCGCTTCTTCGCCCACCGAGGTTCGGTGCCGCGGCGCGCAGCCGCAACGTTCTAACGGGAGCCCTATGAGCGCGTGGCCAGCATCGCTCGACCGATGTCAGTGTGCCTCGAGCACGCCGCGACCGTGGCCGCAACGTAACCGCCCAGCAGCAGGAGCACGAACGGTGTCGAGAACCTCAGCGCGAGCTGCGCTCGCGCCGGAGATCCTTTACCTCTTGACGCGCCGGGGCCTCATAGGTGTTAGGCCGGAACTTGTGTTGTGTATTCATTTCTTGTCATTGCTTTCCAGCAGCTTTTTCAACTCAGCTTCATACTCTTGATACGACATGGATTTCTCAGGCGGTTTTTGCTCTGTTGAAGGGTGAACAATTGCTTCTCTCGTCTTTAGCCCTTCGTAAATGTTGCCATAGATGCGTTCGTTACTGGCGCACCCTGCAAGAAGACCGAGATGGGCACATAGAGCAATGGTCAATACTGTACGCATGTACCTCTCCTATTTTCGGCCAACGGATTGGCGGTGTTCTGTGGCATTACTGAAATACGCTCTGAATAATGAAACCAAAGTGAGGCGTCGGATTGCTTACGATAATCTGCTCCCCCGAGGATTTCTTAATGACATATCCGTCAAATATTCTTTCCTGGCCGCCTTGTAGATTGCCATACACTTTCACTTTCTCATCCAGAGAAAGGCCTAAATTTTAGTTGCCTGGCAGCTTGGCTTTGACAAAGATTGAGCCGGAGCCGTCCATTAGAGTAAAACCATTCTCATCAAGCTGTGTGACAGTTCCCTCGATTGTGGTTACCGGCGGCAATGGCAAATTCTCAATCGGTGTAGTACCTGCACACCCACCGATCGTTAAAGCAATTACAGCCAATACAAACAGAAAACTCGTTTTCATTGCCATTTCTCCTTTTCGTTGATAGGCCTAAAGCTTGAAATCACCGGCGCTGTGCGGCTTTATCGCGCAGCGTCCGGTGGATTGATGGGTTGGCCAAGTCAATTCTTGCTTGACCGCCGTTGAACCGCTTGAGCAAGCCCGAAAAGTACCGCAGTCCATATCGTGTACACGAGTGCAATGCCCAGCGGCTTTGGCCATGCGAACCAGCCAGGCGCATTCATCAATCCAAGGTGCCAAAGCATGGAGGTAAAAGGGCTGGCGAGAAGTAAGGCCGGTACCAATATAACCCAGAAAAAAACGCTCCCAAGCAGATCGAATGCACCAGGGAAAAAAGGCTTGATGGCAGCAGCAAACCAAAGGAGCAACCCATGCAAGGCGACCGCTGCCGCGCAGAATCTAAAGCCGCGTACCAAACTTCGGGCCGAGGGAAGAAACGCTGCCAAAAGAATTTTGTTCATCGTGTTGTTCTCTGCCCGGTCGGATTGCCGGTCAGTCGGCATCGCCGCGCGATGGACGCCGCCATATCAGCACGGCGTAGAGCAAGCCCGTTACTGAGCCACCCAAAACCACTACGCTTACGCTGAGAGTCAGTGGAAGATAAGCCTTGCCCCAAACGCACGCTTCGGAAATTGGCACGCGGCAAGCGAGCGCAAGATCCACGAACGGGTACCCAATACCAGCCGTTAACCCGACACAGAGGGAGGTCAAGAACGGGAAGCGGCGACCAAGCATTAGGAATGTGCCTCCTAACGATTGATGGGTCCACTTGAACCGCCGTGATCGCGTCGGCGGCGCGTGAGCCAGGCAGCATTGGCCCTAAGAACCTGGGCAGGTCAGTTCGAAATCAGCGGCGCCGATAGGCGTCCGCTGGATTGATTGGTAGGGCCGCGTCCTCACAATGCGGCCTCGTCCTTGTGCGTTAGAGCACGCGCCCGGAGAACCAACGCGATCATTCCTAGCGCCCATATTGCAGAGAACGCGAACGGGTGCCGCGTGCCGACGCCGAGCAGCGTGAAGAACGGAACGAGCATGATTGCGCCCACATTCTCCCCGTCGGTCCTCCCGTCGACAAAAACAGCCATTCCGCAACCCACGTACAGTGGCAGCGCGAAACCCGCGAAACACAGGAGGGTACGGCCACTCCAATTCACGAACAAGACCCAGCAGTTGGCGAGCGCTGTTGCTGGCAGGGCAACAAACGACAGGACAACCACACCCATAGGAGCGAACCCTCTGCCACGTCCCATTGCGAAAACCAGGAACAGAATGAAAAGTACCAGGACGACGGTCGGCACTACCACACCCAGCCAAAATCTGGCTGAGACGGAAATCCGCGGCTTCATCGTCGGTCTAGTTTCCCAGCGGCCCAACGTTGCCTTCAGCAGCGCGCTCCAGCGCGGCGGCTGCTAGGCGACGTTATGCGGCTTTCGCCGCGTGGATCGAAGCCGAATGCGGGCCGAGCCCTTCATCTTACGCCAACGACCCTTGCCGTAGCTCCGCTGCAGGCGCCTGAGATCCAGAATTCCACGGCCCGAGGCGACGGTCTCAAGAACCGTGATCTCGCCGAGGATTTCGAAGTCCACATGCGGATTGTGCCAGCCTTGCTGCGAGCATCTCCAAGCCGCATAACGTCCGCGTTGTGCCGCGCCGAAGGAGGCGCGACGAAGGGGCGCCGCGGCGAAAGCGTCCGCAGCACCAAGTAGTTAAATCGCGCCCCATGCAACAGCCAATGCGAGCGCATGATCCATCGCCCATGCGTCGAACTTGTTTTGGTCGTATGCACTGCCCACCCAGTCTCGAATCTCCTTGTGCCGAGGATTGCTGGGGTCATTCAGGGCCGCGATAACTTCCATGAAGCCTGAGGCACCGCCTGAATCTTCGGGCGGCGCGGCTCGCTCACCGGCGAGTAGACGCGGTGACCAGTCCGGCCCGTTTTCCGACGGCATTGGCAGTGAGGCCTCGACCACGATTTCGTGCTCCCAGCAGTCGCCGAAGTCATAGACGTACGTGAATCGAAATCCCTCCGAAAGAGTGAGATCGCAGAGCGCGATTGCAGAGGCATCATTCTCCTCGGAATCTGCGCTTGGGGCCTCATATCGACGTCCTCTCACCTCGAACGCGTACAGATGGTAGTCGAGACGAGAGAAGGCGATTTGAAGGGTCCGGTGCAATTGATGCAATGAGAATCGGTCCGGCACTCGGATCAGCCGCCAAATCGGCGGCGCGATACCAGCCATAGTTATCCGCAGCAGCAACTGCTTCGGACTGCGACTCTGCACTCGCTTGCGTAGTCCTCTTGATTGCTGCGTACCCGATCGCATTGGGCGCGGCTTAACGACCAAGCTCACGCGCCGGCATAGCCGGTCGCGTGGAGCGCCTTGTTGGGCGGCAATCGGACATCCGTCATCTGTCTGATGCAGTGCGTTTCTTTCTTGTCTTGGGCGGAAACGACTTGACGTAAGCATGCGCCGATTCCAGCCACGCTTCAAGACGGGCGCGGTTTCTGGTGGATGACGGCGGGACCGCAACAAATTCACCCATCCTCCGACCGGGCATCGGCTCGAAGCAAGCGGCGTTGGGGAATTTTAGCAATTCCGTTCGGGATTCAGCCGGCAACTTCAAGATCATGCTTTTTTAGAACAACCCGGCGAACAAATAACCGTTCACAAACGCCGCCGGGTAACCGAACATTTTCCGTTGTGTGATATCTGGAATAAAACATAGGGATGCCTCGAAGGCCTCGATCGATTTTTGTGGCGCCGGCTTCCATCTGGCTGGTTTTTCCGAACCGGCAGGCCGCTCAATCACGCCAACCCTCCGTCAATTTCACTTTGGCTCCGCTCGCGCACAACCCGGTTTTCATTCAACTACCTCAAGGTTCGGATCAATGTAGTCCCACGGCTGTGCGCCGGAACTCCAGACGATCTTTTGGGGTTTGAACCGAGTGGGGTCATCGAGACTCGCGGCATGAAAGAACATCGCCTCGGGGTGACCCGCGCTTGTTTTTAGTATCGGACTCCCGCAAGTAGGACAGAAACCGCTGCGGACCGTGTTACCGCTGTCCGCGCGAAGCTCATAGAAAGTCAGCTTCCCCCACAGCGTCACCGCCGCTCGCGGGACCATGAATTGCGAGGCATGTCCGGTGCCGGTGATGCGTTGGCATTGCCGGCACTGGCAATGAAAGGAAAACTGCGGTTCCGAGTGCAGCTCATAGCGGATCGCCCCGCAGGAACAACCTCCTTCGTCTTGGCTCATGGTTATCTCCCGGCTTTTCGGATTTCTTGCGCGACATCTGCCTGGGGTTCACGCGGCCATATCTGCCGGCGGCTCCGTCACCTTCCAAGCATCGAGCTGTGTGAGGTGGCCGTACCAGCGCTGAACATTCCGGTAGTCCGCCAGCGGTAAACGCGCTTGGGGGTCATACATCAGGATCGCGCCGATGGAGATGTCCGCGAGCGAAAGGCGGTCGCCGACCAGGTGGTTCCGTTCCTTGAGATGGGTGTCGAGTACCGGCGCCATCTTATGTACCGCCTCCTCGCCGCGCTTGATTTCGGATGGGTCAGGCGACTGTCCCCATAGCGGCTTGAACACGTTTTCGCGAATGACGATAACCAGCGCCGGCACCCAGTGCGCCTGCTCCCAGCATTGCCAGCGCGTGACGTCGGCGCGCGCCATGGGTTCGTGGGGCAGTAAGCTATTGTCCGGTGTGAGGTCGGCGAGATACTGCATGATGGCATTGGATTCCCACAGTAGCCGGTCACCGTCCTGTAGCGTCGGCACGAGTCCATTCGGATTAATCTTCAAGTATTCCGCTTTCTTGTGTTCGCCGCTAGGCAGGTCAACCAACCGCTCTTCCAAGCGAATACCAAGCAGCATCGCCGTGACGCGCACCTTGCGGCTGCTGGACGAGGCGGGGTGGAAATATAATTTCATGATGCACCTCTCGTTTAGGTTGATTTTTGACCAATGCGCGCGTGAGGGCGCATCCAAATCCATGACGAACGAGAAGGGCCTATTTCGACAGAAAAGTAAAAATACATCGCAAACAGCACGTCCTGCGCGTCATCCACGTTGTTCAAGTAAAAACCGTCGCACGGCCTCGTCCTCGCTTAGCCCGATCGCGCGGTCGAAGGCTTTGGACACTTCGGTTTCGCGCGCGAGCTTTTTCAGAAGATGGGCGCGAACCGCCCAGTAAGGTTGATAAGCGGCCACGGCGGCGGGTTCGATCTCGTTCAGCAGCGCGAGCCCGGCTTCCGGCCCGTTCACTTCGGCGATCGCGGCGGCACGTCCGATCTGTGCGCCGAGCGTGGGTGCAAACCGCACCAGACTTTCGTAAAACGATGCGATCGCGATCCAATCCGTTTGGCCGCTGTGGGCACGCTCGGCATGCACCGATTGGATCGCGGCTTCGAACTGAAATCGGCCGATCCGCTCCAGCTTCGCGGCAACGGCCAGCTCGCGTTCCGCCTCTTCGATCATCGGCATGAGCCAAAGCTGTGTGTCTTGTTCGGTCAACGGTACGTAGTGGCCGTCCCGCGTCCGCCGTGCCGGGCGCCGTGCTTCGCAGTGCAGCATCAGGGCGAGCAAACCGCGCGCTTCGGGTTCCCTTGGCAGCTGTTGAACCAACAGGCGCGTGAGCTGGATGGCCTCGTCCGCGAGCCCATGTCGACGTGGATCGGCACCGGCGGCATCTTCCCAACCGTTGCCGTAAGCGGCGTAGATCGCTTCGAGCACCGCGTCGAGCCGCTGTGGCAATTCACGTTCCTCCGGCACTTCGAAGGCGATGCCGGCGTCGCGAATCTTCGCCTTGGCGCGCACCAGGCGTTGACCCATGGTTGTCGGTGAGACGAGAAACGCCTGGGCGATGCGCGCCGCGTCCAATCCGAGCACGGATTGCAGCATGAGCGGCGTGCGCACGCTTGCGTCGATCGCCGGGTGCGCACAGACAAAGAGCAGCTTGAGCCGCTCATCGGGAAATGGGTCGGGTGCTGCCGCCGCGCCAAATTCTTCGGCAATAAGCTGGAGCATCGACGCGCTAGCCGTTCGCACCTGTTCGTGCCGCGCCCGATCGATCAGACGGCGGCGCGCGGTCGTGAGCAGCCAAGCTTCTGGCTTGTGTGGTACGCCGTTCCCTGGCCAGGTCTCCAGCGCTGCCAACAACGCCTCGCCGAGCGCGTCTTCGGAACCGGCCATGTCGCGCGTGCGCGCGGCGAGATATGCGATCAGGCGGACATACGACTCTCGCGCTATCGCTTCGATCGTTGCGCGCGCATCCTCCATTTACATTGCAAGAACCGGCCGGACTTCGACTGCACCGGTCGCAGCCGCTGGGCAGCGGGCGGCCCAGTCCAGTGCCGCGTCGAGTGAGGGTAATTCCAAAATAATGTAGCCGCCGAGTTGTTCTTTGGTGTCGGCGTAGGGACCGTCTTGAACCTGGCGCTTACCGTTCTTCAATCTCATGGTCGTACCCGTCGGCGGGGGTTGTAGCGCGTTGCCGCCGACCAGCACGCCGGCATCCACCATCGCCTTGTGATAAGCGCGCCAAGCGCCCCAGAACGCCTCCTTTTTCTCGTTGGTCCGGGCGTTGAAGTCGGCCTCGGTCTCGTAGATCGCCATCATGTATTTCATCGTCGTTCTCCCGGTTGATCTGATTTTCCACACGGAAGATTCCGTGCTTGAACATATGACGGATGGCGAGGGCCGGTTTCGACAGAAGGCTGAAAAATTCGCGTTAGAAGAACTACCTCATGATCTCGCGACGAGCTGCGGTGCCGCCGAACGTCATGCTCAGCGGCGCGCTTTAGCGCGTCCGCTGCAGCTAAAGTTAGGCACCATTTGCCGCACGATCATTCCCAAACCACTTGCCTGTTGCCATTGACCGTGCTCGGGCCTCGGCAACTATGCCAAGGAGCGACTGGTGAAGGCGACGAAACGTGATTGGTTGGACAGGCTGGCCTTTGTACGTTGTAAGGTCAAACGAGACTTCTACGGCTCTGCGGAAACTATGAATTGAAGGGTTGCGCAGTCGTGTGTAGGCGACGTTCGCGATTGAACCACGCCATAGTTCTGCCTCGATGAGCTTCGTCTCGGACCCGTTGAAACCTGTGGACGCTTGAGTTAGAAAATCACGCGAAGCGTATAGCACGTAAGCTGGTCCTGGAAAAATGCCACGAAGTCTCGTCGCGAAGTCATTCCAATGACCCTTCATTGAGTCGAAGGCACGGGTAAGTGCCAAAGGGTGAATCAAGGAAAGTTCAGGATCTCCACCGTGCTGCGCAAGCGCCTCTACAAAGTTTTCGCCGGTCCGATTGCGAGGCCAATACAGCCACTGACTAAAGCTGTCGATGTAGGTCAGGCACAGCGTCAAGGCCTCGATTGGGCGTCGACTCGCATGTAGCTCGAGGAGGAAGGCTGCCCGCTGTTCTGCATCGTCGAAGAAGTCGGCGATGGTATCAAGCTTGGCAGAGGCGTTGTAACTGGCGTGATCGGGCGTGGCTTGGGTCATATTTGCCTCCTGGCGCCTAGACGTTCACGGTGAACCGGCGTGCGCCGCTCTTGCGCGCGTTGGATCAACTGATGGGATGGACTCCTCCCGCTCTTTGTTCGGCATCATGGTGCCAGTTGAGGCCTGGGTGGTTTCAGCACAATTGAGAGGAGGAGTCCGAGATGAATGCTACTACCGTTGCCGTTGATCTTGCCAAGAACGTGTTTGAGCTGGTGGTTGCTGATGGCGATTGGAAGATCGTCGAACGGGCACGGCTGACCAGGACGCAGTTCGAGCGCTGGTTTCAGAACCGCGAGGCCGGTCTGGTGGTGATGGAAGCCTGCGGTTCGGCGCACTATTGGGGCAGGATGCTGCGCGCGCGCGGGATCGAGGTCCGGCTGCTGCCCGCGCAATACGTGCGCGCCTATGTGAAGAGGAACAAGACCGACGCGGCGGATGCGGCCGCGCTGCTGGAGGCTGTGCGCGCGAGCGACATCAAACCAGTCGCAGTTGAATCGGTCGAGCAACTGGGGCTGCAGGCGTTGCACCGCACCCGCTCGGCCTGGATGGCCGGGCGCACCTCGCGCATCAACATGCTGCGCGGATTCTGTCGCGAGTTCGGGCTGGAAGTGCCGGTCGGCGCGGTGCGCGGTCTGGCGCAGATGGCGCGGTTCGTCGCCGACGATCATTCGGCGATCCCCGCGATCCTGCGAACACCCATGCGTCTCGTGCTGGAAGAGATCCGGCTGATGGAGGCGAGGATCGAGCAACTGGAACGGGAACTCGCAGCCCTTGCTCGCCAGAGCCCCGCCTGCCAGGTGCTCGCCAGCGTTCCCGGTATTGGGCTGCTTACCAGCACCGCGATGGCCGCCGCCGTGGGTGACCCGCGCAGCTTTGCCTCGGCGCGGCGCTATTCGAGCTTCTTTGGCCTCACGCCACGGGAATTCTCCTCGGGCTCCAGCCGCTATCTGGGCCGCATCTCCAAGCGCGGCAATCGCTACATCCGGATGTTGCTCACGCACGGGGCGCGCTCGGTGCTGCGTGCTGCAACCGTAGCCAGGCGCATGGGCCGAGAAGTCGATCGGCTCAGGGCATGGGCGCTCGCCGTGCAGGACCGCACCAACCACAACAAGGCGACCTGCGCCCTTGCCAATAAGCTCGCGCGCATCGCTTGGGCCGTCTGGGTGAAGCACGAGAAATACCAGCCAGCCGGCTGACGCGCCACTAAACGCTTCCGCGGTTTGCGAAGAGAGACACCGCTCATCATGGCAACAACGGTCGGACCTGCACGGACACAAGCCGATAACTCCGCTGATCGAACCTCGATCGCTGCGACTGTGTGGCTGTTCGTGCGCAGATTCCATGTCGGCACGGGCGCAAAGACGCCCACACCAGATGCCGGATATACGACTGCAACCGATTCCCGCGTTGACCTGCTACCTACGGCGTCCCTCTTTCCTTGCGGGAGGAGTCCATATATGCGGTGTTGAACTAAACCGCTTCGCGGTGGTGGTCCGCGCCTTGCCGTCCGGTGAGGCGAATCGAACAGGAGTGAGTTGCGTCGCGTGAAGGGGTGAATGCGCGCGCCGTGTCAGCGTCCGGTCGCGGGAAT
>JBASCW010000004.1:0-15679 GCA_049651845.1 Burkholderiales bacterium | reverse complement strand
GGAAGACCTGCTCGAGGACAAGCGTTACCTCACGGTGCAACGCTACCTGCGCCGCGTCTACGCCGATCCGATCACCGGAAAGGCCGACTGGGGACTCGTGCCCGCACCGGGCGGCGGCATCATGGGCATTCACAGCACTGCGACATCGAAGCCGATACGCTCGGTTTCCGCGGATTCCTATCGAGCATGGCGCTTTGTCTACGAAGCGCCCCAGTCAGTGCCAAAGTAACTGTTTGTTTGTGTTGGAATTTTCTCTGCGGCGGCAACGGAACGTCACGAAACCGCGCCAATCGCGATATACCCTTGTCTGGCGAAAAAGGAGTGCGCTATGGCAGCAGTTCGTATTCCTACCTACAGCCCTGCGGACATCGCCGAGCGGAACAAATTTATCGACGAGCAGTGCGCCAAGATCGCGCCCCTCGCGCGCGCCGTGTTCGAATCCGCCGTCCGACGCGAATCGGCCAACATCAACGCCGAAGCGATCGCCGAAGAAGCGTCCTCGGCGCTGGCCGATCTGCTCGCGAATCCCGCGGCAAAGACGCGGGTCGACGAAGCGTCCGCCGGCCTCGCGAAGGCGCTCGCGGACGCGCTGAAGGAGAAGCCCGCACCGCGCAGCGCCGCGGACGAGAAAGCCTGGCTCGATCGCCGCGGCAGGGATCTGGCGCGCGCAGTGGTTGGATTCTGGATCAACCTGGGCAAGGATGCGGTGGCCCGCCACCGGGCCAGTATCGAGGTTCTGGACGCCATCGCCGCGTCCCGGGAAACAAAGGCAAGCCGGAATTTCAGGACCATTTTCTCGCGCTTCTGGCTCGGCACGGAGGAGGCAAGCCAGTTGCTGAATCGCGTGGCCATCGCGAATCTTGCGATTCCGATCGCCGGGAAGGTCAGCGCCACTCTCGCGAAACGCGTCTACGGGCGCTTCGAGCAATTTTTCCAACCGCAGCCGGAGCCGAGTCCCGTCTACGCACAATTGTTGCGTCAGGGAATTTGCGAATTCGTGGTGCGCATGCCCGTTTACACGGTCGAATGCAAGCCTGCTCTCGGCCTGATCGGCAAGATGGACCGCGTGTACGCCAGCAAGCTGAAATCGATTCGGCGCGGCCCCATTGCGGTACGAAAGCGGCGAATTGCCGCGCTCATGAAAAACAAGGCTATGGCGCAGGTGGTCGTCGAGAAGACCTTTGCTGTCTCTACCAAACCGGCCGCGTCCGTCAAAATTCGATCGAAAACGACTCGAAGTCCCGCGAAGAGCCATCTGGCGTGAGAAATCCCCATTGATCGCCGATTCGCCCGGCGATCCGCCTCTCCACGCGCAGCTTTCGCGAGGCCGACTTCGGTTCCGACAGGAAGCTGAGGATCTGGCACTGCTGCGGCACATACTGATCCGCCGGCTGCTTGCCCCGGTCTTCGTCGAGCGGCATCTGCGTGAGCGAACCGGCAATCAACTGAATCTGGCCCTTTGACAGGGGCCAGTAGGTCGTGCCGCCGGCGGCTCCAGGCAATGCGCCGAGCGCTGGAAACGTCGTGTGGGTATGCCCGCTCAACACGAGGTGCGCGAGCTTGCCGCGGCCTCTGGCATCGAAGCCGATCAGCGCATCCGCCACCGCCTGATCGTTTCGCATGTGCATCCACAGCTTCGGCCGATCCGGATAGTGGACCGGATGATGCACGGCCAGGATCCGGAAATCCCGCGTCTTGCCGTCGTCGTGGAACCCCTTCTCCACTGCATGGGCGAGCCGAACCATTTGATCGGTACCTGTGTCGCCCGTTTCCCAACTCGGATCGCGCTCCACTTCGCCCAGCGCCAGCGAATTGAGCTCGCGGTCGTCGATCGCGCTATTCACGCCGTAGAGCAGCAGCTTCGACGATGCGTTCGGGATATCGGCGCTTAGCGGACCCTGCGGCCAGCTTGCGGCGAACTTTCCGCCGCGCATCCTCTCACGATGTCGTCTTATCTCACCGGCCGACGCCCCAAACGGAAATTTCTCCGGCCAGGCATCGTGGTTGCCGTAGAGCAGGAAGAGTTCCTTCGCCTTCAGCAACTTCTTGAACTCGGCGAGCCAGCCCGTCGCGGCGTCCAGGGAGCCGTCGTCGCCCATCGTGGTCAGGTCGCCGGTATCGAGCAGCCAGGTTTCGACGCCGCGGAACCTGGGGTCGCTCGCGAACGATTCCGCGAAATCGCAGAACTGGTCGTGCGCGTCCGGATCGTGTCCGGCCAGCCCCTCCTCCCACAGGCGCCGCACGAAATTGGCCTTGGCCGGAGCGATCAGTTGCAGGCGCGCGACCCAAGCCTGAACCTTGCGCTCCGCTGCTAGATCGGTCGGGCTGCTGCCGTCGCGAACGTGCATGTCGGAGACGTGCACGATATGCAGAAACGCCTTCGGCTCCTCGGGCTTGCTCTCTTCCCGGTCCGTCATGCGCCCTCCCCCTCATTCCTCGCGCAGCAACCTTGACGCATCCTCGCCCAATTCGCGCCGGATCGCTCTCGCGAGCCGTTGCCGCAAGCGATGCACCCGCTGCCGGGTGCGCGCGTCCACCGCACCCTCGCGCCGCGAACCTGTCACGATCGCGAGCGCCAATCGATCCTCGCGACCCAAGTCGGCGAGCTCGGCAACGCAAACCTGCAGCATCCGGCGCAGCAGCAGCGACCGCTCATTCGTCGGTCTCGTAGAGTCTGCGACCGACTCGACGCTCGAATCCAGCGATTCCATCGCCCAGCGCTTCGCGCCGCGCCGGTAAGCGTCCGCTGCGCGACGTTTGAAAATCGTGAACGCCACTTTGCGCAGCGCTACTTCGTCAGCCTTCGCCCGCTTGCCCGATTTCGATTCGGATCGCCTTTGCAGATACTCCACAAGATCCGCGAGCGACTCCGCAGCCAGATCCTCGACCTCGTCTCGCATAATCGGATACCGGGATCGACCGAAATGCAGCAACGCAACGCGCAACTCCGCGAACAGCTTCTCCGCCCCCGGTCGCACGGTCACTGTGCCTTGGTCTTGTGGTTTTCGAGCACCCCGGCGAATTGTATGCCCGCGGCCACAAACCCGCCCACCTGAGGAAGATCAACATCCTCCTCTAGTCGGAATAGTTGTCAACAAGCCGGAGGATATTGACAGTCTCAATTCGAATTCAGATTCCACTACGAGAGGGCGCTCTCATGTCCGAAACAAGGAGCCTACGAGGTACAAAACGACTCTGACTCCAATTTACACACGACACCATTTTGGGACACGCTCAGGCCGTAGGTATGTGGCGCCAACAAGCTTTCGGCTCAGCAAGATAGCGCCATCGGACAATTACTCTTGTCACCGGATCAACATCAATTGCCCACTTACATCCCTCCTTGTAGTCAAATCCAAATTCAAGCAAGCCCGAAGACTGAACACGCGTCCAATGCGGTCGAGAGAGGCGAGTTTCATCGACCAACTTGCCTACCACTCCATTGTTGAATTCCTCAAACTCCCTCTTATCGTCTACAAACATACAACTCGCCAATAGGATCGAAAGCATTTTGATTGGAAAATGATGACTTCTCATCGAATGCAACCTAGGGTTTATGCCGACTAGTTCTAAGGTGATTAATCGCGCTGTATGCCCCTTCTGGCACTAGTGCACCCAAAGCAAAGGGAGCAGCTAACATCAAATTCGTGGAGTAATTGAGACCATACTCGCCAAAATTCCGCTCGGCGATACTCATCCCCCGCCGAATTTGGCCGCCATCGTACCAATACCAACTATTGAAGAAATCGTGCGGTCCTGCAAAGGCCTCCATTACTGTCGCCAAGGCTCTTCCAATCGGCGTCGCAGTGTTGACCTTTACTCCAAAGAACAAGTAGTCGGGACTATTCTGAAATCCACCCAATTTGCTAGCCTTGTTCGGCACGTCAAAATCGAAGAAGCCGCCAGTTTGCTTATTGCAGTCGGCTCGAAAGCAGATACCCAATCCGTCACCATTGCTAAGTGGCTCAAGCCTAGCTTGCGCGGCCATCGCGTTCCGCATTGACAAATTGGCATACGTCAATGCCGAGAGAGTGAAACTTGTCTCAAATCCGTCGGAGAACTTTCCTCCTTCGAGCTCCGACGATATCCCTCCGGCAATTCCTTGAACAAAGACCCTCGAGATCGGGTAGTTCGACGGACTGCCATAGTATCCGTCAATTCCTCCGGCAAGTCCTGCAGTGATTGCCCCTCTTAGTCCAGCCTCAAGATTGCCATTGCTCGCGACTAGCGACGATGCAAATCCTCCAGCCGCCCCCGCAGCGAATGAACCCAATCCCGTCAACGTAGCCGCTTCTCCTCCCAGCGTCACAAAGGCAGTCGAAAGACCACCTGTGCCAGCAATGAAGCTCGACGTCGCAGACGAAATGAATGCATTGGCGACAAGCTCAGGGACGAAAACAGCGGCCACGACAACCGCAGCAACCTTGAGAATATTCTTGAGCTTGAGATACCCGCTCGGGTCGGTGTACATGAGCGGGTTGTTGTTGGTGTAGCTGTAGCGATTGAAGCTTTGAAGGTCGCTCGCTCCCTGAACGAATGGGTCCGCGGTCATGAACCTGGCAAGCACGGGGTCGTAGATGCGCCCGTTCATGTGAACGGGACGGCCCGACGCACTTTGTCGTACCCGAAGCCGATTTCGCTAGGCGCGGCAAGGACTTGCGAGTGCGCGCGCGAGGGTCGAGCTGTTAAAGAACGATTTTTTTCTTAGAAGCGCTTTTTTACCCCCACGCGCAATCGAGCGCAAGGGGCGCGATGCGCGCGACGTGAGTGACGCGATCGAGATCGACGTGACGCCGGCGGCGTCGCTTTCTTAGCCGCTGCTCTGTGCCGCCCTGTCACGGCGCGTGCAAGGCTTGCGTGCCGTTCGCGCACGCGCCGCGCCAGTGCTACGCCAGCGCCTGCGTTCACCGTCATCGCCGTGCGGCGGCCGTAGTCGGCAGCCCGGGGTGAACCGCGCTGCCAGCGCGGTTCAACATAACCGGCTCTTGCCTGGCAGTGCCGCGCTCGCAGCTTGGCTGCTCGTTGCGCGGCACGGCCCGCACAGCCTGCGCTTGCGCTCAGCCGCGCGGTGCATGCAAGACACGGTTATGTCTTGCGCCCCGGTCCGCCGAGCGCGCGCAGCGTGACCCACCCTGCGCGCTTAACAGCGAAGTCAGTGCGGTCACGGCTTCGCCGTCACCGCCAGGCAAGAGCAACGAACGCTTCGGCTCGCCGCTTGCGCGCTCGCCTCGCGGTCTGCGCCCTAGTTGCGCAGCTAACGGGGAGCCCCCGCTTGCGGGGGCGGACGGGTGCGAGCGCGCGCAACGGCGCGCGCGAGCTGGGCGGGCCGGGGGACGTGCGCTCACGCGGCGACGGCGAAGCCGTGGCCGCGCTGATTCGCTTTGCGCGCGCAGGGTGCGCGAGCGCTTCACCCGCGCACGCTGCGCGCGTGCAGGCGGCCGGGGCGCCAGACATAACCGACCGTTGCGTGCAGTGCGAGCCGGCGCGAAGGCGCCGCGCAGCACGTTGGCCGGCGCGGAGCAGCCAGGCTGCGAGCGACGGCCAGCACGCAACGCGCGGTTATGTTGAATGCGGCGCCTGCGCCGCATTTACCCCGGCCGCCTGCCAGGCCGTGGGCGGCTCGATGCCGCCTACGGCCTGTGAACAGTGCTCGCAGAACGGACGGCGATCGAGGAAGCACGGTGTAGCCCCGGCGCGGCCCTTGCGCGAAGGACGGCGAAGCGTTGCAAGGGCCGTGACGGGGCGGTCCGGGTTTCTATCGCGGCGCGTAGCCGGCCTCGGCCAGCGCTTTGCGGATCGCCTCGCAGGCGGCGATCATCACGTAGGTCTCCTCCTTGTCCACCGCGCGGCCGCAGTAGTCATCGAAGGTCGAGCGCTTGAGGAACTGCGCGAAGGCCCAGGCTTGCTCATCGGTCAGCTCAATCGTCACGCGTACCGGTTCGGCGCCGCACGTCATGCCCTGTCCTCCGCGTCGCCTTCAGCGTCCAGAGCGACGAGAAGCGCGCTGCGCGCGTTCTCGTCGGCCGGTGCGGGGTTCGCCTTCCCCGCGGCCGTCGCGTCGCTCCTGGCGCGTCCAAGCCGCGCCGGGTGCGTGAGCTCGTGCACGGCCTTGAGCTTCGTAATGCTCACCTCGGTGTAGATCTGCGTGGTCGAGATGTCCGCGTGTCCCAAGAGCGCCTGGATGAAGCGGATATCGGCCCCGTTCTCGAGCATGTGGGTCGCGCACGCGTGGCGGAACAGGTGGCACGATCCGCTCTTGCCGATGCCGGACGCTCGCACGTAGCGGCGCACCAGGTCCCCGAGCCTGCGCTTGATGAACGCCTCGCCATAGTCGGTGAGGAAGAGCGTGCCATCGTCACCGGCTGCGATCATGAGCGGGCGCACTTCATCCCGGTAGCGCTCGATCCACGCACAGGCGCGGCTGCCGATCGGGATCAGGCGATCCTTCCTCCCCTTGCCTTCGCGGACCATCACCGCGCCGCGCTCGGCGTCCACGTCGAAGAGTTTCAGGTTCACCAGCTCCATCCTGCGGATCGCGGTCGAGTAGAGCGTCTCCAGGATCGCGCGATCCCGCAGCCCTTGGGGCGTGGCGACGTCGGGCGCGTTCAGCACCGTCTCGACCTCCGCCGGCGTCAGTACGTGTTTCGGCAATCTCCTCGGCAGCCGCGGCATCACCAGATCGGCCGCGGGGTTGTAGAGGATGTGGTTCTCGCGCGCGAGCCACTTGAAGAAGCTTTTGAGCGGCACGACGCGATGCACCTGTGTTCCGTAACTCAGCGGCTCGCCGTTCGCCTTCCTGTGGTGATACAGGTGGCGCTGGTAGCGCTCCAGGATCGGCCGCGTCACGTCCTGCGGCTTCACGATGCCGCGCTCGACCGCCCAGGCGATGAACCAGCCGATCACGTCGCTGCGCGTCTGCACCGTCCTCTCGGTGTTGCCCGCGGCAAGCGACCAGTCGAGGAACGCCGCGAGGTAGCCGTGAAACGCGCTCGCCGGCGCGCTCGGTGCGCGCGCGACTCGGCCGCCTCGTTTCTTCGCGCGCAGCATCGCGCTACCTCGCCTTGGCGGCTAAGGGATGCGTGTACGACGGCTTCGCGCCGTTGCCGCCCTTACTATGCGTTTTTGCGCTTTTCGCGCTCGATCGCGCCGAAGTGTTTGATTCCTCCGGCGTTGTGGCGTTTTCCGGTACCCCGCGACCCCCCGCGTTGGGCCCGCTTTCGCCCCGCATCGACCCCGCGAACTCGCTCTTTACCCCCGCGACCCCGCCCTTTTGCCCCGCGAGGTTCGCCGTCGTAGCCGCAGCTTTCAGGGCTTCGACATCGATCAGGCCGGCGATGAAGGGCTTGCCGTCAGCGCCTGCGCCGTCGTACACCAGCTCGTAGACGAAGCTCGCACCGCGCGTGCCGCGATGCACGAGCACGTATTCCAGGAGCACCAGGCGATCCAGATGCAGGCGCAGCTGCGTGTCGCCCACGCTCGTCGCCTCGCGCAGCTCGCGCCGGCTGAAGCGCACTGCTGATCGCTCCGTTCCTTGCGCGCGCGCTCGCTCGGCGACGAAGGCGTCGACCAGGCCGAGCACGCGGCGCGTCTGCGGCGGCAATTCATCCAGCGAGCGCCCGAGCACCTCGTGCGCGATCTCGTTGGCGAGCGCCACGTCCTCCAGCGTCGCCTCGATGTACTCGATGACCTTGCCGCGGCGCTGCATCGCTTTCAGCTCGCGCTGGTACTGGTGCACGAGTGCAATGGTGTCGATGAGCGTCAGATATTTCTCATGATCGCGCCGCAGCCGCGTCGCCGTGTCGGGGAAGGTCAATGCCGGCGCGTAGGGGTTGAGCACCGCGAGCGGCCGCAAGAGGCGCTGCGCGTTCTGGTGCAGCGCGCGGATCTCCTCTCGCTCGGCGCGCCGCGCGAGGCCTTCGAGCGTCCTGCGGCTTCGCTGCTCCTCGTGAATCGAGCGCGTCTGCTCGCGCGACTCATCCACCGCGAGCACCATGCAGCGGTTCTGCAGCTCTGGGTCGATCTCCGCGGCGGTCGTGGTCGAGAAGAGCGCCACCGGTCCCTTCACGGTGTAGGTCTGCGCCTGCAGCTCGCCCGTCTCGGGGTTCTTCGCCGTGCTCGCAATGGTGAGTTCCCCTTCCGATTGCAAGAGCTTGAGCGCATACGCCGCGCGGCTCGCGCCTTCCTCCTCGACGATGGCGAGGATCTTGTGCTTCAGGTCCTCGCCGCCCAGGTAGAAGAGCGATTGCCCCGTCACCGCCGAGTACTTGATGCGCTCTTCTTCCGGCATCAGCGCGAGCACCGCGTCCATCAGGCTCGTCTTGCCGGCGGCCGACGACGATTGCACCAGCACCGCGAGCGGCTGATCGAGCTTTCGCGAGCTCGCCGCGAGATAGGCCACCACCTTATTCACCGGCTCGCCCACCAGGCCGCAGGCCGTCAGGTCCGACTCGATGCGCTCCACCAGGCGCGGCGCGCGCAGGTAGGCAAGCGCCGCTTCGCGCTCGGCGCTTTCCATCGCCTCCGGCGCCTTGCGCTTGGGTTTGAGCGCGCCCTTGATGTTCTGCTCCTGGAGGCCCTCGAGGCGGTGAAACACGTTCGCCAGGTCGGACCTGATCGCCTCCTCGGGGACGCGCAGCTCGCTTGCGGCGCGCGCGATGTATTGATCCTTGGGCTTGGTCGAACGCAGGTCGAAGGTGTCCACATGCAGCGCCTCGCCCTTCTCAACCAGGACGTTCACCTTGAGCACTTCGTAGGCGAGGTTCTTGGCAAGGCCCCGAATCCGATAGCGCCGCGCATCGCCGTTCGCACCGAAGGTGAACACGACTTCGGTGTCCGTCACCTCGGCCGGCGCCTCGGCTGCCGGCGCCGCCGGGAGCGGGGATGCCGCGAGCGGCATGGGAGTGGCCGGCAGCGCCGGCTCGCTCGGCTCGACGCGCTCCGCTGCGTCTTCGGTCTTTACCTTAGCAGCTAAATCAGCAGCTAAAGAAGAAGGCGCGGACGCGCGCACCTGAGCGAGTCGCTCGCGACGAGCGCTCGCTTCGGCGCGAGGTTCTTCCACGATCAGCGCCGGCGCCTCCACCGGCTCGACCTCCGCACGCTGCGGCGCCTTCCCCTTGCCAAGCCAGGATGCTTTGCGGATCGCAACGCCAAGCGATTTCGCGGGTGGCTGCACCTTCAAGGCGTATTCGTTCGCATCCATCCCCTTGGGGAACTCGATCCGGTAGCACTCCAGCCCTTCGGCCGTGAGGCGCTCGGCAAGGGAAGCGGCGGCCCGATCGCCGGGCTCGTCTCGGTCGTAAGCGATGAGCACGCGCTCGGTACCGTGGCGCTTGAAGGCATTGAGGTGATCGTCCGTGAAGCCTGCGGTGCCGTAGCTCGCCGTCACGTTGCGAAACCCCGCGCACCAGAAGCTGAGCGCGTCGATCAGCGCCTCGCACAGAATGATCTCCTTCGAAGCGGCGAGCGCCTCCACGTTCCACACGCCGCGATGCGGTCCGGGCAGATACAGATGCAGCGGCGTGCCGGGGCGAAGGTCCGAGCGCACCTTGCGGCCGTAGACCTCGGTGACGTGGCCCTGCTCATCCAGTACCGGGACGATGAGCGAGCCGTTGAAGTGCTCGTGCCCGCTGTCGCGGTAGATGCCCAGGCGCTCAAGCCGTGTCCGGATCTCGAGCCCGGTTTTACGGGTCTTCTCAGGCAGGCGCAGCCCGAGCGTGCGGTTCGCGTAGCCCAGGCGGAACTTGTCGATTGCCTCGGCGCTCGCGATGCCGCGCGCCTTCATGTACGCGAGCGCTTCAGGCGAAGTTTTGAGCGTCTCGTGGTAGTAGCCGATCACCTGTCCGAGCACCACCTGGTCCTCGGCCTCGATCGCCACCGGCGCCGCGAGCACCCGAATGCGCGTGCGCGCTACACCCTTCGCGGCTAAGGAAGGAGCGCCTTCCCTGAGCAACTCGACCGCGTGACGGAAGGAGACGCCTTGCGCCTTCATCACCCAGTCGATGGGACCGCCACCAGCCCCGCACCCGAAGCAGTGCCACAGGTTCTTTGCCGGCGTCACGACGAGCGAGGCCTGGTCGTCCTCATGGAAGCAGCATTTGCCGAGCAGGTCCTTGCCCGCTTTCCTTAGCGCCACGCCTGCGCCTTCCGCCAGGCGCTCGACCGCCACTGTCTCCTTCAGCCGCTCGATCTCTGCTTCCGGGATGCGCGCCATGGAATCCGGTCCTCCGCTAAAAACCTGTCAAGGGGGTTTGGAAGTTTTTAATTGGATTGGCACTTACGCCCAGTAGGAGTAAAGTCAACTCCCAGCCCGGAACTGGGAGGTACGCTCATGGCTAACTACAACAACGAACTCGCCATCGCCGCCGTGAGCCCCGAGGACAAGCGCTTCTTCAAAGAGATGGGCGCGCGCATCGCCCAACTGCGCAAGGAGCAGAACCTCACCCAGCAGGCGCTCGCCGACGAGCTGGGCCTGTCGCAGCAGATCGTCGCCTCCTACGAGATCGGCCGGCGCCGCATTCCGGTATCGACGCTGCCCAAGCTCGCCCACACGCTCGGGGTCTCGGTCGAGGCGCTGATCGGTGCGCAGGAACCCCCCGCCAAGCGCGGCCCCACGCCCAAGCTCCAGCGCCACATGGAGCGCATCAGCCAACTGCCCAAGACGCAGCAGCGCTTTCTGCTGCAGATGATCGAAACCGCGCTCGCCCAGGCGAGCCGGTAGAGCCCCCGCGCATGGGCTCGAAGCTCGCGCTCCCGGTCGAGCGCATCGAGAACCGCATCCTCCTGGTGCGCGGCCACAAGGTCTTGATCGACGCCGACCTCGCCGCGCTCTACGGTGTCCAGACCCGAGCGCTCAACCAGGCGGTCAAGAGGAACGCCGAGCGCTTCCCGGCCGATTTCATGTTCCGGCTCTCGGCACGAGAGCTCGACGCTTGGAGATCACAGGCTGTGATCTCCAATCCGGGCGCGAGGATGGGCCTCAGACGCGCCCCCTTCGCTTTCACCGAGCACGGCGCGCTCATGGCCGCCACGGTCCTCAATTCACCCCGCGCGGTGGAGGTCAGCCTCTACGTCGTGCGCGCGTTCGTGCGCCTGCGCCGCTTCCTCGCCACCCATAAGGACCTCGCCCGGCGCCTCGCCGAGCACGAGAAGAAGCTCGCCTCCCACGACCAGGCCATCGCCGGCTTGGTCAACACCATCCGCAACCTCATGAGCCCGCCCGAGCCCGCCAGGAAACGCAGGATCGGGTTCGTGCACAACGATTAGCAACCCAGGAACAACAACGCCCGCGCAAGGCGGGCGTCGGAGGCAAAACAGGTCTGCTACTTCGGGAGCATCCCAATGAGCATCGACACCACCAAGGCAATGAAGAGACTGAATTGAACGAGTCTGACTCGCGGATATTTCTTCGACACGAAACCAATGGAGAGCATCACGAGCCAGACTAATCCGTAGGCCAGGATGAAGTGACGAAACACCAGATAAAGCACGGGCGTCAGCACTACCACCATGAGTGCGACCCAGAGATATTCGAACGCCCGAGCTGACATCAATTGCATCGTGTGGCCCCCATCAATAGCCGAAGAGGATACGCCTTGCCGCCTCGGCCCCACTCACTCCAGCTCTCTCGACAGCACGCGTGCCATCTCCAATCGCCGCCATGCCACCGGCCGGCGCGAGGAGGGATCCCGTAATGGAGCGCCCGACAAAGCGGCCAATATTGCGAGCCGATGCGTTGTCACTTATTGCATCGTAAATCTGCGCGTTGGCCTGCGACCGTACAACGCTATTCGTCGCGTACTCCTTGAGAGCAGCATCCACCGCCAGTCCTTCCGCTTGCCAACGAAGCTGCTCTTCAGCTCCCATCAGTCCAAAGCCTCGGGCCATGAACCTGAACGAATTGCCCACGCCTTTAGCAATAGACACGGCACCTTCTCCCAGCCCAGCGCCATAGTCGAAGATGTCATCTCGCACTTGGCCCGACATCACTCGCTCGCCAAAGCAAAGTTTGCCCGCGCATTGATTAAAGAGATAGCCGAATGCTGCTGTGGTCGCTCCGTTCGCAAATTTCCCGCCGCCGAGAACGGACGCGGTGCCGCCTGCAACGACAGCCGCGATCGGATTTCTTTCGGTGAAGTTCGTGGCGAACTTTCCGGCCACTGCTGAGATCGCTCCGCCACCACATCCACCACCACCAAGTTCACCGCTAATGCATCCAGCACCGGCGTGTGCGGCGTAGCGCAAGAAGTCCTCAGATCCACCAACTGTCCCGGCGGCGCCAAACAACGCACCGCTAAGCGCGCCTTTCAGTCCACTTTCGAGGTCCCCGCCTCCAATAAGCCCAGCCGCGAATCCTCCGATGGCTCCCGACGCAATAAGGCCGGTCGTGCTGAGCGATATTCCCAAGGTGCCCGACGCCGTGACGATCGAGTATCCAAAAGCTGACGCTCCGCCCGCCGAAGCAGTGAAGGCCGACAAGACCTCAGGCCCAAGGTAGATCGCCGCCACAACAATCACGGCAGCTTTGAAGAGACTCTTGAGATTCTTGTGGACGAAGTACCCGCTCGGATCGGTGTACATGAGCGGGTTGTTGAAGACGTATGAATAGCGGTTGTAGCTCTGCAGATTGCCCGGGCTCTGCAGGAACGGATCCGCGGTCATGAACCGCGCGAGAACGGGATCGTAGATGCGCCCGTTCATGTGAATCAGCATCATCTCGTCGAGGTGCTCGTGGCCGGTGAAGCCGCGGTCGGTGGAGATGCCGACGAGCGGTGAGGCTCGGTCTTCCGGACTGCCGTTCGCAAGGCGCCGTTCACCGAAGGCTTCATAGGCAAGCCGCTCCATCACCGCCCCCGCCGGGTTGGTGATGACCGCGATGCTGCCTAGGTGGTCCTTGTGGTAGTAGCGCATCTCCGGCCCATCGGGGGAGACGTAGCTCGACTTGGTGACGTAGACGCCGATGAGGCCCGCGCCGCCGTTCACGTAGTGCTTGTGCTCGACCAGGCCGTCGGAGGCGCGGGTTTCCTTCTCGTACATCAGCGCACCCTTGCCCGCCGGGTAGAGGTAGATGCTGGTGAGGGTGTCGCTCGGGCGGACGGTGACCAGCTTCACCCGCTCGTGTTCGCTGTTGTAGGTGTAGGTGTAGCTGTAGGTGCTGCTTCCCTGGGTGTGGCTAAGCGCACTGGGCATGTTGAAGCTGGTGTAGGTCAGGGTGCGGCTGAAGCTCACCGAGCCCGTTGCCGGGTAGAGCGTGCCCGAGGCCGCCGTGAGGCTGCCGTTGGCGTCGTATGTGTAGCTCGCGGTGACGGTGTAGGGGTTGCCGCTGCCGGTGACGCTGGATACCGCGTGCGGGCGCGCGGAACTCACGCTCGGGTAGGTGTAGGTGCCGACATCGGACTTGTAGGCCATGTTGCCGACGGCGCTGTAGTCAAAGCTCCTTGTGGTCAGACCCGCACCCGAGGCCGAGCTGAGGCGGTTCAGGGTGTCGTAGGCGAGGGATTCGGTGACCGACTGGGTGAGGTCGCTCCGGCTCGTGACGTTGCCGATCGGGTCGTAGCCGAAGGTCTGCGAGTGGGGGGTGGTGCTGCCGCCGTCGCTCGCGCTGACGGTCGTCAGGCGAAAGAGCGCGTCGTAGCTGCGTGTAGCGGTGAGGCCGTTGCCGAGGGTCTCGCCCGTCACCTGCCCCGCGGCGTTCTGGCTATTGGCCATCCAGTACACGGTGGTGTCGGGGTCGTTGACGCGCTGCACCTTCCAGAGGTAGCCGCGCGCGTTGTAGACGTTCTGCACCGCGAACCCGGTGGGATAGGTGGTGGTGTCGGAGCGCCCGAGCGAGTCGTAGGTGTAGCTGATGCCGTAGGCACTGTCGATGGTCGTGCTAATGTTCGCCACGCGCCCCTGGCTGTCGTAACTAAAGGTCTTGCCATAACCGTTGCTGGCCGAGACCTGGCAAAGCTTCCCGATACCCTTCGGGCACGCACCGCCGCCCTGGTAGGTGTCGTAAAACCAGCTCGAAACCAGGTCGGCCTCCGTCCTCGTGGTCATGCGGCCCAGCAGGTCGTAGGCCATGGTCGTGACCTGGGTCTTGGCATCGGTCTGGCGGATGAGCTCGCCCAGGGCGTTGTAGGCATACGTCCAGGTCCCCATGTCGGGGTCCACCATCCCGGTCTTGCGCCCGCGCGGGTCGTAGCTGAGCGTGGTGACCACGCCCCCCGCGTTGGTTGTCAGCAGGTTGCCGAAGGGGTCGTAGGTCGAGGCAACGGTGTTGTTCTGCGTGTCCTTGACCTCCACCACCTGGCCCTGGCTGTTCTTGGTGGTGGTGCGTGGTCTGCGTCACCCCGCCCGGCATCCCCGTGCCCGCACCCGCGTTGCTCACCGTGACGGTGGTCACGAGCGCGTTGTAGGTGGTGACCGTGCGCGCCGAGTTGCCGCCCACGGTGGGCTCATCCATCTGCGTCACGCGCCCGAGGATGTCGTAGCTGTAGACGGTCCAGATCGCGCTGTCGCTCGCCTTGTAGGGTTTCGACACCTGCGCCACGCGCCCAAGGGAGTCGTACTGCGTGTCCTTGCGGACATAGGTGCCATCGAAGCCCTCGACCTCGGAGCGGATCTCGCGGTTCAGGCTGTCGAAATAGACCTTCTTCGTCGGCGCCCCGGCGGTGGTCTCGGTGACGAAGTACTTGCCGTTGGTGGGACAACTGACGCAAATCGTGTAGGTCCAGGTGGTGCTGGTGCCGTCCGCCCTCGATTCAATGGCCTTGCGCCCGAAGCCGTCGTAGGTCCACTGCGTGACCAGGCCGTTGGGACCGGTGAGCTTAGTCACCGCGCCGAACCTCGGGTCGTACTCCTTCGCCTCGGACTGGCTGAGCGCGTTGGTGCTCGTGGTCGGAAACTGGCCCGCCACGGGGTTGGCGGTGGTCGCGGCGAAGCTGGTCGAACTCGTGCGCGAGGCGAATACCGGGTCGCCGGTCGGCGCTGCGGCTTCGCTCCCCGAGCCGTTGCAGTTCCTCGTCGTGGCGCCGGTCTTGTTGCCGTAGGCGTCGTAGCTATAGGTGGTGACGAGGCAGAACGACGGGCTGTCGGGCTCGATGATCTCCTTCACCAAGAGCCCCGTCGCGGGGTCGTACTCGAAGGCAGAGGTGCGCGTCTGGCTGGTGGCTTGCGCCCCCGTGCCCACGAGCGAGATTAGGATGGCGATTGTGCCGATGAGTTTGTTGTTCATTGATCTTCTCCCTTAAGGCGTCGTGCTCTGCACCGTGCTCCGCGTCAAGCGCCCGAGGAACCAGTTGGTGGTGTCGTTGGTATAGGTATTGGTGGTGAGCTTGCTGTGGCCATCGTTGGTGCTCACCGTCACCGCTCCCACGTTGCCGTACAGGTCGTAGCCCGCGTAGGTCGTCGTCACCGTGGGCAGCGCCGCACCGTTCAGGTCCTTGCCCGTCTCCACCGTCTGCGACACGAACGGGAAGTAGCGGTTGCCCGCCGCGACCGTGCAGGCAGAACCGTTGGCCGGGTTCAGGCAGCCGGGCGTGCTGTCGGTCCGCGAGAGAACCACCGAGCCTGGGCTAGTGCGCTTCACCTGCTGCACCATCCCCGTGAACGGCCAGTCCTGGCGATACTCGGTGCGCGCCTTCAACCCGGTGGATGCATTCGTCGACTCTTGCCAGCGGAAGCCGAGCAGCCCGCGGCC
>JBASCW010000003.1:0-8506 GCA_049651845.1 Burkholderiales bacterium | reverse complement strand
GGCCGAGCTGAAACACACCGCGCGCGGCCGGCTCAAATCCGCACAACGGCGCTCCGCGATCATCGCCGCTTGCTGGACCCAGGCTGAGCTGATCTAGTGTCACACGGTTAGGTAATTCTCAGTAAGCTCGACCAGTGCCACCTAACAGCACGCCGCACCGGACGCGCGCGCGAGCGTCGTACCTATTCAGCCGCCGTGCCGCGCGCGCCGGTGAGCGTGGACGTTAGGAGGACTTGTGTCCCTTCACAACGACGAGATTAGGGCCAAGATCACTGCTCTTGAGAAGCAGAAAATCGGTATGTCTTACGGAAATATTGACTATCCACGAATCAATGCGGACATACAGGCACTCGCGGCTCAACTCGAGCTCGAACACCCGCCACGTCCTTGGTACGACAAGCCGATTGGGCGAATCGGTGTTGGGGTTGCCATCGCAGCAATAAGCTCCGCAGTCACGTACCTTTTCGCCGGGCGGCAATAATCAATCAGCAATTCTTCGAGAATTGGACATGATCATGAGAGCACTTACAACTATTGATACCTGCGCAAGTAATGTCCCATCCTTCCGCTTGGCGTACCTAGGACAATACTTACGCAGTACTCATTAGCTTCCTGCTAGTACTTCTCGTTGGCTCCATTTCTGGATGCGCTTCGCCGTCACGAGATGCAAAGAGCAATTCCGATACGCTGAAAGCAAAGGCGGATTCCAACTTCGACGCGTATCTCAATTGCATGAAAACCTCGGTTACAAGTTATTCGACCTCCTCTGCAAGCGCAAATGAGGTTGCGGATGCAGCGCAATCCAAGTGCGCCGCTGTGTTTCGCGCGTTTGAGAGTTCGCTTGAAGAGCAACTCACCTACGACAAGGTGACAAATGTGGGTCATTCCGCGGGACTCAGGGAGGCACGAAGGCTGGCTCAAGACTTGAGAGTCAGTGCAAAGGAGAAAGCTGTTCAGTGGGTGATTGAAAGTCGGCTCCAGAAAAAGTGAGCACGACCGGACGAAAGCTGATCGTCGTCCCCCTAACCCTTTGCTGCTGCCGACGGGCCGCCGGCACCGCGCGGGTGCAAATGTTCTCGCTGGCCCGCGGCAGAGCAACACGTTAGACCTGCTCACAAACAATGAGGTGTTCCATATGCAGACGTACCTCGATCCAACACAAGAGTCCGGCCGTGTTTTCTTCGCGCGCGGCATAACGGGCACCGTGGTCATGCTCAATCTGCTTCGCTACCGCGTAACTGCCGATTATTCGGCGACGCCGCAACTTGCTCCTGCTATGCCGATCACTGGTGAGGCAGCCTATCGGCTCTACATGGAACACACCATGCCGCACCTGGAGAAATCTGGTGGAAAGCTACTCTTCTTCGGGCGCGGAGGTAGCTTCCTTATTGGGCCAGCTAGCGAGCGCTGGGACGCGGCAATGCTGGTACAGCAATCCAGCCCGGCTGCATTTATGGCATTCGCGTCCAATGCAGAATACCTTGCTGGCATCGGCCACCGAACGGCCGCATTGGAAGACTCGCGATTACTGCCCCTCCAAGAAAGCAGTTGGTGAGAAGCAGGTCTAACATTACGTTCGAGAGGGACGCGCCAAAAGCGGCGCGCCCCTCAACTTTACGTTGGGCATCACGTCGATGATCTTCCCCACGCACGAAACTCAGCGCCTAGTTCTCCGGGAGCTGACCGTGTCTGACGCGGAACACGTATTCGGATTCTTTTCCGATCCGGAGGTGATGCAGTTCTACGACTGCGAAGCGTTCACGAGGATCGAGGAAGCGAAAGCTCTAATTCGACGTTACAGCCAGTGGTTTGCCAATGAAAGCGGCTTCCGCTGGGGAATTGCACTCAAGTCTGAGCCGCAGGTAATCATCGGCACATGCGGTTTGTTCGGATGGCACAAGCAGGCTCGACAAGCGACGCTAGGCTATGAGCTTTCGCGGCTGTATTGGAGACGCGGCCTCATGACAGAAGCAGTGCGGGCCTTACTGGATCATGCTTTCCGCGACCTCGAGCTAAACAGAATTCGAGCGACTGTCGTAACAGCTAATGTGGCGTCGGCGAAATTGTTAGAGGGACTATCATTTCAGAAGGAGGGTCTTCTACGAGAGGCTCAGTTTGTGAACGGAAAGTTCGATGACCTTTTCTCATACGCACTTCTGCGCAAGGAATGGGCTGCGTGATGCCCAACCGGGCGGCGCAGCGGACGCGCGGAAGCAGCGCACCCCGTTGGAACTTGGGCAGCGCGCGCCGCTGGCCTCTACGTTCGGCGCACACCGAAAGAGCCTCAGGATAGAGGGGGTCATGTCATCGTCGCAGTCACTCGTAAGACCAGAACGGCCGAAGGTGTGAGGCCTCCTGCCATCTTCAAGCACCTTGTGGGCCTCGTGCTGTTCAGCGTGCTGCTCGGCGTCGCTTTCACAACTGAGGCTGCGCCGTCTTCGAACGTCGCCTATCGCAGGATCGACGTTCAAGACGCGGCCACGGGCGAGTTGTTCCCTGCTGCTCTTTGGTATCCCACCCGCGCAGCGCCCGCTCCTCTCTTCCTGACCGGGTCCCTTTCCGCGTGCAGGTTACCCGCGATGCTGTGTCGGCTGATCGCGTTCGAGATGCAGGTGGCCAACAATGCTCCGCCGGCTGACGGGAAGTTCGGGTTCATCGTCATATCACATGGGGCCGGTGGGCTCTCCTTGAACCACCGAGACCTAGCGATGGCGCTGGCCTCGCATGGTTACGTCGTCGCCGCCCCTATGCATCCACGAGGGAAGGACAACGACATCTCCGGTGTCGGCGTGTGGATCGGGCGGCCGAAGCAAGTCTCCCGCGTCATCGATGCGCTGCTGGAAGATGCGGAACTCGGTTCCCACATCCAGCGGGAGCGCATCGGGGTCGTGGGCCACTCAAACGGGGGCTACACCGCGCTGGCCGTCGGCGGCGCGAAGCCGAGTCCCGCTGCCAGCATTGCGCACTGCCGACAGCATCCCGACGATTCCAAGTTCTGCTCCTACGGTGGTGCTGCGACGCGGGAAGCCACCCGGAAGGTCGGCGATATTCCAGATGTCCGTGATCCTCGTGTGCGCGCCATCGTGCTCATGGCGCCGAATGCCGCCCCCTTCACCGACGACACGCTCGCACAGGTGGCCGTTCCGGTCCGGGTGTACGGCGCGGAGCGCGACGACCTGACCCTCGTGCGGTATCATGCCGAGCGCCTCGCGAAGGCGCTGCCGCCTGAGACGGAATACGTTCTCGTCAAACGGGCCGGGCATTTCTCGTTCATCGCGAGTTTCCCTGGGGTACTGAAACTCGTCGCCGGGAAGGCTGCGCAAGACCCGGAAGGCTTCGATCGTGATGCGATGCACGAGGTGATGAATTCCGAGATCGTCGGTTTCTTCGATCGAAAGTTACCGTCGGGCCAAACACGTTAGGCAACGGTGCGCCGCCGACGCCGTCATGTGCCTCACGCGATTCCAAAGATCGTTAGGACCGGGGAGGGGGATGCCCGGATTCCCGCCGCTGTGGCCCCGAACTTCGCGCTCCAACGGACCGGGGTTCGCGATGCTCACCCCGGCCGCTGAGCGTGGGCGTTAGCCGTCTCACCACACGCAATGTATCCGTCATGTCGATCATCCACCTAGTTGAAGGCCCAGTCGGTTCTGGGAAGTCCACTTTCGCCGCTGTGCTGGCATCGCGTACTGGCGGTGTCCACATTGCCCTTGACGAGTGGTTTGCGAAGCTATTCAGTCCCGACCGCCCCTCTGGAGACTTTGTGCCTTGGTACATTGAGCGGAAAGAGAGGCTGGTTGATCTTATCTGGCGCCACAGTCAGCGGCTTCTCGCTTCAGAGAAGAATGTTATTCTTGAACTCGGACTTATTCAGCGTGCGCCGCGTGTTGAGTTTTGCCGAAAAGTACAAGGCTTAGGCCATGCCTTGGTCATCCACGTACTGGACGCGCCAGTTGATGTCCGGCGCGAACGAGTGCGCCGTAGAAATACTGAAAAGGGTACTACGTTTTCAATGATGGTGCCAGATCACGTATTCGAGATGGCGAGCAGCCTTTGGGAGGTGCCAGATGAAATCGAATGTGAAGAATTTGAAGTTCAATTTGTCGAATCTCTTCAACTTGCGCCGACCGACGGCTAACCCGGCGGTGCAGGGGACGCTGCGCGATAAAGCCGCGCGGCGCCCCTGACCTTGAACGTTAAACAGCACCATGGACATTGATCGCGACGGCCCCTACGAAGAGTTCAGGACCTTTCCGGATCGAGGGCCGGCCGAGTCGCTGTGCTCGTGGCTGGAGTTCGAGGGCGTGCCTTCCCATGTCAAGCCGAACGCGCTTGCGAGCGCCATGGAAACGCAGTTCGTCGTCTACGTTCTCTCGAAGCTGGCGCATCGCGCTCGCTGGATCGTGGCGCAGCTACCACCTTCCGACGCCGAGCTTGAGTTCCTAGCAACCGGCAAGTTGCCGGGCCAAGACGAGGGGTAAAAGTGAAGGTGCTGTTTAACCCGGCAGCCCACGCGGACGCGCGCGCGACCAGCGGCGCTTTGCACGAGTCGGCGTGCGCGCGCCCGTGGCTTCCACGTTATGTGGCATTGGCGAACGCCCGGCGACTCGGGCAGAATTAAGGCAGATCGGAGGCATCAGCCATGTCTACCGCCAAAGAAGAGCTCGCCCGCCTCATCGCGGGACAACCCGACGACAGTTCGCGGGAGGAGATCGTCCGCGAGCTTGCGTTCCACGTCATGGTTGAGCGCGGTCTCGCCGATTCGGATGCCAGGCGCACGATGTCGAATGACGACATGGGCCACCGCATCCGCTCATGGCAGAAGTAGCCTGGACGCTCGAGGCCCAACGCTGGCTTGAGGACATCTTCGAGTACATCGCTGCGGACAATCCTCAAGCCGCAGCGCATACGGTCCAAGGCATCTACGAGCGTGCCCAGGATCTCAAGCGTTTCCCGCAGCTCGGCTCCCGATACACCGCGTCATCGCGCCATGTCAGAGTACTTCTCTACGGGCACTACCGAATTGCGTACCTCGTCAAGGACGACGGCAATATCGACATCCTTGGCGTTTTCCATGGCGCGCTGGACATCACGAGGTATCAGCTCTAATGCCACATAACCTGGCAGTGGTGTCGAACGCGGCGGCGAGCGCCCTGCTTCATGGCGCGCCGCGCCCGCTGCGCCGCACACTTCCACGTTGATATGGCTTGCACCTGTCAATAGGGCGAGCGGTATTCTGCCTGCGCGGCACGGAGGGGTGGAACGAACCCGAGAGGGGACGCGGCGGGCACTGCTGTGGCGACGGTCGATCAAGCTGATATTCGGGCGTTGGTTAGCCGCAAGACTGTTGTGCGTCACGGAGCTGCCTCGCTCTAGGCTCTGAGGTGCCGGTCCGAGGACCGGATCAATAACGTGTCAGCGAGGGTTCTCCAGCCGCGTGCGCGCCGCGTTTCCTGTCGGGTTCGTGTGGTTGGTCGGTGGGGTGAGCCTCCTTTCCTGCCAAGCGGTTTTTGAGCGCGTGCGCTCAGAGCGGTTTGACCTGCTGACCCAGCGCCCAGACGAAACCGGAGAGCTCGCGCGCGACCGCGACGATGATCTTGTTGCGATGCAGGCCGCGCGCCGAGAGCCGGCGATAGCGCGAACACGGGCGTAGCTGCGCCTTCCAGGCGAGATCGGTGACGGGCTTGGGCAGGCCGGACTGGCGCTGGGCAATGCCCACGGACACACGCGCGCCATAGCGGTAGGCCCAGGCGGCTTCCACGAGCGCGCGGCGCGCCGAGGAGTTACCCGTCTTGGTGATGGCGCCCTGGCGGCGGCGGTTGCCGGTGGAGTTCTCCGAAGGTACCAAGCCGAGGAATCCCATCAGGTGGCGCGGGCTGGCGAAGCGCGTGAGATCGCCCAGTTCGGCCACCAGCCGTACCGCGTGAATAGTGCGGATGCCGCGGAACGCTTCGAGCGCGGCCACCACCGGACGCCAGCGCCAGCCGGTGAGCTCATCGCGGATTGCGGCCTCGAGCCGCTCGATTCTCTTGCCGGCCTCATCGACCGCCTGCGCGTATTCTTCGAACGCGATGTGCTGCGCCGCGTGCGGCAGCTTGAGTTCGGCGATCCAGCGCCGGTGCGCGGGACTCCAGGCTGTCTTGCCGTTGTAGCGCACGTCGTTGCGCAAGAGCAAGGCCCCGAGCCGTTGGCGCGCCTGGCGCTGCATGACCACCGCGTCCTCGCGCGCGCGCACCAGATCGCGCATCGCCTCGTCGAGCTGATCCGGCACGTGGATCGGTGTCAATTCCCCGGCGCGGGCAAGGCGCGCAAGCTTCAGGCAATCGCGCCGGTCGGTCTTGACCCGGTCGGCATTGCTGCGCGGGGTCATCCCCGGGGAAACCACCCAGCACTCGTGTCCCCGGCCCCGCAGCATCCGGTAGATGCCGAAGCCGCAGGGACCCGCTTCATAGACGAACACCAGCACCTTGCCCGTCGATTCGAGCTTGCGCGCCAGACGCGACACCGAGGCCAGATCTCCGCCGATCGCCCCGTAGTGGCGCACTTCGCCGATACCCTCGTCGCCCGTGGCGACATCGATCGAGTCCTTGTGCACATCCATTCCCACGTACAGCTTGCTAGACTTGCCCATGGCCTGCCTCCTTTGTTCGGTTGATACGACGCTCTCGTTCAACATGTGGCTCTGCGTGCGCAAACACGCAACCCACGATACGCCGGAGGCAGGCCGCCTCACCTCCCCAACAGCAAGCCATTCTGTCTAGGTTGCCGTGAACGTGGTGCTGATCGCTATGGGACTGGGGTACGTGGGTGGCGTAGCGTTCACGTATCTAGCGAGCACTTGGATCATGAATAAGTTCGGCGCCCGTATCGCCCCACCTTATTGGAAGTTGCACAATCTGCCTGGAGTGCTCGGCGCAATCGGTGGCATCGCGGCACTTCTCCCTGCGTTGTTCTTGGGCACGGTGGTGGGCGGCCTCGGTGGTGCCTACGGAGAAGTCATTAGCCAAACGGTTGGCCTCGGAATGGCTGGAGTCCCAGTTGGCTTGGCGCTGGGTATCGCCCTGGTCACTACGGTGGTCGCTTCCGTCGGTGTACTACTTGGTGTGGTACTAGGTAAGGTTGTCAATGCGCTCGCTTCAAGGACATCGGCAACCTAACAGCACGCCGCACGCGGACGCGCGCGCGAGCGCTGTGCTGTACCTTGCTCATCGGGCGCGCGCCGGTGAGCGTGGACGTTAGACCGCACAACGTATGTCGCCGCTTGACGTCCGAACGTTGATACTCGAAGCATGGTCGGACGCCCCATACCCCGGTGACAATGCCATCGCCTACGACCAGAGTGGTCGGCATCTTGAGTGCGCGCAGGTCGCCGACTTCTTTCGGGGCAAGGGCTGGAAGGATGTAACGTTGGGCGCTCTGCGCAGCTACCGCGGCGACGCCTCGGCATGCCTTGCGTTCATGTCGCCGCAGGCCTTCCGCTACTATCTACCGGCCTACATGCTCATCGCACTTGACGACTACGCCGAGGCAGACGTAATCGCCGATTCCGCTCTAAATATGCTCACGCCTGGCGAACTGCGAGAGTACTGGAACGAGCGAGCCAAGGGTTTTTCTCAAAGGCAACGCGAGGCCATCCTCTCCTTTCTAAACCATCTCGACACTGAACATGGCGCTGACTACCCTATCCATGGGCCGAAAGATGCGCTCCGATATTGGGCGAGTGCGGTCTAACCCCCCAGTCAACTCGGACGCGCGCGTCAGCGTCGTGCCATGCAGAGGTCGGCGGGCGCGCGCCGGTTACTGGGAACGTTAGGCCACTGAAGGATTTTCGCCTCCATGCTTTCTCCCTCACTCACGAATTGGCACGCACAGTATGAGCGGCTTGTTCGCAGCCGTGAGCGCGTCACACAGCCATACAAGAGTTCTGTGGCGTACAACGATGACCTACAGCACTACTTCCAAGACTGCTGGCACCTGAAAGATTGGATAAAAAACGATCCGACCTGCGGTGTAGGTTCAGCAATCGAGGCCGAAGTTCTGGCGCACAAATCACTGCGTGTAGTCGCTGACCTCGCAAATGGAGGGAAGCATCTCGCTCGGCACAAGCATCAGGAAGGTGCCTACGTAACTTCAACGAATGTCACGGTTCACCTTGGCCAAAACAAACCCATTGACGTTGACTACGTCGTGACGTTAGGCGATGGAACAACTATGTCTGCACAAGCCCTTGTTCACGAGGCCTTCCAAGCATGGTCAGAAGTACTAAAAAAAGTTGGTCTGAATCCATGAGCGTCATAAACCAAACTAGAGCGCCAAGACATTGGCCTAACCCGGCGCTCAACTCGGACGCGGCAAAAGCGCCGCGCCGGTTAGCTCTACGTTGAACTAAACCGCTTCGCGGTGGTGGTCCGCGCCTTGCCGTCCGGTGAGGCGAATCGAACAGGAGTGAGTTGCGTCGCGTGAAGGGGTGAATGCGCGCGCCGTGTCAGCGTCCGGTCGCGGGAAT
>JBASCW010000002.1:0-35847 GCA_049651845.1 Burkholderiales bacterium | reverse complement strand
ATTCGCATCGACCTCGCACGAACCTCTGCGGCTGTAAATTGACGGGCGCCGCACCGAAATTCCCGAAAAGTGACACCCGGCACAACTTCAACTCGCACAAATTTCGTCTGCCGCGCAGACTCCTAGGGGCAGGTCGGGCAAAAGAACAGGCGCACCTGGCTCGTGGTCTGCGTGCCGTTCTGACTGCCGATCGACACCGGCAGATGGTTGCCCGTAGGCCCCAGGAACACGCCGTTCGCCTCCACCTTCTGGATCGGGCCGGGCGACACGCCTCCGCAGGGGCCCGAGCACGAGCCGACGTTGCTGCCGCTCATCTCGACGCCGGCCGCGATGCCAGGAAAAATCTTGACGGGGCCCGAGAGCCCGGAGGGCGTGGCCCCCGCGACGCCGGATACCGAGTACGTGCTGCTGCCCACCGTCCAGGAGGCGTTCAGCGCGGCGTTGCGGTACGTGAAGTTGACGGACACCGATCCGCCGCCGAAGGTGCCGATGTTCCCTGAGTTGTCCGTGGGATTGGTGCCGCCAACCGACACGTTGTAGCTGAACTGGCCCGTTTTCGCGGCGATCACCTCGGCTGGCGTGATCTGATCGCTGTAGAGGTAATGCACGCCGGTGGGCGGCACGAAGAAGCCCCCCGGCACCTCGGAGGCGTCCACTTTGCCGTCGATCCAGCGTCCCCAGTGCGCGTTCACGGCCGCGCCGTAGCCCACCATGTCGGTTCCGGACGGACCGACGCTGCCCTGGCCGCCTTCCTGGTCGACCGCAGCGTTCGGTCTGGCAATCACGCTGACCAGAGTCTGCGACGCCCCGCTGCCCGCAAAAACCATGTCCACCACGTTCGCGCCGAGGACATCGGTTGCGGCGTTTCCGTTGAACTCCGAGTGGGCAGGAATCACCACATGGGCGAAGGTCGTCGAGACGACGCTGCGCTGGCCGCTCTCGTTGAAATTTTCCGTCACCACGAACGCCTGCGGCGGCACCGGCGCCGGCGCCGCGAGCGGACGGCTGTCGGCGTTGACGCCCGATTTCGCCATGGTTTCGCTCGACTCGGTGCCTTTCTCGCCCTTGCGCCGCGTCGCGCCCGCGAGCCGGTCGCCGAGGAAGGGCGGCGGCCCGATCAGCCGCTCGGGCAGGCTCGTCAGGCTGGCGACGTGGAAGAACTCGTCCACGCCGAACACGGCTTCGCCGGCCTGGTTGGCGACGCCGATGCGGCCGTCGAAGATGCCGCCGTAGGTGCCGCCGCGCGCCGCGCTGCCATCGCGGTTCTGGCACTCGGCGTCGCAGTGCACGAGGTTGAAGTTGGTGCCGCGGATGCCGATGGTCGCCGTGGGCGTCGTAACCCTGTAGTTCTGCTGGTTGGTCTTGCCGATGGCGCCCGTCACGGTGCGCAGGCCGCCCTTGAGCAGCGAGAAGAACGCGCGCTCCACGCCGCTCGCCGCGCCCGGCCAGTTGTAGTCGTCCACCTTGAATTCGGTGCCCGGCCGCAGCGCGATGATGGCCTCGTCCACGAACCGCACCTGTGCGTTGCTCGCGGCGCCGACGCGGATCGTGTCGCCGTTGTTGAGCACGCTGCCTACGGGCGCGGCGCTCACCGCCGCGCCGCGCTGGATGGTCACCTCGCCGATCGACAGGATGACGCGACCGGCTTCCTGCGCGCCGGCGCTGCCGCCGGCCAGGAGCAGGAGGCAGGCCAGAATGCGCTGAGCTGCGGACATGGCGGGCCTCATTTGAACTCGTAGCGTGCCTTGATGGCGAACACGTTGCGGTCGTACTCGAACAGCGCGATGTTCGAATCGTTGCGCGACACGATCGCCTCGGCGCGCACGCTGAACTGGCGCGTGAACAGGTAGGTGGCCGTGAGATCGATGCCGTAGTAGTGGTCCTTGCGCGTGGTCTGGAGCAGCGCGTCAGCCTCGTGGTAGCGGCTGCCGAGGTAGGTGATGCCCGCTGCGAGCCCCCATTTCGCGGCCGGGGTCGCCGACACCGAGGCGCGCGCGCCCCACAGGTCGCGCCCGAGGTCCGGGCGATTGCGCTGGTTGTCCTCGCGGCCGAAGTTCAGCGAGAGCTCGACCACCGGCTGATATTGGCGCACGAACGCATGGCGGTAGGACGTCGCGGCGCCCAGGAAATCCGCGTCGCGGATCTCGTTCGCACCCGTATAGCGCAGGTTGACGTACTGGCCCGCCAGCGTGAACAGGCGCAGCTCGTCGAGCGCATGCAGCCACTCGCCGGTCAGGCCGGTGGCATTGCGGTAGCGCTGGTTGTCGACCGCGAGATTCTGCGACGACAGCGAGGCACGGAAGGTGTTCTCGTTGCGCAGCCAGCTCACGCCGCCAGTGGCGCCCAGCGTGCGCAAGTCGAACTGGTCCTCCTTCTGGTTCAGCCTGGATTCCCCCAGCACCGAGCCGAACACCGCCACCCCGGGCGCCACCGGGTGGCTGATCTGCGCGCCGCCCGCGACGTGTAGGAAGTTGTCGCCCTTGCGCACGCCCGCGGCGTTGACCGTGACCGGGCCGAACACCGGCACGCTGATGTTGGCCGAGCCGACGCCGCCGTTGACGTTGCTGTCCACGCCCAGGCCGCCCTCCAGCCAGACCAGCGACGTGGTCTGGAAGCGCGACTCGCGCAGCCGGATCGCCTCGAGGTAGCGGTCCACGGTGGCGCGCACGCCGGCCGGCGGATTGTTGCGCAGCACCGCCTCGAACTCCTCGCGCGCCCGCACCACGTCGCCGAGCGCGAAATAGCTGCGCGCGAGCTCCACGCGCGCGACCTCGCTGTCGGGGAAATTGAGCAGGTAGCGCTCGAGCGCGAGCACGCCCTCGCCCGCGTGGCCGCTGTCGGTGGCGGCGATGCCGAAGTAAAAGTCGAACGCCGCGCTGCCGAGCAGCTCCGGATGCTTGCGCCCGAGCGCGTAGGCTTCAGCCGCGCGGCCCTGCTCGAGCAGCGCCTTGATGTCGTCCACCGGCGCCGCCTGCGCGGCGCCAACGCCGAGCAGGCACAGCAGCGCCGCCGTCGCGCAGACTATTCTTTGCACTTTTTTGCGATTGAACACCGGCACCCTGAGGCTATTTCGCATTGCACAGGCCGGTGTGTCAAGCGGCGCCGTTGCGCGCACGCACTCAGCCGATGAACGTGTAGCGCAGCAGGTCCTTCTGGCCGGGCATCGCGGTGTGCCCAAAGGAGATCGAGCCGGCGCCGGTGAGCACGAAAGAGTCGTGCCGCACCAGGTGCTCGCTGCCCGAGGGGTCGGTGACGTAGGTGCCGTTGGTGCTCTGGTCGGTGAGCAGGAAGCGCGTGTTGCGGTAGTCGATGCGCGCGTGCAGGCGCGAGATGAGCTCGCCCTGCAGCGGCAGATCGTTCTGATCGGAGCGTCCCACCGTGATCGAGGGATGGTCGGCCGACACCTCGAGCACCTGCTCGCCCATCGTCAGCAGCAGGTGGCCCTTCGCGCCGCCGGGCGCGGTCGCCCAGACGCTGCCCGCGACGCGCGTCGATTCGGCCTCCTGCCAGACCAGTTCGAAGACGTCGATCACCTCGTCCTTGCCTTTCACCGTCGTGCGGTCGACCTGGCGCATCGCCTCGCCCAGCTTGCCGGTCGTCAGCTGCCTGGTTGCGCCCGTGGTGAGAATCTGGTCGCGCTTGGCGAGGTTGACCATGCGCGAGGCGAGGTTCACCGCGTCGCCGTAGACGTCGTTGCCCTCCTCCACCACCGGACCGAAATGGAAGCCGACGTGGATCGCCACGCTGAAGCCGCGTTCGGCGAGCGCCGCACCGGCCACGCGCTCCTGCATGTCGAGCGCCGCGGCCGCAGCGTCCTCGGCGGTCGGAAAACGGCACATCACCTCGTCGCCGATCGTCTTGATGAGCTCGCCGCCGTGCGCGCGTGTGGCGTCGACCATCAGCTGGATGCAGCGCCCGATCATCTTGCGCGCCGCGACATCGCCCAGGGACTCGTAGATCTTGGTGCTGCCGCAGACGTCGGCGAAGAGGATCGCGACCGTCGTCTGCCGGTGCTCCGGGCCCAGCCCGGGCGACGTGACCAGCGTGCGTTCGGCCGTATCCGTGGCGTCGGAAGGGTTCATGCGTCGCTTAGCATGTTCGCGCCGGCGCCCGCGACGTGCTTTGCGCCAGATCAAAAATCGTCGTGCCGCGGCGACGCCTCCTCAGGCGCGGCGCCAGGTCGTGCCCTTGGGCCCGTCCTCGAGGATCACGCCATCCTTTTCGAGCGCCTGGCGGATGCGATCCGCCTCGGCGTAGTTCTTCGCCTTGCGCGCGGCGAGGCGCGCCTCGATCCGCTGCTGGATCTCCGCCTCGGCGGGCCCGGCGCCCCGACCGCCCTGCAGGAACTGCTGCGGGTCGCGCTGCAGGATGCCGAGGATGCCGCCGAGCGCCTTCAGCTGCGAGGCCGCCTTGCCGTCGCCCTGAAAGGCCTGGTGCGCGAGCAGCTGCAGCTCGGCGACCGCCTCCGCCGTGTTGAAGTCGTCGTCCATCGCTGCCTTGAACCTCTTCGCGTGAGGCTCCTCCCAATCCACGGGCTTCAATTCGGAAGGAGAAGAAAGCAACGCCGTATACAAGCGAGTGAGCGCGGCTTTCGCGTCCGCGAGGTGCGCGTCCGAATAGTGCAGCTCGCTGCGGTAGTGCGAGCGCACGATGAAAAAGCGCACCACCTCCGGGTCGAACACCTTGAGCACGTCGCGGATGGTGAAGAAGTTGCCGAGCGACTTCGACATCTTGGCGTTGTCGACGCGCACGAAGCCGTTGTGCATCCAGTAGTTGACGAACCTGCCGCCGCTCGCGCCCTCGGACTGCGCGATCTCGTTCTCGTGGTGCGGGAACTGCAGGTCCTGGCCACCGCCGTGGATGTCGAAGTGCTCGCCGAGCAGCGTGCTGCCCATCGCCGAGCACTCGATGTGCCAGCCGGGCCGGCCCTCGCCCCAGGGCGAGGGCCAGGCCGGCTCGCCGGGCTTGGAGTGCTTCCAGAGCACGAAATCGAGCGGGTCCTGCTTGTTCGGGTCCACGGCGACGCGCTCGCCCGCCTTCAGCTCGTCGAGCGACTTGCCCGAGAGCCGGCCATAGGCGGCAAACTTGCGCACCGCGAAATTGACGTCCCGGTTGGCGGACTTGTAGGCGAGGCCCTTGCGCTCCAGCTGCCCGATGATCTCCAGCATCTGCGGCACGAAGCCGGTCGCGCGCGGCTCGTGGTCGGGCGGCTGCACGCCGAGCGCGCGCAGGTCCTCGTTCATCGCCTCGATGAAGCGCGCGGTGAGCGCGTCAACCGGCTCCTTGTTTTCGGCGGCGCGCTTGATGATCTTGTCGTCGATGTCGGTGATGTTGCGCACGTAGGTGACGCGCAGGCCGCTCGCGCGCAGCCAGCGCTGCACCACGTCGAATGCGATCATCATGCGCGCGTGGCCGAGGTGGCAGTAGTCGTAGACGGTGATCCCGCAGACGTACATGCGCACCTCGCCCGCGCGCAGCGGCACGAAGTCCTGCTTCTCCCGAGCGAGGGAGTTGTAAATGCGAAGCAAGTTGTTAACCAGCAGGGCTTAGACTAGAATGAGCAAGATACCGTAGGGCCTTGAAAACTATAACACAATGACGACTTTCCCCGACCCGCGCCCAGCGCTGGCCGCAGTTGCCGTCGCGCTGCTGTGCGCGGGTGCCGCGTCGGCGCAATCCGACGACGTGCAGGAAGCGAGCAAGCTGCTGAAGTCGGGCCAGCACCAGCAGGCGCTCGAGCGCGTCAACAAGGTGCTCGCGGCGAAGCCCAAGGACGCGCAGGCGCGCTTCCTCAAGGGCCTCATCTACGCCGAGCAGGGCAACGCCAGGGAAGCCACCGAAGTGTTCCTGCAGCTCACCAAGGACTATCCGGACCTGCCCGAGCCGTACAACAACCTCGCGGTGATCTACGCCTCGCAGGGCCAGTACGACAAGGCGCGCAGCGCGCTCGAGCAGTCGATCCGCACGCATCCGAGCTACGCCACCGCCTACGAGAACCTGGGCGACGTGTACGCCAAGCTCGCGAGCCAGGCCTACGACAAGGCGCTGCAGATCGATTCGGCGAACGCCGGCGCGAAGAACAAGCTCGCGCTGGTGCGCGAGCTGGTGGGCGGCACCTCGCCCGCCGCCTCGACGGTCGCTGCCGCGAAGCCGCCGGTGACGCCGGCCAAGGAGCCGGCCAAGCCGCCGGTGACGGTCGCCGCTGCCGAGCCGAAAACCCCAGTGGCCGAGAAGCCGGCCGAGAAGGCGCCTGCCGCTGGCAGCGTCGACGCGATCGAAACCGTGCGCGCCTGGGCGAAGGCGTGGTCGGCCAGGGACGTGGAGGCCTACCTCGCCTTCTACGGCAAGGACTTCAAGACTCCGGGCGGGGAACCCCGCGCCGCGTGGGAGCAGACGCGCCGCCAGCGCATCAGCGCGCCCAAGACCATCGCCGTCACGGTCGAGTCGCCGAAGGTGAGCGTCGCCGCCGACGGCCAGGCGAGCGTCACCTTCCGCCAGAGCTACCGCTCGGACGTGCTCAAGGCGACCAGCACCACCAAGACGCTGGTGCTCGCGCGCAGCGACGGGCGCTGGCTGATCCAGCAGGAAAGGGTCGGCAATTGAGCCCCCGCGCCCTGGTCCTGGGGGCCCTGCTTTCGGTTCTTTCCGGCACGGGCTTCGCCGCAGGACCCGAGAAGGCTTTGTCGGGCGTGCTCGAGGCGATCGAGGCCAACCGCCTCGACCTGGCGACGCAACGCGTCGAGGCGCTGATCGCCGCGCACCCGAACTTCCGTCTCGCGCACCTGATCCGCGGCGACCTGCTGATGGCGCGCGCGCGGCCGCTGGAGACCTTCGGCAACGTGCCGAAGACCGTGCCGCGCGAGAAGGTCGAGGACCTGCGCACCGAGGCGCTGCTGCGCCTGCGCGCGCTGCGCGACCGTCCCAACGGCGAGCGCGTGCCGCGCCACGTGCTGCAGCTCGAGCCCGACCAGCGCTATGCGCTGCTGGTGGATTCGCGCCGCTCGCGCCTGTACGTGTTCGAGAACGCCGGCGGCCGCCCCCAGTTCATCGCCGACTACTACGTGACGCTCGGCAAGAACGGCGTCGAGAAGACGCGCGAAGGCGACCAGAAGACGCCGATCGGCGTGTACCACGTCACTGGCAACCTGCCGCGCCAGAAGCTCACCGACTTCTACGGCGCCGGCGCCTTCCCGATCAACTACCCGAACGCCTGGGACAAGCGCCTGGGCCGCAACGGCCACGGCATCTGGCTGCACGGCACGCCCTCGGACACCTACAGCCGCCCGCCGCGCGCGAGCGACGGCTGCATCGTGCTGGCGAACGCCGACCTCGAGGCGGTCGGGCCGCGGCTGCAGATCGGCCTGACGCCGGTGATCATCGCCGACGAGATCGAATGGATCGACGCCGGCACGCAGGAGCGCGAGCGCACCGGCCTGGCCGCGGCCTTCGAGGCCTGGCGCGCGGACTGGGAGAGCCGCAATACCGACAAGTACCTCGCGCACTATTCCGCGCGCTTCAGCTCCGGCGACCAGGACCTCGCGGCCTGGTCCGATCACAAGCGCAAGGTCAACGGCTCGAAGAGCTGGATCAAGGTCGGCGTGTCGCGCGTGTCGATGCTGCAGTACCCGCGCGAGAGCTTCGTGGTGGTGAGCTTCGACCAGGATTACCGCTCGAGCAGCCTTTCCAACGCGATGCGCAAGCGCCAGTACTGGATCAAGGAAGACGGGCGCTGGCGCATCCTCTATGAAGGTGGTGCATGAAGCTGAAAGAAATCTGGAAGCCCCTCGTCGTGCTGTCCGTGGCGGCGGGTTCGCCCGGCGCGCTGGCGGCCGATCCGCAGGTGGACCTGAAGACCAACTTCGGCACTATCCGCGTCGAGCTGTACCCGGCCAAGGCGCCGAAGACGGTGGCGAACTTCCTCCAGTACGTGAAGGACGGCCATTACAACGGCGTGATCTTCCACCGCGTGATCCCGAATTTCATGATCCAGGTGGGCGGCTTCGAGAAGGGCATGAAGGAGAAGCCGACGCGCGCGCCGATCGAGAACGAGGCGAAGAACGGCCTGAAGAACGACCTCGGCACGCTCGCCATGGCGCGCACCAACCAGCCGCACTCGGCCTCGGCGCAGTTCTTCATCAATCTCAAGAACAACGACTTCCTCGACTACCCCGGGCAGGACGGCTGGGGCTACGCCGTGTTCGGCAAGGTCGTCGCGGGCATGGACGTGGTGATGAAGATTGCGCAGGTGCCCACCGGCAACGCCGGCATGCACCAGAACGTGCCGCGCGAACCGGTGGTGATCGAGTCGGCCGCCCTGGTTCCCGAGAAGAAGTGAGTTGAGCCGGGCGCTGTTCATCTCCGACCTGCACCTCGCAGGCGAGCGCCCCGAGACCAGCGAGCAGTTCTTCCGCTTCCTCGACGAGGAGGCCGCGCGCGCGGGCGCGCTCTACGTGCTCGGCGACCTGTTCGAATACTGGGCGGGCGACGACGAGCTCAAGGACCCGGCGGGCGACCCGCTCGCGGCCCAGGTGGCAGCGGGCTTCCGCCGCCTCGTCGATGCGGGCGTGCCGGTGCACTTCATGCACGGCAACCGCGACTTCCTCGCCAGCGGCGGCTTCCTCGCCGCGAGCGGCGCGACCTTCCTGCAGGACCCGAGCGTGCTCACCATCGGCCGCGAGCCGGTCGCCCTGCTCCACGGCGACACCCTCTGCACCGACGACAAGGCCTACCAGGCCTGGCGCGTGAAGGCGCGCTCGGCGGACTTCCAGCGCGAATTCCTCGCCAAGCCCCTCGCCGAGCGCCACAAGCTGATCGGCGGCATGCGCGCCGAGAGCAAGCAAGTCACCGCCGCGACCGCCACCGAGATCATGGACGTCAACAACGAGGCGGTACGCGATGCCTTCCGCCGCCTGCGCGTGCGCCGCATGATCCACGGCCACACCCACCGCCCCGCCCGCCACGAGCTCGAAGTCGACGGCACCCGCTGCGAGCGCTGGGTGCTCCCCGACTGGTACGGCCCCGGCGGCTACCTCGCCCTGGACGACGTAGGCCCGCGGCTGGTGTCGTTCTGACGAGCCGGCGAACTGCCTAGGGCCCGGCCGATGCCTTGCGCCATGGCTCCTGGAGCCCCCGGCGCGCGACCTCGGTCTCGATGAATGCCCTGTCTACCGGTGTCGCGGCAAGCATGAAGCGGATGTCGCGCAGGTGCTTGTCGGAACCGCCCTCGCGCAGGAACTCGAGCTTGCGCACGATCACGTACTCCGGCGGCGCGATCCATGCGCCGGCACCCGCCAGGTCGATGCGGCGCCGGTGCTCCAGCGCCCAGGTGTGCAGCGGGTCGCCAGCGGCAAGATAGATGTCCGCCTTGAACTGGCTCCGGTGGTGAATCAGGTTGAACATGCCGCGCTCGTTGCGCGTCACTGCTTCGCGCATCGTCTCCTCGGGCGGAACGTAGTAGTCGGCCACCGGAAACGCCGCACGCAACGCGGCGATGTCCTGCTCCCGCAGCAGCACGACCACGTCGATGTCGGCGGTCAGCCGCGGCTCGCCGTAGACGCTGGCCGCGACCGAACCGGTGATGCAGTAAGGCAGTGCGAGGCGCTCCAGCGGCTCGAGGAACGGCGCGAACGGGTCAGGTGCCGGCATCGCGCAACGAACGGCGCGCCTCGTGCTCGAGCCGGGCGTCGGGCCAATCCGGGTGCGTCATGCGCAGCCCCGCCATGCGCAGGCGGATACCGGCTTCGTAAAGAGCGGCGACCGCCTCCAGCTTCTGCGCCGGGGTCGCACGCTTGAACGCTTCGACCTGCGCAGGGTGAATCGGCTCGTCCATGACGCGGCAGATACTACACCTGCTGACCCGCTCAATCGTTGCAAGCCCCGTGAGACTAGCCCAAGCCTCTTGAGAGGTCGGCCTTCAGATCCTCAACAGCTTCAAGGCCAACTGCAACACGGATCAATCCATCCGTGATCCCCGCCGCAGCGCGCGCTTCGGGCGTGAGGCGAACGTGGGTGGTGGTCGCCGGATGGGTGATTGTGGTACGCACGTCGCCGAGGTTGCCGGTGATCGAGACGAGCTTCGTGGCGTCGATGACCTTCCACGCGGCGTCCTTGCCGCCGTTGACCTCGAAGGACAGCAGCGCGCCGCCCGCGCGCTGCTGGCGCATCGCCAGCGCGTGCTGCGGATGGGATTCGAGACCGGTGTAATGCACGCTTGTCACCTTCGGGTGCTTTTCCAGCCATTGGGCTAGTTCCAGCGCGCGCTGCGATTGGGCCAGCATGCGCAGTTCGAGCGTCTCCATGCCCCGATGGATGACCCAGGCGTTGAAGGGCGAGAGCGTAGGGCCTGCGGTGCGCAGGAAGCCGACCAGGCCGTCCATGACGGGGCCCTTGGCGCCGCAGATGGCGCCGCCCAGCACCCTGCCCTGCCCGTCCAGGTGCTTGGTCGCCGAATGCACGACGAAGTCGGCGCCGAGGGCGATCGGCCGCTGCAGTGCCGGGGTGCAGAGCACGTTGTCCACCGCGAGCGCGGCGCCCGCCTTCTTCGCGACCGCCGCGAGCGCGGCGATGTCGGCCACCTCGCCGAGCGGATTGGACGGCGTCTCGAGGAATAGCAGCTTGGAGTTCGGCCGCAGCGCGCGCTGCCATTCGTCCAGCTTGGATGGCGAGACGAAAGTGGTCTCGATGCCGAATTTCGATAGCAGCGTTCCATAGAGCTGCACGGTGGCGCCGAAGACGGCGTTCGAGCAGACCACGTGATCGCCCGCCTTGAGCAGCACCATCGACAGGCTGAGGATCGCCGACATGCCCGAGGCCGTGGCGACGCAGGCGCCGGCGCCCTCGAGCGCGGCGAGCCGGTCCTGCATCATGGTCACGGTGGGATTGGTGTAGCGCGAGTAGACGAAGTCGTCGCTCGTGCCGCCGAAGCCGGCGGCGGCGGCCGCCGCGCTCTCGAACACGAAGCTCGAGGTGAGGAACAGCGCCTCGGAATGCTCGCCGAACTCGCTGCGCTGCGTGCCCGCGCGCACGCCCAGGGTGGAGATTTCCTGCTCTTTGGCCATAAAAAACCCGATCCTTTCTCGTCAAGCGGACCGGGTTTCCCTGGCACGCTTTAGCTGGATTTGTAGCGCGCCCGCAAGCTGTGGCTCAAATCGGCGCGTAAAAACGCACTATATCACAACATCATCCATTGGCCACCAGGTTGAGGTCGAGCTGGGCGCCCTCGTCCTCGTCCGAATCGCGCAACGCGTCGCGCCGGGTCTCGACCACGTGCAGATAGTCGGCGGTAACGTCGCCGGTGACGTAGCGCCCGTCGAAGCAGGAGGCCTCGAAACTGACGAGCTTCGGGTTAACGGCGCGCACCGCTTCGATGAGCGCGTCCAGGTCCTGGTAGATGAGCGCGTCGGCGCCGATCTCGGCGGCGACCTCGGCCTCGCTGCGGTGCGCCGCGATCAGCTCGGCGCGCGTCGGCATGTCGATGCCGTAGACGTTCGGGAAGCGCACCGGCGGCGCCGCGGTGGCGAAGAACACCTTGCGCGCGCCCGATTCGCGCGCCATCTGCACGATTTCGTGGCTGGTGGTGCCGCGCACGATGGAGTCGTCCACCAGCAGCACGTTCTTGCCCTTGAATTCCACGCCGATCACGTTCAGCTTCTGGCGCACCGAGCGCTTGCGCACCGCCTGCCCGGGCATGATGAAGGTGCGCCCGATGTAGCGATTCTTCACGAAGCCCTCGCGGTAGGGCACGCCCAGGCTCATCGCCAGCTGCAGCGCCGAAGGCCGGCTCGAGTCCGGGATCGGGATCACCACGTCGATCTGCAGGTCCTTGTGGTCGCGGCGGATCTTCTCCGCGAGCTTCTCGCCCATGTGCAGGCGCGCCTCGTACACCGAGACGCCGTCGATCAGCGAGTCGGGGCGCGCGAGGTAGACGTACTCGAAGATGCACGGATTCAGGGAGGTCTCCTCCGCGCAAGGCTGGCTGTAGAGGTTGGCGTCCTCGTCGATGAACACCGCCTCGCCGGGCGCGACGTCGCGCAGCACGCGGAAGCCGAGCGCCTCGACCGCCACCGACTCGGAGGCGACCATGTACTCGATGCCCTGCGGGGTCTCGTTGTAGCCGATCACCGCCGGGCGAATGCCGTAGGGGTCGCGGAAGGCGAGCACGCCGTAGCCCGCGATCATGGCGATCACCGCGTAGGCGCCGCGCACGCGCCGGTGCACGGCCGCGACCGCGGCGAAGATCGCCTGCGGCTCCAGCCGCAGCTTGACCGAGGCCTTCTCGAGCTCGTGCGCGAGCACGTTGAGCAGGACCTCGGAGTCGGAATTGGTGTTGATGTGCCGCAGGTCCTGCCGGAACATCTCGTCCTTGAGCTTCTCGGAGTTCGTCAGGTTGCCGTTGTGGCCGAGCACGATGCCGAACGGCGAATTCACGTACAGCGGCTGCGCCTCCGCCGAGTTGGTCGCCGAGCCGGCCGTCGGGTAGCGGCAGTGCGCGATGCCCACGTTGCCCGGCAGCGAGCGCATGTTGCGCGTGCGGAACACGTCGCGCACCATGCCGGTGCCCTTCTGCATGTGGAAGGTCTTGTTCTCGCTGGTGACGATGCCCGCCGCGTCCTGGCCGCGGTGTTGCAGGAGGAGCAGTCCGTCGTAGAGCAGCTGATTGACGGGCGAGCGAGCGACGATGCCCAGAATGCCGCACATCGGCAGAGACTCCCGTGGCTAAGGATCAATCATAGCGCAAGCGCTCGGCGAGCGTTTGCGGCAGCAGCGGCCTGACCGCGCCCGCCGCCTGCGCGAGCAGCGGGCCGCTCACCGAATCGCGCCACCACGGCTGGCGCGGCGCGCCGGTCAGCCCGGCGAGCAGCGCGGCGGCGAGCACGATCAGCAGGCCGCGTAGCGCGCCGAACCCCGAGCCCAGTACCCGGTCGAGGCCGCCCAGCCCCACCGCCTGCACCATCTTCGACAGCAGCAGCCCGGCGAGCGAAGTCACGATCAACGAGGCCACGAAGACGGCGACATAGGCGGCCGCCACGCGCAATTCCGGGCTTGGAATGGCCTGCGGCATCGCCGGGCCGAGCGGCCCTGCCAGCAGGTTCGCCGCGAGAAACGCGATCACCCAGCCGAGGATGGAAACCACTTCGCGAACCAGGCCGCGCCACGCGCCAACCCCCAGGGACACCGCGAATACGCCGAGCACGGCGTAGTCGAGCCAGGCCATCTCAGGACCTGGCGGCGACGTTGCCCGGTTTCAAGCCCAGGTCCTTGAGCTGCTTGAGCGCCTTGTCGGCGGCCTCCCGGCTCCCGAACGGCCCGGCGCGCACGCGCGTGACGGTGCCGTCCTTGGTCGCAATCGGCTCGGTGTAATAGGGAATCCTCGCCGCCTTGAGCTTCTCGATCACGCCCGCCGGGTCGAGGTAGGCGCCGGCCGGCACGAAGAACTGCTCGCCGCCCGCCAGGGCGGCCTCGGCCTTGGCGCGTTCGGCCGCGGCCGCGGGCTTCTCCGCTTTCGTGACCTTGATCTCGATCTTCTGTGCGGGCGGCTCGGGCGCCTTCTCGAGCGCCTTTTCTGGCACCTTCTCGGCGACGGACTCCGGCGCCTTCTCTACCGCCTTCTCGGCCGCCTTCGGCTGTGCCTTCTCTTTCGCCTTCTCGGGAGCGGCCGGCGCGATCTTCGGCGTCACCTTCGGGGTGAAGCCGGTCTCGTCCTCGCCCGGGATGCGCACGCTCACCGGCGGCGCGCTGCCCTTCGGATCCGAATCGAACACCATCGGCAGCACGATCACCGCGGCGAGAACCAGCGCGATGGCGCCAACCAGCCGGCGGCGGCCGCGTCGCTTGAGCGAGTTGACGTCTTCGGATTCAGCCATAGGCGTCGGCGACGGTCAGGAACGAGCCGAACACGACGATTTTATCATTCTCGCCCGCTTCCTTTCTTGCCGCGGCCAGAGCGAGCGCAACCGTTGGGTGTTCTTTTGCTTCTATGGTTATTTTTTCTTTTTTCAGAACATTGTTGAGATACGCTGCTTGCGCCCCTCTCGGCCCCGGAAGCGTCGCAAGGTGCCATTTGGTGACGCGCGGCGCGACCGCGCGCAGCACGCCCGCGATGTCCTTGTCCTTGAGCATGCCGACCACCGCAATCGTCTCCGGCGCGAAGCCGCTGTCGCCGAGATTCGCCGCCAGCACCGCGGCCGCCTCGGGGTTGTGCGCGACGTCGAGGATCACTTGCGGCCGTCCCGGCAGCACCTGGAAGCGGCCCGGCAGCGACGCTTCGGCCAGGCCGCGGCGCACGTCCTGCATCGCGAGCGGCAGGCGCCCGCGCAGGCTGTCGAGCGCCGCGAGCGCTGCGCTCGCGTTGCGCAGCTGGATCGCACCGCGCAACGCGGGATGGGCAAGACCGTGCCGCTTGCCCGCCGGTCCCCAATAGGTCCACTGCGTTCCTTGCGCAAGGTAGCCGAAATCCTTGCCGAGCAATTGCAGCTTCGCATTCGACGCGGTGACGCTAGCGGGCGGGTCTGGATCGGCAACGATGGCAGGCCGTCCGGGGCGGAAGATGCCCGCCTTCTCGCGCCCGATTTCCTCTCGTGTGCCGCCGAGGTATTCGACATGATCGATGCCGACGCTGGTCAGGATCGCGCAGTCCGCGTCGACGGCGTTGACGGCATCGAGCCTTCCTCCCAGGCCGACTTCGAGAATCGCCACATCCAGGCTCGATCTCGAGAAAAGATGGAAGGCCGCAAGGGTCGCGAACTCAAAGTACGTGAGCGGCACCGCGCCGCGCGCACGCTCCACGGCGGCGAACGCCTCGCACAGGGCGGCATCGTCGGCCTCGTGCGCGCCGATGCGCACGCGCTCGTTGTACCGCAGCAGGTGCGGCGAGGTGTACAGGCCGGTGCGGTAGCCGCCCGCCCGCAGGATGGCTTCCAGCATCGCGCAGGTCGAACCCTTGCCGTTCGTGCCGCCGACGGTGAATACCGGGCAGCCAATTCCTATTTCTAATTTGTTGAAAACCTCAGCAATGCGCTCCAGGCCAAGCGCGATCGGCTGGGGATGCTGGCGCTCGATGTACGAGAGCCACTCGGCAAGCGAGCGCGACGCGCTCACGAGCTCTGGTCGGAGGGCTTTCCCTGCAGCAGCGCGAGCAGCGTGTGCAGCCGGTCGCGCATCTGCCTGCGGTCCACGATCATGTCGATCGCGCCCTTCTCGAGCAGGAATTCGGCGCGCTGGAAGCCCTCGGGCAGCTTCTGGCGCACCGTCTGCTCGATCACGCGCGGGCCGGCGAAGCCGATCAGCGCCTTCGGCTCGGCGATGACGACGTCGCCCAGCATCGCGAAGCTCGCCGACACGCCGCCCATGGTCGGGTCCGTGAGCACGGTCAGGAAGGGCTGCTTGCGCTGCGCGAGCTCGGTGAGCGCGGCGGTGGTCTTCGCCATCTGCATGAGCGAGAGCAGTCCCTCCTGCATGCGCGCGCCGCCCGTGGAGGTGAAGCACAGGTAGGGCAGCTTCTGCTCGATCGCCACGCGCACGCCGCGCACGAAGCGCTCGCCGACCACCGAGCCCATCGAGCCGCCCATGAACTCGAACTCGAAGGCGGCGCAGACCGCGCCCAGCGACTTGATCGAGCCCTGCATCACGATCAGCGCGTCGGACTCGCCGGTCGAGGCCTGCGCCTCCTCCAGGCGCTCGGGGTACTTGCGCAGGTCCTTGAACTTCAGACTGTCCACCGGCTGCACCTCGGCGCCGATCTCGAAGCGGCCTTCCGGGTCGAGCAGCGCGTCCAGGCGCGCGCGCGCGCCGATGCGCTGGTGGTCGCCGCACTTCGGGCAGACGTTCAGGTTCTTCTCCAGGTCGGTGCTGTAGAGCACCGCGCTGCAGGCCGGGCACTTGGTCCACAGGCCCTCGGGCACCTGCTTGCGCGGCCCGGTGCCGCGCTGGATCTTCGGCGGCAGCAGCTTCTGCAGCCAGCTCATGAATCGATCGCCTTGCGTATGGGCAGTAGCAGGGCCTTGACGCGCGCCACCGCGTGCTCGGGCCCGGCGCTCTCGATCTCCTGCACGATGCGGCTGCCGATGATCACCGCGTCGGCCATCCTGGAGATCGCGCGCGCCGATTCCGCGTCCTTGATGCCGAAGCCCACGCCGATGGGCAGCTTGGAGGCCGCGCGCAGCCGAGGCAGATGCATCGCGATATCGGCCGCATCGGCGGTCTTCACGCCGGTGACGCCCTTCAGCGAGACGTAGTACAGGTAGCCGGTGCCCGCGCGCGCCACTTCGCGGATGCGCGCATCGGTCGAGGTCGGCGCGAGCAGGAAGATGCAGTCGATGCCGGCCTTGCCGCAGAGGTCCGAGAACGGACCGCACTCCTCCGGCGGGTAGTCCACGACGATCGCGCCGTCCACGCCCGCCGCCTTCGCCGCGGCGACGAACTTCTCCACGCCCATCGCCTCGATCGGGTTGGCGTAGCCCATCAGGACGATCGGCGTCCTAGAGTCCTTCTTCCTGAACTGCTCCACCATGCCCAGGACGTCCGCAAGTCCGATGCCGTTCTTCAGCGCGCGCTCCGAGGAGCGCTGGTTCGCCGGGCCGTCGGCCATCGGATCGGAGAACGGCACGCCGATCTCGAGGATGTCGCCGCCCGCCTCGACCATGCCGTGCAGGATCGGCACCGTGCTCGACTTCAGCGGATCGCCGGCAGTGAGGTAGGGAATCAGCGCCTTGCGCCCGGCGGCCTTGAGCTCGGCGAAGCGCCCGGCGATGCGCGACATCAGAGCTTGATCCCCATGCGGTCGGCGACCGTCTGCATGTCCTTGTCGCCGCGGCCCGAGAGGTTGACCAGCAGCGCCTGGTCCTTCGCCAGCGACGGCGCGATCTTCACCGCGTAGGCGACGGCGTGCGCCGACTCGAGCGCGGGGATGATGCCTTCGTAGTGGCACAGGTCGCTGAAAGCCTTGAGCGCCTCCTCGTCGGTGATCGCCACGTACTCGGCGCGATGCCGGTCCTTCAACCAGGCGTGCTCCGGCCCGACGCCCGGGTAATCCAGACCGGCGGAGACCGAATGCGTTTCCGTGATCTGGCCGTTGGCGTCCTGCAGCAGGTAGGTCCGGTTGCCGTGCAGCACGCCGGGCTTGCCGGCGCACAGGGAGGCCGCATGCCTGCCCGTCGCCAGCCCCTCGCCCGCCGCCTCGACGCCGATCAGCCGCACGCCGGCGTCGCCGATGTAGGGGTAGAAAATGCCCATCGCGTTGGAGCCGCCGCCGACGCAGGCGATCACCGCGTCCGGCTGGCGGCCGATCATCTCCGGCATCTGCACTTTGCACTCCTCGCCGATGACGGACTGGAAATCGCGCACCATCATGGGATACGGGTGCGGGCCGGCGACCGTGCCCAGGATGTAGAAGGTGTCTTCCACGTTGGTCACCCAGTCGCGCATCGCTTCGTTGAGCGCATCCTTGAGCGTCTTCGAGCCCGATTCGACGGGCACCACTTCGGCGCCGAGCAGCTTCATGCGGTAGACGTTGGCGGACTGGCGCTTGATGTCCTCCGAGCCCATGTACACCACGCATTTCATGCCGAAACGCGCCGCGACCGTCGCGGAGGCCACGCCGTGCATGCCGGCGCCGGTTTCGGCGATCACGCGCTTCTTGCCCATGTGGCGCGCGAGCAGCGCCTGGCCGATGGTGTTGTTGATCTTGTGCGCGCCGGTGTGGTTCAGGTCCTCGCGCTTGAGGTAGATCTGCGCGCCGCCAAGCAGCTGCGACCAGCGCTTGCAGTGGTATACCGGGCTCGGCCGGCCGACGTAGTGCTTGAGCTCGTAGTGGAACTCGGCCATGAACGCGGCATCGCGCCGGCAGCGCTCGTAGGCCTCGCGCAGCTCGTCCAGCGCGTGGCTCAGGGTCTCGGCGACGAACACGCCGCCGTAGGGACCAAAATGCCCGCGCGGATCGGGCAAGTCATACATCTGCATCTCTGACCTCGGCGATGAAAGCGGCGATCCTGGCCGCGTCCTTGATGCCCTTGGCGGATTCCACGCCGCTCGACACGTCCACCGCCCAGGGGCGCACGCGGCGGACGGCACTACGCACGTTTTCCCGCGTCAGGCCGCCCGACAGAATGATCGGGCGGCTGCGTTCGGCCGGCACCAGAGACCAGTCGAAGCTTTCACCGACGCCGCCGTATTCCTCGACGTGGCTGTCGAGCAGCCAGCCTGCCGCGCCGGAAAACGGGCGCAGGTATTCTAGCAAATCGACCTGCGGCCTCACGCGGCATGCCTTGATCCAGGGCACGCCGAACTGCGCGCAGAATTCCGGCGCTTCCTCGCCGTGGAACTGCAGCATCGACGGGCGCACGCGATCGAGCACCTCGTTGACCTGCGCGGCGGCCGGATTGACGAACAGCGCCACCGTGCTAACGAACGCCGGCACCTCGCCCGCCAGCAGCCGCGCCCGGTCCGGGCTGAGGCAGCGCGGGCTCGGCGGATAGAACACCAGCCCGATCGCGTCGGCGCCGGCGCGCGCGGCCGCCTGGATGTCCTCGGCGCGCGTCATGCCGCAGATCTTTACGCGGGTTCTCATGAAGCGACCGGCAGCGGCGACGCTTCGAGCCGCGCGGCGGGCAGCCCCCATTTCGCTTCGTATGCGACCGCCTCGAGGTACAGGCCTTCGGCCGCGATGGTCGGCGCCGCGCGCGCTCGGTCGCGCGACTCCAGCACTTGCCTCATCCACTGCGGCGGCTGCTTGCCCGCGCCTACGTACACCAGCGTGCCGACGATGTTGCGCACCATGTGCTGCAGCCAGGCGTTGGCGCGCAACGTGAAGTCCACGCGCTCGCCCGCGCGCTCGATGCCGATCGCGTGCAGCGTGCGTACCGGGCTCTTCGCCTGGCATTCGGCCGAGCGGAACGCCGAGAAGTCGTGCTCGCCCACCAAGTGGGTGGCCGCGGCGCGCATCGCCTCGACCTCCAGCGGCGCGTGGTACCAGCCCGCGTAGCGCGCGGCGAGCGCCGGGCGCACCGGCCGGTTCAGCAGCACGTAGCGATAGCTGCGCGCGACCGCCGAGTAGCGCGCGTGAAAATCGCCCGCCACGCGCCGTGCCCAGAGCACCGCCACCGCTTCGGGCAGCAGCGCGTTCACGCCCCGCACCCAGGCCGAATCGGGCCGCTCGGCCGCGCTGTCGAAATGCACCACCTGCTCGCGCGCGTGCACGCCGCGGTCGGTGCGGCCCGCGCAAGTCACCGTGACCGGCGCATCCGCGATGCCGGCAAGCGCCGCCTCCAGCGCGTCCTGCACAGTGCCGCCGCCGGTCTGCGTCTGCCAGCCGAGGAAGCGGCTGCCGTCGTATTCGATGCCGAGCGCTATCCGGTTGATCGAGCTGGTCGCCATAATGAAAAAGCCGCGGTCGCCTGCGCGCCGCGGCTCCCTCTGCGGTCGTCGCCGCGGCTAGCCCAGGCTGGACAGCATCTGTTGCGCCTGGCCTTGCTGCGCGGCGTCGCCCTCCTTCAGTACCTCGTTCAGCAGCTCGCGCGCCCCGTCCTTGTCGCCCATGTCCTGATAGGCCTTGGCCAGATCCAGCTTGGTAGCGACCTCCTGCCACTTGGGGTCTGCGCCGCCCGCTGCGCCGCCGGCGGCGGGCACGCCGAGGTCCAGGCTCAGGCCGCCGAGGTCGATCGGCGCCTCGGCGGCCGGCGTCGGCGCCTCGGTCTTCGGCGTGCCGAGGTCCAGGTTGAGGTCGAAATCCATCGCCACCGTGGCGTCGGGATCCGCCTTTTTCTCGGGCGCGGCCGCAGCCGCGGGCTTGCGCGGCGGCATCAGCATGGTCTTCTCGCCGTCGTCGGCGTCGGTAGCGCCACCCAGGTCGAAATCGAGCCCGGCGCTCACCGGCTTGGACTCCGCGGTATCCAGCTTGAGCGTGCCGCCGGCCGCGAAGTCGCTCTTCGGGATCGCGGCTGTCTGGGCGCCGATGTCGAAGTCCAGCGCGGGCGCCGCCGCCGGCGCCACCGCCTGCGTCTCGCCCGTGCTGCCGCCGATGTCGAAGTCCAGCGTCGGCGCAGCAGCCGCTGGCGCCGCCGCGGGCGCCGCTTCCGCCGCCGCGCCGCCGCTGCCGTACAGGCCGTTCTCCGGGTCGATCGAGTGGCCGAGCGCCATCGCCTTGTCCCACTCCGGGCCAGCGCTGTTCGTCAGGCTCTTCACTTTGAGCGCGGTCTGCTCGAAATTCTTCTTGTCCTTGCGGTTGGCGTAGATCTCGAGCAGCTTCGCGTGCACCGCGAGGCGGTTCGGATCCTTGCCCAGCGCTTCCTTGAGGATCTCCTCGGCCTGCGCATCGCGGCCGTACGCCATATAGACGTCGGCCTCGGCGATCGGGTCGACCTCGTCGCTCTCGGCGGCACCCACGCTCACGCTGCTGACAGACGTTTCGGAAACTTCGGCTGCGGCAGCAGCGGCTGGCGGCGGCGTCGCGGCCGCTACGGCCGTGCCGGCAGTGCTGAACACCGACGAGGCGCCCGCGCCGCTGGCGGCGCCGAGCACGCTGTCCTGGAATTTGCTCGCCTGCGATTTCTTCTTGCGCTTCCAGGCCCAGAATCCGTAGCCGAACAGCATCAGCACCACTACCGCCAGTCCGCCGCCCGACACCGGGTCGGTCAGGAACGCGAGAATCTCGTCGACCAGGCTGGTTTCCGGCACCGGCGCCGCTTTGGCCGGGACCGCCTTGGCCGCCTTCTTGGCTGTTTCCTTGGGCGCCTCTTTCGCCGCTTCCTTCGGAGCCTCCTTGGGTGCTTCCTTCGCGGTCTCCTTGGGCGCTTCCTTCACCGCTTCCTTGGGTGCCTCTTTCGGCGCCTCCTTGACGGGCTCAGGCGCTTTCGCCGCCGGTGCGGGCGCAGGCGCCGGTGCGGCCGGCTTGGCGGCTGCCTTCTTCTCCAGCTCGGCCAGCTGCTGGTTCTTCATTTCCAGCAGCTTCTGCAGGTCGGCGACGTTCTTCTCCAGCTCGCCGATGCGCGACTGCGACTCCTTGAGCGCGCGCTCGCGTGCCACGCGGTCGTCGTCGCGCGCGGCTTTCGCGGCCGGGCTGCTGCCCGGCTTCGTGGGATCGGCCTTGGAGAGCTTGAGCTGGTCTTTCGTCTCGGCGGGCGCCGGCGCTTCGGCCTTGGGCGGCGTGATCCGGCCAGCCACTTCGCGCTCGCGCACGGGCGCGGCCGGCGCGGCCGCGACGACCTGGCCGAGCTTGCGCCTGTACTCGGCGAAGTCCGCCATGTGCGCCTGCACCTGCTGGGTCGCTTCCGCCGTGCCGAGGGCGAGCACCGCCTCGCGGTCGGGAACGCTTAGGATGCGCCCCGCGCGCACTAGGTTGATATTGCCCTGGATGAACGCGGCCTCGTTGGCGCGGTAGAGGGCCATCATCATCTGGTTCAGCGTCACGCCGGCGGGCAGGTTCTGGCGCGCGATCGCGCTCAGGGTGTCGCCCTTCTTCACGTCGTGCTGTTTGGCGCCCGCCGGCGCGCCGGGCTCGGCAACGAGCGGGCGCGGTGCGGCGCGCGGCGCGGGCTCGGGCTTGGCGGCTGGCGCGGGCTTGGCGACGGGTGCGGGTGCGGCGGCAACCGGCGGTGGCCCCTTGTATTCGGCCGGGTCGAGCAGGAAGGTGTATTCCCGCACCAGGCGTCCCGTCGCCCAGGACAGCTCGACCAGGACATCGAGGAACGGCTCGTTGACCGGATGTGTGGTGCGTAGCCGGATCACCGGGCGACCACCGCGCCTTTCGATCGCGAACTGCATGCCGACCAGTGCCGGGCTCATTTCGATGCCCGCCTGGCGGAACGCTTCGCGGGTGGCCAGCCGCGCCTGCAGCGAATCCTCTTCGCCGGGCTGCAGCGACACGATCTCGATCTCGGCGCGCAGGGGCTGGCCCAGGGCGGAATCGACTTGCAGCCTGCCGAGACCGGCCGCGTGGACCATGAGCGGCGCACAGAGGAGCGCCACAATGGCATGACGAATACCGGTGACCGAATTAGCCACTGAACCCACCCTGAATCATTCTTCCGGAGCTGACTACCATAACATCATGACGTTAGCCCTGCAACCTGAGAGACCTTCTTGATTCTGCAAGGCTAGCGCCTTGCGCAGTAAGGAATTTTTACCTGCCGCGGAGCGCCCTAACGCGCCCCGGAATCGAGCAGGATCCTGACCATGCGGCGCAGCGGTTCGGCCGCGCCCCAGAGCAGTTGATCGCCCACCGTGAACGCCGCCAGATAGTCCGCGCCCATCGGCATTTTGCGCAGCCGGCCGATCGGCACCTGCAGCTTGCCGCTCACCGCCGCCGGCGTGAGCTCGGCAAGCGATTCCTCACGCCGGTTCGGCACCACCTTCACCCAGTCGTGCGCGTCGGCGAGCATGCCCTCGATTTCCGCGAGCGGCACGTCCTTCTTCAGCTTCACGGTCATTGCCTGGCTGTGGCAACGCATCGCGCCCACCCGCACGCAGATGCCGTCGATCGGGATCGGCCGCTCGCTGCGGCCGAGGATCTTGTTGCCCTCGGCCTGCGCCTTCCACTCCTCGCGGCTCTGGCCGTTGCCGAGGTCCGCGTCGATCCACGGCAGGAGGCTCGCCGCGAGTGAATGGCCGAATTCGGTTTTCGGCAGCGAGCCGTTGCGCATCGCCGCCGTCACGCGCCGGTCGATCTCGAGCGCGCTCGCGGCCGGATCATCCGCCGCAGGTTTCGCCACTTCGCCGAGGTGCCCCATCTGCAGCGCCAGTTCGCGCATGCCGGCGGCGCCCGCGCCGGAGGCCGCCTGATAGGTCATGCAGGTCACCCATTCGACGAGGTCGCGCTGCAGCAACCCGGCCATGCCCATCATCATCAGGCCCACGGTGCAGTTGCTGCCGATGAAATCCTTCGCGCCGCGCGCGAGCCGGTCCTTGATCTGCGGCAAGTTCAGCGGGTCGAGGATGATCACCGCGTCGTCCTTCATGCGCAGGGTTCTTGCCGCGTCGATCCAATAGCCCTGCCATCCGGCGGCACGCAGTTTCGGATACACGGCTTCGGTGTAGTCCCCGCCCTGGCAGGAGATGATGACCGGGAGTTTCTTCAGCGCCCCGATGTCGGTGGCGTTCGAGACAGGATCGCAGGCCTTGCCGATGTCCGGGCCTTTGCCTCCCGCCTGCGTCGTGGAGAAGAACACCGGTTCGACCAGGTCGAAATCCTTCTCCTCGCGCATCCTCTGCACGAGTACCGAACCCACCACGCCACGCCACCCGACGATGCCGACTCTCAACATGACCGTTTCCCGTTCCGTTCTACAACCGTTCCGCGACCGCGGCTGCCATCTGCGCGGTGCTTACCCTCTTCGTGCCCTCAGTATATATGTCGGCGGTGCGATAGCCGTCGCGCAGCGCTTTCTTGACCGCCCCTTCCAGGCGATCGGCGGCCGCGGGCTGCCCGAGCGAGTGGCGCAGCATCAGCGCCGCCGACAGGATGGTCGCCAGCGGGTTGGCAATGCCCCGGCCGGCGATGTCCGGCGCCGAGCCGTGGATCGGTTCGTACAGGCCCTTGTTGTTCGCATCCAGCGAAGCCGACGGCAGCATGCCGATCGAGCCGGTCAGCATGGATGCCTCGTCCGACAGGATGTCGCCGAACATGTTGCCGGTGACGATGACGTCGAACTGCTTGGGGTTGCGCACCAGCTGCATCGCACAGTTGTCCACGTACATGTGGGAAAGCTCGATATCGCCGAATTGCCTGGCTTCTTCCGAAACGATCTCCCGCCACAGCCGGGAGGTTTCCAGCACGTTCGCCTTGTCCACCGAGCAGACCTTCTTGCCGCCGCTTCTGTTCCGTCGTCGCGCCGCCTCGAAGGCGACGCGCGCGATCCGGCGGACCTCGTCTTCCGTATAGCGCATGGTGTCGAACCCCTCGCGCCCGCCCGAGGCGAGCGCGCGGATGCCCTTCGGCTGCCCGAAATAGATGTCGCCGGTCAGTTCCCGCACGATCAGGATGTCCAGCCCGGCCACCACTTCGGGACGCAGCGAGGAGGCGCCCGCCAGTTCCTCGTACACCTGCGCCGGACGCAGGTTGGCGAACAGGCCGAGCTCCTTGCGCAGGCCGAGGATCGCCTGCTCCGGGCGCTTGGAAGACTCGAGCGCGTCGTATTTCGGATCGCCGACCGAGCCGAACAGGATCGCATCCGCCCGCCGGGCGAGCGCGAGCGTCTGCTCGGGCAACGGGTGCCCGGCGGCCTCGTAGCCCGCGCCGCCCACCGGCGCCTCCTCGAACTCGAATGCGAGGCCGAGGCGACCCAGCACCCTGAGCGTCTCGGCAACGATTTCCTTGCCGATGCCGTCGCCCGGCAGGACCGCGATCTTCATGGCTCGCCCTAGCGGAACAGCCAGGGAAACTGGTCGCGCCGCCGCGCCTCGAAGGCGCGGATCTTATCGGCGTGACGCAGCGTGACGCCGATCTCGTCCAGACCGTTCAGCAGCGAATGCCGGCGCGACGGATCGACCTCGAACTTGAACGACTTGGCGCCATCGGTGGTCGTCACCGTCTGGCGCTCCAGGTCCACGATGAGGCGGAACCCCGGCAGCGCGCTGTCGTAGAACAGGCCGTCCACCTCGGACTCGGCGAGCGCGACCGGCAGCAGGCCGTTCTTGAAGCAGTTCTCGTAGAAGATGTCGGCGAACGAGGGCGCGATCACGCACTTGAAGCCGTACTGCTGCAGCGCCCAGGGGGCGTGCTCGCGCGAGCTGCCGCAGCCGAAATTCTTGCGCGCGAGCAGGATCTCGGCGCCCTTGTAGCGCGGCTGGTTGAGCACGAAGTCCGGGTTCAGCGGGCGCTTGGCGTTGTCCATCCCCGGCCGGCCGGCATCCAGGTAGCGCCAGGCGTCGAACAGGTTCTCGCCGTAGCCGGTGCGCTTGATCGAGGTCAGGAACTGCTTCGGGATGATGGCGTCGGTGTCGACGTTGGCGCGGTCGAGCGGCGCCACCAGGCCGTCGAGCACGGTGAATTTCTCCATCGCTATCTCCAGCTGCGCACGTCGACGAAACGGCCGGCGATCGCCGCCGCCGCCGCCATCGCGGGACTGACCAGATGGGTGCGCCCGCCGGTGCCCTGGCGACCCTCGAAATTGCGGTTCGACGTGGATGCGCAGCGCTCTCCCGGCTCGAGCCGGTCGGCGTTCATCGCCAGGCACATCGAGCAGCCGGGTTCGCGCCATTCGAAGCCGGACTCGCGGAACACCTTGTCCAGGCCCTCCTTCTCGGCCTGTGCCTTCACCAGCCCGGAGCCCGGCACCACCATCGCGAGCTTGACGCTCGCGGCGACCTTCCTGCCCTTGGCCACCGCGGCGGCGGCGCGCAGGTCCTCGATGCGCGAATTGGTGCAGGAGCCGATGAACACCTTGTCGAGCCGGATGTCCTGGATCGGCGTGCGCGGTTTCAAGCCCATGTAGGCGAGCGCGCGCTCCATGCCCTCGCGCCGGGTCGGGTCCTTCTCCTTGTCCGGGTCGGGCACCGACGATTCCACCGGCACCACCATCTCGGGCGAGGTGCCCCAGGTCACCTGCGGCGCGATGTCCTGCGCCTCGAGCCACACCTCGCGCTCGAACTTGGCGTCTGGGTCGCTGTGCAGCATCTTCCAGGTGAGGACCGCCTGCTCCCATTCCGGCCCGGTGGGCGAGAACGGCCGCCCTTTCAGGTACTGGAGGGTGGTGTCGTCCACCGCGACCATGCCGGCGCGCGCGCCGGCCTCGATCGCCATGTTGCACAGGGTCATGCGCCCTTCCATGCTCAGCCCGCGGATGGCGCTGCCGGCGAACTCGATCGCGCAGCCGGTGCCGCCCGCGGTGCCGATCCTGCCGATCACGGCGAGCGCGACGTCCTTCGCGGTCACGCCGCGCCCGAGCGCGCCCTCGACCAGGACGCGCATGTTCTTCATCTTCTTCGCCACCAGGCACTGCGTCGCGAGCACGTGCTCGACCTCGGAGGTGCCGATGCCGTGCGCGAGGCAGCCGAACGCGCCGTGCGTGCTGGTGTGCGAATCCCCGCAGACCACCGTCATGCCGGGCAGCGTCGCGCCCTGCTCCGGCCCGATGACATGGACGATGCCCTGGCGCTTGTCGAGGAAAGGAAAATACGCCTTGGCCGCGTGTTCCTTCATGTTGGCGTCGAGCGTTTCCACCTGCAGGCGCGAGGTCGGGTCCTCGATGCCGGCGATGCCGCGCTCCCAGCCGGTCGTGGGCGTGTTGTGGTCCGCGGTTGCGACCACCGAGCTCATGCGCCAGGGCTTGCGGCCGGCGAGCCTCAGGCCTTCGAAAGCCTGCGGACTGGTGACTTCGTGCACCAGATGGCGGTCGACATACAGCAGCGCGGCGCCGTCTGCCTCGACGCGCACCACGTGGCTGTCCCAGAGCTTGTCGTAGAGGGTTCGCGCGGTCATGGTTTTCTGCGATCCGAACGAGACAATCTTAACCGAAGGCGGCAAACGGTCGTCTATCTAGCGCCGCGCTCAAGTCCCGCCACGCCGGGCCGATAAGGGCTACAGGCGGCCCCTGCCGCCGTGCCATCCCGGAGCAGTTCATGCTACTCACACAGCCGCTGCGTGTGCTGATCGTCGACGGCTCCCCGGCCGACGCCGAACTCGCCGCGAGCGCGCTGGCCGGCGCCGGACTTGAATGCGCCTGGACCCGAGCGGCGAGCCTGGACGAACTGGGGGCCGCTCTCGACCCGGCGCCCGCGGCGGTGATTTGCGACCACCACCTGCCGGGCTTCACGCCGGACAGCGCAGCCGAGGACCGACGCACGTTGCGCGCCACCCGAAGCCAGCCGCAAGACGCGCGCGCGGCGCGCATCGCGCTGGCGCTGGGACCGGCGATCGAGGCCGGCCAATTGCGGTTGCACTATCAGCCGCAGCTCGATCTGCGCACCGGTCGCGTCGTCGCGGTGGAAGCCCTTGCGCGCTGGACCGATGCCGAACTGGGTGTCGTGCCGCCATCGGAATTTGTCGCCGTCACCGAGGCATCGGACCTCAGCTTGGCAATGGGGCGCTGGGTGATCGCCGAAGCCGCCCGGCAATTGGCCCGCTGGGCCGCGGCGGGCCGTGGCGAGCTGCGCCTGTCGGTCAATCTGTCGGGCCGCCATTTCGCGCCCAGCGCGGGCCTCGTCGAATCCCTGCGCCAGGCCATCTCCGGCCAGGGCCTGAATCCGCGCAGTCTGCGCATCGAGATCACCGAGACCACGTTGATCGACAATGCACAGTCCACGAGCGACGTCATGCGCCGCGTCGCGGCGCTCGGTATCGAATTCGCGGTGGACGACTTCGGCACCGGTTACTCGAGCCTGTCGTACCTGCGGCGCTTTCCGATCAGCGAAATCAAGATCGACCGCAGCTTCATCACCGACCTGACCTCCAGCGCGGAGAACATGGTGATCGTGCGCGCGATCATCGCGATGGCGCACGCGCTCGGCGCGCGCGTGGTCGCCGAAGGCGTCGAGACCGAAGCGCAGCTCGGCGCGCTGCGGCACGCGCGCTGCGACCTCGCGCAAGGCTACCTGATCGGCCGCCCGACCGACGCCGCGGCGCTCGAGGCGCTGCTCGAGCGCCCGTCGTCCCTCAGCGCCGCTTTCGGCGTGGGCGAGCAGCGCACGCTGCTGCTGGTCGACGACGAAGCGAACGTGGCCGCGTCCCTCAAGCGCCTGTTGCGGCGCGATGGCTACCGGATCATCACCGCGATCAGCGCCGCTGAGGGCTTCGAGCGGCTCGGCACGGAGACGGTCGGCGTGGTCATTTCCGACCAGCGCATGCCGGTGATGTGCGGCACCGAGTTCCTGAGCCAGGTCAAGAACATGTATCCCGGCACGGTGCGCATGGTGCTCTCGGGCTTCACCGATCTTGCCTCGGTGACCGCCGCGATCAACGAAGGCGCGATCTACAAGTTCCTCACCAAGCCCTGGGAAGACGAGGTGATGCGCGCCGCCGTCCGCGATGCCTTCGAGCGCCACGAACTGCTGCGCGAAAACGAGCGGCTGGGGGAAGAGGCGCGTTTGGCCAACCGCGGGCTCGCCGAAGCGAACGCGCAACTCGAAACGCGCGTGGCGCAAAAAACCGCCGAACTGTCGCGCCAGCTCGCGGCGCTGAAAATTTCGCAGGAAGCGCTCGACCGCATGCCCGTGGGCGTGGTCGGCGTGGACGCCGATGGCACGGTCGCGGCGGCCAACGAATACGCGGTCATCGCGCTGGGCGCCTGCCCCGGCAGCGCGGCGCTCGATTGCCTGCCGGCGCCACTGGTCGAGATTCTCGACCAGGCGCAGGCACAGGGCGGCGAGGCGCACGGCAAGTTCGGCCACCACGCGGTGGTCTGCCGCCCGCTCGGGCGCGCCTCGGCGGCACGCGGCAATGTGCTGGTGACCATCCCGGCGGTCGTCTAATGGCGCATCGCAACCCGATGCCAGCCGTACGCGCCGAACCCGAACCTGCGGCGGCACGCGAACGCCGCATCCTCGCCTGCGCGGCGCGGCTGCCCTCGCCGCCCGAGATCGTGCTCGCGCTGGTCGGCGCAATCGATAACGATGGCAAGGGCGCCGAGCAGATCGCCGCATTGGCGGAGCGCGACCAGGCGCTGACGGTGCGCTTGCTGAAGATCTCCAACTCGTCGTACTACGGGCTCACCGGGCAGGTCGGCACGGTGCGCGATGCTGTCGTGATCCTCGGCTTCAGCAGCGTCCGCAATCTGGTCATCGCGACCGAAATCGCGAATTGCTACGGCGGGCTGCCCGCGCAACGCGTCGGGCTGGCGGACTTCTGGCGCCATGGCTTGTTGAGCGCGCTGTGCGCGGCGGAACTCGCGCGCCGTTGCGGCGCCGAGGAGGGTCACGCCTTCACTGGCGGCATGCTGCACGATATCGGCCAACTGGTACTCGCCAGCGCCTACCCGGAGGAATTTCGCGCGCTGCTCGCCGCCCCGCCAGGCGCCGTGGATGCGCTCGCCCTGGAGCGCGAGTGCTTCGGCATGGACCACGCGGCACTCGGAGGCTGGATCGCCGAACGCTGGCACTTCCCCGGCGCGATTTGTGCCGCGCTGCGCGGCCACCACCAGCCGCACCCGTCCGACCCGCTCGCCTGCCTGCTCCGCAGCGCCGACCGCATCGCACAGGCGCTCGATGCGCCTGCGTCCGGGGGCGCGGCGCTGCAAGCCTGCGCCGATGCGCTGGTCGCGCTCGGTACCCGCCACACCGCGCCTGAACTGCTCGCCGATATCGAACGCAGGGCCGGCGCGGCCGCGGAGCTTTTTGAAAGTGAGATCTGACATGGGATCGAGCGACGCCGCCGTCGCGCAACAATCGACCGCCTACGAGTTCGCCGCCGGCCAGTTGCGCGAGATTCTCGCGGCGCAGGGTGAATTTCAAGCGCGCGCCACCGACCCCGAGGACGCGATCGCCTACGCGCCGGAATTCGGCTGCAAGATCGCCGCCTGCGAAGCGGCGGCGATCTTCACGCAGGCGAAAGACTGGTTCGTGCGGCGTGCCGTCAGCGGCGCGCCGCTCGGCGAGGCAGACCGCGTGCCCTCGACCGGCAGCCTGGTGGGCGAGTGCTTTCGCAGCGGCCAGGTGACGATCTGCCAAGACACGGGCGCCGACCCGCGCGCCGACCTGGTGGCGATGCACTCCGCAGGATTGCGTTCGGCGATGGCGGTGCCGCTGCTCTCGTCGCGCGCCATCGAAGGCGTGCTGGTACTCGGCGCGGCCGGCGCCGACGCGTTCGCCGCCGCCAACGCGACTTTCATGAGCGTGCTGGGCGGCGTAGTCGGTTCGGCGATCGAGCTGGGCGCGGTGATCCTGCGTGCGCAGAAGCAGACCGACGAAATGTGGTCGCAATTGGAGGAAGCCAACCGCAACGCCCACACGCACCGGTTGCTATTTGACGAGAACCCGACGCCGATGTTCATTTTCGATCCGGCGACGCTCGAAATTTTGCGCGCCAACGAGGCCGCGCTGACGTTTTACGGCTACGACGCGGCATCGTTCGTCGGCGCCAGCCTACTGATGCTGCACGCCGAAGACGAGCGCGCCGCGATCCGGGAAGACATCGCCGGCGGCCATCGCAGCGACCGCAGCATTCAATTCCGCCAGTTCCGCAAGGACGGATCGGCGCGCGATGTGATCGCACTCGAGCGCGCGTTCGACCTGGAAGGCCGCCTGACCAGGCTTACCATCATCAACGACATCACCGAGCGCCTGAGCGCCGAGCGCCTGCTGCGGCTGGAGCAGATCGTGGCGGCGAGCCTCGCGCACGCGGCGGGCTCCGCGGCGGCGGTCGCCGCCTGCGTCGAGGCGATCTGCGATTCGGCCGGCTGGGACTGCGGCGCGTTCTGGTCGCTCGCGCCGGACGGCGAAAAGATGCGCTGCTTCGGCGCCTGGGGCGCGCAGACGCCGGGCATCGACGGTTTCCTCGATACCACCCGCCAGATGACGCAGACGCGCAACTCCGGCGGCCTGGTGCGCCGCGTATGGCAGAACGCGGCGCCGGTGTGGATCAAGGATCTGGCGCGGGACGGTTCGTTCGCGCGCGCGGACGCCGCGCGCGCGGCTGAACTGCACACCGCATTCGCGTTTCCGGTGCTCTCGGGCACGGTGGTGATTGGCGTGCTCGAGTTCTACAGCCGCGTCATGCGGCCACCCGACGCCGATCTGCTGCAGTGCAGCCGCACGATCGGCAGCCAGATCGGCCAGTTCTACCAGCGTACCGAAGCGCAGGAGCGCTTGCGCGAAAGCGAGGAACGCTACCAGGACACGATCGAACTCGCGCCGATCGGCATCGCGCACGTCGATGTCGAATTGCGCTTCATTCACGTCAACCGCTGGATGTGCGACCTGCTCGGATACACGCGCGAGGAACTGCTCGCCAGGACCGTGCGGGACGTGTCGCATCCCGAGGACGTGCACGTCACCGATGCGATGCGCGCGAGGATGCACGCCGGCGAGATCAACTCTTTCCAGATCGAGAAGCGCTACCTGCGCAAGGACGGCGAGACGGTCTGGGCGGCGCTCACCATCGCCCTCAAGCGCGACGCCGCCGGCCAGCCGCTGCACTACATTTCGGTGATCGAGGACATCACCGCGCGCAAGCGCGCCGAAGAGCAGCTCGCCGCGACCCAGAACCAGTTGATGCAAGCCGACAAGATGTCCTCCGTGGGCCAGCTCGCCGCCGGCGTGGCGCACGAGATCAACAACCCGATCGGCTACGTCTATTCGAACCTCGGCACGCTGGGAAAATATATCGACGAGCTGATGGGCATGCTCGACACCTATGGCGCGGCGGAAAATGAGCTGCCCGCGGCGAGCCCGGCGCTCGCCGCGCTGCAGCGGCGCAAGGAACAGCTCGATCTGGCGTTCCTGCGCGAGGACGTCACCGCGCTCATGTCGGAGTCGCGCGAAGGCATCACGCGGGTGAAGAAGATCGTCCAGGACCTGAAGGATTTCTCGCACGCCGACACCAAGGACGAGTGGCAAACCGCCGAACTGCACAAGGGGCTGGAGAGCACACTCAACATCGCGCACAACGAGTTCAAGTACAAGGCCAACGTGATCAAGGAATACGGCGAGCTGCCGGAGATCCGCTGTCTGCCCTCGCAACTGAACCAGGTGTTCATGAACCTGATGGTCAACGCGGCGCACGCGATCAAGGACAAGGGCACGATCACGCTGCGCACCGGGCTGCGCGGCGAGGAGGTCTGGGTCGAGATCTCGGACACCGGCGACGGCATCCCGAAGGAAGACCTCAAGCGCATCTTCGACCCGTTCTTCACCACCAAGCCGATCGGCAAGGGCACCGGCCTGGGCCTGTCGCTGTCCTACGGCATCGTCAAGAAACACGGCGGTCGCATCGAGGTCGATAGCGAGGTCGGCAAGGGCACCACCTTCCGAATACTGCTGCCGCGGCGGCCGCCCGGCGCGGCCGCCTGAGGAATTCCCCATGCCAGCCAGTCTGCTCTGCGTCGACGACGAGCCGAACATCCTCAACGCATTGCGGCGCCTGTTTCGGCCGCAGGGCTACCGCATCCTGGTCGCCAACAGCGGCGCCGAAGGTCTGGCGCAACTGGAACGCGAACCGATCGACGTAGTCATCTCCGACATGCGCATGCCGGAGATGTCGGGCGCCGAGTTCCTGGAGAAAGTGCGCGGACGCTGGCCCGATTCGGTGCGCATTCTGCTGACCGGTTATTCCGAGATCGAATCGACGGTGGCGGCGATCAACGCCGGTCAGATCGCGCGCTACGTCTCCAAGCCCTGGAACGACGACGAGATGCTGCTCATCGTGCGCGAGGCGCTCGAACGCAAGAACCTGATCGACGACAAACAACGGTTGGAGGTGCTCGCGCGCAAACAGAACGAGGAACTGAAAACGCTCAACGCGACATTGGAGCAGAAGGTGGAGACACGCACCGCGCAGCTTGCCGCGGCGTTGAAGACCGTGGAAGCCGGCCGCGCGGCGATGCACCGCGGCCTGCTCAACTCGGTGCGCGTGTTCGCCGGCTTCATCGACCTGCGGCACGGCCCGCTGGCGGCGCACGGCAAGCGCGTCGCCGAGCGAGCGCGCGCGCTCGCCCAGCAGCTCGGTCAAAACGCCGCGCAGGCGCAGGACATCGCCATCGCCGCGCTGGTGCACGACCTGGGCATGCTGTCGCTGTCGGACAACGCGCTCGCGACGCCCGCGCGCGCGCTGGCCGGCGCGGAGCTCGAGGACTACCTCAAGCACCCCGCGCGCGGCGCGGACTTACTGGCCGCCGTCGACCCGTTACGCGGCGCCGCCGAGCTGATCCGCGCCCATCACGAACGCTTCGACGGCGGCGGCTTCCCCAAGGGCAGCCGCGGCAGCGAGATTTGCATCGGCGCCCGCATCCTCGCCGTCGCCGACGACTACGACGAACTGGTGGCCGGCATGCAGATGCGCACGCCGATGCCGCCGGCCAATGCGATGGCCTACCTGCTCGAGGGCCGCGGCCGGCGCTACGACCCGGTGGTGGTGGATGCCTACGTGGCGCTCTACGGCGGCGCGCAGGCCGCCGCCCCGCCGCGCGAAGTGGTGCTGCGCTGCGCGCAACTCGAACCGGGCATGGTGCTCGCGCGCGACATCGTCGCTCCCGACGGCAAGCTGCTGCTGGCGGGCGACTACGCGCTCGACGCCGAGCTGATCGACGGCCTGATCAAGCACGAGCGCGCCGGCGGCGCGCCGCTGCAAGTCACCGTACGGGTGCTCGCGCCCGTTCATAGAGCGGCATGACGCGCGCCGCGGTTTGCCGCAGATCGCCGATGCGGCTCGCGTGCGAGGGATGGGTCGAGAGGAACTGAGGCGGCTGCGCGCCGCCCGTTCGCTGCATTTTTTCCCACAACGTCACCGCGGCGCGCGGATCGAAGCCGCCGAGCGCGGCGAGCTCGACGCCGATGCGGTCGGCTTCGATTTCGTCGGTGCGCGAGTTGGGCAGATTGAAGGTCAGGTCGAGCACCGTCTGCGTCAGATCCTGCGCCCCGCCCTTCATGCCGAGCGCCGCGCCGAGTACCGCGATGCCGATGCCCTGCGCCATCGCCTGCGACGCGCGCTCGCGGCCGTGCTCGCGCAACGCGTGCGCGATCTCGTGCCCCATCACCGCGGCGATCTCGTCGTCGGTCGCCTGCAGGCGCTCGATGAGGCCCGTGTAGAACGCGATCTTGCCGCCCGGCATGCACCAGGCGTTCACCTCTTTCGAGGCGATCACGTTGACCTCCCACTGCCAGCCCGGCGCATCGGGGCGAAAGGCGCCCGTCTGCGGAATCAGCCGGCCCGCGACCGCGCGCACGCGCTCGAGCTGAGCGGCATCGCGGTTGAGCCGGCCCTTCTGCTGCGCTTCGGCGAGGACCTGGGCGTAGGCCTTTAGCGCACTGCGGTTCATGTCCGACGAGGACACGATCATGGTCTGCTTGCGCTCGACGCCCACGGTGCCCGGCTGCGTCGTGCTCACCGTCTGGCAGCCGGCGAGCGCCAGCAGCATCCAGGTCGCGGCGGCGAGAAGCGCAGTTCGCATCGCGCGAATCTACACCCGGACCTTCCACGCCGCGAGCACCGCGCCGAGAACGCCCGCGAGCGCGCTCACCGTGAAAGTCGGGCCCGGGCCGAGCGCGTCCCAGGTCCATCCCGCGATCAGGGTGCCGGCGGCGCCGCCCACGCCGTAGGTGAGGCTCGAGTACAGCGCCTGGCCGCGCGCCTCGAGCCGCCCGGAGAAGATGCGGTGCACGGCGGCGAGCGAGGCGGCGTGGAACACGCCGAACGTGGCTGCGTGCAGCAGGATCGCGAACAGCAGGAGCGCGAGCACGTCAACCGCCCAGCCGATGAGCACGAAGCGCACTGCGATGCAGGCGAAGCTCGCGATGAGGAGCGCCCGCAGCGTAAAGCGCCGCATGAGCTGCGGCAGGAACACGAATACGGCGATTTCCGCCGTGCTGCCCAGCGTCCAGATCGCGCCGATGGCGGCCTTGGAATAGCCGGCCGCCTCGAGATGGATCGACAGGAAGGCATAGAGCGCGCCGTGCGCGACGGCGTTGCACATGCACGCGCCGAAGAACGCGAGCACGTCGGTGCGCGCCAGGACGGGACCGATGCGGGCTTCCCCGAACGGGCCTGCATGCGGCTGCCGCGAGGGGATGCCGAATGCCGCGACGCAGACGACGGCGGCCAGCATCACCAGGATGTCGAGGACCGTGGACACGTCGTGGCGGTCCAGCCACGCCCCCGCGCCGAGAACCGCGAGGATGAAGCCGATCGATCCCCACAGGCGCACCGGTCCATAGCTGCCCGGTCTCGCGCGCGTCGCATTTAGCGCCGCCGACTCGACCAGCGGCATCGAGCCGGACGTCAGGATGCTCAATACGAGCATCACGGCAGCCATCCCGGCGACGCCGCGCACCGCATACAGGGAGGCGAACCCGCCCAGGACCGTGAATGCCGAGAAGATCACGATGCCACGCTGCCAGCCCGTGCGGTCGGCGATCCAGCCCCAGGCGGCCGGCGCGAAGATGCGCGCGATCTGCGGCATCGCGAGCACCAGCGCGATCTGGCGCGCGTCGTAGCCCTGGCCGGCGAGCCAGAGCGAGAAGTACGGCGCGAGCACGCCGATGTAGGCGAAGAACGCGAAGTAGTAGGCGCCGAGGCGCGCCGGGACGCTGAGCGAAACGGCCATGCAACGCGCATGATATAAGCGCCGCCATGGCGCCCCCGCCTCTGCCCCGCGCGGCCTTCTACCTGCTGTTCGTTGCCTCCGGATTCGCCGGGCTCATCTACGAATCGGTCTGGACGCACTACCTCAAGCTCTACCTCGGCCACGCCGCCTACGCGCAATCGCTGGTGCTGATCGTCTTCATGGGCGGCATGGCGCTCGGCTCGGCGCTGTGCGCGCGCGTCTCCACGCGCATCCGCAACCCGCTGGCCGCCTACGCGGCGGCCGAGGCGGCGATCGGCGCCTGCGCGCTGGTGTTCCACGAGCTGTTCGTCGCCGTCACCGACTGGTCGTATGCGTCGCTGCTGCCGGCGCTGGGCGCCGACGGGCTCGCGCTCGCCGCCAAGCTGGCGATCGCCTGCGCGCTGATCCTGCCGCCGTCGGTGCTGCTCGGCGCGACCTTTCCGCTCATGAGCGCGGGCCTGGTGCGCGCAAGGGAGGATGAAACCCGGCCGGCTCGCGGCGAAACCATCGCGATGCTCTATTTCTCGAACAGCCTCGGCGCGGCGGCCGGCGTGCTGGCGAGCGGATTCGCGCTGATCGCCTGGGCCGGACTGCCGGGTACCCTGCGCAGCGCCGGCGTGATCAACCTGGCGCTCGCCGCCGCGGTCGCGCTGCTCGCACGCAGCGCGAC
>JBASCW010000001.1:0-8215 GCA_049651845.1 Burkholderiales bacterium | reverse complement strand
CAACGCTCGAATCCCCGGCGGAACGCTCATGACCGGCCAAACCCGTCGCAAGCCGAGCGTTCGCGCGCCTGCCCCGCAGCGCTCGGCGGCCACGCACGCGAGCGGGGCGCATGAGTTTTCCTATCGTTCAGCTCGGCTACCTGATGGAGGTCTCGCCCGACGACGCGCGCCCCGCCTACAGCGGATACTTCAACATGCTCGTCGCGCCCGTGACGCTGTCGCCGCTCCTCGGTGCGGCGCTCCTTGGCGTGCATCCTGCGGCTCCCTTCGTCGCAGCTCTTGCATGTGGCGCGCTTGCGGCCGTAGCGGTCGGACGCCTGCGATTCGTCGAGCGCGCTCTGCACGCGAGGCCGGCATGATGCGGCTGCGCGGGCTGATCGCGAAATCCTGGCGGCTGTCGCGCCTCTTCTATTGGCTGCGCGGCAGGCCGCTCGAAGAACGTCCGCAGGAGGAGATCTGGTACCTCGCCTACGGCGCCAACATGCACGACAGCGCCTTCCGCGAATGGCGCGGCATCCGGCCGCTCGAATGGCGCGCCGGCCGCATCTTCGGTTACCGGCTGCGCTTCAACCTCGACGGCCGGCCGCTCAGCAAGTCGGCGCCGGCCAACGTCGAGCCCGATCCGGGCGGCGAGGTCCGGGCGTGCTCTACCGCCTCACCCGCCACCAGCTCGTGCAGCTCGATGCGACCGAGGGCACGCGCTATCGCCACGTCTGGGCGAGAGGCGAGGACCAGGACGGCCGGCAGCTCGAAGCGGTCACCTACCTGGCGAAGGGCAACGAAAAGGACGGCAGTCCGTCGCTGCGCTACATCACGCTGCTTCGCGACGGGGCGCGGGCGCACGGGCTGCCCGAGCACTGGATCAGGAAGCTCGAAGAGGTCAGGCATGCCGAGTAGCGGCTTGATCTCACGGGTTGCCGTCCTGCTCGCCGCGCTCGCGGTCTCCGCCTGCAGTATGGTCGTGATCGGCTATCACTCCGCGCCGAGCTTGGTCTACTGGCGCCTGGATCAAGCGCTCGATTTCGACAGCGCCCAAGGCGCGGACGTGCGCGCGCGGCTCGACCGGCTGCACGCCTGGCATCGGGCCAATGAGCTGCGGGACTACGCGCGCTTTCTCGCCGAGGTGCAGGGCCGCATCGGCAGCACCTTGAGCGCCGCCAACGTGACCCGGGTGCACGACGAGATCCGGCGGCGCTATCTGCGCATTCTCGATGCTGCGGCGCCCGACGCGGTCGAGGTGGTCCTGGGCTTGCGCGGCGAGCAGCTCGAGGCGCTCGACCGGCGCTTCGCGCGGATGCGCGAAGACTTCAGGCGCCAGCGCATCGACGTCGGGCCGGAGCGGGCGCGCGAGGACATGTACCACCACGCCCTCAAGACCCTCGAACGCTGGCACGGCGAGTTCGACCCGCTTGCGCGTGAGCGCCTGCGCCGTATCGCCGCCGAGATTCCGAGCGACACGCGCCTGGAGCTGGAAGACCTGCGCCGCTACCAGGGGGAGTTGCTTCTGTTCCTGCGCGCGGTCGTCGCGCGGCAGGTCACCGGCAGGGACAAGATCGGCGAGCGCCTGAAGCGCTTCTTCGGCCGCTGGGAGGAGGGGCGCACGCCGGCCTACGCCGAGTATGCGGAGAAGAACCGCCTCGCGCTGCATCGCTTCTACGCCGAAGGCGCGAGCCTCGCCGCGCCGGAACAGCGCAGCCGCGTGCGGCGCGAAATTCAGCACTACATCGACGAGATCACCGCGCTCGTCCCGCAACGTGCCGCGTCGCGCTAGCGCGCTTCTGCCGTGGGTGTTCGGGGCCGTCGGCGCGGCGATCTTCGCCTGGGTGCTTCGGCGAATCGACTACGGCTCGTTCTTCAACGCGCTGGCGAACGCGAACGGCGCGTTCGTCGCGCTGGTGTCGGTGGCGATCCTATTCGAGCAGTGGGTGGGGGCCGCGAAATGGCGTCTCCTGCTCGCAGGATTGGGCAGTACGCGGCTCGCCCGGGTCTTCGCCGCGAACATGGCGGCATCTCTGGCGAACTACGTCGTTCCGGTGGCCGGGTCCCCGATCGTCCGCAGCTGGCTCGTCGCGCGCTGCGAAGGGCTGCGGTTCGCGTCCGTCCTTGCGACCATCGCCGTGGACCGGCTCGTGGACGGCGCGGCGTTCCTCGCCTTCGCCGCCGCGGCGATAGTCCTGGTCGCCATGCCGCAAGCCGGCGAATCGCTGCACGCCGGCCTGATCGCCGCCGCGGCGGGCTCGGCGGCGACCCTCGCCGCGCTCGTGGCGCTGCTCGCGGCGTTTCGCCGCACGGTCCGCGCGGGCGGGGCCGGCGCGCGCCGTCTCCTCGCCTGGATCCCGGTTCGCCTGCGCGAGCGCGCGCACGGGATCCTGGATGCGCTCGCACAGGGCGCCGGGTGGCCGCGTACCCCGGCGCGCGCCGCCGTCATCGTGCTGCTCGCCCTTGCGGTCAAGGCGCTCGCCGCCACGCACCTGCTGTATGCGGGGCTTGCGCTCGGCGTCTGGCTCGGGATCGCCCAGTACGTCCTGCTGATGGTGCTCCTCGGCTTCGTCCATGTGCTGGCGCGCTTCGTACGGATTCCCGGGGGGTGGTTGCTCGCGGCGACGTTCCTGCTCGAGCTCTTTGGCGTGGACCGCGAACGCGCGCTCGCGATGGCGTTGATCGTGCAGGTGAGCGCTATTGTTTCCGTGACCGCGGCGGCGGCGGCGGCTGCGCTCGCGTGGTTCGGCGCCGAGCTGCGGGAACTCAAGGCTCTCTACGCGAGCGGCTCGCTTCCCGGCACGCCGCCGCAGCGCTGAGCGCGCTACTTGACGTCGATCGCGCGCCAATCCCAGTGGCAGAGTTCCCTGACAGAGTGAATAGCACGACGTGGATTGACTGCCTGACGCCGCTACTTTAGGCGTGGAAGGCCTTCGAGCAGTACCTGCAGGGCAGCCGCGCGCATGCTGCCGGAGTAGCGTGCGGCGAATTCCGCGATCGCGCTGCGCGCTTTTTCGGAAAACTGCTCCGCTATTCCAGAGTCGCCGGCCGCACGCGATGCCTGCACGTAATGGATGAGCACGATGAAGGCTGCCTCCTCGCGCTCCGCATGCCGCGGATACGCTTTCAAGAACGTTTCGCCGATCCTGATCTGCTCGACGAGCAGCGCCCAGGTCTGTCCGGAGGGTCGCAGCGGGTCGCTGGAGAAGCTGTCGTAGAAGTGCCCTCGCAGCAGACCGAGCAGAGCGTCGTCGGCTCTCGCGCCTTGCGGGTCGAGCCTGAGCGCCTCACGATAATAACGCGGGCTTGCGAGGAAGCGGTTGCCGGCGGCCGCAAGCTGAAACTCGAGTCCGCGCGATCTGAATTCCGCCAGAAGGTAATTGGTGGGCAGGCCCTGGACGCGGCCGTGGGTGGCGAGATCGCGATTCAGCAGGTCGCGAATGTCATCCAGCATCCGGCCCAACGCGACATGCGCTTGCGCGCGCTGTGCCGGCGGTTGCGCCGAAGCGATTGTCTCCAACAACCGCCCGCTCTCGGCGAGATATTTCTCCGCAGCCTCGACGCTGATCAGGTCGTGGCCATGCGCGTGCGGAATAGCGCAGGCGAGCGCAAGGCTGAGCAGACCGACGCGCATCCGGTCAGGGCGGCGTCCCTACCGGCTCGCCGCGGGCAAACGCGAGCGCCCCCGGGTGCACCGGGATGCCGGCCGCATCGGGATCGGGAACGCGCAGCGGGGGCTTGCCCTCGTTGTCGGCCAGCGCCTCGGCAAGCAGATAACCGTGGGGGCGCGGGAAATCGGCGCCGCAAACCAGCCGGTACTGCCCCGCCGCAACGATCACCCGCAGGGGGAACGGTCCGTACTCCGCGAGCGGCGGATGCCCGCGGTAGAGCGCTTGCGCGGACCCGGCCGCCAGCACCGCCACATCCGCCTGCCCCGTAGTCATCAGGCTGGCGATGCGCTCGACGCTGGGCGCCCTGCTCACCATCGCGCGGCTCTCGGGAAGACGGGCTGCGAGCACTGCTGCGATGCGCTCGCCCAGGTCGTCGGCGCCGGGGTCATCGCGGCTGGTGGTGATCAGCAGATATCGCTGGCGGAACACCCGCCACTGCCGGTACGGCGAGTGACCCGTCAAAAGGAGCCAGGCGCCGGCAGACGCCAGAGAGAAAACGACCCGCCGCCGCACGCGACAGAAAGGCGGCGGGGTCTGGGGAGCCGTCAACCTCAGGCGTGCGAGCTACTTCTTGGTGAAAATGTTGAGCGGCAGGATCGCGGACACGGCGTAGTTGGGCACATCGACGAGATTGCCGATCCGCAGGTCGACCGCCACGCTGCAAACCACGTAAGCCTGTTCGCGGGTCAGGCCTTTTTCCTTCACCAGATAGTCGATCATGTGAATCAGCGCATTGCGTGCCGCCAGCGTCAGGTCTTCGGAGAGGTTGGTCAGCGGCGCGATCTTCTTGGAGTCAAGATAGGTCGTATAGGGCGGGATCTCCCCGGCGTTTTTCAGGGGGTAGCCGACGGTCGCGTAGAACGCATCCGGCTCGAGTTGCTTCAGCTGCGAGCCGCCCTCGAAATGGGGGGTCTTCACCAGCGAGCCCATACCCTTGCGGATCGCGGTGCGCACCGTCACTTTCGCCCCCATCTCGATCGCGGTGCCGGCGACTTCGCCGTCGCCTTGCGCGTAATGGACGTCGCCGACGAACAGGCCGCAACCGTCGATGAAGCACGGCACCAGCAAGGTCGTTCCCACCACCATCTGCTTGATATCCATATTGCCGCCGTTCTCGCGCGGCGGAATGGTGCGCAGGCACTGGTCCTTGAACTTGCCGTTGACGCCGCAAACGTCGGCCGGCAGCGCGCCCTTCGGCTCCGGCGGCAGCGCTATGCCGCCAGCCTTGCCGAGCTCCGTTTCGCGCTTCACCCAAGCTTCGGTTTCCTGCGGTCCGGGCAGGACGCCGACCGTGCCCATGAAGCCGTTGAACGGGATCGCCACCCCGGGAATCTGGTCCGAGCGCGCCTCGAGCCGCGTCAGCTTCCAGTTCGCGATATAAGGATTGGGAAACAGGTCGCGCAGGAAGCCGAAGCCCGGGACGACAGTGGTGTAGCCGTACTGGTCGGGCTCGATGTCGACGAGCGTGATCGCCAGCACGTCGCCGCGCTTCGCGCCCTCGATGTGCACCGGCCCGGTCAGCGGATGAACAAGGTTCAGGTCGACGGCCGTGACGTCTTTCGGCTGGGACTTCAGGTTCAGTGTCGAGTCGAGCGCGTCGCGCGTCTCGAAACGAATCAACTGGCCGGGCTTTGCCCGAGCCACCGGCTTGATTTCCGGGTGGTAGCGGTTAAAACAGTTCGGGTCGCCGGTGCAATGCGCGCCCTTCTTCTTGACTGCAACGATAGACTGGGTCTTGACGTCCGTCGTGTCCGCTTGCGCCGAAAGGGGAGCGAACACGACCGCCGCCAGCAGCAGGTGGATGGATTTGCGCATGTTGTTCCTCCCCTGTGATCAGGAACGCGGGGGTGCTCCCTGAGAGGCGCCAGCCTACACCGGAACGACCTCGACGTGTCAACCACTTCTGCCAGCCCTCAAGTCCGTTTCAAGAACCGCGTCATGCCCAGAATCGCTCGCCGAGCCAGTAAACGCCAAGCGCCAGTATCGACCCGGAAATCACCTGACCGGCGCGTGCCTCAAGCATTTCCCAGCGCATGCGCGGCAGTACGAGCGCCACCCTGCGCATGCCGGCGAACGCAACGATGGCCGCCAGCACGATCGCCAGCTGTCCCGCCTCGACGCCGACGTTGAACGCCGCGAGCGCCGCGGCCAATGACTGCGTCGGAAGGCCGTACTCGCGCAGCGCGGCGGCAAAACCAAAGCCGTGCAGCAAGCCGAAGAAAAATGTCAGCCGCCAGCGCCCGGCGATGTCCCGGGAGAGGAAATTCTCGGCGGCAACGTAGATGATGCTCACGGCGATCAGCAATTCCACCCACCGTGTGGGCAGGGTGAACACCTCCAGCACCGACAGGCCGAGAGTGATCGAATGGGCGAGCGTAAAGGAGGTGACGACGGCGACCAGCGGCCAAAAGCGCCGGCCCCACAGGATCACTGCGAGCAGGAAAGCGATGTGGTCGTAACCGATGGCGATATGCTCGAGTCCCGCGACGAAGTAATGCCATAACACTTCACCCGTTCCGGCATGCGTTGCCGAAAGAGTCATGCTCGGGACTGCAACCGAAAGCAGTCCGAGCCGGCTCGTCCCGCCGGAGGAGACGACGATCATATGACGCGCGGCGGGATCGACTTCGTGGAACAGCGTCGCGCGGTAGACGAGCTCGCCGGTCATCGGCGGGCAGATCCATTCGACCTGCAGCAGCACGTGCTCGCGCGACGCCTGCAGCTCGCGCACCCGGGCGGGACATGCCGCGGTACTGCGGTTAAGGAGCTGTACATTCTTCAGCACATAGCCGGTTACCGCGTCGCGCTGCGCATTCAGCCGCTCGGCCGATACGCTTCCGTCCGGTCCGAGCAGGCGGACGCCGGCAGCGGCCTCAAGATCCGCGCCGTTCAGCTCGACATGGGCGCGCGCGCCATGGGCGGCAAGCTCGAGCTTCGAGCTGCTGAGCTTGATGTTGTGCGCGAGAGCCGGTATTGCCGTTGCCGCTGCCGCCAGGAACAGAACCAGCCGCAACAGTCCGGCGACCCCTCCCTGCGGTGTGTAGGCAGCTCTGACAGGCAGCATGGCTGAAGTGCTGGTTCCCGGCGCTTGGCGGGCACTATAGCTCGTGGCTCGAGCCGGCCGCGCCCATTTACCGGGTGCATGGGTGCCGATAGAGTATTCGGCCGCGGAAATCGACGCGAATACCGTTGTCGCTGATCGTCCGACCGGCCCGCCGCCCGAGCGTTGAACGCCCTACTTCACGTCAATCGAGCGCGCGATTCTCTCGCCCTTCTCTGTGACGTGCGTTACGCTCACCGTGCGCCCGCGCAGCGCCGGCAGAAAGACGGTTTCGCTGCCTTTCTGGATCATCGTGCCGAGCGGCACTTTGATCGTGATCTGCTCGGGCTTCGCGGTCCCGAGCACCATCGTACCTTCGCAGCCGCCGGGCTTAAACGTGCAGACGGTGAGCTTGGTACTCAGGACCTTACCTTCGATTTTCTCTTGCGCCGCGGCCGCCCACGAAAGTGCGAATAGCGTTCCGGCGAGAGCTGCGGTCAAGAACAGTCTTCTGCGCATCTTCGGTCTCCTTTCATTACTGGTGTTCAGCGCTTGCGAGCTTGCCGTCGCTGATGTGGATCACGCGCTCGGCCATCTGCGCGAGCGGCTCGGCGTGAGTGACGACGAGCACTGTGCGCTCGGCCGACACTCCGCGCAGCAGCTCGTAGATCATCTCTCCGGTCTTCGAGTCGAGGTTGCCGGTGGGCTCGTCGGCGAGCACGAGCGGCGGATCGTTGGCGAGCGAGCGCGCGATGGCGGTGCGCTGCCGCTCGCCGCCCGAGAGCTCTGCCGGCCGGTGGTTCGCGCGGGCCTGCAGCCCGACCCGCGCGAGCAGCTCTCCGGCGCGCCGGCGCCGCTCGTTCGGGGAGACGTCCGCGAACTCCATCGGCAGCATCACGTTCTCGAGCGTGCTCAGGTTCGGAATCAGGTTGAAGCCCTGGAATACGAACCCGATCGTCTTCAATCAGTGCCACGGTTCTACTCCTGCCTCATGGCTTGCAGCGGCGAGAGCCGGACGATTTGCAGAAGGCCGTGCGCACTGCCGGCGAGCGACACGAGCGCGACCACCGCCACGACGAGCGCAAGCGTAGATGAGCTACGACGCGGCTTCGGGCACCGTGATCTACCGCTCGAAGATGCACCTTGGGCTCAAGCGCAACTTCCGGGTGATGCCGGGCGCCCAGTGGCTGGAGCTGCTTTGCAAGCACAATCCCCGATCGCTACGAGCAACTCGTCAGGTACGTGGGCTGGTACTCGAGCCGCAGTCGCGGAGCGCGCAAGGCGAAGGGCGCCACTGCAGTGGCGACTACGGCCAGCGGCGTCATCGAAGTGCTTGGCGAGTACGCGAGCCGCGCGAAGCTGGCTTGGGCGCGGCCGATCCGCAAAGTCTACGAAGCTGACCCGCTCGTGTGTCCCAAGTGCCAAGGCCCGATGAGGGTGATTGCGCCGATCGAGGATCCGGCGCTGGTGCGAGCGATCCTCGCGCACCTGGGGCTCTGGCAGCCGCAGGCACTCGAGCGTGCGC